>USIE01000028.1 GCA_900554645.1 uncultured Collinsella sp. | reverse complement strand
GTATATGGATGCGCCATCGACGTCTTCAATACAGAAGATATCAGTGCGGAATGTTTTCAGAGCTTTACCCTGTGGGGTCCCTGCCGCTACGTGGTATTCAGGGAATCTGGAGTGGACGGCGGCTTGGCTACGAGCTGGGGCTGAGGATCTGAATGCATGGGCGACGTTGCTGAGGGCGTATGTGTTTGGAATCGATCACTTTGGATCTGAGCGGCAAAGCTTGGGTCGTCGTCCTTCTGCCAACAAAAAGGCCTCCGGAACCGTTTGCTCTGGAGGCCTTTCATTCAATTGCAAATGAGCGCTAGTTGTTCTTGGTCAGGCGCTCGACGTCGCGGGCGATCATGTATTCCTCGTCGGTGGGGATGACCATGACCGTAACGGCGGAACCGGCGGCGCTGATGACCTGCGGTCCGTTGCCCACGGCCTCGCGGTTCTTGTTGTTGTCGATGCGCACGCCCAGCCACTCGAAGCAGTCGCAGAAGGCCTTGCGGATCGACCAGTCGTTCTCGCCGATGCCGGCGGTAAAGGTGATGGTATCCACGCCCGCCATAGAAGCGATCATAGAACCGGCCTGCTGCATGGCCTTGTAGGCGAACATATCGAAGGCGAGCAGGCAACGTTCATCGCCCTCGGAGGCGCGCGTACGGATGTCGCGGGCGTCGTTGGAGATGCCCGAGATGGCAAGCAGGCCAGACTGCTTGTTCATCATGTCGTCGACTTCCTGGTAGCTGTAGCCGCCCTCGCGCTGCAGGTAGCACACGGTGGCCGGATCGATGGAGCCGCAGCGGGTTCCCATCATCAAGCCGTCGAGCGGCGTGAGGCCCATCGTGGTATCGCGGCAAACACCGTCCTCGATAGCGGCAAGCGAGGCACCGTTACCTAGATGGCACGAAAGCAGGCGGTGGCAGCGCGAACCCAGGATCTCCTTGGCCATCATCCACTCGTAGCGGTGGCTCGTTCCGTGAGCGCCGTACTTGCGCACGTGATACTTGTCGCACACGTCCTTGGGCAGGGCGTAGGTGTAGGCAACCTCGGGCATGGTCATGTGGAACGAGGTGTCGAAGACGGCCACGTTGGGCAGCTCCGGATACTTCTCGCGGCAATACTCAATCGCCGCGGCCTCGCCGTAGTTGTGCAGCGGAGCCAAGGGAGCCACCTCAAGAATCTTGGCCATAACCTCGTCGTCGACGACAGCGGAATCATCGAAGTACCAACCGCCCTGAACGATGCGATGTCCAATGCCATCGATCGTAAAGTCGGTCTTCTCGAGTTCCTCGAGCACACGTGCGATAGCCGAACGGTGATCCGGGAAGGGAACCTCCTCGGTTTGCTTGGCGCCACCGTTCTCGGAGTGGCCAAAGATGCCCATGTCCGAACCGATGCGCTCGCAGTTGCCCTTGGCGAAAACCTCGCGGGTATCGGTATCCAAAAGCTGATATTTAAGGCTTGAGCTACCGGCGTTGACAACAAGTACGTTCATGAGACTCCTTTGCAGTGCGATACGATCGGCGCAGACCGCTCAAGGCGGCCGTATGTTAATAAGAAGTTATCACAACTTGATAAATTGCTATCAGGCATATCGCCCAACGAGTTCAAAAGAGGGGCTGAACGGCATGTTGCCGTCCAGCCCCTCCCCTCTTGTAATTACTTGGCGTTGACGATGCGCTCGACGTCGGAAGCGATCATGAACTCCTCGTCCGTGGGGATGACAAAGATTTTGACCTTGGAATCCTTGGCAGACAGGCACCAAGCGCCGTCACCACGCAGGGCGTTGCGGGCATGATCCATCTTGACGCCCATAAAGGCCAGGCGGTCGGCAACGCCGGCGCGGACGGCCGGAGCATGCTCGCCGATGCCGGCGGTAAAGACCAGGGTGTCCATACCGCACATAGAAGTAGCCATCTCGGCCGCCTTGGCGGCAATCTTGTAGACAAACATGTCGAAGGCGAGCTGAGCCTCGGGGTCGCCAGCGGCGGCGAGCTCCTCAACGTTGCGGCAGTCGTTGGTCTTGCCGCCGGTCACGGCGAGCAGGCCAGACTTCTTGTTCATCATCTCGTCGACCTCGTCGAAGGTATAGCCGCCCTCGCGCTGCAAGTAGCACACAGTAGCCGGGTCGATGGAGCCGCAGCGAGTACCCATCATGACGCCGTCGAGCGGGGTCAAGCCCATAGTGGTGTCCATGCACTTGCCGTCCTCGATGGCGCACAGGGAAGCGCCGGAGCCAATGTGGCACACGACGACCTTTCGGGCCTCGCCGTTGGTCATCTCGGCGACCTTCTTGGAGATGTAGCGATAGCTGGTGCCGTGAGCGCCGTACTTACGGATATGCAGCTTGTCGCAGACGTCCTTAGGCAGGGCGTAGGTCTTGGCGACCTCGGGCATGTTGAAGTGGAACGCGGTGTCGTAGACCGTGACGTTGGGCAGGTCGGGATACTGCTCCAGGCAGTACTCGATAACGTTGGCCTCGGGGTTGTTGTGCAGCGGAGCGAGCGGAGCGACCTCGCGGATCTTGGCGAGGACGTCCTCGTCGACGAGGGAGGAATCGCCAAAGTACCAGCCGCCCTGAACGATGCGGTGGCCGATGCCCTCAATCTTGACGCCGTTGGCCTCGAGGTCCTTCAGGACGACCTCGATGGCGACCTTGTGGTCGGGGAACTCAATGTTCTCGGTCACCTTCTTGGAGCCGTTGGCAGCGTGGGTGAAGGTACCGCCGGTAAAGCAGACGCGCTCGCAGGAGCCCTTTGCGGACACCTTATGGGACTTGGTATCGATGACCTGATACTTAAGGGTCGAAGATCCTGCGTTGACGACCAGAACGTTCATGTGTCTCCCTACTAACAGGCGGTGTGGCGCCGCCAGGTTACATACACATCAATAATAAACCCAAACGCCCTCGCGCTCGGGTTTATTGCGTTGATATATAAGTTATCGGTACCTAAATACTCATGGCCTTTGACTTGTAAGACGAAATAGCGCGGGGATATACACCAGGGAAGAAATCCCGAGCGCAACAAGCAATACGACTCGAATGCCCGCAACGCTACTCAGCACAGAGTTGAGCAGATAGAAAAGAACAGCACCCACCGCCACCATCTGGCTTTGAACCGAAATCAGTGAACAGCGCATCGATGAATCGGCAGCATTTTGGAAAACTGAGTATTTGATTGGGGCAAACAACGAGTACGCAACCGTCTGCAGCACATAGAACACGGGCAGCAAATTAGCCGGAGTAAGAGGAATCAAAAACAAAGCTGTCAATACTAAGCGAAAGATGCCGCAAATACGCGCAAAACGGCCCTTGTCGACACGAGCAATCACACTGGGCACAATAAACCCCATGGAGGCCGAGGCAAGGAGCTGGACCGCAATGGTCACGCCCGAAGCGACGGCATTCATTCCGCGGCCTGCAAGTAACAGTGAGAAGAAGTCTTCCAGAGCGACGAAGGCAAATGCCTGAGAACAGTCCATGATGAACGCTGACCGAAGAATGCCATTACCCGCAATAGCAGCACCGATCATCCTCGGGCTCATTCCATGCCCAGGTGTCACCGCAGCGCCCTCTCTTCTCGCCTCAGGAATACAGACAACGACAACCAATGTCAGCACCATTGTGATGATATCGACCGAAAGCCCAATGAGATACGTGCCAGCGGACGAAATGAAACCACCCACACAAGCGGAGAGGGCATAAGAGGCATAGAAAACAAATCGCTCAACGACATTAAGTCTTACGAGCTGGTCCTGAGAGACGCTGTCAATGTAAATCGCTTCTATGGATCCGCTCAGACATGCAACGGCAAAACCTTTGAGAGCAAACGCACCGATTAAAAGCAGAGGAGATCGGACGAGAAGCAGGGCGGCGTAGTACCCAAGCATTCCCACAATGCCAACGAGGCCGCTCACCTTTCGTCCAAACCTATCAGCAATATAGCCAGTGGGAACTTCGAGGATGAACTTGCTCACTTGATATGCAATCATCATGCTAGAAATCGCCACCATCGAGAATCCGACGAATTCAAGGTAAACCGTCAGAAAATACAAAATGGTGCTGAAGTTCGACAGAAAAACGAACGTCATATAAAGAAAAACCGTACGGTTTTTCATGCTCCGCCCTCCAAGAGTCAGCAATCTAAATCGGAATCTTGGAAAAGCATGAGGGCAAAGCTGTCAGCTATGTGTTGCAAGGCGTCAATAATCACTTGACGTCTCGAAGCCAATTAATCTCACGAAGCAAGATGACGCAATAGGTGCAGAAAAACCGTCTGGTGTCGATCGGTCCAGGAGTTTTGCCGATAGCAGAAGTAGATGGGCAAGGCTACGTCATGCGAGGCTTCAATGGAGCACTCGCTCACTTCCGATCCATCTGATGCGAGAGAAGAGCCAGAAAAACCCAATATCAATCCCCCGGCTTGAAGAAACTCAGCCTGCGCTCTGTTTCCGTATTCGACGTCGCGGAAGCGGAAATTAACCAGCTGAGCTTCGGGGCATTGATTGATTGCATTGAGACAGGGCGACAAATTAATGGGAACAGCTAACCTGCCGCCCAGTAACTCACGAACGGTCATAGCGCCCACAGATTGATGACCCGCTGGGCACGAAAGAACCTTGAGCTCCTTTTCACCCAAGTATTTCGAAGAAAGGACACTGTTCCTTGGTTCCTCAAATGAGATGGCCGCATCCGAAATGCCAAGCACAAGTGATTCAAAGCATGTAGCCGTTGGCTGATGCCACACATCAAGGTGAATCTGAGGGTGCGAGCTTTCAAACGAGTCGTACCAGTTTTCGGAAAAGAGACGCCCCCGCCCTTGAAGGCAGGGGGCGTAAAGACGGAAGTGGCCGTCGGGCGAGACGCCGTCGTCCCTCGATTGGGCGTACTTTTTAAGATCGTCGACTTGTGCCAGGATCACGCGTGCACGACGCGCAAATTCTCTGCCCGCCGGAGACAAAACGGTAGTGTCGAGAAAGTTGGTGTAGCGTCCGATCCGAAGCGAGTCGGCCCGGCGT
>USIE01000027.1 GCA_900554645.1 uncultured Collinsella sp. | reverse complement strand
GGATTTGCAGCGACGGACCTCAGGACGCCCTTACACCACGTCTGCGCGCGCGACCGAATGTGGCATATAGAGACAGATTTTTACCTACTAAAACCCCTGATGAAACTGTTTATCAATGCGGGTGTGCTTAGCGACTTGGGTCACACTGTCCATTATCCGAAAAAACCTGCTTTGAGTAGCATTTTAAAGCCGCCCCGAAGCAACAAAATCGGCCCCCGTTTCGTGAAAACGGGGGCCGAATGGGCTTTATGGCCCGCCTGGCGGGCTTGGCGCCGGCGCTATTTGATCACGCGCACGCGATACATCGACGGAATCTGCTTAAGCGCCTCGATCGTGCTGCTGTTCAGGTGCTCATCGGTGTCGAACATGGTGTAGGCGTTCTCGCCGGCGGACTCGTTGGTCATGCGCTGCACGTTGGCGTTGTCCTTGGCCAGGATGGCCGTGATCTGGCCGATCATGTTGGGCACGTTGGCATGCAGGCAGGCAATGCGGCTCGCGGCGCGCGCCTTGCCCATGCTGCAGGCGGGGTAGTTGACGCTGTGCGCGATGTTACCGTTCTCCAGGTAATCCTTGAGCTCGCTGATGGCCATGTCGGCGCAGTTGGCCTCGGCTTCGCCGGTGCCGGCGCCCGAGTGCGTGGTGATAAACGTATTGGGCATCTTGACGGTCTTGGGCGTGGCAAAGTCGCAGCTAAACCAGCTGAGCTTACCCTCGCGCAGGGCGGCGTCGACGGCGTCTTCGTCGATGATGGTCTCGCGCGCGTAGTTGATGAGCACGGCGTCGGGTGCCAGCAGGTTAATCTGCTCGGTGCTGATCATGCCGATGGTGTCGGCCTTGCTGGGCACGTGTACGGTGAGGTAGTCGCAGCCGCGGCAGAGATCCTCGAGCGTGCCCACACGCTGCACCTCGCGGCTCAGCACCCACGCGTGCTCGACGGAAATGAACGGGTCGTAGCCGTAAACGTCCATGCCCAGGTCGACGCAGGCGTTGGCGACCTTGGAGCCCACGTTGCCCAGGCCGATGACGCCGATGCGCTTGCCCTTGAGCTCGCGGCCCACAAAGGCCTTCTTGGCCTTCTCGGCATCGACCTGAATCTCGGGGTCGTCGGCGTTGTCGCGCACCCAGTTCATCGATTGCACCACGCCGCGGCTCGAGAGCACCAGCATGCCTAGGACGAGTTCCTTAACGGCGTTGCTGTTGGCGCCGGGGGAGTTAAAGATGACGACGCCCTTCTTGGCGTACTCCTCGACGGGGATGTTGTTGACGCCGGCGCCGCAGCGGGCGATGGCGCGGATGCCCTCGGGCAGCTCGTAGCCGTGCAGGTCGGTCGAGCGCATCAGGATGGCGTCGGCCTCCTCGGCGGTGCTCACAAATTCGTAGCCTTCGCCAAACTCGACTTTGCCGTCTTTAGTGATGTCATCGATGGTCTTAATCTTACGCATGGAAAAACTCCTTAGCAGGTTTTGATCTAAACAGGGTGGTCTGAGGTGGCTGGTCGGCCCGCGGGTTGCGGGCTAGTTAGATCGCGGACTCAAACTATGCTGCGCTTCGAAGTTCTTCATGTACGAGGCTAGTGCCTGCACGTCCTCCATGGTGACGGCGTTGTATACGCTGGCGCGCATGCCGCCGACGAGGCGATGGCCCTTGACATTTTGAATCTGGTGCTCGGCCGCGCCTGCGACAAAGGCCGCGTCGAGCTCGGCGTCGCCGGTGCGGAAGGTGACGTTGGCGATGGAGCGGCTGTCGGCCTGCGTGGTGCCATGGAACAGCACACTGTGCTCGAGCAGGTCATAGAGCAGATTGGCCTTGGCCCAGTTGCGCTCGGCCATGGCGGCAAGTCCGCCGGTTTTCTCAACCCAACGGAACACCTTGCCGCATACGTAGATACCAAAGGTGTTGGGCGTGTTGAGCATGGAGCCCTTGGCGGCCTGGGTCTTGAGGTCCATGTACTGCGGCGTCTGCGCAAAGGCGGGGCCATCTGCGATGAGGTCGTCGCGCACGATGACCACGGTCACACCCGCGGCGCCGGCGTTTTTCTGCGCGCCGGCGTAGATGAGCCCGTAGCGTTCGACGTCGAGCGGCTGCGACAAAAAGCAGCTCGAGACATCGGCGACCAGCGGCACGTCGCCGCAAGCGGGCAGCTCGTGGTACATGGTGCCAAAGATGGTGTTGTTCTGGCAGATGTAGACGTAGTCGAGCCCGTCGCCCGCGGCCTCGTCGGCAATGCACGCGTTGATGTCGGCCATGTTGGGAATGTGGTCGAAATTGGTGTCTTCGGAGCTCGCGAGCAGCACGGTCTCGCCGTACTTGGCGGCCTCCTTGTACGCCTTGTTGGCAAAGTTGCCGGTCACGACGTAGCCGGCGCGGCCGCGGCGCATGAGGTTCATGGGGATGCCCGCAAACTGCAGCGTGGCGCCGCCCTGCAAAAACAGGACACGGTAGTTGTCCGGGATGCTCAGCAGACGGCGCAGGGTTGCCTCGGCGTCGTCGATAATCTGCTGGTACATGCTAGATCGATGGCTCATCTCGAGCACGGACATGCCGCAACCGCGGTAGTCCATCATCTCGTCGGCGATCTCGGCGAGCACGCTTGTAGGCAGCGCGGCCGGGCCAGCTGAGAAGTTGTGCACACGTGCCATCTTCTAGTCTCCCTCGTAGTCGTTTGAACGTTCGGGATACTTTAGCACAGTGGAGCGCTAGGCGCGACCGCATCACGGTAAAACTCGACTACGCCGCTATGATTTACAGGATGGTTACATGGGGGAGGGGTGCTTTACTCCTCAGGCAAATCCAAATCTGCGAGCGAAGGCATGAGGTTCTCTAGGCGCTTGATCTCTTCGTCGCAAATTAGCTACCTCCTGGTCACTACGACGCCAGTGTGGCAATGACGGCTTCGTCGCCGGCGTATATTAGGGTGTTGCCGTCGGGGATGATCGTTTGGCCTTCGCGCTTGAGCATCACCACAATAAACGGATGTTTGCCTTGCGGCACATCGCACAGACGCTGGCCGGCCAGGCGACCGTGGGGAGTCACGGTGACCTCGCGCAGCGTAACTTCGGTACGCTCTTCAAACGTTGGCGCGGCCATCACCAGCAGGTCACCTTCCTCGATGACGGTATCGCCGTTGGGCAGCACCGGGTGCGCACCGTCGCGCAGCACCAAGACCACCAGCATGTCCGTCGCGCTGCCAATGTCCGCGAGCGAGCGTCCGGCAAACGGATGTCCAGCGCCCACCTTGAGCTTTACAAACGACATGCCGTCCTCGTCGCGGTAGTCGTTAAAGGTGCGGCGCACGTCGCCGGTCGCATCGATCATATCGAGCTTCTTCGCCACCGCCGGCAGCAGCGAGCCCTGCACCACAATGCTCGACACGGCAATCACAAACACCAGGTCAAATAGGTCGTGTCCGCCGGGAACGCCGGCCACCACGGCAAAGAGACTAAAGACGACCGAAGCTGCTCCGCGCAGACCCGCCCAGCTTACGAGCGCAACCTGGCGAGGGTTCGTCCTAAACGGCGCCAGCAGCATGCCTACGGCGATGGGGCGGCTCGCAAAGAGCATAAACGCCATGAGTGCCAGGCCCGGTAGCAGCATTTGCGGCAGGCGTGCGGGTGTAACGAGCAGGCCCAGCAAAAAGAAGATGGTCATCTCTGCCATCTCGGTGAGGGTGTCAAAGAAGTGCGCCATCTCGACTTTGCCGGTGATGTCGCTGGCACCCAGCACAATGCCGGCCAGGTATACAGCCAAAAAGCCGTTGCCGCCCAGGTAGCTCGGCAGCGCGTAGGCGACGATGGCCACGGCGAACAAAAAGATGGTCTGCGCGTCCTTGGCCGTTGCGTGCGCGCGTTCAATCAGGCGGCCCGCCGCCCAGCCGATGGCAAGGCCCAGGCCCACGCCCAGGATAATCTGCTTGGCCAGCAGTGCGGGAATGTTGATGTCGCCGCCGGCCGCGAGTGTAGCGAGCACAGCGGTGAGCATGTAGGCGACGGGGTCGTTGGAGCCCGATTCGACCTCGAGCAGCGAGTCGGTGCCACCTCTCAGCGACAGGCTGTGCTCACGCAGTACGCTAAAGACGCTCGCCGCGTCGGTGGATGCCACGACCGATCCCAGCAGCAGGCTGCCGATCCAGTCGATCCCCAGCGCGAAGTGGGCGAACACGCCGGTGATGCCGGCAGTGATGACGACGCCGAGCGTGCTCAGCAGCACCGCCGGCGCAGCGACGGGCTTGGCGCGGTCGATATTGGTGTTAAAGCCGCCGTAGAACATGATGAACAGCAGCGCCGTGCTGCAGACGGTTTCGGTGAGAGCGTAGTCGCTAAAGTCGATATGCGTCGGGCCGTTGACGCCCAACAGCATGCCCAGCGCGATAAAGATGAGCAGGGTGGGGAAGGGGAGTTTTTTGCCGACGGGTTTGATGGTCAGGCACAGAATAATGACGAGGCCGATAAAGAGAAGGATCTGGTTCATGGATGGTGTCCGCTCCTGGGTGGTTGGCGTGGCACGGTCAGTTGTCTGCGGTTATTTGTACCCAAAGATGGTGGGTTTATGGGGTTGGATTGCGGGCGTGCGCGATATCGTCATAGACGGCTGCCGTCTTTGCCTCTGCTCGGAAACCCTTTCCAGCTTTATTGCAACGGAGTACAATGGGTAACGTTTAAGTTCAACTTGAAGTTTTAGTTGCGGCGCCGGGCTTCGGCCGCAATGCAAGGAGAGGCGTACCATGGCGATCTATGTGACATCTGATGCTCACGGGCACGTGCGTGCGCTTGACGAGGCCCTGTCTAAGATCTCGTTGACGTCCGACGACACGCTGTACGTGCTGGGCGACATGATCGATCGCGGGCCCGATCCGGTCGGCGTTATTAAGCTCGTGCGCTCGCTGCCCAACGCCCACGTGCTCAAGGGTAATCACGAGCAGATCATGCTCGATGCCATCATTGGTCAGGATCCGCTCGATGCCGAGACCTGGGATATCAACGGTGGCTGGACGACGCGCGAGCAGCTCAACGACATGGAATTTGAGGCATACGAGGAGCTCGTGCGATGGATGGCCGCGCTGCCGCTCTACGCGGTGGTCGAGACCGAGGAGCGCCCGTATCTGCTGGTACATGCTGGAATCGAGATGAAGGCGGCGCGCGCGTTTTTGCTTGAGCATGGCGTCGATTGTGCCGATGGCGTTGGAGCGGTGGGTGCCGATCGCGAGCTGCTGCAGCAGATGCTCGCGGTACAGTCGTCCGATGACCTGCTGTGGATTCGTCACGGCTATTGGGATGTGCCGACCGGGCTGCTTTCTACCGAGGGTAAGGGCCCGGTCGTTGTGAGCGGTCACACGCCAACGGTGTCGCTCGGGCGTTATTGCGAGGTCGGTGGTCTTGCGGGGCTCGACGAGGAGTCGGGCCGCGGGCAGATCGTGCGCCTGGGCGGCGAGGATGCCGCCGGTGTGCCCGATCGCATCGACATCGACTGCGCTGCCGCCACCGGCTCCGAGTTCGGTCGCGTGGGCATCCTGCGGCTCGATGATGGGGCGGAGTTCTACGCGAACATCAACCCGGGCGAATAATCGGTGCAAGGGGTAGCTAATATGGGAAGGGTTTTTTGACTACTTTTGCCCTTCTGCCCGCAAATTGATTTCTCTGGGACGGGATTAGATAAGGCTCTGTTAGACCAGGATTGACATGCCGACCTGCCGGCTAACTCGCCGTCTC
>USIE01000026.1 GCA_900554645.1 uncultured Collinsella sp. | reverse complement strand
CTGGTGATCTCCGCCTTGAGAGGGCGGCGTCCTAAACCGCTAGACGAACGGGCCACATGACATCTGCACTGCCGTGCTGCGAGGAAATATATTACGGGACAAAAAACATCAGCGCAAGAAGAAATTCCAAATTGCCGAAAAATTGTCGGCAGGTTATGGAACACACAGGTAAACTGGGTAGCTAATTCAAGTTGAGATGGACCAAAAGAGCTTCGCGCTCGTTGGGGATGTTGTCTTCGATCACGGCGTCGAGGGCGGAGTTGAGTAGCTGCCCCAGTTCCGGCCCGGGCTTGACTCCGGCACGGATCAGGTCGCCGCCGTTGATGGCGAGCATCTTGAGCGTATAGGGCTCCCCTGCCTTCAGCAGCTCGTGCGCCATCGCGCGCATCTCCTCAATCGTCTCGACGTAATAGAAGCACGACGGGGCCTTGCCAAGTGTGTCGGCACGCTTGAGGTCCATGAGCTCGTCAATCAGGCGGGCCGTGTCGACGCCCTCGCCCGAAAGCGCGCGCATCATATTGAGCAGACAGGAGCGCTCGGGGCGCAGCGGCTTGTCATGGTATTTGATGAGCAGGCACACGTCGCGCACCAAGTCGTGCGAGAGCGCCAGGCGATCCATAATGACGCGCGCCTTCTTGGCGCCGAGCTCGGGATGACCGTAGAAGTGTCCGCTACCGGCATGGTCGACCGTGAAGCACTCGGGCTTGGACACATCGTGCAAAAACGCCGCCCACATAAGGCTCGACGAGGGCGCGACGCCGTCACACAGCGCGAGCTCCCCCGCCACCGTCAGCACACGGGCGATATGCACGTAGACGTTAAACGCATGATAGACACTGCGCTGATCAAACCCGCGACCCGCTGCCAACTCGGGCACAGCGGCACAGATGAGCTCGGGATAGCGAAGCATCGCGTCTCCCCCATGTCCGGTCGAAAGAATGCCCTCGAGCTCAATACCCACACGCTCACGCGCCACGGCATCGAGCAGCGGCGCGCACTCGGCAAGCGCACGCTTGGTCTCGGGCTCAATCATAAAGTCCAGACGGCAGGCAAAGCGCACCGCACGCAGCATGCGCAGGGCGTCCTCGTTAAAGCGACGCTTGGGATCGCCGACAGCGCGAATCAGCTTGCGCTCCAAGTCACCCTGGCCGTCGTAGCGGTCGACAAGCCCGCGCTCGGGATGCCAGGCCATGGCATTGACGGTAAAGTCGCGGCGCGCCAGATCGTCCTCGAGCGAGGCGGCACGCTCCACACTCTGGGGATGACGACCATCGGTGTAAAAGCCATCCAGACGGTACGTGGTGACCTCGATACGCTCGCCATCGGAAATAGCCGTGATTCCGCCAAATTTAATGCCCGACTCCACAACCGCGATGCCGGCGGCCTCGAGCGCCGCTTTGGACTCCTGCCACAGGCCGCTACAGCACATATCAACATCGTGGCTGGGGTACCCCATCAGGGCGTCGCGCACCCAACCGCCCACGTACCAAGCCTCAAGACCAGCCGCCTCAAGCGCGCGCAGGACGCGCAGGGATGCATCGGACGGTTGCGTACCGTTGAGCGAAACATTGCACATGCCTATGGCCTCCTGCGACTATCAAATTGGCTATCGATTGCGTCTGCAAGAAGTCTAGCAAGAAACAGCCTCCACTGCACACGCAAGTCCGATAAACAAAAACGCATCCGTCCTAGTCTAAGACGGATGCGAAATAATCAAACTATTCAGACAAGGTGCCGGAACTAGCAGACCTGGCGAACCTCGATGTGCTTCTTATATTCGTCCACCTTGGCAAAATCACCCAGACCGGGGCACTCGACCACGTTGGCGCCAGTGGCCATCGAAAGGCGCAGGGCGTCCTCGACGCGCTCGGGGGCGTCGTGCCACACGGACAGGAAGGCAGCGAGCGAGGAATCGCCGGCGCACACCGTCGACAGCAGCTTGACGTCGAAGGTGCGGTTGGCAAACCAGATATGCTCGCCGTTGGAGAAGTACGCACCGGCGCCACCAAGGGTCAGCAGCACGTTCTTGGCGCCCTTGGCGTGCAGCTCGGCCATAGCGCCCTTGACGGACTCGTCGTCGCCACCGCTCACCTTGATGCCAAAGATGTCAAGCAGCTCGTCGTCATTGGGCTTGATCAGCAGTGGCTCCAGAGCAATGAGGTCTGCCAGCTGATGGCTCGAGATGTCGAGGACGAACTCGGCCCCCTTGGCCTTGACACGGCGCAGGACCTCGGCCAAGAAGCCCTCGGAAGTGTTGGGAGGCAGCGAGCCGCTGATGACCAGGCAGGTCATGTCATCGAGCGAATCGATAAGTTCAAACATCTCCTGCTCGTTGGCCTCATTGATGGCGGCACCGGCATTGACCATGTTGTACTCGGTGTCGGGACCGGCGTTGAGGAACACATTGACGCGCGTAATACCGTCGGTCCACACGGGCTTGACGGGCACGCCCAGGGCCTCGGCGCCCTTAACGATAAACTCACCCGAGAAGCCGGCGAAGAAACCCAGGATCGTGGTGTCGACACCATAGTGGTCAAGCGTAAACGAGACGTTGAGGCCCTTGCCGTTGGGCGTGTAGACGGCATTGCGGGTACGCGTGACGGTATTGGCAGTAAGGCCGTCGCAGGCGATGTTGTAGTCAATGGCGGGATTTGCAGTGAGCGTGTAAATCATGAATGTTCCTTTCACGAAGCAACGTGTTAATGAAAGTATATTCCACGCATCGGTAAAAGGCTAGGACAACTCGGCGAACGGTGTGGAAGCGATGAAGTACGGCGGGACACCTCTCCCCCGCGGCGGAACAAAAAGGCGCCCCAGCCGAAACCGGGGCGCCACATGCGCACGAATATGTCGCGTTTCGATTACTGACGATCGAGCTTGCGGACAGCAACGCGCTTGCTGTACTCGTCGACGTGACCGAAGTCGCCGATGCCGACGGACTCGGCAACGTTGGCGCCGGTGGCCATAGCGAGCTTCATGGCCTCCTCGACGTTGTCGCGATCCCTGTACCACTTGTGCAGGAACGCAGCGAGGGTGCAGTCGCCGGCGCAGACAGAAGAAACCAGCTTGATGTTGAACTCACGCTTGGCGTACCAGATGTCCTCGCCGTTGGAGAAGTAAGCGTCGCCGCGGCTACCACGGGTGAGCAGCACGTTCTGAACGCCAGCGTCGTGAGCCATCTTCATGGCAACGCGGACCTCGTCGTCGGTGTCGACCGGCACGCCGAAGATGGCCTTCATCTCGTGATGGTTCGGCTTGATGAGCAGAGGCTTCTTGTGAGCGAGCTCCTTGAGCTTGTCGGAGGACAGGTCCAGGACGACGTCGGCGCCACGAGCCTGAGCGTGCTCCATGACCTTAGCCAGGAAGTCAGGCGTAGCTTTGGGAGGAACGGAGCCGGAAACGATCAGGCACTCGAGATCGCCCGCGGTGTCCAGGATGTTGTAGAGCTCCTCCTGGTGCTGCGGCGTGATCGGAGCACCCGGGTTCAGGATGCCGTACTCGTGCTGGCCATCGTTGACGTAGGTGTTAATGCGCGTGATACCGTCGGTCCAGACCGGGCGGCAGAGGCAACCCAGGTTCATGACCTCCTCGACGATGAACTTGCCCGTGAAGCCGGCGAAGAAGCCGAGCGCGACGGTGTCGACGCCCATCTTCTTAAAGGCGAAGGACACGTCGAGGCCCTTGCCGTTAGCCGTGTAGCTGGCCGAGCCGGTGCGGACGTTCTCGTCGGGCTCGAGCGGAGAGCTCGAAACCGTCATGTCGACAGCCGGGTTAGCGGTTAGCGTGTAGAACATTTACAGTACCCCCTGTATATGTGAGGGCCGCGTGGCCGGCCCATTCCAACCACGCGGTTACCTCTGATACCAAATTAGCGAGCTGCGGACTCGAGCAGTGCCTTGACCTCGGCGGCGGTGTTGCAGGCGAGCGCCTTCTCGGCGAGCTCGTCGCACTCGGCCTTGGTCCACTGGCTGATGGTCTTGCGGGCGCGCAGGATCGACGGAGCGCTCATCGAGAACTCCTCCAGGCCCCAGCTGATCAGCAGCGGCTCGAGCAACGGATCGGCAGCGGCCTCGCCGCACATACCGACCATGATGCCGGCCTTCACGCCGCTCTCGATGATGTTCTTGAGCGAGCGGAGCACGGCGGGATAGTAAACCTGGTACAGGTTGGAGATGGTGTCGTTGCCACGGTCGGCGCACATGGTGTAGCCGATCAGGTCGTTGGTGCCGATGGAGAAGAAGTCGGCAACCTCGGCAAGACGGTCTGCGAGCAGCGAAGCGGCAGGCGTCTCGACCATGATGCCGACCTCGATGTTCTCGTTGAACTTGCGACCCTCTTCGGTCAGCTCGGCCTTGCACTGCTCGACGAGCTCCTTGACAGCCAAGACCTCCTCGACGCAGGTGACGAGCGGGATCATAATCTTGACGTCACCGAAGGCGCTAGCGCGCAGCAGAGCGCGGAGCTGGACCTTGTACTGGTCGGGATTGGCCAGGCAGTAACGCACGGCGCGGAAGCCCATGAAGGGGTTGTCTTCCTTGACCATATGCAGATACGGAATCTCCTTGTCGCCACCCACATCGAGCGTACGGATGATGACCGGAGCACCCTTGAGCGCGCTGGCGACCTTACGGTAGGCGTTGAACTGCTCCTCCTCGGAAGGAAGCTCGGCAGAGTCCATGAACAGGAACTCGGAGCGGAACAGACCGATGGCCTCGGCGTCGTGATCGAGCGCGTTGGGCACGTCATCGGGGTTACCGATGTTGCAGGCGATGATCTTCTTGATGCCATCGGCAGTCACGGACGGCTTGCCACGGAAGGCCTCGAGGGCTGCCTTCTCGGCAGCGAAGGCCTCGGCCTTGGCGGTGTAGGCAGCGAGCGTCTCCTCGTCGGGATCGGCCTCGACGATACCCTTGCCACCGTCGACGACGACGGTCATACCGTTGCGCAGCGCGGTGCAGCTGTTGGAAACCGAAAGGACAGCCGGGATCTCGAGGGCACGCGCAATGATCGCGGAGTGCGACGTGCGGCCACCGGTCTCGGTGACGATACCGGCAACGTGGGCCTTATCGATCGTGGCGGTCATGGACGGCGTGAGGTCGTGCACGACAACGACGGTGTTCTCGGGCAGGACGGAGAGGTCGACGACCTCCTTGCCCAGCAGCTCGGCCAGAATACCGGTGCGGATGTCGGCGATGTCGGCCGCGCGCAGACGGAACATCTCGTCGTCCATGGACAGGAACACGTTCTCGAACATGGTCGAGGTGTCCATGAGCGCCTGCTCGGCGCAGGTACCGCCGTCAATGGCGGCGTTGATGGCGTCGGTCATGCCCGGGTCCTGAGCCAGGACAATGTGTCCGCTCATGATCTCGGCCTCGGCCTCGCCCACCGTCTCCTTCATGTGGTCGGCCTGAGCCTGGGTCTTCTCGCAGAAGACCGAAAGAGCGGACTGATAGCGCTCCTTCTCTGCTGCCGAATCAGCAACCTCATGCGGCTCAAACGTCAAGTCGGGATCGACGGCGACCATGACGGTGCCGATACCGATGCCCTCGGAAGCGTTGACTCCCTGATACATTCCCATTCCTCTCTCCGTGTCATGTGATAAAGCGTTTTGCCATATCCATGACAAAAGAGCGCAGCTACCTTAGAACAGGTCACTGCGCCCCCAAATATGAACTTAGTTGTTCAACATGCGACCCGTTTGAGTTCTACTCGCCAAGACCGCTCTTGATGAGCTCGATGGCAGCAGCCAGAGCCTCGGCCTCGTCGGCGCCGTCGCACTTGACCTCGACCTCGGTACCGCAGGGAATACCAGCAGCCATGAGGGCCATCGGGGACTTGCCGTTGACCTCCTTCTCGGGGGTGACGACCGTCACGTCACAGGCGTACTTGCCCATGGTGGAGGCGAACAGACCAGCCGGACGCATGTGCAGACCCTGAGGATTAACGAGGGTAGCCTTCTCAGAAACCATAATTGACTCCTTTTTGTGTTTAACCCCTGTCATGCATGTGACAGGAGTCAGATTCACGACGTTGTTTATATTAACTCACATCAAACGGTTTTTCATTGTGTTTCACACGAATTGTTGGACAGATGTCGTATCCCTGCGCTCGCCCGCCGGGCGGGGCGGTTAAGTTTGCTGCTCTACAGTCCTGCGCAAGACGGAAAGCACATTAAGTGCTTTCCTTTGCGTG
>USIE01000025.1 GCA_900554645.1 uncultured Collinsella sp. | reverse complement strand
GGATTTGCAGCGACGGACCTCAGGACGCCCTTACACCACGTCTGCGCGCGCGACCTATCCAAGGGCGGTAAACAGACAAGGTCTTCCTCAAATGTTGCCTAACGTTCTCGTTCGATAGCGTTTTTGTTTCTCATTTGGATTAACTTGTGGGTGCTGGAGGGCCGACCCTGCTGAATACTCGCAATTTTGCACATCGCTAGGGTACCCACCTTGTTAGCCGGTCTAGCTTCCGGCCCCGAAGATTCTGCCCTCGGGCGCGAGGCTGCTTATTTGGGCAAATGATGGGCTGTCGGATTCGACAGTCTGCATGTCATCGATTGCCGGAACTTCATTTATTGTCGGGTCATCCAGCGTGATACCTTCGAGTGTTGCTTTTTCGAGGTCGATTCGTTGACGATCTTCGGAATCCTGGCGAAGCTGCTTCTGAATTCGCTTTTTCTCTTCTATAAACCTTCTGAGCACAAACTGTCTCAGGTTCTCTTGCATGATTTGAAAGTCTTTTGGCAGACGCGAGGGACGTATGCCCTCTTTCCGTTGGATCGCTTCCATGACCCTAACGAAAGCGCTGGCATGCATAAAGGAATAACGACTGACGGTGATGATTCCGTATCCCATGGACGCAAGCGCATTCTTGCGCTCCTCATCGATGGCGCGGTCTTCTTCCGCGTCATGATAAAACCCGTTGTATTCAATGTCTGTGCGAGATTTCTTTAGATACGCATCCATAAAGAACTTTTTGCGTCTCGTGAGATTCTTTGCGGCAGCGGTGACCTGCACCTCGTAATCGGTCTCAATTCCCTTAATACCAAGCCCTCCTTCGCTTTTAGGCAACGTTAGCATCATGACAAAGGCCGTTTCCATAGGAGACCGGCATCCGTCGCGCACACATTGGATCGCCTTTCGGGCAAGGGCCAGACCGTCGCATCTGGTAATGGAATTAAAGAACTGTTTCAACCTCTCGGTCGAGGTGAGCGCGAAACGCTCGTTATAAGAGGTGGAAGAGCCGGTTCCAAGGGAGTAAACGCCGCACAATTCAAAGTAGTACTCCACCAGTTCGCGAAAAGGGAGATAGGTGGCGGCCTGAAGTGCGCAAAGCTCAACGCCAACAATGAAGATGCCATCTTTGAGCTCTATAAAGCGTGAGCTCGAGAATCGTTTTGACGAAACGTGGCATTGACAGTTCATTGCATAGCGCGCATTCCTGCGATCAAACACCATTACTTCGAGGCAATCATTTGCGTCAAGGGAAACATCGTGTTTGGTGAGCCATTCTGCGGCTGCGTCAAGGAGCGTTCCGGTGGGACATGATCCGTAAATCGCGGCAGGGTTACAGGGCTCGGTGTCTTTCGCAGACGCCGAATGCGCGGCCTGGTAGACCGCTTTTGCAGTGGTATGTGACAATACGATACTCATGGTATATATCGTGTCAGCTAATGCCGTGTTGATGGCGCTGAGTGGGAAAGTCGTTTTAGGGGCCTAACCAAATGCTGTCCAAAAGCTTGACGCAATTATGGGTTGGCACGCCTAAAATCAATGTTATCGCAGCTTAGCTATAGCATATAAAAACTCAATTGCTGCACATTTGATATCGATGCATCGCCATCCGACAACGAATTACGTGTCGGGAATTGGCCGAAATCGTTCAAAATGAGGGTTCAGAATTTGTGATGGCAGATCTATCTGTGGAACGTAGGGCGGCCCCGCTGCGGTGTTTCCCGCTGCGAGGCCGCTCGTGAGCAAGCAGTGTTTGTCGCAGGCGTTGCTATTTCGCGAATAGGTTCTTGAGGTTGAATTCGGCCTGTACCGTGCGGAGCATGAGGTCGGTGTCGTCCAGACCCAGATGCTGCTCGTTGGCGTCGGGCGCGAGGGTGCCGCGACGGCGTGCCCAGTTCTCGAGCGCGGCGGGGGCGGACTCGCGGGGGAGCGAGCGCACGTCGGCGTCCAGGCTGCGGCAGATCTGGCGCGAGTCGATGACGATGATCTTACCCGCGCGGCGTGCCTCGGCGTAGCCGTCCAGGTGGATCTTGAACCAGCTGTCCTCAAACGCGGCGTTGTGTGCCATGTACGGGTACTTCTTCATGAGCTTGAGCAGCTGCTTCTGCAGTTCCTTGTTCTCGCGGAACGGCTTTTTGCCGTCGATGTCGTTCCAGGTGATGTGGTGGATATTCGACAGCGGTACATCCTCGCCGCGGTAGATGTCGGGCAGGCCACAGTAGTGCGCCTCGGCGTCGTGCGGGATGGCGTCGCTGGTGAGTTCCATGATCTCCCAGCCGACGTTGATGATATAACCGCGTTCGGGTGCACGGCCGGTGGTCTCGATGTCGACACCGAGCACGGTGCCCTGGATGGGCTTGCGGGCGTAGGCCACGCCGAGCGCGTCGCAGTCACCGCGGATCTCGCGCATAACGGACGCGGCGGTGCGCTTTTGCATTTTGCCGATGGCGGCGCAGGTGTCGGCGTCGGACAGGCCGCGCGAGAGCGTCGCGGGCGTCACATTGCGCAGGCGTGCCTCCCCAATCTGGTCGCAAAGGTCGCGGTTGCGGTCGGCCAGGTCGCGCACGGTGGCAAAGTCGAAGCCGGGGTCGTCCTCGGCAGTAAAATACTCGGTCTCGAGCACCTTGAGGGCCTCTTCGCCCTTCTGGCGTTCGGACTCCATGGCACCGTGGTCGCCATAGATAAACATGGGAATAAACGGCTGGCGCTCGTATTCAAGTGCTTGCGAAACGTTCATAGGCTGCTCCTTGGACGGGCCGCGTCGCGCGGCTCGGGGTTACTGAGTTGTGGCGAGATGATAGTTTACCATGGGCAACTATTGGCACCGCGCCCGGGACAACTACAATACCCTAGTTGACCGCTAGGACTTTTACAATGCTGCCGAAAGACACGAAAGGTTCCATCCGTCATGGATTTACTGATTGATATTCTGCTCGACGCCGGCAAGGACACGCTGTCGCTGGTGCCGTTTTTGTTGGTGACGTATCTTGCTCTCGAGACACTTGAGCACGTTGCGGGCGACCGCGTCAACGGCGCTATCAAGCGCGCCGGCGCTGCGGGTCCCGTGGTTGGCTCGCTGCTGGGCATTGTGCCGCAGTGCGGATTTTCGGCCATGGCAGCAACGCTGTACGCCGGCCGTGTCGTGACCTTGGGCACGTTGGTGGCGGTGTTCCTTTCGACCTCCGACGAGATGCTGCCGCTGCTACTTGCCGAGCAGGTTCCCGTGCAGACTATGGCGATGCTTTTGGCTTCGAAAGCGCTTATCGCACTGGTCACGGGCTTTATTGTAGATGCCGCCATTCGCGGTCTGCGTCGCAACGCCCGCGCGCATGCGGCGATTCGTCGTACCGTGTTGGGGACCACTGTCAATCCGGCGCACGTTAACTGCGCGCATGACGACCACAGCGGCGGTGACATCATCGACGAGGTGGCCGAGGCGGGCGTGAGCGCCGACCACATCCACGAGTTGTGCGAGCGCGACCATTGCGGTTGCGATGAAGACGAGGACGAGCACGAACACGGACATGGCCACGATCACGGTCATGAGGGCGAACATGAACACCATGATGGTCACGGTCACTCCCACTCCCACGAAGGGACGCCTGTCCTGTCGATCATCCGCAGCGCGATCTCGCACACCGTGCAGGTCTCGGTATTCATTTTTCTGGTGACGCTGATTCTGGTCGCCGTGCTCGAGACGTTCGGCGAGTCCGCGATCGAGCAGTTCCTGCGCGGCAACGAGATACTCGCTGTCCTGGGTTCGGCGCTTGTCGGGCTGATTCCCAATTGCTCGGCGAGCGTGGTCATTACACAGCTGTATCTGGAAGGCGCGCTGCAACTGGCGCCGATGCTCGCCGGCACGCTCATTTCCGCCGGCGTGGGTTATCTGGTGCTGTTCCGCACCAACCGCAGCGCCCGCGAAAATGTCGTATTCCTGATCATGATGTACGTCATCGGCGCTGGCTGGGGCCTTATCCTTTCCGCCTTTGGGTTCTAAGTGGATGTTTGGGGCATGCCGTAAAACTAGGACATGCCATAAATTCCACCGCCATGACCTGGGCGTTGGATGCGCGTCAATCGGCAAAACAAAAAGGTAGATTATTAGGCATGTCCCGAAAATCTACCTTGGTTAGCGCAGCAGCTCGGTGAGGTTGCGCTTAAAGCGGGCCCGGTCTTCGCTGGTAAATGCCGCCGGACCGCGAGTGCGACCGCCGGCGCGGCGCACCTTCTTTTCCTCGTGGCGAATAAACAGTTGCATGTCGATGGTCGCCTTATCGTAGACGCGCCCGCGTACGCCGATGGCGGCGGCATCGCGCCCGAGCACCATGCTCGCCAAGCCAATGTCCTGCGTCACGACTACGTCGCCCGCCTGCAGGCGTTCGACAATGGCAAAGTCGGCGCTGTCGGCGCCCACGCTCACATCGAGCGTCGTGACCCAAAATCCGCGTCGCGCATGCTCGACGTCGCGCGGATCGTCGCGGCGAATGTGGCGTTCCAGGTTCTGTGTGCTGTTGCCGGCGATAACGACGGCGACGCCCGCCCGCCGCGCGCAGTCAATCGACTCGCGCGTGACCGGGCAGGCGTCTGCATCAATAAAGAGCGTTCGCGGCATCTAGTGCACCAGTTTGCCAAATTGAATAGCGCGAACAATCAGCGTTACGCCAAACACCAGCAGTGCGGCGCCGCTAAAGATGACGAGCATCTTGGCCGACCACAGCGGATAGATAAACACGAACATGCCGGCGATGATGGAGAGCGCGCCGCTCAGGATGGCGAGGGCACGGTTGGACGAAAGCTCGGACTCCAGAATGGACATGACACCTTCGACGATCCAGCCAAAGCCGGCCACGATAACCACCATCGTGGTGAGCGTCGCGGTCGAGAAGGCCTGGTTGCGCAGGATTATGACGCCGCCCAAGATAATGAGTAAGTTGGAGATGATGCTCGTCACGCGCCAGCCGGTGGGCAGCAGTGGCTCGAAAACAGCGGTAAACAGCCTGATCGCGGCCGTGATCACAAAGTAGAAGCCCAAGACGGTCGTTAGGAAGACGAGGGACTTGGCGGGCGCAAACAGCAGTGCGATGCCGGCGACGAGCGCCAAGACGCCCGTGATGGCGTAAATCCAGCGCACGGCCTTGACGGCCTTGCCTGCCATGCTTTTCTCGTCAAATCCAAACTGGCTCGATTTTTGGTCATCGTTCTTAAAGATGCCCATAATGTCTCCTTTCCGTGCGGCGTAAGCCTTGATCGTTACAACCAGTATCGCCTAAAGGCGCTGGCGCATGGGTCGGGGAGGGCGAAACGTAACCCAAAGGTCCCGAATTGTTTCCGTTGTTCCCCACGTCGCGATTTTCTATTCAACAGATGTAGAACATTGCAGCCCTGTTCGTTATTGCCTACGTTTTAGGTTAGATTTTCCTAAGAACAATTGCCCGAAATTGGGGGTCCCTATGAACGAAGCAGTTCCCGCAGCGCCGGTAAGCGCTGAGTCGATGGCAAAGCAGGGTTGCGAAAAGCTCGGCTTGGACGCGTTTGATGCGCTGGTCCGTCGTGCCCGTACGTGCCGCCGTTTTGACGAGTCCATGCGCGTGCCGCGCGAGTTTTTGCTCGAGCTGGCGGAACTGGCGCACCTGGCTCCCTGCGGCGCTAATGCTCAGCGTCTGCGTTTTCATGTGGTAAGCGGTGCAGAGGACTGCGCTCGCGTGTTTGACGAGCTTGCATGGGCCGGCGCGCTTAAGGACTGGTCGGGTCCTGCCGAGGGCGAGCGCCCGACCGGCTACATCGCGATTCTTGCCGAGCGCGCCGTTCCGGGCAAGCCCGCCGCTCCCATTACTGAGGTCGACACGGGCATTGCCGCGCAGACGATGATGCTCGCCGCCCGCAGCGCCACGCCCGAGGTGGCAGCCTGCATGTTCAAGGCCTTTACGCCCCACGCGATCGATGCCATGGGGCTCGATAACGACAAGTATGAGCTCAAGCTGATCATGGCGTTTGGCGTTCCGGCCGAGACACAGGTGATCGATGCGATCGATTCCAACCCCGACGGCTCAATTAATTACTGGCGCGACGAGGCGCAGGTGCACCACGTACCCAAGCGCCCGCTGGCCGACGTGCTGGTGTAGTTGTGCGGCGCGGTTCGATGGCTGTAAAACCACCACAAAGGTGCCTGTCCCCATTGCGGTGGTTCGAGGGGAGGGCATGTGGCCGATCTGTATTTGGTGCGGCATGGGCAGACTGAGTTCAATGTGCGGAACATTTTGCAGGGCTGGCATGATTCGCCGTTGACGGCGCGTGGGCGCGAGCAGGCGCTTGCGACGCGCACGGCGTTTGAGGTGCGTGGCGTGACCTTCGATCACGTGTATTCCTCTCCGCTGGGCCGGGCGCGGCATACGGCAGAGCTTATTGCTGGCGAAGGCTGTTCCATAGAGCTGGTCGACGACCTGCGTGAGTGGCATTTGGGCTCGCTGGAGGGTACATCAAACCGCGAGATGCCGCCGCAGCCCTTGGACGATTATCCGGTTGCCTTTGGTGGCGAGTCGGAAGCGCAACTTCGGTCGCGCATGGTCGCGGCGCTGTCCCGTATCATGGACCGGCCGCAGCATAACTGTGTGCTGGTAGTCTCCCACGGCTCTGCCTGCCGGGAGTTTCTTGAGTATGTGGCCGGCGGGGGAGAGATGCCCGACAACGGTGCCGTGCTTCATTTTGGCTATCGCGACGGGGCGTTTTCGCTCCTTGATTGGTAACGAACGAAAGGACCCCTATGAATAAAGACCTGTATCTGGTCCGTCACGGGCAGACAATATTTAACCTCAAGCGCATTATTCAGGGCTGGAGCGACTCGCCGCTCACGCAGCTTGGTTGCGGCCAAGCGGCGCGCGCCGGCATGTTCTTGCGTGCGCGCGGCATTGAGCCCGATCACGCCTACACCTCCACGCTACATCGCACCGAGCAGACCATCGCCAATCTGTGGCCGGGTCTGGCGTACGAGCGCCTGGACGGCCTGCGCGAGTGGTTCTTTGGCGACTTTGAGGCCGAGCGCGTGATGCTGATGCCCGAGCGCCCGTGGCGCGACTTCTATCGCCAGTTTGGCGGCGAGGGTCAGATGCAGGTGCGCGAGCGCATGGTCGCGACGCTAACCGAGCTCATGCAGCGTCCGGACCATACGTGCGTGCTGGCGGTGAGCCACGGGTCGGCCATCAAAGAGTTTATGGACCACGTGAAGGGCGCGGCGGCAGATGAGCGCGACCGCGTGCCGGGCAATTGCTCCGTGCTGCATTTTGCGTTTGACGATGCGACGGATATGTTTGAACTGGTCGAGATCTTTACGCAGGAAGACTATGCGCGCGAGCTGGGGTTGGAGCCGCTCGTGGCGGCAGCGGGCCCGCAGCGCGGGTAGCGCGAGCGCGGTGCATGGGTCGCCGTCATACTTGCTCGATGCGAAGGGGGCGGGGATGCATGCGTTGGCATTGCATCCCCGCCCCTTGTTCGTTTGGGTGCCGAGTTTTGTACTGAGCGCTTGAGCCCTCTAGAACCGCGCGACTTGGTGGGTGAGCAGGCCCGTCGGGACCTGCGGTGCGGCGCCGCTGACCTGCGCGGCAGGGAAGAGCGCGGCCACGGTGAAGTTGAACGGCTCCTTGCCCGTATATGTGCCGTCGGCGCGGGCCTCGTCGGCTAGGAGCTGCGACGCTCCGGTCAGAGCGGCGGCGTAGGTGGGGTCATCTGCCAGCGCCGGCTCGGGCGCCTGATCGAGCATGGCGCGGATGGCCCCGACGGCGTCCTCGCGCTTGACCTCCCACACGCGGTGCGTAATGCCGGCAGGGTCGGTGACGGCGTAGAGTGAGGCGCCCTCTTTGGCGGCACCCAGGATGATATCCATAACGGGCGATGCCTCGTAGGCGAGCGACACGGGACGGGGCTGAACTTTGAGCTCGGCGATCGCACACGCGGCGGCCACGTCGGCGCTGGCATCGCCCTCGCCGCCCGCAAGCGCGCCAATCGGGCAAATCGCCACGACGCCCGTCACGCGCCCCGGCTCTCCCGAGCATTCGTACACGTAATACGCCGCGCCCGGATCCTTGAGCATCAGGCCATCGGCAATCGCGCCGCGCAGAGAATCGTTACCGCTCAGGATGCCGCCCATCGCAGGCAGCGCCTCGAGCACGCGGTCCTGAGCCGGGCGGATGCAGGGAAACGGAAGTGCTTTCATGGGCGGTCCTAACGTGTGAGTCGGTTTGTTCGCGGCTTATTATGCCCCAACTTGGCTGTCCGCGTCCCAGAGTGTGTTGTCGGCGAGTGCGACCAGCACGTTCTGGCAGCGAGCGATATCGGCGTGGGGCACGTACTCGTTGGGCTTGTGCGCGAGCGCCAACGAGCCGGGACCGTAACTCATACAGTTGCGGTTGCCCGTCTTGCCGGCAATAACGGCGGTGTCGGTGTATCCGGTAAAGAAGCCGACGGCCGTGTCCGCGCCCGTCACGCCATCTGCCGCGTGCTTGAGCGCTGCCAGAAGGGGAGAGCCCGGGTCGCGCTCGATGGCGGGGCGGTCGCCCGTCACGGTGTAACTGCCATGGCAACCGGGAACCGCCGCCTCCGCTGCGGCAATGGCCTGCTCGACCATGCGAGTCACGGCTGCCGTGTCGGTCGGCGGCGTTAGGCGCATGTCGACCCAGACTTTGGCGTGGTCGGGCACCACATAGGGGCGATACCCGCCCTCGATCTCGCCAAACGTGATAGTCGAAGGCCCTAGCTCATCATGCACGGGCAGCTCCGCAAACGCATGGCGAAGCGAGCACACGACCTCGGCCATGGCGGCGACGGCATCCGCGCCCTTCCATGGCTGGCTTGCGTGCGCCGTCACGCCGGTCATCTCGATCTCGAACCACGTGCGCCCCTTGTGCGCCACCTGAATCTGCCCGTCGGTGGGCTCGGTGTCCAGTACCCATTCGCGCGAACCGACCCAGCCGGCATCAATGGCTGCCTCGGAGCCGCGCATAAAGTCTTCCTCGTCGACCGAGCAGATGAGCGAAAAGCCGCGTCGAGGCAGCTCGCCACGCACCGCCACGCGCTCGAGCGTATGGACCAGTGCGGCAATGGCGCAGGCCAGGCCGCCCTTCATGTCGCAGGCGCCGCGGCCGTAGAGCTTGCCGTCGCGCACGGTCGCCCCGAGCGGCGGGATGCCCGCATCCCACCCGTCGCCCAAAGTAACGGTATCCATGTGGCAGATGTAGACGAGCCGTGGCTCGTCGCTCAAGCCGGGCACGGTGACCATAAGGTTGCGGCGCCCGGGAAGCACCTCAAGCTCCTCGATTCGCACCGCATCCAGCACCGAGCGATCGAGACCCGCGATCTGCGACTCGATCAGCTCTTTGATATACCGTTCAATCTCGTCCTCATACGCACCGGGATCCGAGCTATCGATCCGCACAAGCTCCTGCACAAGCCGCCAGGCAAAGTCCCTATCAACCATATGCAACCTCACAATCTGTTTGCTTTCAAAACCGATTGTAAGCCTCTCGAGAGATCCGCGACGTGGGCGTGGCAGTATTTACCGTTCGCAGGCCGAGCCAGCGCGTTTGCCGTCCGAGCGGGTTCACAAGCGACGCAGCGGGTACGTACCCTTCATGGACGACATGCTGTGCGACATATCTGCCTTTCGGTATCACCGGATACCTCCACAGGTCTTGGCAATAATGCCGGACCTGCCCGAATCTGTGGACGATCCGCGCAGGGAGCGCCTTTGCGAGCATCCGCTCGTCACGCATTTCCTGCGTACCCCGTTACATGTGTTGGCGCAGGGTGGCTGCGGGCGAAAGGGCGATCGCATTGTCAGGCATGTTTGGAACGGGGCGAGGCCGTTTGGCTCCGTGCAGCAGACGGAGTTTGGCCTCGACGTTGCCTCTCCGCTCTTTTCCCTGCTGACTCTGGCTTCTTCGGTCTCAAACGAGCGTCTGGTCATGTGCATGTATGAGATGTGTGGCACCTTTGCCGTGTGCAAGATTGCGCCTCAGGTAAAGTCGGCACTTGTGCAGGCATATGGGGACCAGTGGGGTGACGCACGGTTGGGCTGGGAAAACGTAAAGGATGCCGCCGGGAATCCAACGGACATATGGAAACGACCTCCCTTGATCGAACTCTCTGAACTTGCAGAGTACGTCGATAAGATCCGAGGGCTTCGCGGTGCAAAATCGTTCACACGTGCCGCGAAATGCATTACGGGAGTGGCGGCATCGCCGCTCGAGGTCCAGGCTTCGATGCTGTTTGGCCTTACGAGGTTGCGCGGCGGCGAAGGGCTGCACCTTACCAATAACGTTGAGATTCGCTTGACGCGCAGTGCCCGCCTGATTTCGGGGCTTGATAGGCGCTATGCCGACATCTTGCTGTCAAATAAGGACGGCAGCCGAGAGTGCCTGGTTGAATGTCAAGGAAAATCCATTCACGGATCCATAGAATCAAAGATCTCGGACTCCGATCGAACGACGGCCTTGCAAGCGATGGGATATCCCGTCGTTCTGCTGACCTATGGCCAGCTGGTCGACTCCGATGCCTTCCGCGTGGTGATGAAGCTCATCATGTCCTATCTCGATGCGTCGTTGAAAGACAAGACGCCGCGGCAGCAGGGACTCGAACGGCGGCTTCGTGAGGAGATTTTCATCGATTGGGCGAGGATGTAGTCGCGCGGTCTGAAAAACGGTCGCGCGAGCTAGTGTTTTGGTCGCGAAAAGGTTTCAGTTTCACCTTGGAGGGGCTTAGAAAAATGTTATCCAGAACAAGTTGTTTCGGAAAATCGACAGTCAACTTGAATGTGGGGTAGCGCGCAGAGATGTGGTGTAAGAGGCGGGGCATGCCCCGCCTCTTCC
>USIE01000024.1 GCA_900554645.1 uncultured Collinsella sp. | reverse complement strand
GAGACGGCGAGTTAGCCGGCAGGTCGGCATGTCAATCCTGGTCTAACAGAGCCTTTTTTAATCCCCGTCCCAGAAAAATCATCGGCGAGCGCACTACTTTGCGCTGGTGAGGACGCCGGTGGTGTCGAACGCCGGGGTGAAGCTCTCGTCTACCGCTCCGCCTTCTTGCCAAAACATCGTCGTAAAGCCCAGGTCGTCGGCATGGTCGAGCACCTGCTCGTACTCCTCGCGCGTCACGGCGCGCGCCAGGTCGCCGCCTTGTTCGCGCATGAGGGCATTGGGCGTGTACTGGTTCATGACCGAGATCGGCACGTCGCCCACCGTCTGCCACACCAGGTCCAACACGCGGCACGAATCGTCCGCATGCCCCGGCAGCACCAGATGACGCACGATTATGCCGCGCTTCATGAGCCCGTCCCCGTCTACCAGCTCTCCCCCGCGGCGCTCAATTTCGCGCGCCATCTGGGCCAGACCCGACACAGCCACGCGCGGGTAGTCCTTAATATGAGAGAGTGACTGCGCAAGCGCCGCATTGGCATACTTAAAGTCGGTAAGCCACACGTCGACCAAATCGCCGAGCGCCGCCACGGCACCCGCACGCTCATAACCGCTCGTGTTGTAGACGATTGGAATGACCAGTCCGCGCTCCCGAGCTGCGGCAATCGCGGCCGGCAGCAGGTGAGCATAATGCGTCGCCGTCACCAGATTGATGTTATTGGCACCTTGGTCCTGCAGCTCCAGCATAATCTCGACCAGGCGCTCGGGCGAAATCTCAAGCCCGAAATTGCCCGTCGAGATCTCGTGGTTCTGGCAATAGATACATTTGAGCGAGCAGCCGCTAAAGAAGATCGTGCCCGAACCGGCCTCGCCCGAGATAGGCGGCTCCTCCCACATATGAAGCGCCGCGCGGGCCACCTTGAGCGTGTCATCGGCACCGCATACGCCGTGCGCACCCTCGTCGCGCACCGCACCGCAACGGCGCGGACACAAATGGCAGGCGGGCGAAAAAAGTTCGGTCAACGGCGTCGGCATAAAAACATGCTCCAAAACAACGATTCAGCAGCTCAAACGTAAAGGGACCAACCGCACAGACGGCTCGAGCCCAAGGCGCCGTAATCGTCCGACACGATTTTTGTAATGTCAAGACTGGAATCGATAAAGTGCCGCTTTATGATGTAGGTATTCCGCCCCCCGCGGAGCAACTGGGTGAACCGTCGCGTTTATTTAGGGAGCCCACACAGTCGTACCTAGTACAGGTATCCTTCGTTGTTAAGGACGCTGGAACAGTCGATGAGGGCACCCACCTGTTTTAGGTGGGTTCATTTTCGTAACGTGGGGGGTGGTTTTTATTTGCCGAAAACCACCATTACAGCCCATATGGATCCCCGCCGGTATCCCGACAATCCATCGACAACATCCCAATATCTGGTAAGCGCGTGATTATCGCTGCGTGCAATTCCATGCACCCCCCTTGGTCGAGTATCATGGTTCGGCTATGCCCTTTGCGCTTAGCAACCTTTGACCTTTTCCTTCGACGCTTGGCGGTTTTTAGATTCATGGCTTCATCCCCGAGCTACATACCGTACCTATGCGTGGCAGCGGCGGCCTTTATCACGACCTTCCTCACGGTGCCCCTGGTCAAGCGCTTGGCAATTAAGCTCGACGCCGTCGACTATCCTTCTAAGCGCCGCATCAACACCAAGCCCATCCCGCGTTTGGGCGGAACGGCGGTGTTTTTGGGCCTGGTCGTTGCCTGCATTGTGCAAATCCTAGGCACCTGGCACCTAGGCTGGCCGCCCGTCCTGGTGCCGCACCCGCGCCTTCACATTAGCTATCCCATGCTGGCGCTCTCCTTTACCGTCATCTTTGCGACCGGCGCTATCGACGACGTCATCCAGCTCAAGCCCAAGCAAAAACTGGCCGGTCAGGTCCTCGCCGCGCTCATCGCCTGCGTGGGCGGCCTGCGCATCGGCGTCATCGTCAACCCGTTTGCCCCCGGCGAGATCATGCTCGGATGGCTCGCCTACCCCATCACCGTGATCTATCTGGTGGCATTCACCAACATCATTAACCTCATCGACGGCCTCGACGGCTTGGCCACGGGCATCTGCGGCATCGCGTCGTTCACCATGTTTTCGATGGCCGTTCTCTCGGGCCGCATCGACGCCGCCGCGCTCTCCATTGCGCTCTTTGGCGCCTGTCTGGCCTTTTTGCGCTACAACTTCAACCCCGCAAGCATCTTCTTGGGCGACTCGGGGTCGCTGCTTCTGGGCTTTGCACTGGGCTCCATCTCGCTGCTCAACGTGAGCCGCACCGCCGCGCTCACCTCGCTTATCATCCCGCTCATCGTTGCCGGCGTGCCCATCATCGACACGTTTAGCGCCATCGTGCGCCGCAAGCGCGCCCACATTAGCATCGGGCAGGCCGACAAGGGCCACATCCACCACCGCCTGATCCAAGAGGGCTACAACCAAAAGCAGGCAGTGCTCCTCATCTACGCCTGGTGCATCATGCTTTCGGCCGGCGCCGCCGCGATTAACCAGGTCGAGGTGCCCATGCGCGTGCTCATCTTTACCGTACTCGCCATTGGCTCGGCGGCCTTTGCCAAGCACCTGCACCTGTTTGAGCCCGTGCTGCGCCACCATTACAACAAGCGCACGCACGAGGACGAGCTCGTCACCCCCGACGATCCCGCCTTTAAGCAGGAGGAGCAGGCGGCAGAAGAACGCAGGGAGGAGCGCCACCACAGGCGCTAGGGTAAGCTGCCGAGGCTGCGCCCAGGCGCCGCCGGCCAAACGCGCAGCCACGCCGCGCCCATCGCACATGCCGCCGCTCTCCCGCCCCTCGCGTACTTACGCCCCGACCCTCCAATAAACGCGTTATCATCTTGACCCATGAACATACGTTAGGAGCAATCATGCCAAACGAGAACAGCTACGAAGTCGCGCTGCAAAAGAGCAACGCCATTCGCGAGGGCCTGGCCAAAACGCCCGAGAAGTTCACCATGCTCACCGGCGACCGCCCCACCGGCCGTCTGCATCTGGGTCACTACTTCGGCACCCTTAAGGGCCGTGTTGAGCTGCAGAACATGGGCGCCAAGACCAACGTGCTCATCGCCGACTACCAGGTCATCACTGACCGCGACACGACCGAGCACATCCAGGACAACGTGTACAACATGGTCATGGACTACCTTGCCTGCGGCATCGACCCCGACAAGACCATGATCTACGCGCACTCCGCCGTACCCGCCGCAAACCAGCTCATGCTGCCGTTCCTGTCGCTGGTCTCCGAGGCCGAGCTGGCGCGCAACCCCACGGTCAAGGCCGAGATGGAGGCCTCGGGCCACGAGCTCACCGGCCTTCTGCTCACCTACCCGGTGCACCAGGCCTGCGATATCCTGTTCTGCAAGGGCAATGTGGTGCCCGTCGGTCGCGACCAGCTGCCGCACATCGAGCTCACCCGCACCATCGCCCGCCGCTTTAACAACCGCTACGGCAAGGTGTTCCCCGAGGTCGACGCACTGCTGTCCGAGACCCCGCTGCTGCCGGGCCTGGACGGTCGCAAGATGAGCAAGAGCTACGGTAACGCCATCAACATCTCGATGACCGCCGAGGAGACGGCCAAGCGCATCAAGAAGAGCCAGACCGACTCCGAGCGCATGATCACGTTCGATCCCGAGAACCGCCCCGGCGTGTCCGGTCTACTTTCGACGGCCGCCATCTGCACCGGCCGTTCCGAAGTCGAGATTGCCGAGGAGATTGGCATGGGTGGCTCCGGCCAGCTCAAGAAGTACGTGACCGAGGCCGTCAACGAGTACTTCGCGCCGATCCGCGAGCGTCGCCAGCGCTATGAGAACGATCTGGATTACGTGAAGGACGTGCTGCACGAGGGCAACCGTCGCGCCAATGAGATCGCCGAGCAGACCCTTGCCGAGGTTCAGGACGCCATGGGCATGGTGTACTAGGCAAAGCGCCTTCGCACAACATAGACGGTGAGGCTGAATCCTCACCGAAACAGGAACAGGCCCGCTGGCAGATAGTTGCCAGCGGGCCTGTTCCCGAAGTACACCGTTGAATCGCACAGAGGGGAGGAATGCGAATCAAACTCAACAGGGCAGGCTTTTTCATCGCCTATTGCCTGCTCCGTTGCTGAAAACAATATAGTTCACCATGGTTTACTTTGCTGCGACAAACCGCGCCGCCATACCTTCTCCATAAGTTAACCTCGGTAAACCTGCCAAAACCACCACAAAGGGGATAGGCACCTTTGTGGTGGTTTAAGCCACGGCAGAGCCGCTAGAGCCCTGCAGGCCAGCGACAGGCGGCCAAGTCGACGTGCATGTCGTCCTTAAACGCCACACCCTCCCCTAGCAAAAGCTCACGTTGAGCATCGGGACCGCCAAAAGCAAAACCATCGCATATGCGGCCATCGGCAAACACCACGCGGTGACAGGGAATCTCGCCGGGACGCGGATTGCCATGCAGGGCATACCCCACGTACCGCGCACTTCGTGGACGTCCAGCAAGCAGCGCCACCTGACCATACGTGGCGACCATCCCCTCGGGAATCTGCTCGACCACCTCGTACACCCGCTCAAAAAAGCCCTCAGACGCCATTGCTCGCTCCTTTCCACCCGGAATAGCATAAACCACCACAAAGGCGCCTGTCCCCTTTGTGGTGGTTTTGGCAGGTGGGCTAGTTAACGGGCTGGAAGAAGGCCACGGCTACGGCGCCGGGGCCTACATGGGTGCCGATGGTGGCACCGATGGTGTGAACGGGCAGTTCGCCCTCGGTGTGGCCAGCCCACAGTGCCGCGCTGTCCTCGATATACTTCTTGAGCACCGCATCCGAAAGGCCCGTATAGCCGAGCGCCAGCGGCATGGAAAAGTCGATGCCGCCTGCCTTTTCGACCTTCTGGTTGAGCAGGTTACGTCCGTTCTTGGAACCGCGCGCCTTGCCCAGCTGCACGATCAGACCGTCCTCGGCAGCCACAACAGGCTTTACGTTGAGCAGCGTACCCACGGCACCGGCAGCAGCAGACAGGCGACCGCCGCGCACCAGGTACTCCAGCGTCTCGAGCAGACCAATAACCACCACGCGGTCACGGACGGCCTCGACAGCCGCCGCGATCTGGGCCGCGCCCTGGCCCTCGTCCACTAGGCGCAGGGCATACTCGACCAGCACGCGCTCACCCAGGGTAACGTTATTGCTATCAACCACATACACGTCGCCGCCCGGCGCCTCGGCAAGTGCGGTACGGGCGCTCTGATTGGTCCCCGAAAGTTTGGCACCCACGGTAATAATCACCGCCTCGTCGCCGGCCTCACGTGCTTCGGCAATCGCCTGCGAAAAGGCGTACGGGTTGACCTGACCGGTCTTGGGCAGCTCGTCGCGCTCCACGAGCATCTCGTAAAAGCGCTGGTGATCGATGTCGACGCCATCCATATACACATCGGTGCCAAAGGTAACGGACAGCGGCAAGACGGACAGCGCCGGGTGCTCCGCCGGCGACATATCGCTGGCGGAATCGGTAATAATGCGGACGGACATAGCGAATCCTTTCTTGCGCAGGTCTCGCGCAGGGAATTTTGACAGCAATGTCCCGGCACGGCATACGCGCTCAAACGGGACGATGCAGTTTTTAATGGGAAGCAAATGCCTTGGCGGCCTTAGATCTCACGCAGGGTGTTGAGAATCGTACGCAGCGACGCATACATCTGCTCGCGCTGCTCCACACCCATAGCCTTACCGGTGGTGTCGAGCACCTCGCGAATGATGCGGTCCGCCTCGCTCATGCTCTCGCCGCCCAGAGCGGTCAGGCGCACCGGGGCACGATACTTAACGGCCGCATCACCCGAGTCGTCGACCTCGACGTAGCCGCCCTCCTCCAGATGCGCGAGCGTGCGCGAGACGGCGGCACGGGTCACGCCTGCCATGCGAGCCAGGTCAGCGCCAGTCAGGCCGTCCTTGCTGCGCTCAAGATAGTACAGGCACATAACGTCGGAGCCCTTGAGGCCCAGCCTTGCGCCCTCGGATGTCTTAATGCGCTGGATCTCCTTGTAGAGCCCGCTGATCAGTCCGACAAAGTCCTCGAAACGTGTCTCGTCGTTCTGCTGCATGGGAGACGACCGCCTTTCGCTTACATGATGCTAACGGGTAAACATCTTAGCCGCACGAGGCAACACCCATACCCAAATATCCCATTTGTTAACCCATCAACATAAAAACCACCACAAAGGGGACAGGCACCTTTGTAGTGGTTTGGACCGGCGAACATGATCCGCAGGCGTCGCTACAGTTCCACGCAGGGATTGTCGCGGGTCACAAGCGTCTTAACGACAACCGTCGCTCCCAGATAGCGCTCGAGCAACTCGGCGAGACGATCAACGGCAGCCTGGCAATCCCCCATCCGCTCGGGCTCCACGCACTCAATCGCCAGGAATGCATCGGCCGAATCGTCGGACAGCGCCGTGCGAACGCCATCGCGCCAGTTCCAGCAGCGGCATACGGCGCCCGCATCATCGATGTAGGCGAGCTCGCCGGGCAGCGTCGGGTCATCCGTTTCCTCGCCAAGTGGCAGGAACGCATCGCCGCCGTCAGTCACCTTCAAGCGAAGATCCCCCTCAATCGCATGCAGGTCCTCGCCGCCAACGGGCAGCGCGTAGGTCAGCGACACCGTGTTGTAGATGTCCACCGCGGGCGTAATGTGGCCCACCGGTTTGCCCTTGAGCACGCGCTTGAGCAGGCTCTCAATTGAGCAACGCGCGCCCTTTTTGGTCTTGAACAGCCGATAAGCCTCGCGCCATGCCTTGACCGGTGCGTTCTCGCTGATAGTATCGCTGGTCAGATGACGCTCCGCGTCGATATTGGCGCGGTCGAGCAACGCCGCAATCGCGTCCACGTCCTCTTGAGGAATCTGAGCCGCGGGCTTCATGCCCTTTACGACCACAACACCGACAGCCGCCTGCGGAAACAGCTCCCAAAACGAATCCTCGGCAATAAAGCTCTTCATGTGCTCTCCCTTCATAGCATGCGCCCGAGCCCGGGTGCCTAAACAAAAAGCGCCCTTACGACGGCCACCTTCAAAGTCCTACGGTGCCGCCACAAGAGCGCTTACGCTGCCCCCATCCGGAGAAGGGAGCGATATGTCAGGCGTATTGTAACCCGAGTCATCCGCGCGAGTAAAACCACCACAAAGGTGCCTGTCCCCTTTATGGTGGTTTTGGGTCTGAGGCGACGCTAGTGGCGAAGTCCCAGCAGGCCGTGGCCGCGATGACGGGCGTCGGCGCGCACCTGAGCATGCGGACCGGCGGCCTTGACGGATTCGGGCAGGTGCGAGTACTTCTTCTCGAAGTTCTCCTCGAACATCACGGCCAAGTTGTGCGCGGCCTCGTCGTAGCGAGCGGTGCTCTGCCAATACTGGCGCGGCACCAGGATGCCGTCGGGTACGCCGTGGCACGTGGTGGGAATGTCGACGTTAAAGATGTCGTCGTGCACGAACTCGCTGTCCTCGATGGTACCGTCGAGGGCGCGGGCCACCAGGGCGCGCGTGTAGGCAAGCTCGATGCGATGACCCACGCCGTAGCCGCCGCCGATCCAGCCGGTGTTGACCAGGTACACACGCGTGCGGCCGTCGGCGATGCGCTCACCGAGCATCTTGGCATAGACCATGGGGTCGAGCGGCATAAACGGCTCGCCAAACAGCGAAGAGAACGTGGGCGTGGGCTCGGTGACGCCGACCTCGGTGCCGGGGATCTTGGCCGTAAAGCCCGTCACAAAGTGATACATGGCGGAGTCGGCCGTCAGGCGCGAGATGGGCGGCAGCACGCCAAAGGCATCGCAGGTCAGGAAGAGCACGACGCTTGGAGTGGTGCCCATGCCCTTGGTCCACGCGTTGGGAATGTGCTCCACAGGGTATGCCACGCGCGTGTTGTGCGTGGTCGAGATGTCGTCGTAGTTGGGCTTGCGGTTCTCGTCGAGCACCACGTTTTCGCAGATCGCGCCAAAGCGGACGGCGTTGAAGATCTCAGGCTCGTGGAACGCGTCCAGGCCCTCGCATTTGGCGTAGCAGCCACCCTCGATGTTGAAGATGCCCATGTCGGACCAACCGTGTTCGTCGTCGCCGATCAGCAGGCGCGTGGGGTTGGCCGAAAGCGTGGTCTTGCCGGTGCCGGAGAGGCCAAAGAACACGGCGGTCTCATGCGTGACGGGGTCCATACTGGCCGAGCAATGCATGGGCAGCACGTCGTCCTCGACGGGCAGCAGGTAATTCATGACGCTGAAAATGGACTTTTTGATCTCGCCGGAGTAGCCGGTGCCGGCGACCAGAATCACGCGCTCCTGGAAGTTAATGACCACGGCGGCGCTGGAGTTGAGGCCCTTGATGGCGGGATCGCACTGGTAGCCCGGCGCGGCGAGCACGCAGAAGTCCGGCTCGCCGGTGCGTGCGATTTCACGGGCAAGCGGGCGGGCGAGCATCTGCTTAATAAAGAGCGCCTGACTGGCACGCTCGCAGGCGACAAGCAGACGACGCGTATGGTTGCGGTCGGCACCGGCCATACCGCGAGTGACGAACACGTCGCGCTCGTTGAGATAGTCGACGATGCCGGCCTTGATGGCCTCGTAGCTCTCGACAGACAGCGGGCGGTTGACGGCACCCCAGGCAATCTTGTCGTGAACATCGGGGGTGTCAACGATAAAGCGGTCATTAGGCGAGCGGCCAGTGCGCTCCCCCGTCTCGATCACCAGCGCGCCGTTGGAGGCCATACGACCTTCGTTGCGACGGATGGCGTGCTCGACGAGCTCGGCTGCCGGCAGGTCGACCAGCAGGCGGGGCTGGTTCTCGGCAGGATCTTCGACCAGCGTAATGCCAAAGTTGGACAGAACTTCTGCAGGGGTAACACCTGGCATGGGGCCTCCTTTAAAAGCGCGACACGTGGACGAGGCGCGCACTTTACTCACGTAAAGCCCGTTGTACCCGATATGCAAAAACGTTTTTGCGGCAACGGCGAAGCGCCCGCCCAACGGTCAAAAATCGCATGCAAGCGGCCTAGTCGTTAGGGACACTCTTGAACAGGCAACAACCAAGGAGCGACCCCGGATGCCGGCACTTAGGGACGTTCCCAAAGTGCCGGCACATAAGGAACGTCCCTGAGTGCCGACTACAGCGGCAGGCCTTGGCCGAGCATGGCTATGGCGCTCATCAGGACCAGCATGCCGGCAGCGTAGGGCAGCACCGCGCCTAGGAGCTCGGCATCCTTACCGCGCACGTGCACGGCGGCAAGACCAATGGCGAGTGTCTGCGGCGAGATCATCTTACCGGAGGCGACGCCCAGGGCGTTCAACGCGACCATCCAGTAGTCGCTCACACCCAGCGCAGTGGCAGCCTGGCTCTGAATGGGGCCAAACAGCATGCCCGAAGATGTGCCCGAACCGGTCACGAACGCACCGACCGCACCGATCCACGGAGCCAGAATCGGGTACAGGCCGCCGGCGACCGCAATGCAAAACGCGCTGATCGACGAAATCATGCCGGCATAGCCCATCACCTTGGCGCAGCCCAGCACCGAAAGCATGGTGATAACCGTCGGCATCATCTGCTTCACAGTCGCGGCCAGCACCTCGCCCATCATTCGCGGCGAAGCACCCTGAATGGCACCGCCGACAAACGCCGCCAGGAAAATCCAGACGCCCGGCGTGTTGATCCACGAAAACGTAAGCGTACCGGGATTCTCACCGCAATACACCTGCACGTGGCTCGCAAACGGCGCGAGCGCGGCATGTACAGCGGGCACCAGGTTAGACGTGCCCAGCAGCAACACAAAGATCAGGATGAAGCACGACCAGGCCGAAAGCGCCGACTTAACGGTGAGCTTCTCCCCCGCCTCGATATTCATGTGGAAGCGCGCATCCAGGTGGCCGGACTTCTCGGCGCGCATGGCAAGCGCGGCGGTCAGCGCAAGCGACACGATGGAGCCTACGACCACGGCCAGCTCGGGACCCACAAACATGGCGACGACCAGGGCCGCACCAACAAAGGACACACCAGAAAGCAGTGCCACGCCGGCAACGCCGTTCAGGCGCTCTGCAACGCTTGCAACATTGCCCTGATCATCGGCAACACGACCCGCAACCAGCACGATAAGCAGCGGCATCGCCACAAAGAAGGGCGCGAGCTGCACCAGCTGAATGGTAGCCAAATGCAGGGAATCCAGGCCCACCAGGTCGGCAACGGACACCGTGGGAATGCCGATAGAGCCGTAGGGCGTGGGCACACCGTTGGCTAGCAGGCAGATCAGCACGGCAGGCACGGCCTCAAAACCCAGGCCCGCGAGCATGCCGGCAGGAATGGCGACGGCAGTGCCAAAACCGGCCATGCCCTCCATAAAGCCACCGAAGCACCAAGCCACGAGCAGCACCAGCAGACGGCGGTCGCTGCTGATGGAGGTGATCATGCTGCCGATCACGTCCATGGCGCCCGTGCGAACGCACAGGTTATACGTGAATACCGCGGCGATAATCACTAGGACGATGGGCCACAGAGCCATCAAAAAACCTTCGAGCGAGGCGGTCGCGATCTGCGCTGCCGGCAGGTGCCACCATGCGAAGGCAAGCAAGCACGAAAGGACAAACGATCCGATAGCGGCCTTCCAAGCTGGCCATTTAAAGCACAGCAGCATCACGACCAGCCAAATAATCGGCACAAGAGCCAGTAAGAATGCGGCGACGTCCATAGGTAGAAGCTCCTTGGTACCGCGTGGGCGGCATCGGGGGTGTCACAAAACTTCAACAGGATACCGCACGTTTACCGACAAATTACAGCCGCCCGCCGAAATTATTGAACAATCCGTTCAAAAACACGAACGAACACCGTCGCGTCTATACTAAAGCGCAGCAATAGAAAGGACTCCGCTTTGAGCATCACGCCCCTCGATAGCATTCGCCGCGCCATCGCCCGCCGCAACGGCGTCTCCAACCCCGCTGCATCGAGAGACGGCGCCGCGAAGGCCCAGGGCGGCCGCATCGAGAACGGCCTCTTCCCTGCCTCGCACACTGCCGAGGAACTCGCACGCATCCAAGAGCTGAGTCAGCGCAACGCCGGCGGGCCCGATAGCAGCCAAGCCACACGTCGCCGGCGCGAACGCGATCGCAAGCCCGGCCCCGTCCGCCGCATGGTCAACGCTTGGTGGAACCGTCTGCTCGGCGCCGTCTACGGCGGCGGCTTCTCCATGCAGGAAGCGGAATACGAGGAGCACGCCACCCGCCGCGATTACCTTTGGAACGCTCTCGGCACCGCCGTGTGGGGCTTGGCGTTTCCGCTGCTCACCATCGTGTCCACACAGCTCGTGGGCGCCGAAGAAGCCGGCAAGTTCTCCATCGCCTTTGTCACCGGCACGCTCATCATGATCGCGTGCAACTACGGCGTGCGCAACTTTCAGGTCTCGGACATCGACGAAAAAACCTCCTTCGCCTCCTACCAGCTCAACCGTTGGCTTTGCGGAGCGCTCGCACTAGGCTGCGGCCTCACGTACAGCAGCGCACGCGGCTACGATGCGCAGATGGCCACGATCGGCCTGGGCGTCTACCTCTATAAGGTGATCGACGGCATCGCCGACGTGTACGAGGGCCGCCTGCAGCAGGCCGACAAGCTCTATTTGGCCGGCATGAGCCAAACGCTGCGTTCCGCCGGCGTCATCGCGGTCTTTAGCGTGGCACTGTTCCTCACGCGCAGCATGCCCATCGCGGCCATGGCCATGGGCATCGCCGCGATTGCCTCGCTCGTGCTGGTCACCGCCCCGCTCGCCCTGCTCGAGACCGAAAAATCGCGCCGCGTAAACCTGCGCGAGGTCGGCCACCTGTTTGTCCAGTGCGCCCCACTCTTTGGCGCGCTATTCCTGTTCAACCTTATCGAAAGCATGCCCAAGTTTGTGATGGAAGGAACACTGGCCTACAAATACCAGCTGTACTTTAATGCCCTGTTTTTTCCAGCTCAGGCTATTCTGTTGAGCATTGGATTTGTCTATAAACCGCAGCTCCTGCGCTTGTCGAGCATTTGGGCTAATCCTCGTAAGCGTCATCGCTTTGACCTGATTATTGTTGCCGTTATGGCGCTGATCGTGGTCATCACCGGCGTGTGCGCCGCATTTATGGCAGGTCCCGGTATTCCCCTCATGAGCTTTATGTACGGTCTCAGCTTTGAACGCTACCGTACGCTGTCGCTGCTGATGGTCGTCGCCGGCGGCGTCACCGCGGCCATCGACTTTATCTACGCCATCATCACGGTGCTGCGCCACGCTGGAGACGTCACCAAGATCTACCTGATCTGCTTTGCCGTGAGCGTGGTGCTCCCGGTGATCCTGATTAAGCTGCTGGGTCTGATGGGCGCTGTGGTGAGCTACCTAGCCATCATGGCCCTACTCCTGGTGCTACTGATTATCGAGTACGCCCACATCCGCCAACGCATCGAGAGGGACCGGAATCCGTACGGCGCCTAATTGCGGCGATGGGAGCAGCTAATTTGCGGTGGAATCACCCCGGCTGGGGTCTCGTTGCGGACACGCAAAACTAAGTGAGTAGACTTTTACCGAATCCCGGACCACACCGACAAAGCACAAGTCCGTGACCTGCACTGATAATTGTTCTCGGGGGAAGCGGGCACTGCGGGGCGCGGCAACG
>USIE01000023.1 GCA_900554645.1 uncultured Collinsella sp. | reverse complement strand
CATCTTGAACACCTTTCGCTCTTAACTAGGTGTCCAATTCATCATACCCACTCCATGGATACGCCTAGACGCGGTCCAAGAAATCGTCCGCACCCCCATCTGAGCAGTTAAAGAACTAACGGACAATTCGACGTTCTCGTCATATATCTCATACCCAAGCACGTCATCGTCTGTTTCTATCGATTCTTTCCCGTATTTCGGAATATAGGATATTTGAATATCAGCCTGCTGCGCAAAAGGACACCCAACGATGTTCTCATATCTGAATAAAAGCAGTACGACTCCCTTTTTTCTTAAGTTTGCCAACGAAGCTGTAAATGTATAAACCCCGTCCCGAGGAACGCATAGACGATGCTGATCCATAGACGAAGCCTTGCCAAAAGCCGAATCATCCCTCAGGCGAAGTCGACAGGCCGACCCATCCCCAACATTGCGAATTTCGATAGAAAGACGCACGGCCTCATTTACCGTGCTTGTCCAGATACCCTTATCTCCATCGATGTCGACAGGTTTATCGTCAACCAACACCTTATCGATTATAAAAAACGGACGCTTAGTATTTTCCCGTTTAAACTCATCTTGTTGCCTCTGCAGATTACGATCAAGCTTATTCAATCTCTCGGTCTGGTAGACCGAATACAGCGCAAGAGAAATGGAACCAGCGCCAACAGAAGCAGAGCCGATATATCCAAGCAAATCCCCTGAATCAAAACGCGCTTCAAAAACAGCGCAGGGCGCCTCATACATAAATAGAACATTCACCAACAACGGAGCACAAAATAGAAATGTCACTACAGTAATTAAGATAAATAGAAGCCTATGAGTTGTAATTTTCATTAGCAAAAATACTCCCGTACGAGAGGCTTCTTAAGAGTCTCAAGCATTTCAATCTGTCGTTTCATGTCAAATCGCATCTTTATATTCCTATCGTAAGTTATATCGAGATTTATCGGCTTATATAAACTTGTATAAGCTTATCGTGGAATATCGTTAGTTTCGACCTGCTAAATCCAACATATCGAGACAGGCAATTACCGCAGGATAGAAAGCTGTTACACCTGTAAAAGTCATCGGTTCGTTCTAACAGACATGTTGATTGACCCGTTACCCACTGCTTGAGGGAAATCGACCCCAACATGGTAAAGTAGTCGCAACAGGCAACCATGGAGGAACAATGCTCAGCATTCACTACGGCGACAGAGACGATGTGATTTATGACACGTCGACATTCTTTGATTACAGCTATTCTCCCTCTTGGCTGCAAGATCCCCTGTCACAACGCATTATCAAATCTATTGATAATGGCACTGTTCTTGGCACAAACGCAATTGACACCAAGGTGCTTGGCGTTATTCCGCCAGAGAAACTATCAACGGGCACCAAAACACTTCTACTGATGCTCTTTATGCCTCAAAACCTCTACAACGCCTCAACCTGCGGAGATAATTGCGCCTATTGGATCTTGCGCATCGCCTCCAAACATGACATCACCATCAACCTCTACCATATGATGGATTTTGGCAAAGCGCGTTTTACAGCCCGTGTCATCAATTCCGGACAGATTGTTCATACCATGGATGAGCTTGTCCTTATCTCGGCAAAATGTCTGAGGGAGGCTCGAGCATGAGAGGGGAATACCAGCTGACCGTAAGGACCAATAAAGTTCAGGTCAAACTCACCATTCGCCGAAACCTCACCATCATCCAAGGCAAAAGCGCAACAGGCAAAACCACCCTGTTGGACAGCCTTCGTGCATACGAAAACCTAGGAGCCCAAAGCGGGATAATCGTTAATTGCGCAGCCCCCTGCCGCGTCATCGGCGGCAAAGATTGGGAAGCGCAACTCGGCCGCATCGATAACAGCATCGTGTTTGTGGACGATACGCAAAAATTCGTAAGGAGCCATGCATTCCAGCATGCAGCTCGACACAGTTCCAACTACTACGTCATCGTTGCGAGGGACGAATTGCCCCAGCTCCCCTATAGCGTGGATGAGATCTATGGCCTCAAAAACACCAACAGGGCAACAACAAAATATCCCGTCTACACACGCACGTACACTTCTACCTACCGCATTTACGGAGACGAGCTCTACGATGGAGATCGACCAGAAGAAGTCATCGTCGAAGACAGCAATGCCGGCTATGAGTTCTTTGAAGTCCTGTGCGCCAAAAGTAATATTCGCTGCGTAAGTGCCGGTGGCAAATCAAACGTATACGAAACCGCTCTGAGCTCCCCAGCCCAAAAGTTGCTCGTAATTGCAGATGGGGCCGCTTTTGGGCCCGAGATGCCCTATGTCTATTCGCTCAGGAGATTTAAGGAGATCGAGCTCTTTTTGCCGGAATCGTTTGAATGGCTTGTGCTGAGATCCGGACTCTTCAACGATGTCGAAACGCAAGATATGCTCCTTCATCCTGCCGATTTCATCGACTGCGAGAAGTTCTTCAGTTGGGAACAGTTCTTTACTAAACAGCTTAGGGAACTGACCAGAGACAGCTACCTAGCCTATAGAAAAGAAGCTCTCAATCCCGCCTACCTACAGCAACATGAGCTCAACACGATTGCTGAATCGCTACCCAAACTCGGAATCACTTCGCGCTAGATTGAGAAATACTCGCTCTCACTGCTAAGATTCGGCCCCAACCATGGATCGCCCGTCAAGAAGAACTCCGGCCAGCGCTGAATGAACAGTGCCTGTTCACGTTTCCAGCGGCGCAGCTTTTCCTCGTTGGCCTCTTCCCTGCCGCGCGAGGTGAACTCGTAGTGGTACAGCTCGGCATAGGGCGTAAAGATGGTGCGGTAACCCGCCTCCCACACGCGCAGGCAAAAGTCTGCGTCGTTAAAACCGACGGCGAATTCCTCGTTGTAGCCGCCGACGCGCTCAAATACGTCGCGTCGCACCATCTGGCAGGCACCCGTCACGGCGCTAAAGTTGCCCGGGCGCACGGCACGGGCAAGATAGCCCTCGCGCTTTGCCGAGAAGTCCTGGTTGGCATGGGCAAGTGCGCCACGCACGCCAATCAAAATGCCGGCATGCTGCACCAGATGATCGGCAAAGTAGAGTTTGGCGCCCACCACGCCCGCATCGGGACGCTGCAGATAGCCCATCATCTCTTCGATAAAGTCCGGGCTTATGACCTCGGTATCGTTGTTCAGCAGCAGCAGGTAGTCACCCTTGGCGTGCTTCACACCAAAATTGATGATCTGAGAGTAATTGAACTCGCCCGGCCAGTACACAACGCGCGCGATGCCCTTGCCTTCGGATGCTGCAGCCACGCGCTCTGGCAGGGTTTCGTAATACGCAAACGTCTCCGGGGCTTCACTGTTGTTCTCCACCAAGACGATCTCGTAATTGGTATACGTGGCCTTCTGGGCGATCGACATCACACAGGCATCGAGCGTCTCAATGTGATCCTTGGTGGGGATCACAATGCTCACCAGCGGCGCAGGCTCCGGCAGCGCATGGCGCATGCGGTAGACAAACGGCGTCTCGGTCTCCTCGACCGTTCCGTGAACGCCCAGCGCGTTAAAGTGGCGCTGCAGCGCAAGACGACCCGCTTCAATGGCATACGGCTTGCTATCGGCAGAGCCATCGGCGGTCGATCCCGGATGCACGCGCCAGTGATACAGCACATGCGCAACGTGCTCAAAGCGCGCGCCGGCTGCAAGGCAGCGAAGCGTCAAGTCGTAGTCCTGGGCGCCCGCAACGTCTTCTGGGGACATACCAATGTGATCGATGAGCGCCTTCTCCACCATCAGGAAATGCGTCACGCAGTTATGGCTATAGAGCAGGTCGACGTTGAGTACGGTCTTAAAGACCGGCTGGCCCCACTCCCCCGTTTTCTGGAACATGTCCTCATCACAGAACAGGACCTGGGGACGCTCGCCCTCGGCCGCCTTGTTCAGCGCGGAAACATACTGGAATAACGCGTCCGGTTCCAGAATGTCATCGTGGTCCAAGAAAGCGATGTAGTCGCCTGTCGCTTGCTCGATACCTGCGTTGGTGTTGACCACAATGCCGCCGTTGCCGGGAAGCTCGATGCGACGGATGCGCTCGTCGTTGGCACCTGCCGCAAGGGTGGCCACCGCGTCCCATTCGGGCGAGGCGTCCATAAGCAGCAATTCCCAGTTGTCATAGCTCTGGGCTTGCACCGATTCCAGCAGCTCGCGCAGGTAGACCCGATCAGTCTTGTAGCACGGCACCACAATGCTCACGAGCGGTCTATAGGCAAAGGCCGCCGAAGCGACACGCTGGCACGCCAAATCGCCCGGCTTTGCGCGATGCTGCTCAAGCCAACGTCGATAAGCTGCGTCGTCTGCACGCGCGTCCTTCATACGGTTCCAGCTGTCGTCGACCATGCCGTTGTACAGGCGACCATCCATGGCGCAAAACCCGCTTTGGATCCGCTCTGTGGGATCGCTCACGATTGCGACACAATCTCGTATATCCTGAGGCATCTCAACGCTCAGAAACGTTTTATTGACGCGGCATCCGTCCTGCTGCGGCACATCGACCTGCGACTCAAACACATGCACGGTGACATCGATGGCATTCATATGCGTATCGGAGATCTGGAACTCGGGTGCGCACTGGGGGTCTCCCGCCCAGGTAACCTCATAGCGCCACACCGCGCCGGAGTCTGCCGGCAAATAGCGAATGGCATCGATCTCGTAGCGACCGCAGCATTCGCCACGCTGCGCATCGCGGATAAGCGCGCACAGCGCAGGCTTTGCTTTGTAGTTAATCTTGGATTCCAGCTTGGCCACGCGGCTATCGAGGCGAATAGAGCCCAACCTTTGACCACCGGATGCAAAAACGACATCCATCGACGAGCCATCCAAAAACGGAAGTACCATGACGGCGAGCTCGCGCTCGTAACCGGAAACGGAAGGGCAAAGCGCCAGCACACGGCCATGATCGACCGGGAGCACCAGCGACGGCACACGAGAACCGCTCGTCGTCGCATGGACAAACGCTTGAGAACCCTCCCGCTCAATAAGCGCGGCGACATCCTGACCGGCAAAACGAAGCAGCACAAACAGACGGCCCTGGCTGCGGCAAAGTGCCAAACGTTTGATACTCATCTACACTTCTCGCTTTCCCAGGGCGTTCGCTGCCATGCGTTTGCAGGCACCCAGGCGCCCAAACCTCAAGACGTCGTAATCGAACATGAGCTTTTTGCACAAACGAGCAGCAGGGGCCTTACCGATAAGTGCCGCGCGCACCATGGCGGCAACCGAAGGAGCACATTGTGCGAGCGCAGCATCGTTGTCCACGGCAGAACCGTTAAGCGCCGCGGCAACGGCAGCAAACACTTTGCCGCAGTCCGAACCCAGCAACCTCAGCGCATCGTACAGCACCAGATCACACAGGAAGTACGCCAGGTCATCAGCATGCTGTGCGTCGAGACCGTCGCGCTGCCAGTCAGCCAGCATAGCGGAGTAAATCTTCACGTGCTCCAGCAGACGTGTCTCGTCGTCGTAGCGCATGGTGTCCATGAGCGAACCCTTGCGAGCCACGCGATAGTCGTACAACTTGTTCGAGATAAGCGCGGTCTTGTGCGAACGACCGTACACGGCAAAGTCGAAGACCTGGTCCTCGCCATACTTAACGGTTTCGTCGAACACGATCCCGTTGCCCAGCAAGAAGTCGCGCTTGCAGGCGGTGCGCCATGCAAAGGGACGAGACGCTTCCTTAAACAGCAGGTCGGAGCTATAGCCCTCAAACGACACATCGCGCGGGCTAAGCACATAGTTAAGCCACGGATACCCCGCCTCCAGCGGATACGGGTTCGCGCCAAAGGTCAACACGTCGCAGTCCTCGCGCTCAAAGGCATCGACGATCACGCGGCATGCATCGGGCGTAAAGCGGTCGTCGGAATCCAAGAACGCGACAATAGGCGCCGTGGACGCGGCGATGCCTGCATTGCGCGCGCTCGACAGGCCCCCGTTCTCTTTATCGACCAACGTAAAGCGCGCGTCCTTTTCGCAATAGGCAGCCGCAATATCGCGCGAACCGTCCGGCGAGCCATCGTTGACCAGCACGCCTTCCCAATCGGGCATGTCCTGCGCAAGCAGGGAGTCCAGGCACCAGGCCAGGCACTCCTCCACCTTATAGATGGGAACGACAACGGAAATCTTGGGGGTAGTCATAGCCAAGTGCTCCTACTGTGCGGCCGGCACGTCATCGGGATGCGGATTATCGCCGTAGGTGCGCTGATACGTCAGCACGCGCCAGACCAGCGGCAGGCCGCCAATCTTAAAGTAGTGCTTAAACGTATTGAGCTTGCCGGGCTTCTTAAAGTCAAAGCGCGAATCGATATAAGCACGGGGCGACTTGACCATCAGGCGCAAGTCGGTCTCGCCGCGCGGATCGAACAGCGACAGATCAAAGCGACCGGCATCCCAATCGGCCTTGAGCTCGGGCGAAGCCTTCTCCCAAAACTGCTCGCGCAGCTCATCGACCAGACGCTCGTCATTCCAGCGATACGTATCGACCTTCATGCGCATTAAAATGCCCTGGAGCTGAACCTTGAGCTCGGGACGTTCATCCAAAAAACGTTGCATCTCGGCATATTCGTCGCACACGCAAAACACCTTGTTGGGCGAATTAACAGAGCTCTTCTCATTGTCCTGGCGATAGCACAGGATGGGGTCCGCAATAAACGCGGCACGCTCGGCGCACGCCCAGACCTTAAAGTTAAAGCCTGCGTCCTGATACGAGGCGCCCGGCGTGGGAAGGAACCGAATCTGATTGTCGTTGAGGAACTCGCGCCGATAGATGGCAGACCAAATGGAAGGTTTGCGGTAGAAGATGCCAGGGCGATCGACGGGGCGATACGCGGCGCCCGTCATATGCTCATCGATAATCCCAAACAGCTCACGGCGCTCACTGGGCGCGGACCAATGCAGGTAAAAGTCGCCCTTTACCACATCGGCATGCTCAGCATCGGCCTTGGCAACCAGCTTTTGGAGCGAATCCTCAAACATAAAGTCGTCGGACTCAAGGATGCCCACGTACTCGCCGCGCGCCATCTCCAGGCCGCGGTTCATCGAGTCACCGTAGCCGCTGTTGGCCTTGTCGATCATCTTCACACGGGGGTCGCGCTCCATGTACTCGCGGATGATATCCGGCGAGCTATCGGTGGAACCGTCATTGATACAGATGATCTCGATGTCCTTAAGCGTCTGCGCCACGGCGGAATCGAGGCACTCGCACAGGTAGCGTTCGACATTGCAAATGGGGACAAGCAGCGAAACTTTAGGGGTATCAGAGTTCTGCAAGAGAACCTCCTGTTGAGTAGCGTGTAACAGGGTTATTTTAACAGCCGAGTTGCGGCGAGCGGCAGCGCTTGGAATTAGATAAAGCGCTCCAGGCAGGCTTTGAGACCGCGAGTCGAAAGATAGAACAGCGTGGCGTCTGCCATCGAAACGCCCGAGGTCGCCGCAACGAGCTTGTGGGCAACACGGCGAACGGCGCCCTTAGCAGGCATATCTGCCCAGTCCGTTCCCAAAAACGTCGCGAGGTCCATGTTGACGCGAGCCGCCACGCGATGGAAGTCATCGGCATCCAAGCGCGCCAGGTCGAACACAGTTAGGTCCAAAAACCAAGTTATCAGCTCGCCGGGGCACAGGTCTAAAAGACCGTAGGCCGCCCAGTCCTCCAAGACCTCCTCGAGCATCCTCATGTGGGCGTCAAGCTTTTTGGCGCGAGCCTCGGCACTGTTGAACTCGTGCGTCGCCGATTCACTCTCCATCACGTAGTGGTAGAACTTGTCCGGCATGACGACGGTCTTGCGGGCAAGCGCATAAGCCGCAAATTGGAAGACGACGTCCTCGCCCAAAGCCAAACCGGGGGCGAAGCGAATGCCTTCGCGATTGAGCAGCTCGCGCGAAAAAGCCGCACGGCAGGCATAGGGCTGCGCATTCGAATGGAACAGTAGTTGGGGATCACGGGCGCCGAAGGTACCAGCTTTGGGGCTCATGAGTTGCTGGACGCGTTTGGGGGCAGCATCGGCAGGTTCACAGACGCCGCCAAAAACGGCGACCTCGGCATCTGAAGACTCCATGGCATGCAGCACACGCTCGACCGTCTGGGCATCGATGTAATCGTCGGCGTCCACAAAAAAGACGGTCTCGCCCACGGCGGCATCGATACCGGCATTTCGAGCACACGAGACGCCCGCGTTTTCCTGGTCAATCACCAGTACGTGATCGTCGGCCTGCGCGATCTGGCGCAACACGTTCAACGAATCATCAGTCGAACCGTCGTTGACGCAGACAACCTGAATCGAGCGCTCGGACTGGGCCAACAGCGAATCGAGACATCGCTGAATGGAGTGCGCAGAGTTGTAAACGGGGACGACAATGGTAGCTTTAGGACACGAGGCCTCTCCCATGCCGACCTACCCCCTCAGCGATTCGATGAGGAAGGCAGCAACCACGCCTGGGCCTCCAACCGAGGCGTAATACTTAGCACGCCCCAAGGCACCATCCGTCGCAAAACTCGGGTGCTCGTCAACCCAGCCCTCAGGATCTTTGAGGATGGCAGCGAGATTTGCGCGCTTCCACGGCTTGAGGTCGTCAAGCGAAAAGTCCCCGGCGTCCAAGGCCGCCTGAAATTCCTTGGCCATCTGCACCAGGAACTCCTTATAGAACTTAGGCGCCAGGCGCACGTAGTTCCACATGTACGAATCGTACTTAATGAGCTGATTGAACTTGAGCATGCGCGCGACATCGACGCTTGCGTGGTCGCGGGCATAATCCTCTCGAATCCAACGCTCAATCTCGGCATACTCGGTATTGACGCAAAAGACCTTAGCCGAAGAATTGACCGAGGAATTCTCGTTGTCCTGGCGATACGACAACACGGCATCATGCAGGTAAACAGCCTTATCGGCGCACGCGATCACCTTAAAGGCGAATGACGTGTCCTGAAAGGATGCCCCCGGAGTCGGCAGGAACTTAATGCCGTTGCGCTCAAGAAAATCACGACGGTACACGGCCGACCAAATCGACGGCTTTTGCTTAAAGAACTGCGTCGTATCGCTCGGGTGTACCGACTTGCCGCAGTCCTTGGCTTTAAACATCTCGTGCAGCGAACGGCGCTCCTCGGGCTTAGACCAGTAGAAATCAAAGTTCGCCTTCGCAAAGTCGGAATTATTGCTTTCGGCGGTCGAGACAAGCTTTTCAAGTGCGTCGGGCGCCATAAAGTCATCGGACTCCAAGATGCCAACGTACTTGCCACGTGCCATGTCCAGTCCGTGGTTCATCGAGTCGCCGTAGCCGCTGTTGGCCTTGTCGATCATCTTGACGCGCCCATCGCGCTCCATATACTCGCGGATAATCGCCGGCGAGTTGTCGGTCGACCCGTCGTTAATGCAGATGATCTCAATATCCTTGAGCGTCTGCGCCAGGGCGGAATCGAGGCACTCGCGCAGGTAGCGCTGAACATTGTAAATGGGAATAAGCAGCGACAGAACAGGGCTGTCAGAGGCGTTAGTAGACAAATGTGCTCCTTAGGAAATACCTGTCGTTTCATGGTATCAAAGGGTCAGCGCGCCAGCGGGCGTTTATATAATCTATGGAGCCTCTTGCGGGCAAAGCAGCCCCACGTCATGCGGCGGGCCCATGGCAGGTTCCTGCGTTTTATTCAAAGCTTGCCGCTAAGGTGCGCCGAGCCTTTACAATAGGACAGTCCCAAGGACGTATTCGATAGCTTCCGTGCAGCGCTCGCCCGCCGCGCGTGAAAGGATATATTGCCCCATGCCTTCAACCCTTCCCGCCCCCATCGACAAGCTCGCCATCGTCGTCGTTACGTACAAGCGCCAGGAACTCCTGGCCAACTTGTTCGACTCCATGACCGAGCTCACGGCCGCGCCTTGGCGCATCGTGATTGTCGATAACGAGAATTCACGCGAGACCGAGGCCATGTGCGCCGCATTCAACGAGCGCCTGGCCAACCTGTGGGGCATCGACACCGAGCAGCCCGACGCGCAGGGCGGCACCGACCGTGTCATCTACGCCCCGCAGCTCGAAAACGGCGGCGGTGCGGGCGGCTTCTCCGCCGGCACCAAATGCGCCTACGACCTGGGCGCCCAGTGGTTCTGGGTCATGGACGACGACGTGCTCGTCATCCCCGAAGGCATCGAGCGCTTGGCCAAGTGGACCGACCGCTACGACGTCATCCAGGGTTCGCGCCTGGACTTTGACGGCGGCGCCTTCTTTTGGCAGTACCAGCTCATCCTTTCGCTCGGCATTCCCAACCCCGTCGCCAAGTGGGATTTAGGCCCCGAGGGCTATCGCGCCATGAACCAGCTGTGCTTTGAGGGCGGCATGTTCTCGCGCCGCGTGGTCGACAAGATTGGCCTGCCCGACGCGCGCTTCTTTATCTACGGCGACGATGCCTGCTACGGCTACGTAGCCAGCCAGCACTTCCCCGCCGCCGTGGTCGCCGACGTGGTGCTCAAGCGTGCCCGCGCCGTCTCCAACTGGGATATCGCCGGCAAGCGCCAGCTCAACTCTACGAGCGACACCAACCGCTACTACATCATGCGCAACCGCGGTTATCTGGCCCGCTACATGCAGATTTACGGCGACTATCACCCCGTGCTGTTCCGTCTGGGCAACGCCGCGACCTTCTGCAAGGAGTTCATTCGCCTGGCCGCCGTTGACAAGTGCTTTAAGACCGGCATTCCGGCGCTGCGCCGTGGCATGAAGGACGCCCGCAAGATCGTTAAGGATCCCAACTGGAAGCCCATGCCGCCCATGAAGGACACCGAGTAACGGAAGCCGGAAACACCTCGGCGCTTAAAGCAGCTGGCACACCGTAGCCACATGCTGCCCATCAAAACCGAACCCCCAGCGCATGCGACCCACGCCGGGGCGCGGCACACGGATTTCGTCGATGCCGTCGCGCTCTATGTCGAGTAGCGACTGCACGGCCAGCAATTCCAACCCTAGCGCATCCACATCGGGGTCATACATCAAGTTAATCGTTATCAGTGGGCGCTCGTCCAGCATGCCAATCGTGTCTGCTACGTCGAACACAGCACCCGTAGGGAAAACCTGGATGTCCCAGCGACCCGCGCCACACTTTCGCCTCGAGGCAGGATTGGCATAGCCCGGCAAGCCAAAGCAGAGTCCCTGCAAGAGCAGATGATATGGTAGCGGCTTATCTGGGTCGGTCTCACCGATTCCCGCATCCCCCAGGATGCGGCTTAGCGCCCGCCTCACCGTATCCTCGTTCCCACGGCACAGCCCGTCGCGAAACGCATCGACGTCTCGAATGTCTTCGGCAGCGCACTCAAACCACTCAACAATCACTAGACGCAAGGCCTGGCGAAGCTCGTTATTGGGCAATCGCAAAGCACGGAGCCGATCGCCATGCTCTGGCTCCTCAGTCATATCCGTCGTGAGAAAACCGGACAGATACAGCGCTGTCCACATGCCATCGTCAGGCGAGACATCTGGCTCTGCAGTGCCCAAACAAAGCGGGACCTCAGCACACCCATAGGCCTCGAGCAAATCAAACAAGACCGAAAGGCGGTCGAGATTCCACCCGGCAACTACCCTACTCAGGCAATCCGCATACCCATACAGATCGGCGCGCACAGGCGCCGTGCAGCCTCGGTCCAGAAAACCGATCACACGCGCTGGACTCGAGCAACAGGCCCTACCAAACCGATATCCCTCGAGCCATTCACGCGCATCATCAAGGTATTCCTCGCGCCCAGCATGATTCAACAGAGCCCGGACCTCGGCATCCGAAAAGCCGAACCAACGGTCACACCACGTCGAAAGCGGCGTCGTCAGACAATACGAGCAGCCATGCAAAGGAAGCGCCGCTTCGGCAGGGCCGGGACGCTCCCCCATCAGACACGTCAGCCGCAACGAATCGCGCGCAGTGGCAATGGCGTCGAACAGCACGCGATCGAATAGCCCTGCCGGATCGGCGTCGGAAGCGTCCCTCGCGCTCGCACGGCGAGACCACGCCGCATCGTACCCATCAACGAGCAATACAACCTGCTCATCGCAGGCCATCTCCAGCAGCTCAATGAGCACACCGAGCACCGAGTCAACCTCGTCCGCGCTCGCCACGCCACGCGCGACGCGTTCGATGTGACGCACCTTATCTCGAGCTAAATCAGGAGCCTCCAAGAGCGCCAACAAGCGAGCGCACTCGCCCGAAAGGGCATCGCGCACGACGTCGGCAATAGCGGCACCACGCCTCGCAGCGCCAGAAAAGTCCAGCGATATCACCGGATAGCAAGCATACTCATCCCGATAGCGCCCACCGTCTGCATCCCAAATCTGAGCATTGGCAAACAAACGCTGATCAGCGCGACCAACCGCTGGACGCTCCAGAAAAGCCCTGAGCATCGACAAGTTCATGCTTTTGCCAAAACCCTCGGGTCGACAGCACACCACAACGGACGCGTCGCAGTCCAACGCATCGGCAATAAACATGGTCTTGTCGACCAGCGTGCAGCAACCAAGAGCCTCCGCATAGTCGTGCATGCCAATGGGCAAAGCCGCATCGTCGGCACAGCCGATCAAACGCACGCCAAAGCCAGCAGCACAATCAACATTTGCCTGTTCAGACACCAAAACGTTCCCCCTAAATCGCAACACAATGCCAATTGTAATGACCGCCTCGCGCGTACCAATGTCGCCGTGCGATCATATCGGGCAACGGTAGCAACAAGAGGTGTGAGGGGGCACAACTAATCGTTGCACAATCAGAACCACCCTTAAAAAGGGTGGTTTGCTCTTAGGGTATAACCCACGGGCCCCGGGCTCGCGTCTAAAGGCGCGGGCCCGGACTTCGTCCAGGCCTAGTGCAT
>USIE01000022.1 GCA_900554645.1 uncultured Collinsella sp. | reverse complement strand
CTTCGTTAAACGGACGCTAGGGAGCCACCCTTACACCAACATTTTCGACGCAATCAATATAGGCAATGGCTCCGGAACGCTGGCTATATGAAACATCAGTTTCAAGCTCACCAAATCGAGAAGCCACAAAGTTAAACAGTCCAAACTTGTAGAGAATAAAAACGAGTAGCAATACAGCTGGAATTAAAAGGGCAATTAAATTCCATTTAGAATACTCGGGGTTCTTTAGGCGAAAGACCAGGTACACCGATGCTAAAGCAATGAGAATAATCCACGCGCTACGACTCTTTGTCAGAAGCAGAGCGACCAAAAGAACTACAGAGCATAAGAGACGTTTCATCCTGCCCGTCTCCAATTTATAGTTGATTACCACAGCAATAACTATCATTTGGCCAAATACGATTGCATGACCGAAAAAACTACGCAGTCGATACAAGGATGGATTATCAATCGTTACAGTTTGCAGAAAAGAAAAGGAACCATTTGTAACTAGTCGTTGACCTAAAACAATTTCAAGGACAAAGCTAAATAGGCAGGCGAACACCATAACGTTGCGAAGCATAAGCAATGCAGACTCAACCCAGTCATCATTCTTTGCTTTACCGTAAATATAACCAAGAAGAATGCAAAAGAAATACGAGCAGACCGTAAGGAGGGATTCGTTAATGCTTCGGGACGTAAACGCAATAGCAGAAAAGAAAACTATCGCGCCCATAACGACAATGGGAATGGCGTTATTTAAAAACACTTTGTAGAGACGCCCAGAAAGAACTTCTTTGAAAACGAGCAATCCTAGAACAGAAAAAAATAGTCCTTTAACGGGAGAAATGACACTTAAGATTGCGGCGAAAATCAAAATAGTGAATTCATTAGTAAATAGCTCAAGCATTCTAAACACCTACTTACTGTCACAGGAACTGATTAAGGCCTTAAAGTCACCAAGCAGGGAACGATTTGACAGTTCATACTTACGGTATTTTAGAATGGTGCCTAAATCACTTATTTTTAGGCCACCTACGAGCAAGTGCAAACGGGCATTTAAAACAGAACCGTAATGCTCTATATGCGCAGAAGATATACGATAATCGCCAGGATTACTACTGCAGTATTCTTCTAAAACCTTAGAAAATCTCAAGCACATCCCTATCTCAGCAACACGAGATTTCCTGTCAATATGTCGCATCTCAGTTGCATTAGAGTCATGCCTACGGAACCGAATCAAGGGCTGATTTAGAAGTCTGAGGGTCCCCTTCAGTAATGAGAAGCGCCATAACATACCGTCATGAGCAAAATCATCCTGCCAATATGGCATGATTTCCCTTATAAAACTCGATTTTACGGCATACGAACATCCAGGGCGCCGTACCGACATAAACTTGCTATCGAAAACCGGGGCCTCCAAATCGTCCAGAGGTTTGGAATCATCGACAGCACCATAGACTGTTACTTTTTTACCGCCGCTCTCATAAAACGGCTCGACGGCGCAGCTGAGAACGTCGATAGAGGGGTCCTTCTCGAGGATTGAGGACATCACAGCGATTTTATCGGGTTCCCAGATATCATCCTGGTCGCACGGGAAGACGATTCCATCGTCTATAGATGCAAGGTCGAGAAGCCGCTTAAAGCTCTTGCGCCAGCCGAAATTAGAGCGATTCTTGTTGATGGTCCAATTACCGAGTCCGTGTTCCTCGATATATTTGACAATGAGATCGAACGACCCGTCTGTCGAGCAATCATCCGCAATCAGCACTCGGTCCGGAGACACTGTCTGAAGTCTTAAGCTATCTAGCTGCTCAGTAAGATATCGCGTGCCGTTGTAAACTGACATCACAACCGTAACCATTAAAAACCTTCATCCAATTAAAGCTTAGCCATTAGCTGATCGTAAATACCGATAAGACGTTCTACATACGCGGTCTTTTCGAGGCAGCTGAAGTCCGCCTTCTCAACCGCCCCCCTGTAACGCGAGTAAACATCGGGATCGAGCATATTGACCATTGCGGCGGATAGCGACTCGGCATTGCCCGCGCTGAAGACCTCGCCGAGACCTTTCGACCTCACAAAGGAGGCAGCGTCGCCGACATCAGAGACGATGCACGGCAGACCGGCAGCGATCATGGCCTCATAGGCGACAAGCCCGAACGTCTCTCGCCAAACCGAGGGCATAACGATTGCACGTGACCGCGTCATGACGGAAAGCACCTTGTCATGGGGCAGCGCGCCCATGAATTTGATATCCGGATAACTGTCCGACAGCCTCTTCAATTCGGTACCGTCACCGATGACGATAGCGTCCACACCGGACCTACTGGCGGCTTCGCAAAATAAATCGCAGCCCTTTTCAGGGCTCAGGCGACCAACGAATAGGTAAGCCTCGCAATCTGCATCAAACCCATGCTGGAATTTGTCCGCATCGACGTAATTTAAACAGTCGAATCGCTCGGCATCCCATGTTAGATAGGGCTCAATCAACCGACGACTGGAATCTGAAACGAAGGCGACAGCCGGGCGCAGCGCTCTCAAAACATATCCCTGCACGGAAAAGCGAACGGATCGATACAGTTTTTGGATATATGAGCGCTTGTCACAGTTGTGCAGCAGGCACTTCGGAGAACCGGGGGCAATTCCGCAGTTGCAATGATTAACATAATCGTAGAGTCCACCGTTGGAACAAACGAGGAAGTACTCATGGGCTGTGATCAGGCACTTGAACCCCCGTCGCCCTATGGCCGTGAATATCGAGGGAGAAAGGGAGTGCGTCCAAGAGTGAACGTGGACGACCGTCGTCTTCGGATCGAGCTGCTTCAGTAGATCATCCAGCGCCGTTTCCGAGCGCCTGTTCCAGATACCCTGAGCAGCGCCGGAGACGCCCCCGTTCAGGACGTCGTTCTGCCCGCAATTGACACAAACAACGCCCGATTCGATTAAGGAGGGATCGGGGTCACCCAACGCTGAAAAGAAATAGCTGTTGACACCTATCCTCGCCAGAGCAGCTGCTGTTTCGATTGCGATTTTTGAAGCTCCGCCCCCGATATGGGGACGGTCGCAAATCGTTATCACTGTGGTGAAGTTACTCATGCACGGTCCTAGGTTTAATAGATCGGACAAACCGCTTTACACGCAGGCGCATCGACGGGGGGAGCAGCATTTTCAGACGGTCGAAAAGAGTCGCATTCGGCGCCAGGACGGAATCAAAGACTTGTAATCCTGTAGCCTCGAACTGCTCGATAACGGCATCGCGCCTCTCCACAAGATCAGAGCGCTTATTAGGATCTTCATTCAGCAGCACATCATCCGGAGCAAGGCCGTTGTTAGAGTAGGCGACGTAATCGCCTATTTCATCGATCAATTTTGCCCCGCGCTCGGTCTTCACGATAACGGCCGAAACACCCTTCTCGGGATGTCCGCAGTCTTGGACAGACTCAGAACGCCAGGAATCACCGAGGATGATGTCGGCAGGACTGTCGCACCCTCTGAAAGGACAGCCGTAGCAAGACGATCTGCTGATCAGGCCTTTGATGTAGGAACCATAAAAGGGATCGAATGCAGCGGGCCTCTTTATAATCCTGCCGTCGGATAACTCGATTTTTATGTTATGGCCCCATCCGAATTTCGATTTATCTCTAAAAGTCAGTGCGGTGACATCAGACTTCTCCCGAAGCTCGAGCCAGCCAACATAGGAACGAAACATGGAAGAGCTTGGTACACCGTGGCAAACAACGCCGACGGTTGTCAGCCCATCCATCGGTTTACCCAAATAGAGACGCAGCGCGGAAACCTGACAAGGAGTACCGCTGAAGAGGACTCGCTTGCCGGATTTGAGATCGCTGAGCACTTCGGGATACGATTCGCTAGCATCGCTCTGGACATATTTGGACTTTTGCAGGAGCGCGATTTCGGCAAGCTCGGATATACCGATATGCCTGACGTGATCGACGCCATCCCAGGCGGCGCCGTAAACGCGCCCGCCGTCCGATAGTATACGTTTCGCAAGAAGGGAGAAGACGCCGCCGGACGAACTTTGCGCGAGCTCGTCCGGGTCATCGCTCTGCAAGACAGCGGCGCGAATGGCCTCCGAGTCCGCGTCGACTTGGTTTTCCGCCGGACAGGTACGCAGGCAAAGACCGCAGGAGGTGCATCTCGCTGCGTCCACCACGGGATATTCGAAACCGTCGGGCGAGGTACGCATAGTAATAGCGGAAAAAGGGCATTTGGCCGCGCAAGCTCCGCAACCAAAGCAGGCCCGGTGAGAAACTGTGTCGATGTTCTTGCTCAAGCTAACTTTCCCCCTATTGCTCAAGAGCATCCAAGAGCCATTTTTTCGAAAACGTGATGAGCGACTCCACGTCGGACAGTCGCTTCTCATAGCCCTCGATTTCCGTAGCGTTCATGTGACTGTCATAGCCATCTAGCAGACGATCCTCGGTATTCGAAAGCCTCGAGAGGCTCTCGACTCGAGAGTTTTGAGAGCGCTTGTCGGTCTCCTCAAATCTCTTGAAGCAGTAATAGTCTTTGCGGAAAATTTGAGAAAACAGCGTACCGTGCAGCGAATCGGTTAACACGAACCGCGCGCTCGCCAGATAAGCGAGCCATTCATCGGGACCAAGCCCGTAACGCGGATTGAGCTGCTCGTCGACAGCATTTTTACCTGAACCGACAAGCGTCACGACCTCGCAGCCGAGCTCTTTTGAAATCGAATCGACAGCTTTCCTGTAAAACGGCCTATTCCCAAGGAAATAGCAGACGATTTTCCCGGGCTCAGGACATTTACCGTTGATGAGCGGGGCCCAGTCCTCTTTCGACAGGAGCAGGACAGGGTCCACAACCTGTGAAGGGCGCTCGAGACCGAGGGATTCGACAAAATCCGCGCCCGCATCTTCACGAACAGACACAGAGCTGAACGTTTTAATCAGATCGGTAATGATCTTTTTCTTCCTCTGCGTGGTGCTCGTGACACCGAAGCTGGGTGCATACGCGATTCTCTTATCGCTGTCGCTTAGAAAGGAGAGATAGAAATTCCTATTCAAAAGATAAGGGGACCAGATTTGATCAGATCCGCAGACGTATGCATCGTATTTTCCCCGTAAATCGACCAGTCCGTCTGTATCGACAATCCGATCAGTGGTCTCGATGTTCTGGCTCAAAAAGCGATTGAATACGTCAGCCGTCGAGGATCCGAAGTCATCATGTTCCTTCTTGCGATTGAATAGCTCGCGTGCTTTGCCAGCAAATAAATCGAAGGAGTTCCGGTTGATCGCCCAGTTCAGTAGCTTTTCTTTAACGCAGGGAAGATAGTCGGCGTCGACAACGTCATGCCCTTCTGCCTTCAAAAACTGCTGTAGGGCATAAGCCTGAAGCAACGTACCGAAATTTTGATTATGGAGCCACGTTAAAATACAAATTTTCATTAATTCACCGTTTCAAATAACTTCAGATAGTACTCTTCGAGCTTGGGCGCTGCCCTAAAGATGTCATAAGATTCAAGCCCCAGAGATGCTTGGGGATCGGAACGATTAACGACATCTGTGCGTGTGGTAAGGATCGCATTGGACCAGCCCTCAATGCCCGCACTCAACGGAACGAAGCTGCACCGACCGGATAGCGCGACCTCGTTGGGGACCCTCTCAGAGCAGATGCACGGGAGACCGGAGACCTGGGCCTCAATCGCGACCATTCCGAGGCCCTCGTACAGACTAGGGAGAACGAATAAATCAAGCGCCTGATAGACGTCCTGTACATTGGAAATCTGACCGAGAAAACGCACCGCTGACGCAATTCCCAGCGAGCGCGCCTTTTCCTCCGCCTGCGGTCTCAACTTTCCATCGCCGCAGATAACAAGGATGGAATCAGGATTCTGAGCATAAACCGCCTTGAAAACATCAAGCAAAAACAGCTGATTCTTCTGGGGGATGAACCTACCGATATTCCCCAATACCAGCGTATCGTCCTGCGCTCCAAGCCCAGCACGTTGCTCATCCCTAATCGATCGATTGAAAGAAAAACTGCTCAAATCGATAGCATTATTAAAGACGGTAAAACGGGATGAGCCGAACAGCCATTTACCGGCATACTCAGTACAGGCCGCCAAATCAGTTGGATACCTTGTCGAAAACAGTTTCAAAAAGCCTTTAAGGGCATTTTTTGCAAACTCGCCTTTGCCGCTCGTCGAGTGGCTGTGGGCGATACGCACGGGTACCCCTGCCTTCTTCGCGGCGCGAAGCGGAAAGACGGAAAGCGCGTTGATATGGCTGTGCACTATCTTCCAGCCCTCTTGCGTAAAGAGGCTTTGAAGCTCTCGCTGATATTCAATCGCATGCTGGTAGGGCGGAATCTCAAAGATTCGACCACCAAGCGATTCGATCTCTTCACGTGGCACGAGCGTCGAATCTGAATCGACAAGAAAATCGAACTGGACTTTACTTCGGTCAATATGGCGATAATAGTTCATGACAACGGCCTCGACGCCGCCGCCAACCATCTTGCCAACAATCTGGGCTACCCTAATCGGTTCAGTCATCTAGCAAGCACCGCCACCGGTAAAGACCTCAACGACTGTGAGGAGAACAATCTTTAAATCGGTGACCACGCCGCGTTTGGCGATGTACTCCAGGTCGCGTCGGACCATGCCGTCGAAATCGGTGTCGTTGCGGTCCGTCACCTGCCACCAGCCGGTGATGCCGGGCTTGACGGCCAGACGCTGCAGGTCGAATTCTGTGTACTCGGCCACCTCGTTAGGCAGCGGCGGGCGCGGGCCCACGACGGACATCTGCCCCAGGAACACGTTGACGAACTGCGGAAACTCGTCGATGGAATGCTTGCGGATGAACCTGCCGATCTTGGTGACGCGGGGGTCCTCCCTCATCTTGAACATGGCGCCGGCGATCTCGTTCTGCCCCTTGAGCTCGGCGAGGCGCTCGTCGGCGTCCCTGTACATGCTGCGGAACTTCCACATGCGGAAGGTGGACAGGCTGCCGTCGCGGTGGGTCTGGCCCACGCGAATTTGACTGTAGAACGGGTTGCCCTCGCTCTCCAGGCGGATTGCCGCGGCAAGCACCAGACTCGGCACGGCAATGACGGCCAGCACGCAGCCGCTGAACACGATGTCGAACGCGCGCTTGACGGCACGGTAGGCCAGGCGCGAGTTGTCCCAGTCCATGATGGATTGCACAGCCTTATATCGACCGGTGCATTCACGCTGGTCCATAGCCTGAGCAATCAGCGCTGCCCCCGCGGGCGCATTGCTCTCTGTCACTTCTTTATTAGCAGCCACAATAAAACTTACGTTCCTGTCCCCAGGAACCCCCCCATCTATGAATCCAAAATCAAGTAATTTGCTAGTGCAACGTCTCCCTTACGTTTTGCTGGGAACATCAAGCGGTAGCAGCTCCCTAAAAACGGAATCGCCATCGCCCACGTCTACCAGGCACCAGCGTTTATGACGGTCGATCTTTTTAACGCGAGCCTCTTGCCCCACCAAGGGACCCTGTTCTATGTGCAACACGCCATCTTCTATGCGCGCAACGCTGTTGCGCACCACTCCGTCGTCGTCCAGCACGCTGCGGTACCAATCCTGCGCATCGTCCGGCATGGGCATGTACGCCCGCTCCCTACTGCCGGCGATGCGACAGCCAAAGCTCAACTGGGCCAGGGCCCTATCGAGCGCGGCAGCATCGTGCGTAGCGACGAAGAAATATTCCTTGTACATAGGTTTGGTTTGGAGCGACCATGCGCCGTCCCGCTTAAACCAGAACTCCTTTTGCATCACAAAAGCATCCTGCATAAGGTTGTTCGGGATAATACGGCGGACCTTTTCGCAGGTCTCGCGCTCTTTTCCATTGGGGGTGTGAACCAGATACCAGCGGACGCGGCCGTGTTGACTGTTGGTGGTGGCGCCGTTAAATGCGCCCGGCAGCTGCTCTTGGCGCCGTGCCGTCTGTTCCATGTTCTCGCCCCCTCTTTTGGCTTTGCGATGCACACAAATGCAGGGGCGTTTAGAACAGGCTTCTCGCTCGCAGCTAGGCGCAGTCGCAAAAGTACAGGTTTTTGTAGAGGGGTATGGAGATGTACCTACTAGCAGTACATTTTGCGTAATCTGGGCAAACGCTGATTAATTGCTCGTATAATGTCGTCTGTCGAAAGATACAAAAACCTGTACATTTTTGTGCAACAAAAAAAGCCGCTCAACCAGCGGCTTTTCTTATTTTGGTAAGAAAAAAGGCGACCGCCCTTTGTAGACGGTCGCCTTTGTTAATTGTTGTGAAGTTTGCCTTAGGCGCGAGTCTTGATCTCCTCGAGAACCTTGGCAACAAACTCGTCAACGCTCATCTGAACGGTCTCGTTGGAGCGATCGCGGACGGAGATGTTGCCGGCCTCGACCTCCTTCTCGCCCAGGATAAGCATGTAGGGCACGCGGTCGATGCTGCGGGCCTCGCGGATCTTGTAGCCAATCTTCTCGTCGCGGTCGTCGCAGACCACGCGAATGCCGGCCTCCTCCAGCTTGGCGCACACCTCGTGGGCGTAGTCGCGGCTCTTCTCGGAAACCGGAAGCGCCTTGACCTGCACGGGAGCCAGCCAGGTGGGGAACTTGCCCGCAAAGTGCTCAATCAGAATACCGATGAAGCGCTCGATGGAGCCAAAGCACACGCGGTGCAGCATGATGGGGCGCTTCTTGGTACCGTCGGCGTCCACGTACTCCAGATCAAAGTTGAGCGGCATCTGGAAATCGAGCTGCACGGTACCGCACTGCCAGGTGCGGCCGAGCGAATCCTCCAGGTGGAAGTCGATCTTGGGGCCGTAGAAGGCGCCGTCGCCCTCGTTGACCTCGTAGTCCATGTGCAGCTGCTCCAGAGCGGTGCGCAGGCCCTCCTCGGCACGCGCCCAGTCCTCATCGGAGCCCATGGAGTCCTCGGGGCGGGTGGAAAGCTCAACGTGGTACTTAAAGCCAAACTTCTGGTACACGGAGTCGATGAGGTTGACCACGCCCACGATCTCGTCGGTCAGCTGGTCGGGGCGCACAAACAGGTGGGCGTCGTCCTGGTTAAAGCAGCGCACGCGGAACAGGCCGTGCAGGGCGCCGCGCAGCTCGTGGCGGTGCACCAGGCCAATCTCGCCGGCGCGGATGGGCAGCTCGCGGTAGGAGTGCGGTTTGGAGGCGTACACCAGCACGCCGCCCGGGCAGTTCATGGGCTTAATGCAGTACTCTTCGTCGTCGATGACGGTGGAGTACATGTTGTCCTTGTAGTGGTCCCAGTGGCCCGAGGTCTTCCACAGCTGCTTGTTCATGATGAGCGGCGTGGAGATCTCCACGTAGCCGGCCTTGTGGTGGATCTCGCGCCAGTAGTCCAGCAGCGTGTTCTTAAGGATCATGCCGTTGGGCAGGAAGAACGGGAAGCCGGGGGCCTCGTCGCGCATCATAAAGAGGTCCATCTCGCGGCCGATCTTGCGGTGGTCGCGCTTCTTGGCCTCCTCCAGCATGTGCATGTGCTCGTCGAGCTCTTCCTTGGTGGCAAAGGCGACGCCGTTGATGCGGGTGAGCATCTTGTTGTCCTTGTCGCCCTTCCAGTAGGCGCCCGAGACGCCGGTGAGCTTAAAGGCCTTGAGGGCCTTGGTGTAGCAGATGTGGGGGCCGACGCACATGTCGATGTAGTCGCCCTGCTGGTAGAAGGTGATGCGGGCGCCGTCGTCCAGGTCGCCGATGTGCTCGACCTTGTACTTCTCGCCGCGCTCCTCCATAAGGGCGATGGCCTCGGCGCGGGGCTTCTCGTACACGGAGAACTTGAGGTTCTCCTTGACGATCTTTTTCATCTCGGCCTCGATCGCAGGGAAGTCGTCCTCGCTGATCTTGACGCCCTCGGGCAGGTCGACGTCGTAGTAGAAGCCGTTGTCGGTCGCGGGACCGTAGGCAAAGTCGGCCTCGGGGTACAGGCGCTTGATGGCCTGCGCCATGATATGCGCGGCGGAGTGACGGATGACGTGCGTGACCTCGTCCTGCGGGAGCTCGGCCACCGAACCGTCATTGTAGAGTGCCTTCATGGGTATGTTTTCTCCTCTCGGATGCCTGATGCAAGTGCGTGCGATGCGCTCGGTGTTTTTGACTTGCATCATTATAGGCAGGTTGCCTTGGTATACAAGCGCCCGCCGCACCTTAATGGCACGGCGGGCGATTTTCTACGCATGCTTCATCGTGTGGGGCGGGGCCGCGGGGCGCGCGTGGTGTGCGGCGTGCCCGTGGCGCGTGGCGGTTGCGCGGGACGCGCGGTGCCCGTGGCCTGCGGCCGGCCCGGCGATGGATGCGTTACTGGATGCGAGTTCGGCAGTACGGGCAAACCTTCCAGTGCGCATCGAGCGGGCGATGGCAGCTGGGGCACACGTTGCGAACCTGGGTATCGCACACGGGGCAGACCACAAAGTCCTTCTCGATGGGCGCGCCGCACTGCGGGCAGGTGCCGTACTGGGCAAGCTGGCGCTCGCGCAGGGCCATGTCCAGCTCCTGCTCCTCGCGGTCGGCCGCGTAGGAGTGCGGACGCAGGACCAGGTAGGCGATGAGGCCCACAAACGGGATGAGGGCGATGATGCCCCATGCCACGTAGGCGCTGGCGCCGCGGCGGCGGGCGTCGATGAACACATAGACGACCGACAGCACATACAGGGCGATGATAAAGCCAACAAAGGCATAGACGACGCCCATAAGCTGCGGCGACATAAGCTCGGAGATGTACTTGGACATTACGGGTACCTTTCGGAATATTAACAGTTCGGTCAAGTTTACCACGGGGTTTGTTTATATGGGACCACGGCTAGGGGCGGGGCTGGCGCGGACACAAACATCTCAATCTGTAACAGGTGGGAGCGGGATCCAGGTCTTGATGTTACAGATTTAGACGAACGGATGACCCGCCAGACTAACGTCTCAATCTGTAACAGTAACTCGGCAAAACCAGTCCCAGATGTTACAGAACGAGACAAACCTCTGACACCAGGAACAGCAGACGAGGTCACCGATGGTCCTGAGTCTCCCCTCGTCTGCCGTTGGCGGGTGTTGCGGGGCTGTTCGCCGCATTGCCGCTGCGCTGGGGGTGTGTAGACCGTAGGATAGTCTTATTGACGGCCTGTCAACTCGTCTGGGAGGCACTGTGACAGAAACGTTTGATATCGCGATTGTCGGCGCGGGCATCACCGGATGCGCCATCGCGCGGCAGCTCGCGAGGTTTGACCTTTCCATTTGTGTGGTCGAGGCGGCTAACGATATTGCGCTAGGCGCATCAAAAGCCAACGGCGGCCTGGTGCATGCAGGCTACGATCCGGCGCCGGGAACGGTAAAGGCGCAGGTCAACGCCCGTGGTTGCGAGCTATATGGCACGTGGGCCCAGGAGCTGGGCTTTCTGTTCTGCCGAACCGGGTCGATGGTGTTGGGCTTTAACGACGAGGACCGCGCACACCTGGAGCAGCTGAGCAAGAATGGCCTGGCCAACGGCGTGCCCGAGCTATCGATCATTGGCCCCGAGCGCATCCACGAGCTGGAGCCGCGCGCCAGCGCCAATGCAACGTGCGCGTTGTGGTGCCCCTCGACTGGGTTTGTCGACCCGTTTGAGGTTGCCATCGCCGCGCTGGAGAACGCCGTGGCCAACGGGGTGACGTTTATGCGGTCCGCGTCGGTGGAAGCGATTGAAGTCGCGGGCACGGGCGACAACGCGCGCTTTACGCTGGCGACCCCCGCTGGCAACGTGCGCTGCCGCTACCTGATCAACGCCGCGGGCAACGGTGCCGCGGACATCTCGCACATGGCCGGCGCCGAGGAGTTTCAGATGGTCTGGCGCCAGGGCAACATCGTAGTGCTGGACAAGGAGCCGCGCACGCTCATGCCGCTCTACCCCGTGCCGACGCCGGTGTCGAAGGGCGTTATCGTGACGGGCACCGTGCATGGCAACACCGTGATCACCGCCACGGCCGCTGTGCGCGAGCCGGGCGACACGCAGACCTATGCAAGCGATGTAAACGCGCTGCTGACCGGCGCGCGCAAGCTGGTGCCCGATCTGGATACGCGCCGCGTGGTGCGCGCATTTGCCGGCGGGCGTCCGGTCATTCAGGGAACGAACGACTTCTTTATTGGACAGTCGGCCGTGGTGCCGGGGCTTTTCCAGGCGGCGGGCATTCAGTCGCCGGGTGTGGCAAGCGCGCCGGCCATTGCCGAGCGCATGGAGCTTGTGATGCGTGAGGCGGGCGTGGAGCTGCACGAGCGGGCGGACTGGAACCCAATTCGCCGCGCGCCGGACGACTTTGACCGCGCACCGCTGGCGTGCAAGGAAGAGCTGATCGAGTCCGATCCCGCGTGGGGACAGATTGTCTGCCGCTGCGAGACGGTGCCCGAAGCCGAGATCGTGGCCGCGATCCGACGCCAGCCGGGCGCGGTTTCGGTGGAGGGCGTCAAGCGCCGCTGCCGCGCCGGCATGGGTCGGTGCCAAAGTGGCTTTTGCCAGAGCCGTGTGGTGGCAATCCTAGCGCGCGAGTTGAGCTGCGACCCCAGCGAGGTGCTGTTGGAGGATGCCGGATCTTGGCTGGTCGAGGGTCCGCTGAAGGGGGTGCGCTAGGATGGCGACGTTTGATATGCGCGACGGACGCGCAGAGGTCGGAGCTGCAGCGCCCGTGCAAACGCAGGCCTTCGACGTGGTCGTTATCGGCGGCGGACCTGCCGGCATGGCGGCCGCGATGGCCGCGCATAAGGCGGGCGCACGCGTGGCCATCGTGGAGCGCGAGCAGCACCTGGGCGGCATCCTCCGCCAGTGCATCCACCCCGGGTTTGGTCTGTCGCACTTTAAACAGGAGCTCACCGGTCCCGAGTACGCGCAGCGCTTTATCGACCAGGTGCACGCAACCGACATTGCGCTGTTCCTAAACAGCATGGTGCTTGGGATTGATTCAGGCGAGTCTGCGGAAGACACCGCGGTCCACACCGTCACGCTCATGAGCCCTGCCGGCATGCTGCAGTTCACCGGTCGCGCGATCGTCCTTGCCATGGGCTGCCGTGAGCGCACCCGCAGCGAGATCAAGATCCCCGGCAGTCGTCCCGCCGGCGTGTTTACGGCCGGCCTGGCGCAGCGATACATCAATATCGAAAACCTCAAACCCGGCTCGCGCGCCGTCATTTTAGGTTCGGGCGATATCGGGCTGATCATGGCACGCCGCTGCACGCTCGAGGGGATTTCGGTCGAGGGCGTGTACGAGCTTATGCCGTACGCCAACGGACTGCGCCGCAATGTCAAGAACTGTCTGGACGACTTTGGCATTCCGCTGCACCTGTCCACCACCGTCACGCGCGTGATCGGGCACGACCGTGTGGAGGCCGTCGAGGTAAGCCAGGTCGACGAGCACCTGGCGCCCATTCCGGGGACCGAGCGCATTGTTCCGTGCGACACGCTGCTGCTTTCGGTGGGATTGATTCCCGAGAACGAGCTTTCGGTTGCCGCAGGCGTAGAGCTTGACCCGCGCACGCGCGGCGCCGTGGTGGACCAGAGCCTGCAGACGGGCGTGCCGGGCATCTTTGCCTGCGGTAACGTGCTGCACGTGCACGACCTGGCCGACAACGTGACGACCGAGTCCGAGAGGGCCGGCGCAGCTGCAGCGGCGTACGCGCTGGGTGGCGGAGCCGAGACGGACACGGGCTGCGAGCTCACGGTCTCCCCTGCCGGCATTGCGGGATACGCGCTGCCGGGACGCATTACGGCCGTGGCGCTCACCAAGCTCAGCTTCCGCGTGCGCCGGCCGGTCGACGCCGCCCGCGTGCGCATTCTGGCAGGCGACGAGGAGATGTTTGCAGCCAAGGTCCGCCCGTTTAAACCGAGCGTAATGGAGAGCTTCCCACTACCGGCAAAGGTAATTCAGCGCGCACTCGACCTGGGTGTTAACGAGATTGTCCTGTCCGTCGACCCCGTTGAGGAGGCGTAGAGTCATGAGCACAAACGCGATTGAAACGCTGCAGTTCAACTGCACCACCTGCCCGTCCGAGTGCCTCCTGACCGTGGAGGTGGAGCGCGACGCCAATGGCTCCGTGGTGAAAGTGCGCTCCGTAACCGGCAACAACTGCCCACGCGGCGACAAGTTCGCACATCAGGAACTCACCTGCCCCATGCGCGTGCTCACGACGACCGTGGCTGTCTCCGGCGACGACGAAGCCCTGCTCCCCGTGCGCACGGCCGAAGCCATCCCGCTGGCACTCCACGCCCAAACCATGACCCTCATCCGAGACTTAGTCGTCAACGCCCCCATCCGCATGGGCGACGTCGTGCTGGAAGACCTTCTCGACACGGGCATCGACCTCATCGCCAGCATGGACATCGACCCCGCCTAAGCAGCTAATTTAGGACGGGGCTCTTTTGGCTACCTTACTTGCCCAATCATCCCAGATAAACCATGTCAAGGCCGAGGAGTGTCCCCAGGTGCCGGCATAAAAGGAACGTCCCTATGTGCCGGGCTTGGGATACCATGGTGGCAGCCTAGCGAAAGGATGTTTCATGGCACATGTCGATGACCAGCGTGTGGCGCGCGTGCTCGATGCGCTCGAGGCTCAGCACCCCGGCGCGCAGCTCCTCGTAAACGACCCGTGGTCGATCTATTACCTGACCGGCTTTTATGCCGATATGTTCGAGCGTTTTTGTGGCGTGCTGCTCACGCGCGGCAGCGAGCCGGTAATCCTGGTCAACGCCCTGCACCAGCTGCCCGAGTATGACAATGCCCGCGTTGCCTACCACACCGACACCGATGTCGTGGCCAACGCCATCGCGAGTGAGATCGATCCGACCAAACCGCTCGGCATCGACACCGTCATGCGCTCCGGCTTTTTGATGCCCCTCATAGAGCGCCACGCCGCCAGTGAGTTTTTCCTGGGCGATTTTGCCGTCACCGCCGCACGCACGTACAAAGACGCCGCCGAGCAGGAGCTCATGCGCGTGTCCTCGGCCGCTAACGACGCCGTGATGGCCGATGCTATCAAACTCGTCCACGAGGGCGTGACGGAACGCGAAATCGCCGACCAGATGCTCGGCCTGTACCGCAAGCACGGCTGCGAGGGCTTTAGCTTTCCGCCCATCGTGAGCTTTGGCGCCAACGCCGGCGACCCGCACCACGAGCCCGACGACACCGTACTCAAGCGCGGCGACGTGGTGCTGTTCGACATCGGCGGGCGGCATCGCAACTATTGCTCGGACATGACGCGCACGTTCTTTTGGGGCGAGCCAGACGAAGAGACGGCGCGCATCTACGATATCGTGCGCCGCGCCAACGAGGCCGCCGAGGCTCTCATCGCACCGGGCGTGCGCATGTGCGACCTGGACCGTGCCGCGCGCGACGTGATTGAGGACGCGGGCTACGGCGAATACTTTACGCATCGCCTGGGTCACTCGATCGGCCTGCAGGACCACGAGCCGGGCGACGTCTCGCTGGTCAACGAGCAGGTCGTAGAGCCGGGCATGACGTTCTCCATCGAACCGGGCATCTACCTCCCCGGCCGCACCGGTGTCCGCATCGAGGACTTGGTCCTGGTGACCGAGAACGGCGTCGAGATTCTCAACGCCTACCCCCACGATCCGGTCCGCCTAGACTAGCCAATGTGACAAAGGAACAGTCCCTTTGTCACCTTCCGATTAGCTGCGCCACGAAAACGGCCTATCTACTACGTTTAACCCGCATGGGTCGACCATGCGGGTCTTTTTTAAAAAATGGCAAGCCCTTTACCTGCACTGATAATTGTCCTTGGGGGAAGCGGGCACTGCGGGGGCGCGTCAACAGCGCGCGATTTCCGCGTCGCAGCGCTACCCTGATGCCGAACGCCGGGACGATGAC
>USIE01000021.1 GCA_900554645.1 uncultured Collinsella sp. | reverse complement strand
AACGATATGGCACCATGGGGACACATGTATGTCAATCCTGGTCTAACAGAGCCTTTTTTAATCCCCGTCCCAGAAAAATCATCCCAAAAAGACTACCTTGCGAAAAAGCGCACGCCAAAGGATGTGTCCTCGCAGGCGACAATGCGACGGTCGCGCAGGATGGTCCGCACGTAATACCAGTCGCCCACACAGCCCGATAAATGCAAGCCGGCCGCCAGGTAGCACAGCAGCGGATAGCCCGAGAACGCAAATCCCAGGGCAAACGCCGCCGTCACAACAACCGTCGGCGCCAGGCAAACCGCCATGTACCGCCGGCGCGAATACACAACGCCCTCGGCGCAGGCATAGATCATCGCCGTCTCGCGATTCGCCCCAAAGGTCACCTTCGCGCCCGCAGGCGCCAGCAGCTTAAAAAACACACCGTGCACCAGCTCGTGCACGGCGAACGACGCCATTGAGATCGCAGCCAAGCCGACTATCCAGCCCACGACAGCCATCCAGCCGCCCGCGTCAGCCGCATCCAAGTCCGCAGGCCCACCCAGCAGCATAAACACCGGCACCAAGCACACGGCAAACACACCGACTACGACCATCCCCCACACGAAGCAAGCGTGCAGAAAATCCTCGTCCTCAAACGCATGTATGTTGGAAATCTCATTCATAGCATCTTAGGATAGCGCCCCTGCCACGTACCCGTCCGCATGTGCGATAATGTCGAACGATATGCACGAATTGACCACCGCGTCGCCAAGCCTTGCGCCCGGCCGCGCTCTCACCATATGCGAAGGAGTCCCATGGCATCAAAATACTCCATGAACGACCGTCCCAGCTGGCCTCGCCGCGCCATCGTTACCGCCGGCGAGCCCTACGGCAACAAGGGCCTTCACTTTGGCCACGTCGGCGGCGTCTTTGTCCCGGCCGACTTCTTCGCCCGCTTCCTGCGCGACCGTCTGGGCCGCGAGAACGTCATCTTCACCTCGGGCACCGACTGCTACGGCTCGCCCATCATGGAGAGCTACCGCAAGCTCAAGGAGAACGAGGGCTACGACAAGTCCATTAACGAGTACGTCGAGTCCAATCACTCCCGCCAAGCAGCGACCCTCAACAACTACAACATCAGCTGCGATATCTACGGCGGCTCGGGCCTTGAGCCGGCTGCGCAGATTCACAACGAAGTGACCGCCGAGATTATCGAGCGCCTGCATGAGCAGGGCACCATCTCCAAGCGCTCCACGCTGCAGTTCTACGACGCCAAGGCCGGCACGTTCCTCAACGGCCGCCAAGTGATCGGCCGCTGCCCCATCCAGGGCTGCAAGTCCGAGAAGGCCTATGCCGACGAGTGCGACCTGGGCCACCAGTTTGAGCCCGAGGAGCTCATCGCACCCAAGAGCCAGCTCACCGGCGAGGTGCCCGAGCTGCGCCCGGTCGACAACCTCTACTTCGACCTGCCGGCCTACCTCGACTTTATGAAGACCTACACCGCCAAGCTCGCCCAGAACCCGCAGGTTCGTTCCGTGGTCTCCAAGACCATGGAGGAGTGGCTGCTGCCGGCACAGCTCTATATTCAGAACAAGTTCCGCGAGGCCTTCGACGCTGTCGAGGACCAGCTGCCCGAGCACACCGTGCTGGAGCCCGAGGGAAACAAGAGCAGCTTTACCGTCACCTTCCCCAGCTGGAAGGAGCGCGACGACGCCCATGCGGTGCTCGCCAACGGCGGCGTGCGCTTCCGCAGCGGCAAGGCGCTCGTGCCCTTCCGCATCACCGGCAACATCGACTGGGGCGTTCCGGTGCCCGAGGTCGATGGCGTCTCCGACGTCACCTGCTGGTGCTGGCCAGAGAGCCTGTGGGCGCCCATCAGCTATACGCGTACCGTGCTCGCGCGCGATGCCAAGGCCGCCGGCGTGACCGAGGGCGTCGCCGCCCAGGATGCCGCCCTTATGGGCGAGCCCGCAGCCGATTCCACGCAGGTCCCCACGCCCGCCTACCAGCACAGCTCGCTCGACTGGCGCGACTGGTGGTGCTCGGACGACGCACAGATCTACCAGTTTATCGGTCAGGACAACATCTACTTCTACTGCATCGCGCAGACCGCCATGTGGGAGGCCCTGGGCTGGGACCTCACGCAGAGCACCGTCAGCGCCTGCTACCACCTGCTCTACATGGGCAAAAAGGCCAGCTCGTCCTCGCAGACGCCTCCCCCGCCGGCAGACGACCTACTCAACCACTACACCTGCGAGCAGATGCGCGCGCACTGGCTGTCGCTCGGCCTGTCCGAAAAGCCGGTGAGCTTTAGCCCCAAGGCATACGACACGCGTGTGACCGGCAAGGACAAGGACGGCAACGAGGTGCGCGCCTGCGACGACAAGCGCGTTATCGATCCGGCCCTTAAGGAGAGCGCCCTTTTGACCGGCGTATTCAACCGTCTGGCCCGCAGCTGCTTCTACGGCGTCGCCGTCAAGGAAGGCGACGAGAGCCCCTATCGCAACGGCTGCATCCCCGCCGGTGCCGCCTCTGCCGCCGTGGTCGAGGCTGCCGAGCAGGCAGCTCTTGCCTTTGAGCAGGCCATGTACAAGTTCGAGACGCACCGCGCGCTTGCCGTGTGCGACGACTACCTGCGCGCCGCCAACAAGCGCTGGAGCGACGCCTCCAAGGCCGCCAACAAGCTCGAGGGCGAGCCGGCCAATGCCGCGATGACGCAGGCCCTTGTCGACGCCTTTACCGAGCTGCGCGTGGCGACCGTGCTCATGCACGGCATCGTCCCTGCCGGCTGCGAGCTCATCTGCGAGTACTTCGACGTCGACCCGGTCGCTTTCTTTAGCTGGGATAACATCTTTGCCTCCACGGACGAGTTCGTGGAGATCCTGGGCGAGAAGCCCGGCGAGCACCGCGTGAAGCCGCTGCCCCCGCGCTTCGACTTCTTTAGCAAGCACGAGAGCCAGTACTAAAGCACGCTAGTAGCAACGCGCCCGGGAATGATTATTCTGGGACGGGGATTAAAAAATCATTCCCGGGCGCCACAGTACAGTCTTTTTGTGACGGGAGTCATGGAATGATTATTTAATCCCCGTCCCAGAATAATCATTTAGGTGGAAGGAAAGACGGATGTCCAAGCCGCGTCGTCGTAAGCAGAAAAAGCAGGTCAAGGCCGAGCTCAAGCTCAGGCAGTTTGCCGCCACCGAGCTTTCCGATCAGCTTGCCGCCCTTCCTTGCGCCGCCGACCTGCCGCGCTTTATGGTCGACACGGTCGCCGGCGCCTATGCGCCCGCCGATGCCGAGCTCATGATCAAGGGCTTCGGCGCCGCGGTCACACGCCCGGTCACGCTGCGCGCCAACACGCTCAAGGCAACCGCCGAGGACATCGCTGCGGCGCTCGATGCCGCCGGCATCGCCCACAACCCCGTCGCCTGGTACCCAGACGCCTTCATCCTGCCCGACGCCCAGGTTTCCGACCTGTGGGACCTCGACATCTACCGCGACGGCAAGATCTACTTGCAAAGTCTGTCGTCCATGATGCCGCCGTTGGTCCTGGGCGCCCAGGCATGCGAGGACATCCTGGACATGTGCGCGGCCCCCGGTGGCAAGACGACGCAGATCGCCGCCCTCACGCAGGGCCAGGCGCACCTTACCGCCTGCGAGATGAGCATTCCCCGCGCCGAGAAGCTCGAAGCCAACCTCCACCGCCAAGGCGCAAAAAACGTGCCCGTCATGCGCACCGACGCACGCGAGCTCGACGAGTTCTTCCGCTTTGACCGCATCCTGCTCGACGCTCCCTGCACCGGCACGGGCACCGTCATCAGCGGCAACGAGAAAAGCCTGCGCGGCCTGACCGAGCAGCTGCTCGTCAAATGCGCCCGCTCGCAGCGAGCACTTCTGGACCGCGCCATGGGAGCCCTCAAACCGGGCGGCACGCTCGTCTATTCGACTTGTTCGATCTTGCCGCAGGAAAACGAGGACGCCCTGCAAGAGGCCCTCGACAAGCATATGGACTGCGAGCTCATCCCCCTCGACGGCACGCCAAGCGAAAGTGAGGCACGCCGCGCCCAGGAAGCTGGCGAGGAGCCGCGCATCGAGTCCAACGCCCTGACCGAGGCCATTGCCGCGGGTCAGGTATCGGCCATCGCCAACGGCCTGTCCGGCACGCTCACCATTCCGCCTAGCCGCGACTTTGAGGGCTTCTACATTGCCCTGATCCGAAAACGCAGCTAGCGCACGGATCCAAAACTCAACAAGCTATCTCCGTGCGCGTTTGCTCTGCTGGTCGCGATGCTGTTTAAGCGTCGCGCGCTCCTTGCGTTCGGCCCTTTTGCCCTTAATGGCCGTGACCACAAAGTAGATGACCGCGGCGGCAACGATTGCGCCCACGCACAGGCCAATCGAGCTAAACATTGCTGTCAATTCCATACCGCGTCACCTCTCTTTTAAACGGGACATTCAAGATAGCACCTCAATACCCGCCACCACAGCTCCTTCACGTTCGCCGGCCCTTCGGTCTAACGGATGGCGCGGCGGGGAAAAATCAACTCGTCAAACGATTTAGCAAGCACAACGCTGCCGGTACCCTGCCGGCCGTCATCACATAGAATCGAGCCTCCATGGATACCCTCAACGATCTAAACGAGCGCGTCGACGCCTTCGTCGGCACCAGTTCCTTCGACACGCCTGCCGCGGCAAACGACCAAGCTCCCATCGATGTGCCCGCCGAGGTTCACGAAGACATCGTCGCCTCGGTCGATTTCTCCGAGGTCGAGCTCGCAGACGAGTTCACCGAGCCCCAGGTAGCCGTGACCCCCAACGGACTGCTTCCCATGGAGCCGCTGCCCATCGACGGACGCCTGCGCAAGGCTGCCCTTCGCATGCCCGACGAGATCGAGGAGGCCAGCGGCTTCACGCTCTTTGGCCGCCGCATCAAGTCGCTCATTTACACCACCGATGTCGCGGTTATCCGCAACTCCAACGCCGATGCCGTCTTTGCGGTCTACCCTTTCACGCCGCAGCCCGCCATTACGCAAGCGCTGCTGACCGTCGCCGAGTGCCCGGTCTTCGTAGGCGTGGGCGGTGGCACCACCACCGGCAAGCGCTCCGTTCAGATGGCATCCGTCTCCGAGATGCAGGGCGCGGCGGGATGCGTGGTCAACTCCCCCGCCACCGCCGAGATGGTCGAGCACATCACCAACATCGCCGACATCCCCGTCATCGCTACGGTCGTTCGCTGCGACGACGATGCCCACGCCAAGGTGCGCGCTGGAGCCAAGATTCTCAACATCGCCGCCGGCAAGAACACGCCCCAGGTCCTACGCGAGCTGCGCAAGCACTATCCCAACCTGCCGCTCATCGCGCCGGGCGGCAAGACGCCAGAGAGCATCCGTGAAACCATCGCCGCCGGCGCCAACGCCATCATCTGGACGCCGCCTTCGGCCCAGCAGCTACAGACCGACATGATGCAGCGTTATCGCAAGATGAAGGAAGACGCCACACCTGTCATCTCGCACGACGATGTGCCCATTATCGACCAGGTCTCCGCCGCCGAGGTCAGCCAGGTCGAGAACATGAATCCCGACGTGCCGATTCCCGACGAAGTCATCGAGCGCGTCGCCTCGATCCACGAGCGCGTCGAGGAGCGTCGCGCCAACCGCGGGCTCAAGCCCTCGCTGCACGGCTTTTTCTTCCGAGGAAAGAAACGCTAGCAAAACATCTTGGCCCGCCCCACAAACGTGAGGCGGGCCGTTTTCGTTTGGGCAATCATGCAGCGATGTGATGGGGCAAATTAATCCACGCGCTTGTCGCCCATAAAGAAGAGCGCCACCGTACCAGGTCCGGTGTGTGAACCGATCAGAGTACCGATGTTATTGATCTCAATCTTGCCTTTAAGCTGCGGAACCTGTTCCTCAATCAGCACCGCAACGGCCTCGGCATCCTCGCGGCACGCCGAGTGCGACATGATGCACTTACCCGAATAATCCGCACCGTCCTGCACGTGTGCCATCATGGTCTTGGCCATCTCGGAAATCGCGCGCTTCTTAGTGCGAATCTTCTCACGTGGCGACAGCTTACCTTCGCAATCGACCGTCATAAGTGGGCAAATCTTAAGCGCCGTGCCGATAATCGCGCTCGCAGCCGAAATGCGACCGCCGCGCAGGTAGCTCGACAGATCGGTCGAGAAGAACCAGTGGTGCAGGTTGAGCTTGTGCTCCTCGATCCATGAAGCCGTCTCGTCGAGCGAAGCGCCGCTATCGCGAACGTCGGCGGCACATCCCGCCAGCAGGCCAAAGCCCGAAGACGCCGCCAGCGAATCGATGACGCGCACCTTGCCGCCCTGGGGATAGCGATCCGCGAGCATCTGCGCCGCAACGCAGGCCGATCCATACGTGCCCGAAATACCCGATGACAACGTCAGGTGCAGCACGTCTTTACCCTCGGCAACAAACGGCTCCCAAAACTCCTCGTACTCACCCACGCTCACCTGAGACGTCTTGGGCATGGCGCCCGCGGCAATCTGGGCAAAAAACTTGTCCGGCGTAATCGACTGATACAGATCGTCCGTATAGACAACATCGTCGATCTCGTAATGAAAACACACGACAGGGATATTGCGCGACGCAAAGAACTCACGGGTTCGATCGGCGGCGGATTCACAGGTCAGGACAAAAACACTCATATGAGGCTCCTTACTCATTGCTGCGCAAATTATCGCACAGTGAGCCTACATACGGTACATATGTCCACTATTTACCAAATCGAACCAAAAATAGCGAACATCTTTACCACCATCGTCTCCACCGGCCCCACGCATTAATATCTGAGAAAACACCCTCTGTCGTCTCCACTCAACCGCCATATCTACCTCAACTAAATCGATTTACCAAACCGTTCAGCCGACAATTCAGCCGCTGGCGCAAAATCGAAACAAAAGCGGCGCATACTGATAAACGTTTGACGCTGTTTATCAGTTTTACCAGCTCCATCGGAAGGTGTTTCATGGTCGCATTCGATCGCAACCCGCAAGACTTTAAGTATCTGCGCCTGCTGTCGAGACAGTTCCCCACCGAGCAATCCGCGTTTACCGAGATCATCAATCTCTCAGCCATCCTCAACCTGCCCAAAGGCACCGAGCATTTTATGAGCGACGTGCATGGCGAGTACGAGGCCTTTATGCACATCCTCAACAACTGCTCGGGCGTCGTGCGCGAGCATGTCGACGAGATTTTTGGCGACACGCTCACCTTTGACGAAAAGGGCGAGCTGTGCACGCTCATCTACTACCCGCACGAGAAGATCGAGCTGGTCCGCAGCCAGCGCGAGGATTCGCCCACCTGGTACAAAGCGATGCTTGACCAGCTCATCATGGTCGCTCGTTCGCTTTCAAGCCGCTACACCCGCTCCAAGGTTCGTAAGGCCATCCCACGCGATTACGCCTACATCATCGACGAGTTGCTACACACGCATCCGGATGAGAACAACTATCGTGTGCGCTATCACGAGCGCATCGTGGAGTCCATCCTGGAGACCGCAAGCGCCGACGACTTTATCGAGTCGCTCGCCTCGCTCATCAAGCGCCTGGCCGTCGACCACCTGCACCTGGTGGGCGACATCTTCGACCGCGGCGGCGGCGCGGCCAAGATTATGGACCGTCTGCTCACCTACCATTCACTCGACATCCAGTGGGGCAACCACGACCTGCTGTGGATGGGCGCTGCGGCCGGTGAGCCCGCCTGCATCGCCACGGTATTGCGCAACAACCTACGCTACGACAACTACGAGATTCTAGAGAACGACTACGGCATCTCGCTGCGTGAGCTTGTTGCCTTTGCCGATGCCACCTACACCGACGGTGAGTCCATCACCCCGCTAATCAAGGCCATCAACGTGCTGCTCTTTAAGCTCGAGGGCCAGATTATCCAGCGCCACCCCGAGTTCGATATGACCGACCGCCTGTTACTCGACAAGATCGATCACGACACCGGCACGGTCACGCTCGCCGACGGCAGCGTGTGGCCGCTCACAACCAACGACTTCCCCACCGTCGACCCGGCGGACCCCTATACGCTCACGCCCCAGGAGCAGCACATCATCGACAAGCTCGTGTCCGAGTTTGTCACCGCCGATCACCTGCATCGCCATATCGATTTCCTCTATTCCCACGGCTCGATGTACAAGGTCGCCAACGGCAACCTGCTCTTCCACGGCTGCGTTCCGCTCAACGAAGACGGCACCTTTAGCAGCATGAACTGTCTGGGCACCTGGCACGCTGGCCGCGATTATCTCGATTTTTGCGACCACATCGCCCGCCGCGCCTGGCGCATGGGCGACCGCGACGCTCTCGACTGGATGTGGTACCTGTGGATTGGCTTTAACTCACCCGCCAGCGGACGCCTGGTGCGTACCTTTGAGCGCGCCTATATCGCCGATAAGAGCACTTGGGTCGAGCCAATGGATCCGTACTTTACGCTTACCAAGTCGCCCTCGGTCTGCGATGACATCATGCGCGAGTTTGGCGTCGCGCCCATGGCATGCTCGCCGACCGGCCACATCATCAACGGCCACACGCCCGTTAAAACCACCAAGGGCGAGCAACCTATCCGAGCCGAGGGCAAGCTGCTGGTCATCGATGGCGGCTTCTGCCGCGCCTACCATCCCAAGACGGGCATCGCCGGCTACACGCTTATCTCCAGTTCTCGCGGATGTCGCCTTAAGTCGCACCGGGCCTTTACAACGGTTGCCGAAGCGCTCACGCGCAACGTGGACATCGAGAGCGAGACCAACCGTTTTGACGAGGCCGACCGGCGCCGCATGGTCAGCGATACCGATACGGGTGCCAAGATCCGCAGCCAAATCCAGGACCTGCGCCAGCTGCTCGATGCATATAGAAACGGTGCTATCGAGGAGCGCGCCTAGCTCCGTCTGCGGGGATTGGCTAAACTTGCTGAGTTTGTCATCCCCGCGGCGCTTCGGCGCCAGCTTAAGGCAGGTACCATGCAAAAGCTCCTTGCGCAGATCATGAAATTTGGCGTCGTCGGTGTCATTGCCACGGTTATCGACTTTGGCATTATGAATCTGCTCCACTACGGTCTGGGCCTCAACATCCTAATCGCCAACACCAGCGGTTTTATCATCTCACTCATCTTTAACTACCTCGCAAGCATGAAGTACGTGTTTGCGCACAAGGAAGGCATAAGCCGCCGCCGCGAGTTCATTATCTTTGTCGTGCTGTCCGTGATCGGCCTGGCACTCAACGACGGTATCGTGTTGACACTCAACGCCGGCCTGGGACTCGAGGCCAATATCGCCAAGATCTGCGCCACCGCGCTTGTCATGGTCTACAACTTTGTGACCCGAAAGATCTTCCTGGAAGGCGACGAGACCAAGTAACTCGCAACCTTACAGCTTTACGATGCCCACGGATGACGCGCGTCGAGCGCTGTGTTGTTCGTGGGTTTTGCTCGTTTACGGGCAAATTTTCAACGTTTGCGGATTAGCTCTTGAAAATTTGGCGAGTTCGTATAGTTCTTGGCAAAGACCTTACGTTTCCCTTGCAAAAGCTCTAAAGTATCCTCTGCTCGATTTATCAACGCATTGGATGTGATTACGTGCGCAAGGCACTGGCACAACCTCATACCAAGCAGTTCCTCAAGTTCGCTGTCGTGGGCCTTATCTCCTTTGGCATCGACTGGGGTATGCTCATTGCGCTCGTCGAGCTGTTTCACCTCGACTTTTTGATGAGCACCACGGTCTCGTTTACCACCTCCGTTGTGGTCAACTACTGGCTCAGCATGAAGTACGTGTTCGACCATCGCGAGGGCATGAGCCGCAAGCGCGAGTTCACGATCTTCACTATCCTGTCGGTGATCGGCCTGGGCCTCAACGACCTGTACATGTTTGTGGGCGTCACGTTTTTGAGCATCGGCTACCAGGCCATGAAGGCCATCGCCACGTTCCTCGTCACCTGGTACAACTACTTCAGCCGCCGCTTCTTTCTCGAGGGCGCACGGTCGTAGTCGATTCGCTATTTGCTTGAATGTATAACCGGTTGGAATTCCCATTCCAACCGGTTTTTTGTTTGCCGAGAGACCCGGCGACCCAATCCCATTCGCATGAAAAACGGGCGGCCCGGATGTTTGTCCGAACCGCCCGTCTGGCACGCTATGTCGAGGCCTCTAGCCTGTAACGTAATACCAGACCACGTTGTCGCCATTGGAGAGAACGTAGTTACTGCAGGCCGTCATGGGCGTTGTGCCGTTGACGGAGTACATCCAGCCGCTCGTGCCACCGTACTGCTTCTCGGCCAAACCACCAATCGCGGAGACATACGTGCCGTACGACGAGCCATGTGCGTTAACGGAAAGGCCCAGCGCGCACAGGGCATCATAGACGGTAGCGCCTTCGTTAAAGGTAAAGGTGCCACCAGAAGACACAGGATTGCCCACAGCGCTCGATGTGACCGAAACCGTCACTGTTACGTAGCTGGACTCCTGCGAGCCGCTCTGGCCGCCCGAGGAGGCGTTTCCACCATTAGAGGATGAGGCTCCATCAGACGACTGGCCACCGCCAGACGCATTGGAAGTATCACCGGCTCCCGTATTTTGGGCAGCGGATTTATCGCCAGACTTCTTGCCGTCCTGGTCCTCGGACTTCCTGTTATCCGAGTTCTTGTCCAATTCCTTGTTTGAAGACTCGGAATCGTCCTTGGACTTGGACTCATCAGAATGCTTGGAATCATCTTTTGCGTCATTTGATGACTTGGAATCCTTGGAACTGGCCTCGCCCGAAGTCGCAGTCGAGCCAGACGCCTTGGTGTCCTTGGTGACGACGCTCTCCCCCGTCACGGTCTGAATGATCCAGTCGATGGACCAGGCACCGCTCTCGGAAGGATGGACGAAACCCAGCGAGACGACGATCAGAATGGTGCACGCGGCAGTCAGGACGCCGAGGAGCGTCTTGCGACGAGGGGCGGACGCCGCCGAAGCGGCGCCCTGTTGCTTTGCATCGTCGAACTGAATGAACGAGGAATCTGGTTGCTTGGGGTCAGCGTCCTTGGTTTTATTGGACACAGCCCTCACCTACCGACGTTTGGTGAACACGAACACGCCGACGATGGCGAGACCGATGACGCCGGCGGCAACGCCAACAATGGCGAGCGGGTTGGTGCCAGTCTCCTGCTCGGAGGCACTAGAGGACTTCTTAGCAGTGGTCGTGGAAGCAGCACCCGTATCGGACTTGGAATCGGACTTCTTGTCGGACTTGTTGTCCTTCTTGTCAGACTTCTTGTCAGACTTCTTCTCGTCCTTCTTATCGGACTTATCGGTGTCCTTCTTGTCGGACTTGTTGTCCTTGGTCTCGGTCTTGGTCGACACCGTCGTCTTGGTCGTCGGCTTATGACCCGGGGCGATAGCGCCGCCGGCCTGCTGGCCCTTCGTGCCGGAGCCGGAACCCATGCCCGTGCCAGCACCGGAACCGTTGCCAGCGCCACCGTTGCCACCATTAGTGCCAGAACCGCCATTGCCGCCAGGGTTAACAGCATTCTTGGTCCACTTGGCATACAGCGTCAGATCGGCCGTCACCGGCGTACTGAAGTCATACGCCTGCGTGCAAGCCTCATCGGTGAACCAACCGCCGAAAGTGTAGCCATCGCGCGTCGGATCGGCCGGCTTGACCAGCTTGCCGTCGGCCGTAGCAACGAACTTAGTGTCGCAAGCAGACCCGCCGTTGGAATTAAAGGCAACCGTCCAAGACTCGACAGCCCCCAGCTTGAACAGCGTACCCGAATCATTGATGTAGTAGAGGTTGCCAGAAGCATCAGCAATGACCGGAGAGTCGCAGTGCTGGTAATGGCCAGCCGCATCATAAATCTGCGTCGCCTCTGCATCGCCGAGCGTATAGCGATACACGCCACCACCAGCAGAGTAGTTGACGTAATCCTTGCTATCCGCGCTGTTAACGGTGAAGTACACATAGGTTTTGCCGCCCTGAACACTCACCAGCGGAGTAGCAGCAATACCGTTAAATCCGGCCGGCAGTTCTTTACCGTCAGCAGCGGTGACCATCGTGGTCTTACCGGTCTTCAGATTATAGAGAGCCAGAGCAGAGCCAGTAGCCGTCTGTCCGCCGACAATCAAGTTTTCGCCAGCCACCGCCGGTGCGCTCATGTTATTAGTAAGACCCAGGTCGACCGTCTTCTGCTCGCTTAGTACGCCCTTCGCCGAAAGCGAAATCACATGGAGCTTTCCATCGTGCGCCATCTGATAGAAGGTCGAACCATTGGACGGATCGGCGACACAGTCGGCGTTCGCGAGAGCACCGAGCTTCATAGTCGAAACGACATCGCCCGTCGTCTTATCAATGCACTTAAGCGTGCCCGCGCTCGTAGGAACAATGGCGTACTTATCCGTCAGCGCAGCACCAGTCCAATAATAGCCCTCGGAAGGGTCAATGTTCTGCCAAGAGACTTCGCCCGTGGCAATCTTGATACGCTTCAGGGAGCCGTTGCCGTAGGTCGCGTTGTAGTTCTCGTCATACGAAATATCGACCGTACCAACATAGACGTACTCGCCATCCGAAACCACGGTGCAGGAGCTCTGCGTCAAGTCCGTCAAACCAGGCGTCAGCCACTTGCAGATCAGCTTGTCCGCAGTAATCGCCTGGACCGCACCGCCGTTGAGCGGAACGATGATAAGGCCATTGGTATAGATCGGACGAGAGGTATAGCTCACCTTGGAGGCAAGCGGCGCAGAGGCAACCTTTTTACCCGTGGACGAATCGATCTTAATGAGCTCGTTCTCGGTCGCGATGTACACAAAACCGTTAGCAATGACAGGCTCGCTGCAGTTGGCATACTGCTGGCCAGACTCGGCCTTCCAATCGAAGGCCCACTTAAGACCAGCGGCCTGCGCAGGCGTCTTGGCATCCGTTACGGTCGAACCGTTGCCACTGTTGCCGTAGCCGGCCCACTCGGCATCCCAATCAGGAGTCGTCGCACTCGGGTCCACGACAATCTTGTCGGGATCGGGCATGGGCGAATCGTCGGTGGTATAGGCAAGCGTAACCTTATCGTCGCTCTTGAGCGTAATCTGATTGGCGCAGAGTAAGGAGGGCTCTCCATTGATATACAGATGCCAGTATTTATTGGTCGCACCATCATAGCCGTACGTCTTGCCTCCGAACGGCGAGTCGATGGAATTGAGGAACCAGTACTCACCGCTCTGGGAGCCGCTGTACTTAACGCCCTTTGCCTTCAGAACCGCTTCGATAAGGTTCTGGGCCGTAGAGCCTTCGGGCAGGGAAACATTGCTTGCCGAGCCCCAGCGAGTATTGTTGCCGTTGGCATCGGGACCGATAACATCGACGGACCCAAGAACCTGACCGGGGAGGGCATCGGCGTCAGCACCATACATAAAGGTGACGGCGTCACCCTCTTGGAGTTCGTAGTTGCCGGCCCCGACCTGGACGAATTAGCCATTTACATAGAACTGCCAATAACTTTTGGTCGCAGGATCATACTCATAGGTCTTACCGTCAAGCGGCGAGGTAATGCCGCTGAGGTACCAACCCCAAGACTCTTCTTTAGCATCGAGGGTAAGACCAGTCTGCTCCAGCAAATCCTTAGCAGTGGAACCAGCCTTGAGACTCGTCTGACCCGTCGAAGCCCAAACCTGCTGCTTGCCGTCCTTGTCCTTGCCAAGCACCTGAACGGAAGCATGGACAGAATCGGACGGCAACTGGTCGCCCCAGCCACCGTAGAACCACGTGACGGTATCGCCGGCATGGATGGTGACATTGTCCGCCGTATAGTCACTCGACTTGCCGTTGATAAACAGCTGCCAATAGGTCGAATAATCTTGGGGCGTACCCAGCTCAACACCGTTGTACTTAAGGCTCAGAATGAAGGAGCCAGCAGCAACGGCGTCGATGTCATTCGCCTCAAGCGCGACCTTCGTAAGGTCAAGTGCGCTCGAACCGGACGTCACCACATACTGCGCGTTATCGACCCAAGTCTGAGTCTTGCCCTGGGCATCGCGACCAATGACGGTCACATTCGCAGCAAGCTGGTCCTTAACGACGGGGGATGCGCTACCAGCCGTATAGGCAAACTCAATCTTCTGCCCCTGGGTGAGCTTGACGCTGCTCGCGCCAACCGAGGAAGACACGCCGTCGACGAACAGCTGCCAGAAGGCATTAGTCGTCGGATCGTAGGCAAGCGTGCGGCCATCGCTCGGAGACGTGATGCTCTTGAGGTAGAAGCCGTATGCCGTGTTCGGTTCGTAATCCGCTTTAAAGCCCGTCTTCTGCTGCAGCTTAACGAAGGCATCCGCAGCCGTCGCGCCCTCGTCGAGCTTGAGCTGCGTAGGTGCCACCCAGGTCTGAGCCTTGCCGTCGGCATCGGTGCCGATAATCGAGAACGAGACCTCGACTTGCTTCTTGGCGACATCACCGGTTTCTGTCGGGTTCCCTGTCTGAACGGCAGCCGCGGCGGCAGATCCTGCTTGGCCAGCGGATGCCGCTGAAGACTGCTCGCTCGCGGCAGGGCTCTCCCCCGTCGCCGAGCCTTCGTCGCCAGTTGCTGCCTTTGTTGCGGCGGCACTAGCTGCAGGCGCGCTCCCAGAATCCGAAACCTCGGCGCCGCTCTGCTCAGCGGCACCGCCCGCAAGCGCTGCGTCCTCGCCCGGCGTCGTAGCCTGAGCCACAGCCTCGGCAATGCCCTCGGCGCCCTCGGCCCACAGCTGAGCCGGCGTGGTGCCAAAGGCCATCGCGAAGGCCAGGAATGCCACCAGGCCGCGCTTGGCTACGCCGCGTGCAATCGCGCCACGGCGATGCAGCGAGGCGCGCTCGCGCTCGTCCTCAAACATATCCATTTGTCCCCCATTGTCTGTACTTGGAGCATTGCCCAGCGGCTGCCCCACGTCATCGCGCATGTTACGCTCGAGTTCCCCCATCGGGGTCCCCCTTCCCTCCAGAGCCCTATGCACACCGGCGGCATACGCCGCAGCCGCATGCAAGATGGGAGGCGATCCGACTTAACCTTAACGGCTCAGGCGCGTCGTCCGATCTGCGACGCGAACATCCCGAGCCAAGAGGAATTACGGTTACTGGTACAGCCGGGGACTTGCACCCCGATTCTCCCAAACGCGCAGGAAAACCGCGCGTTCGTGCGTCTCCGCACCACCATCTAGGCCATCGATTATTATCGTCAAAATGGTATCACGCAAAAGGGCCCCGCACACAGGCGAAGCCCAAGGTAAAAGCTATTGTTTGCGATAGGAAAATGCGGTGACGGTCGCAGCCTCTAGTGTTTGCCGCCGTGGCTGTTGAGCCAGATATTGCGGCCCAGCATAAGCGCCAGCACCAGCGCGCTCACGTAGCCCATAAAGCCAATGACCGGGATACCAAACACAACCGGCTCGATGCGTGCGTAGTACACCACCGACGAACCGATAAACAGGCCGGCGATAACGATAGCCATCGACATGCGGTCGATAATTCCGCCCAGCTGTCGCAGTGCCTTATCGCTGCTCATGATCTGCGTGTTCACCTTAAGCTGGCCGCGCGTAAGCATGCGCGAAGCCAGCCCCAGGTACTCAGCCGCCTCGAGTGAGCCCTTCGCCGCGCGATAGCTGCTCGCGGCAAGATCGCGCCCCATATCGCGCACACGCGCATAGGTGCTTTTCTCGTTTTTAATGTGCGTTTGGATGATCTGGATCATGTTGACGTTGGGCATGTACTCGGTCAGCAAACCCTCGAGCGTCACCATGCCGCGCGCGAACATCGTCACCACGCTCGGCAGCTCAACATCGTTTTTGCGCGCCAGGTTTAACAGCGAGGTCAAAAACTCGCCGATATCAAGATCCTTCAGGTCAAGGCCCGCAAAGTCAGCCACGATAAAGTCAAGGTCGGACAAAAACGCTGAATGATCGAGCTCGGCCGAATCGCCACGCGTCACGGCGAAGCGCATGAGCGAATCCTTGAGCTTGGGAACGTCACCCTCGGCCACGGCGAAAATCATGTCCTTTACGATACCGCGATCGTGACTCGACATGCGTCCGACCATGCCCAAGTCGATAAAGTAAACGATACCGTCCTTGAGAATGATGTTTCCCGCATGCGGGTCGGCATGGAAAAAGCCGTCGTCGAGCACCTGCGTCGAGTAGTCCTCGACGATCGCGGCACCGATCTTTTCCAAGTCATAGCCCTCGGCCACCAAGCGTTCAGGATCGGCGATCGAAATGCCGTCGACGTAATCCATGACCACCACGTGCTCGGTGCATAGGTCCAGATAGGATTTAGGGCACGTCACGCCATGAACGCTCTTATGGAACTCGTAGAAGTCGTTGAGGTTTTTGGCCTCGGCCAAAAAGTTGGTCTCCTCGCGAAACGAGGTCCACAACTCCTCGACTACGCCGTGCAGGTCAACGAATTGATCGGTGTTGACGAACTTGGAAACGATACGCACCACCGAGCGGATGATATCGATGTCCTGCGCCATAACCTGCTGCGCACCGGGGCGCTGCACCTTGACGGCCACGTCCTCGCCCGTCACCAGACGAGCGCGGTGCACCTGCGCGAGCGATGCGCTACCAAGCGGATTGGGGTCGATCGCATCGAACATCTCCCCCAGGCGCAGGCCGTATTCTTCTTCCAGACAACTGAGTACGACCTCGTACGGTACGGGCTCCACGTCGGAGCGCAGACGACGCAGCTCGTCGCAAAAGCGTTGCGGCAGAATCTCGGACCGGTTGGCCAGAATCTGCCCCATCTTGACGAACATGGGGCCGAGTTCCTCGAGCAGGCGGCGCAAACGAACCGGCGTGAGGTTATCCCACACGCGGTACTTTTTGACCAGGCGAACAATCTGTCCGATGCGCTCGCGGCGACCCGCCGGCGTGAGCTGGTATTCCTCGTCCGGCGCCATCGCGTCGGGCTCCTCGGGGACCATATCGACAGCGCGCGGCTTCTTGCGAGCGCCCGAGACGACGGCATCGACCTCATCGACAACCGCCGCCTCGTCACCCAAGGGATCTAGATTGTTGTAATCGGTGGTGGAATCTGCCATCTGCGCTGCTACTCGGCCTCTTCGGTATCCTTCGCATCGTCGGGCTCAACGGACTCGACGGGCACCGAGGTCACGTTGTCCTCGACCGAATCGACGATGTCGCGCACATGGGCCAGGAAAGCCGTGCGCTCGGGGGCGGTCATAACGCGGACGCGGGCAAGGATGAGCTCGTCGAGCACGCGCTGGGCCGCGGTCTCGCCCTGCATGCCCAAGCGCTCGGTCAGATCGGAGATGGTACCGCCGGCCTGCTCGAACATGTCGGACACACTGCGGGCGATATCGGGGGTGGCGGTGTCCTTGCGGACCTGCTCGCCCTTGGTGTTAAGGTCGTCGAGGACCTTCTTGCCGCCTTCGACAGCAACGGCGGCAGCGCCAAAGCCCACGTTAATGGCGCCGTTAACAAGCTGATCGAGTTTCATAACCATGGTTGTCTCCAATCACAAACAACTGCATTGGCGTTCTTGTACCCAAGATTGAGCGAAAGCGACAAAGCGTTTTAGCGCTATTCGATTGACGGGAAATCCCTACCTCACGTTGTCGTTCATCGCGAAAGAGTTCTTCATGGCGCAGCTCGTGGTGTAGAGCACCTTGCCCAGTAGAGCATCGGTCTCCACGCGAACACGCTCGGCAAAGGCCTCATTGGCGCGTGCAAGCTCGGCAGGCACTTCGGCCTCGGGCAGAACGGCTACGGCAGCGTCGATGTCATGGATCTGCTTGTGGCCCATGCCACCGACCTTCTCCTGATAATCCTCGACCGCGCGACCGCACTCATGGAAGCGGACGTCAGCCAGCGCGCCGATCAGGCGGTTGGCCCAGTAGAAGTTTTCGGACGTCACGCGAGCCTGCGTGTCGGCATAGTACTCGGGCATGGTCTCGACGTTGGCGTACAGCGGAACCAGCGCGTTAAACGAGTTGGAGCCAAACGCCATCCACTGCACGGCGCGATAGGCCGGCTGCGCATAGGGACGCAGCTGCAACACGGCGAGCTGGCTGTTGCGGTTGATGCCGATGGGGCGATAGGCGCCACGCGTAGCGGGCGTGCCCTTGCTACCGTAGCAATCGTACTCCGTGCCCTGGTAGTGGCTCGAGAGTACGTACTTGATGTCCTCGATGGTCACCTTGCGCTCGGGCACGCGGCTCCAGGGGATATCGTCGCTCTCGGGCGTGTAGTCGGCGTCGGGGCCATCCCACACGTCGCTGGGGTTGAGACAGCGCTGCATGTACCACGCGCGCGGCGTGTTGTAGACGTGGTCGCTGTCGCTGTGCGAGCCAAAGGCCTCGCGCGGGTTAAAGACCGCGGCCGGACCGTCGCCCTCAACGCCCAGCGTCAAGTCCAGATGCCACTCGGCCATCCAAGCGCGCAGGTCGGCGGAGCACATGTGATCGGCCTGGGCGCCCTCGGCGTCATCCAGGTCAAAGCTGTCGATACCCAGCTGGTTGGGCATGGTCACATAGGCGTCATCGGGCACGCGCTTGGCGATCCAGTGGTGACCGCCGATGGTCTCGAGCCACCAGATCTCGTCCACGTCGCTAAAGGCGATGCCGTTGTTCTCGTAGGTGCCATAGCGCTCGAGCAGGTCACCCAGAATGCGTACGCCGTCGCGGGCGGATTTGGCATATGGCAGCACCAGGGTCACCATGTCCTCCTCGCCCAGACCGCCGGGCTGCGCCGGAACATAGCCGTCCTCGTCCTCGTTGCCCTTGGCGGGCACGTAGTCGACGAGCGGGTCGGCGCCGCGAACGCGCTCGTTGGTGGTGAGCGTCTCGGTTGCGGACATGCCCACATTGAGCTCGTTGAAACCGGCCTCGGCCCAGATGCCGTGGCCCGGGACAACATCGGGGACGCTCGTGTAGCGCATGGGGTTATCGGGCAGTTCAACGGTCAGGTGACTCAGGACGCTCGTGTAGACGCGCGGCTGCTCGTCGGGATGCACCACGCGCATACGCTTGGGCTCAAACACCCCGTTGGACGAGTCCTCGTTGCGGGCAACCAACGTCGACCCGTCGTAGCTCGCGTTCTTACCAACCAAAATCGTTGTGCACGGCATGCGCATCCTCCTTGAGCGAAGAAATCAAACGATAACAGTGTATCGCTTCGGCGCAGAAAGGGCGAAACCGCGGCGCTGGCGGTAGCGCGCAGAGATGTGGTGTAAGAGGCGGGGCATGCCCCGCCTCTTCCCTTT
>USIE01000020.1 GCA_900554645.1 uncultured Collinsella sp. | reverse complement strand
TAGCCGGCAGGTCGGCATGTCAATCCTGGTCTAACAGAGCCTTAAAAAATCATTGCGGGGGAGGAGATGTCGATGAAGTCGTTGTTGCTGCATGCGTGCTGTGCACCATGCTCGCTTGAGCCGGTTCGCCTGCTGCGCGAGGAGGGGTTTGAGCCCACGATTTGCTGGACCAACCCCAATATTCAACCGCGCGATGAATGGCAGCGCCGCTTGGACGAGCTGCGCCGGTGGTGTGCCGATGGCGATATCGAGCTCATCGAGGCAGGGGGGGACCGCGATCGCTGGGAGACCGGCGTGGCACCGCTGGGTGCCGATCGGCCTCGTCGCTGTCGCGCGTGCTATGCCCTGCGCTTGGCCGAGGCGTGCCGCGTGGCCCAGGAGCGCGGGTTTGAGTTTGTGGGCACGACGCTCGCCGTCTCGCCGTACCAGCTGTTCGATACCTGCAATGACGTGCTTGAGCACTTGGCGGCGGCACATGGGCTCACCCCGGTGATTCGCGATTTTCGCCCGTATTATCCCGAGGCGACACGCCGTTCGCGCGAGCTTGGCATGTATCGGCAGAACTACTGTGGTTGCCGCTTCTCGGCTGTCGAGGCGGCCATGGACCGCGCCCGCATCCGCGACGAGCGCAAAGCCGCCAAAAAGTAGTTCACTTGGGACGTCAGCCTGCTAGGATGTAGAGCGGACTTTAGCTATATAAGGAGAATCCGACGTGTCTATGCGTACCGATGATTTTGACTATAACCTGCCCGAAGAGCTCATCGCCCAGGCGCCTGCCGAGCCGCGCGACTCCTGCCGCCTGCTGGTGGTTGATCGCAAAGGCTCCGAGACAGGAATGCCGCTAGAGCATGGCGGCACCGTCGAGCACCGCATCTTCCGTGACATCATCGACTATATCGAGCCGGGCGACGTGCTCGTCATCAACCAGACGCGCGTGATGCCGGCTCGCCTGATTGGCCGCAAGACGGGCTCGGGCGGCGTGGTCGAGACGCTGCTGCTCAAGCGCCGCGAGGATGTTGACCCGCTGGGTCACGTTTGGGAGTGCCTGGTCAAGCCGGGCAAGCGCCTGAAGCCCGGTGCTCAGATTGAGTATCGTGCGGGCGGCGCCCATGCGCCCGAGGGGGCTCCCGTAGTGCTGACGGCCGAGGTCGTCGACTTTGTCACCGATAGCCGCGGTGGCCGTCTGGTGCGCTTTGAGCCGGCCGGTTGCAACGCCGCCGGCGATCCGCGCACGCTCGACGAGGCCATCCATGCTGCCGGCCACGTGCCGCTGCCGCCCTACATTACCGATTACGAGGGTGATCCCGAGAAATATCAGACCGTGTACGCCATGAAGGAGGAGCATTCGGCTGCCGCTCCTACGGCGGGTCTGCATTTTACTCCTGAGCTCATGGCTGCTATCGAGGCCAAGGGTGCGAAGTTTGCCGCCGTCGAGCTCGAGGTGGGTATCGATACCTTCCGTCTGGTGGAGGAGGACGACCCCACGCAGCACGTCATGCACACCGAGCGCTATCACGTGTCGCAGGAGGTTGTCGACGCCGTGCATAAGGCCAAGGCCGAGGGTCATCGTGTGATCGCCGTCGGCACCACCGCGGTGCGCTCGCTCGAAAGCGCCTTTGACGCTGAGGCACCGGTGTCCGATCCGGCCGTGACGGCGCGCTATTTTGAGGGTCGCGAGGACGGGGCCGATACGCTTGGCCGCGGTGACATTGTGGTACGCGAGAACGCCACGACGCAGCTCTACCTCATGCCCGGCTCGACCTATCACGTGGTCGACGCGCTGATCACGAACTTCCATGTGCCGCGCTCCACGCTCATGATGCTCGTGAGCGCGCTTGCCACCCGCGACCAGATCATGGATGCCTACGCCGCTGCCATCGAGGAGCGCTATCGCTTCTTCAGCTTTGGCGATGCGATGCTCATCTTGTAGGTTACGGCGTTTTACAAACGCCGTAACCGGTCGACGCTGCGCGGGCCGCATTTGGACAATCTGACGTTCAACTTCAAGGGCGCGACCAGAAGGTCAGCGCCCTTTCGTTTCACGTCACCTTGTCTCAAATGCGACTCGCTCGCTGACTCTGCCATAACATCGGCGTTTCTTTGGCTGTCAATGTAGTCATTGGGGACGTTCTTGTTCGACTGGTCGTTTAAGAACGTCCCCAATGACTGCCTAGAACGTCCCCAATGACTACCTTGCATCAATCTAATAAGTTGCGGTGAGATAGTTCTTGAATTGGCCTTTTTTGAGGCTAAACAGGAACTATCTCACCGCAACTGCGTTGAGCGTTTTTTTTGGCAGCCGGTTTACTTGCTTGCGAACAGCCAGACTAGGATGATCACCAGGATTGCGGCGATGATGCAGACGATGGCGCCGGTGAATTTGATGCGTGAGTCGCGGGTACGCTCGCGCACCGCGTCCTCGGTGGCCTCGAGCTGGGCGACTTCTCGCTCGGTCTCGGCGTGTTCGGCTTTGTCTCGGGCCAAGGATCCTGCAAGCGACTCAGTGATCTCTGGGTGGTCGTGCACCTCGGTCGCCTGTTCGATAATCGACTGCGCATGCGCGGCATCTGCTTGGGCGTTGGCGATGCTCTGCTCTTGGTCGCGGCGTGCCTTGTCCTCGGCAGCGATCTTCTCGCGCAGCTCGCGCTGGCGCGTCGCGGCGGCGGTCTTCGCCGTCTGCAGCTCGTCGCGCGCGGCATCGGCCTCGGTCGTCACGGCTTGGTGCGCGCGTTTGGCTTCGGCAATGGGGGCTTGAGCCTGCTCGACGGCCTGCTCGGCTGCGGCAAGCGAGTGCTCAAGGTCGGCGGTGATGCGCGGGACATCTTCTTCGGCTTTACGCAGGGCATCTGCCGTGTCGGAGATCTGCATCGAGAGCTCGCTGGTGCGCACCGTATAGTTGGCGGGATTTGCCGAGGGATTGCGTTGCAGCTCGGCATACTCATGACGCAGCGTCTCGAGCTGGGCGCGCGTGGCGTCGACGGTTTGTTGTGCGGCGGCAATGCCGGCGTCTCGCTCGGCCTTCACCTTGTCGCGGATGCGCTTGGAATCCTCAAGACGTCGAACGAGGCGGTTGCCGGTCTCGCGCGAGCTCGCCTCGCGGGCCTCCACGGCGTCGAGCGCGGCCTTCAGGCGGAGCTCAGTCGCGTCATCCTCTGTCTTCATTTGTTCGAACTGACCCTTGAGCTCTGTCGCTTTGGCGGCGTGGGCATCACGGTCAATCTCGGCTGCCGCAGCGGTCTTTTGCGCTGTGGCGATCGCCTGGCGCTGGTCGGCGACGATCTGGTCGTAGCGGCCTGCGATATCCTGGCGCGTCTCGAGTTCCTCGGCCTGATCGGCAATGCGCTGCTCAAGTTCGACCAGGTGGGCGCGGGCATCGGCAAGTGCCTTTTTCGCGGCGTTCATCTCGCGCATGGCCGAGGCGCCCTGGGCGATAAAGGTGCCCACGGCGTTCGCAGTGTTCGAGACAGCGGTCCCCAGATCGCGGTTCGCGGCGGGGGAGTGCGGGGCGGCCGGGCGAGCGGTGTCGGCAGAGTCCGCATCGGCAGCCTGCGGCGCGGCGATATTGCCGGTACCGCCCTCGACCACAGAAAAGCCTGCTGCGTGCGGATCGACCGCATCGGCGCCAATCGTGGGATGCTCGAGCTGCAGAAACGAGGGCATGGTACTGCCCTGGTCGGCAACCGGAGTCTCGCCGGGCACAAAGGTCGAGGCCGCCTCGGCGGCCTCCTCTTCTTCGGCATCAATATCGGCATCGGCCACGGCGTCTTTCATCGCTTTGACAGCATCCATCATGGAGTCCATGACGGCATCGAGCTCTTCTTCCGAAGAGACCTCGATGGGGCCCGCTGCTTGCGGAGCGGCGTCCTGTACAGGGGCGTCGTCCTGAGCGGGCGCATCGTCGTTTTGCTCGTCGGTGTTTTCTGCGGCAGGGGTTTCCGCCGTAGCGCTTTCGTCCAAGATGGGGTTGTCGATGTCAATACCATCGCAGGTCACAGCGTCAGTATCTGCGATGACGTCTGCGGAATCATCAATATGCTGTTGAGTCTGGGGGTCCAGCTCGTCTGTCATAGGCATGTGCTCCTCATCGTTGTTTGTCACCCTATGATAAAGTCTCGCGCCGACATCCCACGCGCCGCAGCAAAGTTTCAAAACGTGTTCGATGGCTCGATCTGATAACAATAACTCGGCCGCTTTATCCAGTTTGTACTTGACAATCCCTTCGCCGAACGACGTGGTGCCGTTCGCCTACCGCGGTCTTTTATTTTTGCTTGAACACGCTAAAGTTGCATCTCAGCTTTTGGCGCGTGAAGTTGGATACGCGCAGTCGGCGGGCGTGCCCGTCGCGATTTGAAAGGACTTTATATGGGACTTTTCACTGGTAAGACCGTGATCGTCACCGGCGGCGGCAAGGCCACGCTCAAGGACGGCTCCGCTGGCTCCATCGGCTACGGTATCGATATCGCTTTTGCCAAGGAGGGCGCAAACCTCGTCATTACCGGCCGCAACGTTGCCAAGCTCGAGGCTGCCAAGGAATCCCTCGAGGCCGAGTACGGCGTCAAGGTTCTGCCTGTTCAGGCCGATGTCTCGGCTGGTCAGGACAACGAGGCCGTCGTCCAGAACGTCATCGACAAGGCCATTGAGGAGTTCGGCCGCATCGACGCCGTCGTCAACAATGCTCAGGCCAGCGCTTCGGGCGTGACGATCGCCGATCACACCATGGACCAGTTCAACCTCGCCATTTACTCCGGTCTGTATGCCACCTACCTGTACATGCAGAAGGCCTACCCGCACCTGAAGGAGACCAAGGGCTCCGTGGTCAACTTTGCTTCGGGCGCCGGCCTGTTTGGCAACTATGGCCAGTGCAGCTACGCCGCTGCCAAGGAGGGCATCCGCGGTCTGACCCGCGTCGCTGCCAACGAGTGGGGCAAGGACGGCATCAACGTCAATATCGTTTGCCCGCTTGCTTGGACCGCTGCGCTCGAGAACTTCCAGGATGCTTATCCCGAGGCGTTCAAGGCCAATGTCCACATGCCGCCGGCGGGCCACTACGGCGACGTCGAGAAGGAAATCGGCCGCGTGGTCGTTCAGCTCTGCGGTCCCGACTTTAAGTACATGAACGGCGAGACCGTCACCCTCGAGGGTGGCATGGGCCAGCGGCCCTAGGGGTTACGCGGTTTTACCAAACCGCGTAACGGCTCGACGCTGCGCGGGCCGCATTTGGACAATCTGCCGTTCAATTTCAAGGGCGCGACCAGAAGGTCAGCGCCCTTTCATTTCACGGCACCTTGTCTCAAATGCGACCCGCTCGCTGACGTTGCCAAAATATCGGCGTTGCCGTGGCTGGTAAATAGCTCCACTCATCGGGGACGTACTTAAATGAGTGCCCGCAGAATGAAAGTGGATAATCTCCCGTTTTTGGGCTGTGCTTTGGGCAAAAGTGGGAGATTATCCACGCTCATCCGGTAAGCGTCCAAAAATCCACGCTCATTTGCCGTGTCCTTGCCGTATCCTCCTCGCGCCAGTTTCTGTCGAGTCGGTGCTCCTTGCGGGTTGCCCGTATAATGGGTTGCGTATGAACCGCAACCAAGGAGTTCCAGTTTATGGACCAGAGCCTTTTTAAATTCGATCTGATCGCCGAGGATCCGACGACGCATGCGCGCGCCGGCGTACTGCACACCCCGCACGGCGACATCGAGACGCCGATCTTTATGCCCGTGGGCACCAAGGCAAATGTGAAGGGCATTCCCACCGAGACCGTCAAGCAGCTCGGCGCCCAGATTGTGCTTGCCAACACCTACCATCTGTCCATGCGTCCCGGCGAGGATACCATCGCCGAGCTTGGCGGACTGCACAAGTTTATGAACTGGCACGGCCCCATCCTCACCGATTCGGGCGGCTTCCAGGTGTTCAGCCACAACGACGCCGTCAAGCTCACTGACGAGGGCGTGCGTTTTATCGTCAACGACTACGATGGTCGTCATGTGTTCTGGACGCCCGAGGACAACATGGAAATCGCCATGAAGCTGGGCTCCGACATCTGCATGCAGCTCGACCAGTGCCCCGGTTATCCTGCCACGCGCGCCTACGTTGAGCGCGCCGTGGAGCTGTCGAGCATGTGGGCAGAGCGCTGCTACAAGGCGCACACTCGCGATGACCAGGCGCTCTTTGGCATCGTCCAGGGCGGCATGCACCTAGATCTGCGCCTGCGCTCGCTGCGCCATCTGGAGGAGTGCGGCGACTTCCCCGGTTACGGCATTGGCGGCTACTCGGTGGGCGAGGACCACGAGACCATGTTCGAGACCCTGGCACCACTCGTAAGCGAGTACATGCCCAAGCACAAGCCGCGCTACCTGATGGGCGTCGGCAACCCCACCACCCTCGTGCGCGGTGTGGGCGTGGGCATCGACATGTTCGACTGCGTGCTGCCGACGCGCACGGGCCGCATGGGTACGGCGTTCTCCAGCGAGGGTCGCCTCAACTTCCGCAACGCCCGCTTTGCGCACGACGATGGCCCCATCGATCCCACCTGCACCTGCCCGGTGTGCACGGGCGGCTACAGCCGCGCACTCATTCGCCACATGGTCACGCAGAAGGAGATGCTCGGCGGCATTCTGCTGTCGATGCACAACATCTACTACCTGCTCAACCTTATGCAGCGTGCCCGCCAGGCTATTATCGAGGGCCGTTACGGCGCGTTCGTGAGCGACTGGATGAACAGCCCTGCCGCGGTGGATTACTAAGGGCGACAGACACGCTTGCAGAGCGTGGGCAACGGCAATGGTCGAGCGCCAGCCGGTCGTCGCATTCGCTGACACCGGCTGCGCGACCGCTGACCGATAGCTTGCAAGTGCTTGATGCATCGTGGGTACCATACCGAATAGTTGATGCTCGGGCGGGTGTTTGACGCATGGCGTCGACCCCGCCCGCTTTTCTTTTTCTCGATAGGAGCACCCATGATTAAGAATGAGAACGTCGAGGGCGAGCCTGCCTACGACGAGACGTACCGCCGCGGCCCCGTGGTCATGCGCGGCCCCATGATTCCTAAGGACAATACCTACGCCAACCTACTGGCGCCCGAGGATTCGACCGACTGGCTGCACGCCGACCCCTGGCGCGTGCTGCGCATCCAGGCCGAGTTTGTCGATGGCTTTGGCGCGCTTGCCGAGCTCGGGCCCGCAGTGACCATCTTCGGCAGCGCCCGCACGCCCAAGACCGATCCGCTCTACAAGGCGGCGCGCACGGTCGGTCGCAAGATTGCGCAGCGCGGCGTGGCGGTCATCACCGGCGGCGGCCCTGGCATCATGGAAGCGGCCAACAGGGGAGCGGCGAGTGTCAACGGCAAGTCAGTTGGCCTAGGCATTGAATTGCCGCACGAGCAGGGGCTCAATAAATACGTGAACCTCGGCATGGACTTCCGCTACTTCTTTGTGCGCAAAACCATGTTCGTTAAGTACAGCTCGGGCGCCATCGTATTTCCCGGCGGCTTTGGCACGCTCGACGAGATGTTCGAGGTTCTCACGCTGGTGCAGACGCACAAGGTCAAGCGCATGCCGCTCGTGCTGGTGGGCACCGAGTACTGGCAGGGCCTATTCGACTGGCTCAACGGCCCGGTGATGAGCACCGGTATGATTAGCCCGCTCGATCCGGATCTGGTACACATTACCGACGACCTCAACGAGGCCGTTGACATTGCGCTCAGCGGGCTGATGTAGATCAATCGTGCCCACGCGACATGAATACGCATGGCAATCTGATGTTATCTAACATCAGATTGCCATTTATATTGGGTATACTGGTGTAAAAGACGAGGGCGAGGAGGTCGCAAATGTCTACAGCAACAGTTAAGCCTACGACGGTTCGAATCGAAGAGGGGCTCAAGGAGCAGGCGACTGAGTTCTTGGATTCGGTCGGCCTCAGCCTCAATTCCTATCTCAATCTTGCCGTTCGGCAGCTGGTAAATCAGCGAAAGATTCCTTTTGAGATTGTAGGAAGGGCGGAGGTGCCCAACGAGGTGACGAGGCGCGCCATGGTGATCGCCGAGGCTCATGAGCTGGGGATTTTGCCGGACGATAGCCTGTCATTCAATAACGCTGATGAGCTTATGTCATTCCTCGATGAGGAATAGCGATGTTCGAGATTAAAGTCGAGGCTCAATTTAAGGTGGACTACAAACGAACGATGCGCATGCATCCGCAGCTAAAAAGTGAGTTTAAAGCGGCGGTTGCAGAGCTTGTGGCTCATGGGTCACTTCCGGCGGAGTATGGCGCCCACGAGCTCTCAAACCCGGGCGGAAACTACAACGGCCACATCGATTTCCACCTATCCGATGGCTTGGTCGATGTGGTCGTTCTTTATCTTCCCCATAAGACTAACCCAGTGATTAGGCTGGTGAGAATGGGCACTCATCAGGAACTGTTTCAGGGTCCGCTGGGCTGATCGCCGATTTCTAAGTTGCGGTGGAATAGGGATTGATTGGCGGCTGATAAGCCAAAAACAGTCCCTATTCCACCGCAAGAGGTAAAGGTGCCCCTAGTGGATGGGCTGGTAGCGGGGGCAGTAGCTGATGGCGATGGCATCGACGCCTACGTGGGTGGCGATGGTGCAGCCGATGGGGCCAGTGCCGGCGTCTACGTAGTCCTGGCCCGCGAGCGCCTCGTTGACAAGTTCCTGCTCCTCGGCGGCGCCGGTCGTGAGCACGCGCACGCTTGAGCCCGGGTGCTCGTCCAAAAACGCGAGGCAATCTGCCATGGTGTTGGCGACGATGCGCTTGGCGCCGCGGCCCTTTTTGATTGCCTTGATCTCGCCCGATTTCCACTCCGGCGAAACGGCCAGGCGAATGTTGAGCATCTGCGTCAGCTGGCCGGCGAGCTTGGGGGCGCGGCCGTTTTTGACCAGGTTCTCGAGCGTGCGGGGAATCAGCAGCAGGTGGGCGTCGGGCAGCGTCGCGCGGATCTGCGCCTCGGTCTCGTCCAAGCTGCGGCCGTCCTCGCGCATGGCAAGCGCGTACTCCACCAGCAGGCCCTCGGCGCCCGAGCCGGTGCGCGAATCGATGCAGCGCACGTCGAGCTCGTGGGTCTCGGCGACCAGGCATGCGTTGGAATAGCAGGCGGACCACTCGCTGCACAGCGAGATAAAGATCGCGCTGTCGTGGCCATCGGCGCGTACGCGGTCAAACAGCGCCTTGAACTCGCCGGCGCTCGGCTGCGAGGTGTGCGGCAGCTGCTCGGAGCCGGCCATGCGGGCGACGTATTCCTCGGCGGTAATCTGCACCTGGTCGAGCAGGTCCTCGCCCTCGATAATCACATGCAGCGGAATCACGTAAATGCCGAGCTCTTGGGCACGGGCGGGGGAGATGTCCGACGTGGAGTCGGTTATGATGGCAAAAGACATAATTGCACCTTTCGTTGGGGCGCGGCAGCGCCGCCTTCTGAAAGCAAAGTGCGACAAGTATAGTGGAGTTGCTCTACATTGCTAGGTTCAATTGTTGAATAGTCAACAGTTTGAAGCGGTGGTGTGGAAATCATCAACTGGGGAAGAAGGGTGCCGATGGCGGCATTGCAACTTTGCGAGCGGCCGGTTGTGCTGTTCGATTTTGACGGCACGGTGGCCGATACGGGTCGGGCAGTGATGACCTCGACGCGCAAGACGCTGGCTGCGCGCGGGTTTTCGGAGACGCAGATGGGTGATCTGCGCCGCATGATCGGGCCGCCCCTGTGGAAGAGCTTTCACGACTTTTACGGCTTTTCCCGCGAGGAGTCGCTTGTGGTGGCCGATGAGTACCGCGCCTTTTTTGATGAACTGGGACCGGAGGAGTATCCCGTGTTCAATGGGGTCCCCGAGCTGCTGGATGGGTTGGTCGCCCAAGGCAAACGTATGGCCGTGGCGACGTCGCGCATGGAGGCCAAGTGCATCGACATGGTGCATGAGCTCGGGCTCTCTCAGTTTGAGGCGGTGATTGGCATGAATCCGCCGCAGGGACGCGAGACCAAGGCCGATTCGGTCCGCGATGCCCTGGCGGCGCTCGGCGCGACGGCCGACGATGCCGTGATGATCGGCGATCGCTTTAACGATGTGGAGGGCGCGCACGCAATGGGCGTGCCGTGCATCGGCATCTATTCGGGCGCGGCGGCGCCGGGCGAGCACGAGGCGGCGGGCGCCGATGCCGTGGTGCACTCGGTGGTCGAGCTTGCTACACTTTTCGGTATATAAGAGCTTGATGTGAGAGGCGGGCCTATCTGCCCCTCATTGATAAGGAGGTTGTTCATGAACCAGGTTGAGCAGAGCGTTGCCAAGTACGTCGATGAGGTCTGGGAAGATGTCGTTGCCGATATCGCACAGCTGGTGAGCTATCCGTCCGTGGCCGTTGCCGCCGATGCAGAGCCCGGCGCGCCGTTTGGCCGCCCGGTCCGCGACGCGCTCGACTGTGCGCTCGGCATTGCGCAAAAGCTCGGCTACCAGACGAGCGACGACGAGGGTTATGTGGGCATTGCCGACATTCCCGGCCGCGGCGATAAGCAGCTTGCGACCATCTGCCACGTGGACGTGGTGCCCGCCGGCCCTGGCTGGAACACCGACCCGTTTGCGATGGAGCGCCGCGAGGGCTGGCTGCTCGGCCGTGGCGTGATCGACGACAAGGGTCCGGCGGTCCTGTCGCTCTACGCCGGCGCCTACCTGATCAAGCACGGCATTGTGCCGCGCTACACCTTCCGCGCGCTGCTGGGTTGCGATGAGGAAGTGGGCATGTCCGATGTTCACCATTATCTGGAGAGTCACGCCGACCCCGACTTCCTGTTTACGCCCGATGCCGAGTTCCCGGTCTGCAATGCCGAGAAGGGCCAGTTTGGCGCGACGTTCGTGAGTCCCAAGATCGACGGTGGGCGCATCGTGTCCTGGAGCGGCGCCGAGGCGAGCAATGCCATTCCTTCGCAGTCCATCTGCGAACTGGCAATTGCCGCCGACGAGCTGCCGGCACCGGTCGAGAATGCCGACCGCCTGCAGATCACGGCGCTCGACAATGGACATGCACAGATCTTTGCCCATGGCATTGGCGGACATGCCTCGATGCCCGAGGGCACGATCAACGCCGTCGGCCTGATCGTGACATATCTGCGCGAGGCCGAGGACGCGTTTGGCGCGCGTGGCGAGCGCCTGTTGACGCCTGCCGAGCACGAGTTCGTCAAGTTCTTGGCCTTTGTGCATACGGACGCCTATGGCCGCGGCCTGGGCATCGAGGCGACGAGCCCGGCATTTGGCCCGCTTACCTGCAATGCCGGCGTTATTCGCGTGGCGGATGGCCACATTGAGCAGGTCATCGATGTGCGCTTCCCCGACAGCACGAGCGCCGATACCATCTGCGAGCAACTGGAGCCGCTGGTGGGCCGCTTTGGCGTGACGTGCCAGCTGGGCCGTGCGAAGGCGCCGTTCTCGGTGTCTGCCGACGACCCGGCCGTGAAGGCGCTCATCGATACCTATAACGAGTTTACGGGCAAGCATGCCGAGCCCTTTGCCATGGGCGGTGGCACCTACGCGCGCAACTTTGCTCGCGCCGTTTCGTTTGGTCCCGAGGAGACCGGTCTGGAGCTGCCCGCGTGGGGCGGTCAGATGCACGGCCCCAACGAGTGCGCCAACGAGGAGCAGCTCAAGCAAGCGCTCAAGATTTATATCGTGGCGATCCTCCGGCTCAACGAACTTGAACTGTAGGGCTTTCCCAGGCACCCGACCTTGCCCCTCAAACCGTCGCTTGCGTACCAAAGTACGCGGCGCTCCTCTTTCGGGGCAATCTCGGGCACCTGGGAAACCCCAACATTTTGCTTCGATACACGAGCCCGGTGCTTCGGCCCCGGGCTTTTTAAGTTGCGGTGTAATGATCCCTTGGGGACGGAGGAAAACGGATCACTTGAGCCTCGCTGTGGCAAAGTGATCCGTTTTCCTCCGTCCCCAAGGGATCATTTGGTGTAAAAGGCGCGCCATGCTTGGGACGGGGATTGTTATTCGTTTGTAAAGGCTGAGCCGTGCTTGCGGTAAGGGTCTATCAGATGCCCGTAAGAAACCGTAGCTGGCGCGGTTGTCGCACGATCGGGGCCGTATCTTTCCAAACAGCAAAGCGGGCAGGGTACCCGCGAATCGCATGTATGAAAGGAAGATCATGCTCGATCAGGCTTATTCTCGTCGTCAGTTCCTCGGCCTCGCTGGTGGTCTCGCCAGCATCGTCGGTCTCGGCCTCGTTGGTTGCGGTGGCTCCAACACTTCCGACGCCGCCGACAAGGGTAGCGCTGCCGCTGCCGAGTCCGTCTCCGGCGAGGTGACCTACGACGGCGCCTCTTCGTTCCAGGCTCTCGTCGAGGCTGCTGCCGAGAAGTTCATGGATGCCAACCCCGACGTCTCCATCTCTGGCTCGGGCAACGGTTCGGGCAAGGGCCTGACCGCTGTCGCCGCCGGCACCGTCACCATCGGTAACTCCGACGTCTTCGCCGAGACCAAGCTCGAGGCCGACCAGGTCAAGAACCTCGTCGACCACGAGGTCGCCGTCGTGGGCATGGGCCCCGTCGTCTCCAAGAACGTCAAGGTCGACGACCTGTCCCTCGAGCAGCTCAAGGGCATCTTCTCCGGCCAGATCACCAACTGGAAGGAGGTCGGCGGCGACGATGCCACCATCGTCGTCCTCAACCGCAAGGCCGGTTCCGGTACCCGCGCCACCTTCGAGGCTGCCGTCTTTGGCGACGAGGCCGTCGACTTTAAGGGCGACGCCGAGCTCGACAAGTCCGGCGACGTCCAGACTCAGATTGCCAGCACCGACAACGCCATCTCCTACCTCGACTTCTCGCACTTCGACGACTCCAAGTTCAACGCCATCAAGGTCGAGGGCGTCGAGCCCAAGAGCGAGAACGTCACCGACGACTCCTTCAAGATCTGGGCTACCGAGCACATGTACTGCTCCAAGGACGCCGACGAGGCCACCACGGCCTTCCTGGAGTTCATGCTGTCCGACGACGTCCAGGGCAAGCTCGTCGAGGAGCAGGGCTTCATCCCCGTCTCTGCCATGAAGGTCGTCAAGGACGCCAGCGGCAAGGTCTCCGCTCAATAAGTAATCGCCCCCGGAAAGGTTTGCAATGGCAAAACAGCTGCCAAAGCGCGACCTTGAGAACGCGGGCCTGGGCGTCACGGGTGCGTGCGTAGCGCTCGTGACGCTTGTCGTTGCCGCGCTCATCTTCATGGTCGCCCAAAAGGGCCTCTCGGCTTTTGTCAAGGACGGCGTCTCGGTCGTCGAGTTTTTCACCGGTACCAAGTGGGACCTGGCCAACACGGCCGAAAACGGCCTGCCCTATACCGGCGCCCTGCCCCTGATCGTCACCTCGTTTGCGGTTATGGTGTTCTCCACGCTCATCGCGCTGCCCATCGCCATCGGCTCTGCCGTCTTTGCGGTCGAGATCCAGCCTAAGTTTGGCTCCAAGGTATTCCAGCCGCTCATTGAGCTTTTGACCGGCATTCCCTCGGTCGTCTTTGGCCTGATCGGTTTCCACGTGGTCGTCGGCCTTATGAAGAGCGTCTTCCATGTGAGCACGGGCCTGGGCATCCTGCCCGGCGCCATCGTACTGGCCGTCATGATCCTGCCGACCATGACCACGCTTTCGGTCGACGGCCTGCGCGCCGTGCCCGACAGCTACCGTCAGGGTTCGCTTGCGCTGGGCTACACGCGCTGGCAGACCATCTGGCACGTGGTGCTCAAGTCTGCCATGCCGTCGCTCATGACCGCAGTCATCTTGGGTATGACCCGCGCCTTTGGCGAGACGCTTGCCGTGCGCATGGTTATCGGCGGCATCGAGGCCATGCCGACGTCGCTGCTGTCACCGGCTTCGACCATCACCACCACGCTCACCACGTCCATGGCGGTCTATGCCGAGGGCTCGGCCCAGGACGATGTTCTGTGGGCACTCGGTCTGCTGCTGATGGGCATGAGCCTCATCTTCATCCTGATCATCCACCTTATCGGCCACAAGGGGGCGAAGGCTCATGGCTAGCACGCGCATCCATATCGACGAGGCGAGACTCGGGCGTGTCCAAAAGCAGGACCGCATCGCCACGGGTGTGCTGACGGCGATTGTCGCCATCGTCATGCTCATCGTCATCTCCATGGTGGCCTACATCTTGTTCGAGGGCATCTCGACGCTGTTCCAGCCGGGCTTTCTCACGCAGCCCGCGCGCGCCAACGGAACCCAGGGCGGCGTGCTCTACCAGCTGTTCGACTCGTTCTATCTGCTGCTGATCACCCTGATCATCTCGGTGCCCATCAGCCTAGGCGGAGCGGTCTTCCTGGTTGAGTACGCGCCGAACGGCCCTATCCGCGACATCGCCTCTACCGCCATCGAGACCTTGTCCTCGCTGCCTTCCATCGTCGTCGGCATGTTCGGTTTTCTGGTGTTCTCGGTGCAGCTGGGCTGGAAGTACTCCATCATCTCCGGCGCCATCGCGCTCACCATGTTCAACATCCCCATCCTGGTGCGCGTGATCCAGCAGGCGCTCGAGGACGTGCCGCAGGCCCAGCGCGATGCGTGTCTGGCCATGGGCCTTACCCGCTGGGAGGCTACGCTGCACATCCTGATTCCCGAGGCCATGCCCGCCATCGTGACCGGCATCGTGCTTTCGGCCGGCCGCGTGTTTGGCGAGGCTGCAGCGCTGCTCTTCACCTCGGGCATGAGCTCGCCGGTTCGCCTGAACTTCCTGAGCTTTAACCTGTCGAGCCCCACCTGCGCGTGGAATGTGTTCCGCCCCGGCGAGTCGCTCGCCGTGCACATCTACAAGATTTACGGCGAGGGCAGCCCCGAGGCCCAGCAGATCGTCTGGGGCACCGCGGCACTACTGATGATCTGCGTGCTGCTGTTTAACGTAATCGCCCGTATCGTGGGCAAACAACTGGCAAGGAAGATGACGGCCGAATGAGCGAGATGAATGCAACGCCCGCAGCCGAGGCGGCCGCGTCCGAGACCCAGGACTTTCTGTCGAGTGTGGGGGAGAGCGAGAAGCGCGTTCGCATAAGCGGCAAGGCCGTGAGCGACGAGGTCGTGCTCTCCACCAAGGACGTCAATGAGTACTATGGCGATCACCATGCGCTGCACGACACGTCGCTCGACTTCCACAAAGGCGAGATCACGGCGCTCATCGGGCCTTCGGGCTGCGGTAAGTCGACCTTTTTGCGCAGCCTCAACCTGATGAATCGCGAGATTCGCTGCTGCCGCGTAGAGGGCGAGATCAACTACCGCGGGCGCAACGTGAACACCAAGACCGAGAACACCTACGAGCTGCGTCGCTCCATTGGTATGGTGTTCCAGCAGCCCAACCCCTTCCGTAAGTCTATTCGCGACAACATCACGTTTGCGCCCAAGCGCCACGGCATCACCGACCGCGACGAGCTCGACCGCATGGTCGAGGAGAGTCTGCGCGGCGCGGCGCTGTGGGACGAGGTCAAGGACAAGCTCGACAAGAGCGCCTACGCGCTTTCGGGCGGTCAGCAGCAGCGTCTGTGCATCGCGCGCACGCTGGCGCTCAACCCCGACGTGATCCTGTTCGACGAGCCCTGCTCGGCGCTCGACCCCATCTCGATGCTGGCGATTGAGGACCTTATGTCGTCGATTGTGGCCGAGCGCGCCATCGTCATCGTGACGCACAACATGGAGCAGGCGTCGCGCGTGTCCAACCGCACGGCGTTCTTCTACATGGGCGATATGGTCGAGTACGACGAGACCGACGAGATTTTCCAACGGCCCAAGGATAAGCGGCTGAATGATTACCTCACCGGCATGTTCTCCTAGTCCGGGACATGCTTGAGGCTCGCGGCGGCCACGGTCGCCACGGGACTGATTGGAGAGGCGGGTCATCTCTTGCGGGGGATGGCCCGCCTTTTTGTGTTGCGGGATTGCGCTCGTCCAAAACCACCACAAAGGTGCCTGTCCCCTTTGTGGTGGTTTTCGCTATCATGGACAACGTTGAATTTCTACGAAGGAGCAGGGCATATGGCGATTCTTTTGGGATGCGATTCCGTCAGCCTAGAGTTTCCCACCAAGCATATTTTCGATAGCGTGACGCTCGGCGTGGGCGAGGGAGACCGTATTGGTATCGTCGGCAAAAACGGCGACGGCAAGTCGACGCTGCTGAGCGTACTCGCGGGCACGCTGGAGCCCGATGACGGTCGCGTGACGCACCGCCGCGGCACGACGATCGGCCTGCTCGGCCAAAAGGACCAGCTTGCCGATACCGATACCGTGCATCATGCCGTTGTGGGCGACACGCCCGAGTACGAGTGGGCGTCGAGCCCCCGCACGCGCCAGATCCTTGCCGGCCTCATTAGCGATGTGCCCTGGGAGGGCACGGTGGGCGAGCTTTCGGGTGGCCAGCGCCGCCGTGTGGACCTCGCGCGCCTGCTGATCGGCGACTACGACGTGCTCATGCTCGACGAGCCTACCAACCACCTGGATATGCGCACCATCAATTGGCTTGCGCGCCATCTTAAGGCCCGCTGGCAGCGCGGCCAGGGCGCCATGCTCGTGGTCACGCACGACCGCTGGTTCTTGGACGAGGTCTGCACCAGCATGTGGGAGGTCCACGACGGCCAGGTCGATCCCTTCGAGGGCGGCTATTCGGCATACATCCTGCAGCGCGTGGAGCGCGACCGCATGGCTGCCGTCACCGAGGAACGTCGTCGCAACATGGCACGCAAGGAGCTCGCGTGGCTGAGCCGCGGTGCCCAGGCCCGCTCCACCAAGCCCAAGTTTCGTGTTGATGCCGCTCGCGAGCTGATCGCCGATGTGCCGCCCGTGCGTGACGAGCTGGAGCTCAAGCGCCTGGCGGTGAGCCGCTTGGGCAAGCAGGTTATCGACGTGATCGACGTGGACGCCGGCTATGCGGACACCGACGGCGCGCCCAAGCAGGTGCTCTCCGACGTGACCTGGCTTATCGGCGCGGGCGACCGCTATGGCCTGCTGGGCGAGAACGGCGCCGGCAAGTCCACGCTGCTCGACGTGATCCAGGGCAAGATCGCACCCCTGCGCGGCCGCGTGAAGATCGGCCAGACGGTGCGCTTTGGCGTACTGTCTCAGCAGCTCGAGGAGCTTGAGCCCTTTATGGGCGATACGATCCGCGAGGTGCTGAGCAACTACAAGAAGTACTACGTCATTGACGGCAAGGAGACCTCGCCCGAGAAGCTCTGCGAGCGTCTGGGCTTTACGACACAGCAGCTCTGGAGCCGCATCGGCGACCTTTCGGGCGGCCAGCGCCGTCGCCTGTCGCTGCTGCTGACGATCCTGGACGAGCCCAACGTGCTTATCCTGGACGAGCCCGGTAACGACCTGGATACCGACATGCTCGCGATTGTCGAGGACCTGCTCGACGGCTGGCCCGGCACGTTGATCCTGGTGACGCACGACCGCTTTTTGATGGAGCGCGTGACCGACCAGCAATGGGCGCTGCTCGACGGCCACCTGACGCACATGCCCGGCGGCGTCGACCAGTACCTGCGCCTGTGCAACGCCACCGCCGAGGGCGAGCCCGTGGGTGCGCCGAGCGCCAAGACCGGCACGTTCGATACCGGTGCCACGGCGGTTGCGGCCGAAAAGCCCAAGACGAGCGGTCAACCCAACGGCCTTTCTAACGCCGAGCGCCAAAAGCTCCGCCGCGAGGTGAGCTCGCTCGAGCGCAAGATGGAGACGCAGCGCGCCCGCGTTGAGGAGGCCGAGGCCGCGATGGCCCAGGTCGACCCCACGAACTACACGGCGCTCGGCGAGCAGCAGGCAAAGATTGACGAGGCTCACGCCGCCATGGACGAGCTTGAGATGGCGTGGCTCGAGGCGAGCGAAAAGCTCGAGGGCGAGGAGTAGACGAGGATGATCAAGGCCGCGTTTTTCGATATCGACGGCACGCTGCTGAGCTTTGAGACCCACCGGATTCCGGCGTCGGCGCAGCAGGTGCTCGACAGCTTTCACGAGCAGGGGATTGCGTGCGTGATCGCCACGGGCCGTCCGACCTACCAGATGCCGGATTGGCTGTTCGACCTGGGCTGGGATGCGTACATTACGCTCTCGGGCCAGCACTGCTTTGATGCCGAGGGCGTCTATCGCAGCTGTCCGATCGATCCGGACGACGTCGCGGTGATCGTGGACCAGGTGGCGCGGGGGCGCTACGATTCGCTGTGCATGCAGGGCGAGAACTCGTTTGTGAATCGCCTGTCCGAGCGCGTGGTGACGGCCGGCAGCAATGCGGGGATTGAGTACCACGAGGAGCCGTTTGAGCACGCCTTTGACGCGCCGGTCTACCAGTTTTGTGCCTTTGTGGATCCGGCCGACGAGCATATCGTGACCGATGCGGTGTCGCATTCACTCACTACGCGCTGGTGCGACCTGTTCTGCGACATTATTCCTGCTAACGGCGGCAAGGACCTGGGCGTGGCGGCGACGCTCGAGCGCCTGGGCATTGACGCGAGCGAGGCGATTGCCTTTGGCGACGGCGAGAACGATTTGTCGATGTTTGGGGCCGTGGGGACGAGTGTTGCCATGGGCAACGCCCAGGACACGGTAAAGACCGCGGCGACCTACGTGACGACTGCTGTGGACGACGACGGAATCTACAACGCCGCAAAGCACTTTGGGCTGTTGTAGCCACTGACTCGGCACTTGGCACTTGGGGACACTCCTTGCGGGGCGTGTCCCCATTTTGTTTTCGTCCCGCTCATTTTGTGAAGCACGGCTAACTTTTTGAACAAAGTAGTAAGACATGGGCAACTTTTGCGGTAAAGTAAGCCAAGGAAAGTATCCAATGGCTAACTAGCAATCATCGCGAAAGGCGGCCCATGGCCCTACGTGAATCTGGAGAAGACTACCTCGAATCGATCTACGTTCTGTCGCAACGTCAGGGCATCGTGCGCTCGATTGACGTTGCGGAGTACCTTGGCGTAACTAAGGCAAGCGTTTCCAAAGCCATGGCGACGCTGGAGAGCAACGGCTACGTCGAAATGGGCAAACGCGATGTGCATCTGACGGAACGTGGGCTGGAGGTCGCTCGTGAAATGTGGGAGCGCCATTGCTTTTTTGTGGGGCTACTAGAGGATGCCGGCGTTGCGCCCGAGGTTGCCTCGCAAGAGGGCTGCCACATGGAGCACTGCCTGAGCGAGGAGAGCTTCGAGAAGCTAAGGTCGATGCTGGGACGGGAAGATGTAGCGGGTCCAACAACAGAAGCCTAACTGACCCACAGTAGCGCGGAGTTCGCGCAAAGCGCGAACCAGCGACCGGGACCAGCGGCCCTTTCGGCCAAGTCCATTTCAGCAAAGGAACCCCGCCAGCAAGCGATGCTCAAGAACCACCAGCAACGTCACCGCAGGCCGGGGCCGGGCTTGGTTTTGAAAACACTCCGCAGCGCGAGGCCCGCCTTTCCGTTGCTCCGCAGGAGCAGGAAAGACGGGCCTCATGCGCGAGGACGTTTTCAAAACCAAGCCCGGCCTCGGCCGGACAGCTCACGAACGCTATAGGTTCTTGATACCCATCGCGCGCATGGCGTTCAGGATGGCGATGATCGCCACGCCTACGTCGCCGAACACGGCAAGCCACATATTGGCAATGCCGAGCGCCGCCAGCACCAAAATCAGCAGCTTAATCCCCAGCGCGAAGATGATATTCTGCCAGACAATCGTCATGGTCTTGCGCGCCACGCGGATCGCACGGGAGATGTTGGACGGCTTGTCATCCATCAGCACGACATCCGCCGCCTCAATCGCGGCGTCGGACCCCATGGCGCCCATGGCAATGCCCACATCGGCGCGCGTCAGCACGGGCGCATCGTTGATGCCGTCGCCCACAAAGGCGAGCTTGCCCTTGCCGCTTTCGGCCGTGAGCAGCGCTTCAACACGCTCGACCTTGTTGCCCGGCAGCAGCTGCGCGTGGAACTCGTCGAGGCCCAGCTGCTTGGCCACGGCGGCTGCCACTTCCTCGCGGTCGCCCGTGAGCATGACGGTGCGGTTGATTCCGGCGGCGTGCAGGTCGCGGATCGTCTGCTCGGCATCGGCCTTTACGGTGTCGGCAATTACGATGTGGCCGACATACACGCCATCGACAAGCACGTGGAGGATCGTGCCGACAACCTCACAGTCCGGCGCTTCAACGTCGGCTGCGGCGAGCATCTTTGCGTTGCCGACGACGACGTGCTTGCCGTCGATGGTTGCCGTCACGCCGTGGCCTGCGTCGTTGGCGGAGTCGTTCACGCGCTTGGGGTCGACCTCACCCTGGTAGGCGACTCGCACGGACTGCGCGATGGGATGATCGGAGAACGACTCCGCAAGGGCTGCGACCTCAAGCAAAGACTGCTCGGTATAGCCTGCCTCGGGGTGTACCGCCACGACCGAGAACGTGCCGTTGGTGAGGGTACCCGTCTTGTCAAAGACGACGGTGTCCACGTCAGCGAGCGTCTCGAGGTAGTTAGAACCCTTGATGAGAACGCCCAGCTTGGACGCGCCGCCGATGCCGCCAAAGAAGCTCAGCGGCACGCTGATCACGAGCGCGCACGGGCAGCTGACGACCAGGAAGGTCAGGCCGCGCAGAATCCAGTCGGACCAGGCACCGGTGACCAGGCCGCCGCCGAGCGCGAGCACCGCGGCAGCGCCGGTGACGGCGGGGGTGTAGACGCGGGCAAAGCGCGTGATGAAGTTCTCGGTGCGCGCCTTCTTTTCGCTGGCACTCTCCACGAGCTCCAGGACGCGTGCGACGGTGGACTCGCCAAAGGGCTTGGTGGTGCGCACGCGGATGAGACCCGTCATGTTGATGCAGCCGCTGATGATATCGTCGCCGGACTTGGCGGGGCGGGGGACTGACTCGCCCGTGAGCGCGGCGGTGTCGAGCTGGGTTTCGCCCTCGACGATGACGCCGTCGATAGGCACGCGCTCGCCGGGCTTGACCACGATCACGGTGCCGACGGCGATGTCATCGGGAAAGACCTGTTCGAGTGTGCCGTCGACTTGTTCGACGTTGGCGTAGTCGGGCGCGATGTCCATCATGGCACTGATCGACTTGCGGCTCTTGCCCACGGCGTATGCCTGGAACAGCTCGCCGACCTGGTAGAACAGCATGACGGCGGCGCCTTCGGCCATGTGCGGGTCGGTATCGGGGAAGAGCACCATGGCAAACGCGCCGATAGTCGCGACGGCCATGAGGAAGCTCTCGTCGAAGGCCTTGCCGCGGCGGATGTTGTTGAACGCCTTCTGGAGCACGTCGTAGCCGGCAATTAGGAACGGCACCAGGAACAGCACGAAGCTGGCGTAGATGTCACCCGGGGTGCCGAATGCAGCGGTAAGGGCGCCGAGCTCGTCGAGGGCATAAACAACGGCAAAAATGCCCAGTGCTACCAGGATGCGGTTGCGCTTGTGCTCAAGGGGCTCTTTCTTCTTGCGCTTCTTCTTTTTCTTTTTGGGATCGGCGGCTGCCATGATTCAAACCTCCCATTTGAGTGTATGAACACTTGCTCATATAATTTTGCGAGCAAAGGCCGCGGCAAGCGCGGCCTTGCAGGTCAACGTATGCGCGGGTTAGAGAATGATCTCGCAGTCCGGCTCGGCGTCGGCCGTAAACTCAACAACGCGGTTGAGCACCTCGTCGAACTCAACATCATCGGCCTCGAGCGTCAGCTTCTGGGTCATAAAGTTGACGGACACGGATTTAACGCCCTCGAGCTTGGCCAGCTCGTCCTGAAGTTCACGCGCGCAGTTTGCGCAATCGATCTCGTCGAGCTTGAACTGCTTTTTCATGGTGGGTTCCTTTCCCTGTGTTAGCGGTCTGGGTGCCGGCCGCGCTGATACCGTGGTTGATTGCTATTCGCAGATATGGCTCATGCCCTGGTTAAGCATGGTGTAGACGTGATCGTCGGCGAGCGAGTAGAGAATGTTGCGGCCGTCGCGGCGGAACTTGACCAGGTGCGACTGCTTAAGCGTGCGCAGCTGGTGCGACACCGCAGACTGCGAGGTTGCGGTCGCTTCGGCGATGTCGGCCACGCAGAGCTCGCGGCCCATGAGGGCATAGAGAATCTTGATGCGCGTGGTGTCGCTGAAGACCTTGAACAGGTCGGCAAGGTCGTAGAGAAGCTCCTCGTCGGGAAGGTCCTCGGGCGAGCAGGTGGTGGGGATCACGGGCTCGGTGGCCTCGATGCCAGTCTTTGTTTCATCAGCGTGGCTGCTCATTGCAATATCCTTTCATATGAACATGCGCTCATATAACTTACTTCCGATTATATGAGCGCATGTTCATATGTCAATGACGTTCAGGTAATTCGTCGCACAAAATGATGGGGAATAGTGGACGAGATTCCGGACTGAGCGGTTTTGATAGCCGATGCCGGGGTGGGTGCCCCCGCGCCGTGCAAAAATTGGAGTATTCTGCAACTATAGGGGGTCCGTTAATCTATTCCAGGCCAAATAAAGCCGCTCAAGAGTTATCCAAGGGTAGCGCGCAGAGATGTGGTGTAAGAGGCGGGGCATGCCCCGCCTCTTCCCTT
>USIE01000019.1 GCA_900554645.1 uncultured Collinsella sp. | reverse complement strand
TCAGGGAATTGTAATTGATGGTGAAGGTTCAAAGGTTATTTGCAAAGACTAATTTAAAATTCCAGTTTGCTGCACTCGTTCCTAGCAGGGTTTGGGGCAGGAGGGGCGCAAGAGACGGGAGGGCCTTGTACGCGTTCCTGCGCGAGGGCCGCGGGGAGGGGCTGCCTGGGTACGGCGCCTGTCAACTCGGTCTACGTCTTTGATGACCGGGTCGTACTCGATATCAAATTCACGGATGATGCCAAAACGGTCACCCGAGAGGAAATGTTGGGTTCGAGTGCTGTGGACAATGTTCCAACATGCTGGGATCGAACTCACTAGCCGGAATCACGCGGTACCCGTGACGCAGCAGCAGGTCGACGAAAACACCGTTGCCCGCGGTGAGCGTACCGCTAAAGGTGCCGTCGTAGATGTGACCCGCACCGCACGAGGGACTGCGGTCCTGAAGGATGCACGCGACTATCTCTTCCGGTCCGCCTGCCTGCTCGCACATATCAAACGCGCGCTGAGCACCCTGGCGAAACTCGCGATCGACTGAGGTACCCTCGCAGGTACGGACCTCGCCGTTCACAATCTCGGACGGCTTGCGCGGCGTGGGCAGGCCCCCAAAGACCTCAGGGCACACGAGGAGGACCTCGGTCCCCGTGCGCTCGCAAGCCTCGACCAACGCGCGGTGGTAGTTATCGAGCCCGTTATACTTGCAGCTCTCGCCCATCAAGCAGGCGCTCACCACGATCTTCATTTCCATCCCTCTCAAGCAAAACGCCCCATTTGAGAAAGCTGCTCAAATGGGGCGTCGGCGTTTACTGGCTCGGCCGCGGCTTTACTGCTGCTTGGGAATCAGCGGATTCTCGCGCGTGAGGAGGTTCATGAACTCCTCGCCCGTGATGGTCTCCTTCTTATACAGATAACGAGCCAGCTCGTGGAGCTTAAACTTGTTCTCCTTCAGAATCTGCAAAGCGCGGTCGTGCGCATCCTCGATCAGCTTGGCGACAATCGCGTCCACGCGCTCGGCCGTACCGGGGGCGCAGGTGAGCGACGTGTCCTGATTGAGATACGCGTTCTGCACGGTACCGAGCGCCATCATGCCAAACTCGTCGGACATACCAAAACGCGTCACCATATTACGGGCGAGCTTGGTGGCCTGCTCGATGTCGTTGGCGGCGCCGGTCGTCATCTCTCCAAAGATGAGCTCCTCGGCTGCGCGGCCACCGCAATAGACAGCGAGCTTGTCCAAGACCTCCTGGCGCGTCGTCAGAAAGCGCTCGTCCTCCTCGACCTGCATGGTATAACCAAGAGCACCGCTCGTGCGCGGCACGATGGTGATCTTCGTGACCGGCGCAGAGCCCTTCTGGCGAGCGGCAACGATGGCATGGCCGATCTCGTGATAAGAAACGACCTGCTTCTCGTGGTCGGACAGCACCGTGGACTTACGCTGTTGGCCGGCAATGACGACCTCCACCGACTCCTCGAAGTCGTCCTGGGTTGCACGCTTGCGACCCTCGCGAACGGCGCGCAGGGCGCCCTCGTTGATGATATTGGCCAGGTCGGCGCCCGAGGCACCGGGCGTGGCGCGGGCAATCGCGGTCAGGTCGAGCGGCGGCTCGGTCTTCACGCTCTTGGCATGCAGCTCGAGGATGTTTTTGCGGCCGGTCAGATCGGGCAGCTCAACGGGGATGCGGCGGTCAAAACGACCGGGGCGCAGCAGGGCCGGATCGAGGCTGTCGGGACGGTTGGTGGCAGCGAGGACAACGATACCCTTGTGGTTATCGAAGCCATCCATCTCGGTCAGCAACTGGTTGAGCGTCTGCTCGCGCTCGTCGTTGCCGCTAAAGCCGCCACCGTCACGCTTTTTGCCGATGGTATCGATCTCGTCGATAAACACAATGCACGGGGCCTTTTCCTTGGCCTGCTTAAACAGGTCGCGCACCTTGGCGGCGCCACGGCCGACGAACATCTCGACGAACTCAGAACCCGAAATGCTAAAGAACGGAACACCAGCCTCGCCGGCAACAGCCTTGGCTAGCAGGGTCTTACCGGTACCCGGAGGGCCAACAAGGAGAGCACCGCGCGGCAGCTTGGCGCCAATCTCCTCGTAGCGTTGGGGCTTCTCCAGAAAGTCGACGACCTCCTTGAGGGACTCCTTGGCCTCTTCCTGGCCGGCGACATCCTTAAAGGTCACGCCCACGTCCTTGGAGGCGATCACGCGCGCGCCGGACTTGCCCAGTCCACCGCCGCCAAAGCCACCGCCGCCAAAGTTCATCGAAGGACCGTCATCACCCATGGCCTTCTTCATGCGGCGGTTGAGCCACCAACCGATGAGGAAGAAAATCGCCATGGGAAGAATGAGTGTGAGCAGGTAGTAGGTCATCAAACCCGAGCTCTTATCGGGAACGACCGACTCCAGCGAAGCGCCAGACTCAAGCACGCGATCGGTAAAGCCCGCATCGTTCGGCACACCGGTCGTCTTATAGGCGATGTTCTCATCCTCGCCCTTCTTGGTGTAATAAATCGTATAGTCGTCGGTGTTGTACTCGACCTTTTCGACGCTCTTCTTGTCGAGCGCTTTCACAAACGTCGAGTAATCGGTCTCCGTAATCTGCTGCGTGTGACCGATGTTGGGGAACAGAACGGTCGAGAGCACGAGGTAGACGACGAAGGCGATGAGCACGTAGAGGATCATATTCCGTCTACGCTTGTTGTCATCCATCTCCATCTGCTTGAACTCCATCTACTGGGGTTGATAATAGTTTCTAGAATACCCAACCCGAGCGACGATAAACCGACGCCGGGCACGAAAGGACAGAGATGGCATCACTGTAAGTCGGCAAGGTTCAAATCTATACGGGAGACGGCAAGGGCAAGACGAACGCTGCTTTGGGGCGCGAGAGGATGTCGAGGAACTGATTGCGATAAAGCCCGCCACCACGGAGCTCGTGCTAACCGGCCGCGGCCTGCTGCCCCTCGCAGACCTCGCGGACCTGGTCACCGAAATGCGACCCGTCAAACACTACTTCGACGAAGGCCTCCTAGCCCGTCAGGGCATCGAATACTAATTGATTCGTTTTCCGCCAACACCTACAGCTCATAAGGAAGTTGCGGTGGAATAGTACTTGTTTGACGGTCCGCAAGGGCTTTTCAGGAACTATTTCACCGCAACTTATCAGGGGTATCCGACGGATGAGCTAGGCAGTGGCGCGACCTAGCCAGTTGCCGCTGTGGTGGTAGATGGTGAACATGGTTGCGGTGATGAGCCAGGTTACGGGGTAGACCAGCAGTAGATGCTCGAGCGACGGATCGAAGGGCATGATCGCAAACAACCAAATCACTCTGAGTACGACGGTGCCAAAGATGGTGAGCAGCATAGGCTGCAAACTCACGCCGGCGCCGCGGATGGAACCCGAGGCGTTCTCGATAATCGAGAAAATCGCATAGAACGGCGCAATGAAATGGAGGATAGTCGTGGTGTACGCCGAAATCGAAGCATCGTCGACAAACAAACGCGACAGCGGGCCCGAGAACACCAGCAGCACGGCAGACAGGCCACCAATGAGCATAAACGACAGCACGAGCGACGTATGGTAGCCCTTGCGCATGCGCTCGTAGTTGCGCGCGCCAAAGTTCTGCGCCGAGAACGTAGTGATCGATACGCCGAGCGCCTCGGTCACCATCCAGATAATGCCATCCAGGCGCCCAGATAGACCCCAAGCAGTCGTGACATCGGCGCCAAACGAATTAACCGACACCTGGATCAGCACGTTCGAGATCGAATAGGCAGCCGATTGAAAACCGAGTGGCAGACCACACGAGATCATACTCTTGCAAATACCGCGATCGATACCGAGCTTAGACAGCGAAAGACGCCATGCGCCCGGAGCGCGCATCATGCGCAACACGATCATCGTTGCATTGGAGCAAATGGTCAGCGCCACTGCGATGCCGCAGCCCAGCGCCTCCATATGCAACACAGCGACAAAGATGATATCCAGCACCACGTTAACAAGGCAGCCAGAGGCAATGATCACGGCGGGCCCGCGCGTGTCGCCCACGGCACGCAGCAGTGCGGTTCCCATATTTAGCAGCAGTGCCGCAACCATCGCGGCAAAATAACAGCGAGCATAGGCCACGCCCTCGGCCAATAGTTCATGCGGCGTGTTCATAAGCACCAGCATGGGCTCAACGAACACTATGCCGAGAATGGAGAAGACGATACCGCCCACCAGCGCGAGCGTCATGGCCGTGTGAACCGAACGACTCAGTCGTTCATCATCGTGCTGGCCAAAATACTGACCGGTAATGACCGCGCAGCCGGCGCCGACGCCAACGCAAAAGCCAATGCAGAGCTCGGTGAGCACCATCGTGGCTTGAATGCCACCCAGCGCGAGCTTGCCGCCAAACTGGCCGACGATATACGTACCGATAAGCGTGTAGGCCTGCTGAAAAAACGAACTAAAAAAGATGGGAACGCACAGCGACAGCAATTGCTGCCAAATGACACCTTGCGTTACATCGATCGCCGTAGATTTCTTAGCCACACGCCCTCCCCACACGCATACGTCAAACAGCAAAACGGCAATTTAAGACCAAAGCCAATATCAGCTTAGCACCGACTGGCGTCGACCGAAACACCCCGAATCAGAGCCAGGTGCGAAATATCTGCCTAGTGATACAAACCCGGCTGGTAGTGATACTCATTGCTCACGTGCGGGCACAGCTGCCAAAAGGCGACGGCGCTCGCCGCGGCCACGTTAAGCGAATCGACCCCGTGCGCCATCGGAATGCGCACCGCGTGGTCACAGCCGGCAATGGTCTTGGCGCCCAAGCCGGCACCCTCGGTACCCATAAAGATTGCCAAGCGGTCAATCTCCTGCAGCACGGGATCGTCCAGCGATACGGAATCGTCCGTCAACGCCATAGCGGCACACGAAAAACCGGCATCGTGCAACGCGCTCAGACCATCATGCGGCCACACACGAGCCTCGCTGCCAATGCGCGTCCACGGCACCTGAAACACGGTGCCCATGCTCACGCGGGCCGAGCGACGGTACAGCGGGTCGCAGCACGTCGGGCTGACCAAAATACCGTCAACGTTCAATGCGGCAGCCGAGCGGAAAATAGCGCCAACATTGGTGTGATCGACAATACCCTCAAGCACGCACACACGCACCGGACGATCCCCCGCCGCCTCGACGACACCGCCCAAGAACTCATCAACCGGAATCTGACGCGGGCGACGGAACGCCGCGAGCGCACCACGCGTCACGTTAAAGCCCGTCAACTGCTCCATGAGCTCCATGGAGGCCACGAACACGGGAACCGGACCCGCTCCCTCGCGCACGACAAGCTGGTCAAACAGCGGCATCATCTGGTCGAGCCAGCGCTCGCCCAAAAGAAAGCTCACCGGCTCATATCCGGCGCGAACCGCACGCTCGATGACCTTGGCACTCTCAGCGATAAAAATGCCCTTCTGCGGCTCCAGCACGCAGCGAAGCTCACGCTCGGTCAGTCGCACATAGGCATCGAGCCGCTCGTCATCGAGCGAATCAATTCGCAGAACCTCAACGGCATCAGTCATAGCAGCCAGCCCGCACCCTTCTTTACAGCACATCTATACCAAACGAGGCGACGCTAAGCGCCGCCCCATGCATTCAATCAACCCGATGATACCGTTCACGCCAGACGATTTACGCCTCAACGCGATGATACGTCACGAACTCATAATCGACGCCCTCGTCACCCTCACCGGCGGCAATCGTCGCGACCTCGCTACGCTGCGCAATCTCCCACGCGGGATCGGCGTCCAAGTCGGGAAAGTACGTGTCCACGGGATGGACGCAGTGGTTATGAGTGACCTCGGCCTCCACGCAGTACGGCAAAAACTGCCGATAGACATCGCCGCCACCGATCACCCAGGCAACGGGCTCATCGGCAACCGCAGCGAGCGCTTCGTCAACGCCATGCACCACGTCGACGCCCTCGGCAGCAAAGCTCTCGTCGCGGGTGAGCACGATATTACGGCGATTCTTGAGAGGACGCCCGCCGGGAAAACTCAGCAGCGTCTTGCGTCCCATGATAACCGGGCAGCCCTTGGTGCAGGCCACAAAATGGCGCATATCGGCGCGATTGGACACCACCATATCGCCCTCGCAGCCAATACCCCAGTCGTCACACACGGCGACGATGGCAGAAAGCTTACACGTCATGCGCGTCACCTACACCGCAATGGGGATGTTCTTGACCTGAGGGCCGTGCTCATAGCCCTCGACGATCAGGTCATCGGTCGTAAACGCATAGAAGTCATGCACATCGGGGTTGAGCGTTACCTTGGGTGCCGCAAACTGCGGACGCTCGATAAGCTCGCGGACGATATCGACATGACGATCATAGATATGGGCGTCGGCGATCACGTGCAGCAGCTCACCGGGAATCATATCGACCGACTGCGCGACCATCATCAGCAAAATGGCGTACTGGCACACGTTCCAGTTGTTCGCGGCCAAAATGTCCTGGCTGCGCTGGTTGAGAATCATGTTGAGCGTCGGCTTGTCGTCCTGAGGACGCTGCGTCACGTTATAGGTCACGCTATAGGCGCATGGATAAAGGTACATCTCGGACAGATCGCTAAACACGTACGTATTGGTCATAATGCGGCGACTATACGGCGTGTGCTTAAGGTCGTACAGTACACGGTCCATCTGGTCGAAGTCGCCCTCGGCGTAATGGCTCTTCTGACCAATCTGATAGCCGTAGGCTTTACCGATGGAACCGGTCTCATCGGCCCACTCATCCCAGATATGGCTGTTGAGGTCATGCACGTTATTGGACTTCTTTTGATAGATCCACAGAATCTCGTCCATGGCAGACTTAAGCGCCGTACGACGCAGGGTGAGCGCGGGGAACTCCTCGCGCAGATCATAGCGCGCCGTGACACCAAAGTTTTTAATGGTATAGGCAGGGGTGCCGTCCTCCCACACCGGGCGGACCTTTTGGCCCTCGGTGGTGGTGCCATGGTCCAAGATATCGCGGCACATGGTTACAAACTGTTGATCAGCTTTGCTCATTGACCCTCCTGTCAGTCGCCTATAAGCGAGATTTATTGTAGCCCAGGCGCGCGCGGCCCCACAGCCCAAACATAAGCCCTCATTTTCTGACATATGCCAGAAATTCCTTGCGCAAATCCGCACGTTCGCTATTCTATTGTTGACATATGTCAGATTTGGAGTGTGCATGGCAGGAAGACGCGAAAAACTGCGCCGCGTCGGGATCATCCCCGAATACCGCGGCTTTACCCCCGATGGCCTGGCCAGCGGTGATGCCATCGACATGACCGTCGACGAGCTTGAGGTGCTGCGCCTGTGCGACCTGGAGGGTCTCAACCAAGAGGCGGTCGCCCAGCAGATGGGCATCGCCCGCGCAACGGTGGCGGCCATTTGCAGCCGCGCGCATCGCAAGGTGGCCGATGCGCTGGTCAACGGACGGGCGCTCGTTATCGAGGGCGGCAATATCGCATACTCCCCCATCACCACGACAACGGCCGCATGGCCAGCAAAGGAGGTCGACACCATGAGGGTGGCAACGACGTACGACAACGGCAACATCTTTATGCACTTTGGCCGCAGCGAGCAGTTCAAGATCTACGACATCCAGGATGGCAAGGTGCTCAACGAGCAGGTCGTAGGCACCGGCGGCACCGGCCACGGCGCCTTGGCGGGCCTGCTTGCCAACGGTGGCGTTGACACGCTCATTTGCGGCGGTATCGGCGGCGGCGCTATCAACGCGCTTGCCCAAGCCGGCATCACGGTCTATGCGGGCGCCCAGGGCAGCTGCGATGCCTGCGTCGAGGCCCTCATTGCCGGCACGCTCGCACAGAACGGCGAGGCCACCTGCGACTGCCATGGACATGATCACGAGCACATCCACGAGCATGGCGAGTCCTGCGGCTGCCACGGTCACCACGACCATGACGGGCACGAAGGCTGCGGCTGCCACTAGCGGCAAGCACCTCGTCGAGAACGCGCTTCCACGCGTGCGACAACCAGCGAACAAACGGCGAAGGCCGCCTGGAATACCATCCAGGCGGCCTTCGCCATACACGACTCAACTAGTCGTTACTTCTTGTTGCGCATCTGCGCTTCCATCTGGCGCAGCAGGTCCATATCGGACTTGGGGCCGCCCGTTCCCAGGCCGCCCATGCCGCCCAGCCCCATGGCATCCAGACCGGGAATATTGGGCATGCGCATCTTTTTGCCCTTCTTACCCTTCTTGCCCTTCTTGCCGCCGGCCTGTGCCTGATTGGCCATCGTGCGCATGCGGCCCATCATCTTGTTCATCTCGCCCCACTGCTTCATAAGGCTATTGACCTCGGTGGGGGTCACGCCGGCGCCCTTGGCGATGCGGGCACGGCGCTGGCCGTTGATGATGGAGGGGCGAAGGCGCTCCTCCTTGGTCATCGACATGATGATGGCCTCGTTCTTATCGAAGATACCTTCGTCCAGGTTGCCACCCATCTGGTTAAGCGCACGCTGGCCACCGGGGAGCATGCCCAGAATGCCCTTCATGCCGCCCATCTTCTTGACGGCCTTCATCTGGTCGAGCATGTCGTTCATGGTAAAGCCCTCGCGCAGCATGCGCTCGGCAGCCTCGAGCTGCTCGGCGTCGGCTGCCTCCTGGGCCTTCTCGATGATGCCGACAACATCGCCCATGCCCAAGATTCGCTTGGCCATGCGGTCGGGGTAGAACGGCTCCAGCGAATCGGGCTTCTCGCCCATGCTCACGAACTTGATGGGCTTACCGGTCACCTGGCGCACGGAAAGCGCGCCGCCGCCACGGGCATCGCCATCGAGCTTGGAGATAATAACGCCGTCGAAGTCGGTGCGCTCGGCAAAGGTCGAGACGACGTTGACGATATCCTGGCCGGTCATGGCATCGACGACCATCAGCACCTGATCGGGCTTGACGGCCTTCTTGATGTCCACGGCCTCCTGCATCATTTGCTCGTCGATCTGCAGACGACCGGCGGTATCGACGATGACCACGTCACGCAGGTGGTCGACGGCCTCCTGGATGGCGCCCTTGGCAATGTCGACCGGGTGCGCGCCGTCACCGCGGAAGACAGGCACGCCGATCTCGCCGCCAAGCGTGGCCAGCTGGTCGGCAGCGGCGGGGCGGTAGACGTCGCACGCGGCGAGCAGCGGCGAGCGGCCCTGCTTCTTGAGCAGGTAGGCCAGCTTTACGGCCGCCGTGGTCTTGCCGGAGCCCTGCAGGCCCACGAGCATGATGACGTTGGGGATGCGGTTGCTAAAGACGAGCTTACTCTCGGTGGAGCCGAGGATCTCGGTAAGCTCGTCGAGCACGATCTTGACGACGTTTTGCGCCGGCGACAGCGACTCCATGACCTCGGCGGTCATGCAGCGCTCCTTGGTCTTGGCGACGAACTCCTTGACAACCTTAAAGTTGACGTCGGCCTCGAGCAACGCCATGCGAATGTCGCGCATGGCCGAGGTGATATCGGCCTCGGTCAGCTTACCCTTGCCACGCAGGCGGTCAAATGTGTCATTGAGGCGATCGCTCAGAGAATCAAACACTAGTCACTCCTTAGTTGGACTCGCCCACCAGGGCGCGGCAGAAATCTTTGGCGTTAAACTCCTGCAGGTCATCGACCTGCTCGCCCACGCCGATGCGCAGGATCGGGAGCTTGAGCTTCTCGGCCACGGCCATGGCGATACCGCCCTTAGCCGTGCCGTCGAGCTTAGTCATGATAATACCGTCCAGGCCCAGCGCCTCGTTAAACTCGAGCGCCTGGTTCAGACCGTTCTGACCAGTGGCGGCATCGATCACAAGCACAACCGAAACCGGCATGGGGCCGGCGGCCATATTGGCGGCGCGCTTACGGGTCACGTTGACCACCTTGGCGAGCTCGCGCATGAGCTCGGGGCTCGTGTGCAGACGACCGGCGGTATCGATGAGCACCAGGTCGCTGCCGCGCCTGTCGGCCTCGTCGAGCACGTCGTAACAAACGCTCGCCGGGTCGGAGCCGCGGTCGCGCTTGATGACGGGAACACCGGCGCGCTGGCCCCACACATCGAGCTGCTCGATGGCGGCGGCGCGGAAGGTGTCGGCCGAACCGATCACGACATTCTTGCCGCGGGAAGCCATGGCGCTCGCGATCTTGCCGACCGTCGTGGTCTTGCCGGCACCGTTGATGCCCACAAACAGCACGCAGCTCGGCGTGTCGGAAAACGGGTCGCGCTCAACAGGCACAAAATGGCCCTCGAGCTGCTCGGCCAGGGCGCGGCGAAGCTGCGGGGCGGTCTTGAGGTTCTTCTTGGCCGCGGCGTCGCGCAGGTCATCGGAAACCTGAATAGCGACCTCGGCACCCATGTCACCCATGACGAGGGTGTCCTCAAGATCCTCCCAAAAATCCTCGTCGACCTCGCCGCCAAAGTAGAAGACCTCGTTGAGGGCCTCGCGGCTGCGCTCGAGTCCGCGCGAGAGTGCGTCAAAGAATCCCATTATGCATTCACGACCTTTCCGGTTTCGCGATCGAGTTTTTGCGAGACGACGCGACTGACGCCATCGGCTTGCATCGAGACGCCGTAGAGAACGTCAGCATCCTCCATAGTACGGCGCTGATGCGAGATTACCAAGAGCTGCGTATCGGAACGCAGCACATCGAGGGCGCCGATGAGCTTGGACAGGTTGGCGTCGTCGAGCGCAGCCTCGACCTCGTCCAGCACATAGAACGGCACCGTGCGCGTGCGGTACACGGCAAAGAGCAGGGCGAGTGCCGTCAGACTCTTCTCGCCGCCCGACATGAGCATCATCTTGGTGATGCGCTTGCCGCGCGGCTGCGCCACGACCTCGATACCCGTCTCGGCCGGATGCTCGGGATCGGTCATCTCCAGATGAGCCTGGCCACCCGGGAACAGCATAGCGAAGATCTCGCGGAAGTTCGCGTCGACCTTCTCAAACGTCACAAGGAACGCCTTGCGCATCTTGCGATCAATAGCCACCGTAATCTTGGTGAGCGCCTTACGCGCGCTCTCCAGATCGGCCAGCTGCTCCTCGATGTAGTCAGCGCGGCGCTTGAGCTGCTCGTACTCCTCCATGGCAACTTGGTTCACGGGACCAAGGTTGTTGATCTGGCGCACAAGCTGGTTGAGCTCGCGCTCGGCGGCATCGCGGTCCGTGGGCGCAGGAAGCATAAGCGCTTCCTCGAGTACCGTGTTGCCATCGGCGGTAATGGCCTTAATGGCGGCCTCTACCTGCACCTCGAGCTTGCCACGCGCGACCTTAAACTCGTTTTGCGTGGCGGTGGCGGTATCGACCTTCTCCTTAGCGCGGGCAACCTCTGCCTTGGCATCCTCGATGGTCTTCTTGAGCGAAGCGGAGTCCGCCTCCTCCAGAGAGGCCTGGTCACGCAGACGCGCTGCCCAATCCGACGCGCGCTCCAGCAGGGCCGAATAGCGCTCGTGCATGGGATCGACGCGCAGGCGCAGCAGCTCGAGTGAGCGCGAGGCCTGGCGTGTTCCGCGGATACGGCGGTCGATGCCCTCCAGGCGATGCTCCAGATCGGGTACTCGGCCCTTCAGAGAACGAAGGCGCTCGCTCGTCTGGGCCAGGCGGACCTTGGCATCGGCGAGCTTGCCGGCGGCCTCGGAATCGTAACGGCGAACGCGGTCGAGTTCGTCGTTGGCTTCGGCAATCTGAAGGCCAAGATCGCTTGCCTGCGCTCGGGCCTCGTCACGCGAGCGGGTGAGCTCGTCCACGCGCGGGCGCGCAGCGCGAACGGCCTCGGCGGCCTGCTCGCGGCGCTTGGAGATGCGCACGCGCTCGACCTCGGCGTTGTTGGCGCTTTGCTCCAGGCGGCCAATCTCGGAGAGCAGCGAGCAGCGCTCGCCCTCAAGACGGGCGATCTCGCCGGCGGCATCGCCCTCAGCGGCACGCGCCTCTTCGACGGCCGCATTGGCCTCGACGACCTGATCCGACACATGCTCAAACACAGCAGCCAGATCGGGTTCCAGGCCCTCCAGCTCGCGAATGCGACGCTTGCGCTCCAAAGCACCCGAAGCCTCGCCGGCGTCGAGCCCCACACGCACCAGGCCGCCGCAGGCGACGCGGGCGCCATCGGGGGTCACGTAAGTCACGCCGTCAACGACAGGCGCGGCCAGCGCAGCCGCCAAGTCGTCGACAACGTAATAGCCGCCGAGCAGCGCCTCGACAACCGGGCCATAGCCGGCGCGTACGGACAGGCGATCGACCAGGCGGGAACCGGCAGCGCCCTTAGCGGCAGCAGAGGCGCTCACACCGCGCGCGACCAGCAGCGCCTCGCCCGAGGCCTTCTTCTGGTCCAGAGCGGCACGACCGGCACGCTCAAGCGCGGACGCATCGTCGAACAGCAGCGCATCGATATCGCCGGCGAGCAATTGCTCAACCAGGCCCTCAAGCTCACGCGGGGCCTCGAGCACGTCGCCCAGACGACCCGAGACATCGTCGCCCAGCGCACCCATCAGACGGCTCACCAGCGGCGAGCTGTCTGCCATGCGGGCATCAAGCTTCTTTTGGCTGGCAAGCTCCGAGCGCACCTCGGACAGCTTGTTGCGCGCCTCACTCTCACGATTACGCAAGTCCTTCAGGGCTGCACGGGCGACCTCGGTGGCCTCGCGCGCATCGTTCTGGGCCTGACGAGCCGCCTCAAGGGCACTCTCAAGCTCCTCAGCACGGTCGCGACGGCTATCAAGCGATGCTGTAACCTCCTCGAGCTGTTCATCAATCTGCTCCAGGCGCGAGGCGTACATGTTGTCCTCGACCTCGGCGTTGCTCAGCGAGTCCTTCACCTTGGCGAGTTCGAGCGCCGCGTTATCGGCCACACGCTGCACATCGCGTTGCTCACGCGTAAGCTGCGAAATCTGATTGTCGAGCGCCACGCGCCGCTCGTGGAGCTCAGCGGCGGCAGGACCAGCGGCGTCAACGTCCTCCTGGACCTGCATGTGCGCACCGGTCACTTCCTCAAGCTGGGCACGCGCATCCTCGAGCTCCTCGACCACGCGACGACGTTGATGCTCGGAGCTCGAGATCTGGCCGCGCATGTCGGACAGGCGCGATACCATGTTGTGACCCTTTTCCTCGAGCAGGCGCATATCGGAGTTAATGCGGCCGACCACGTCTTGCATATGGCGGCGCTGCTCACCCAGATCGCCCACAAACAGGCCCTTTTCCTCAAGCATGACCTGGAGCTTCTCGAGCTCGCGTTCCTTTTCGCCCAAGCGGTACTGCGCAAGCTCAAGCTCGGCAGCGCCCTCCTTGGAGCGGCTCTCCAGGTCGTTCCACTGCGACTGCAGCGAACGAAGCTCGTCAACGGCCAACATCTGCGTAAGCTCGTTCGCGCGCGAGGACAGCTCTTTGTACTTGCGCGCGCGATCGACCTGACGCTCCAGCGGTCGCAGCTGACGGGCGATCTCCTTATTGATGTCGCGGGCACGCGTCAGGTGCTCGTCCATCGATTTAATCTTTTTGAGCGCACGCTCCTTGCGGCGTTTGTGCTTGGAAATGCCCGCGGCCTCCTCGATAAGGGCTCGGCGCTCCTCGGGGCGGCTCTGCAAAATGGCGTCGAGCTTGCCCTGGCTGATGATGGAATGCGTATCCTTGCCCAAGCCCGAATCGTGCAGGATGTCCTGAATGTCCATCAGGCGGCACGGGCTCGAGTTGATGAGGTACTCGCTTTCGCCCGAGCGATACATGCGACGGGTGATGGCGACCTCGTCAAAATCGACGGGCAGCATATGGTCCGAGTTATCGAGCACCAGCGTGACCTCGGCGACACCCACCGGCTTGCGTGCCGACGAGCCTGAGAAGATGACGTCCTCCATGGCCTGGCCGCGCAGCTGCTTGGCGCTCTGCTCGCCCAGGACCCACAGGATGGAGTCGGAGATGTTCGATTTTCCCGAGCCGTTGGGACCGACGATGACGGTCAGGCCAGGCTCAAATGACATATGGGCGCGGTCGGCAAACGACTTGAACCCTTTGAGCGTGAGGGACTTGAGATACACGGTTCCTCGCTTAAACAGGCTTCTTGTTGAGAATCACGCCGTTGGTGGTGTAGCCCATGCGGTCGAGCGCCTCGAGTGCAGCGGCTCCCTCGGCCTCCTTCTTGGAGGAACCGGTGCCGCGGCCTTGACGAATACCGTCGATGAGCACCACAGCGGTAAAGGTGGGCGCATGCGCGGGGCCCTCGGAGCCGACCAGCTTATACGCGGGAGGCTCGTGGCCGTCCGCCTGCACGCACTCCTGCAAGAACGACTTGGGGTTCGCGGGGTGCTCGGCACGCTCGGAAGCCAGGTGCGGCTTAAGCGTACGGTGGATAAAGTCCGCCGCAACATCCCAGCCGGCATCCAGGTACAGCGCACCCACGAGCGACTCGTAGACGTTCTCGAGCGCCGAGTGCAGGCCGCGCGCGCCGGTACCGGTCTCGGAGGCACCAAAGATGATGATGTCGTCGATGCCCAACTCATGCGACACCTCGGACAGCGTGGCGCCCGAGACAAGCGACACCTTCAGGCGCGTGAGCTTGCCCTCGTCAAACTCCGGATAGGACACAAACAGGGAGCGTGCGACAACGGCGCCCAAAATGGAATCGCCCAAGAACTCAAGGCGCTCGTAGCTTGCCGAGACTGGCTGCCCTTCGACGGCCGAAGGATGCGTAAGGGCCGCGCGCAGCAGCACCTTGTCATTGAACTCGTGGCCCAGAATCTCCTGGGCGCGCGTAAGTCGTTCGGATAAAGCCAAGACCTAAGCCTCCCTGGCGTTTTCAATCGCGTCGACGGCGTCGGCGACAGAGTTGAGCGAGAGCAGGGTCTCGTCATCGATCTCGAGATTGAACTCGTCCTCGATAGCCGTAACCAGCTGCAGGCGCTCGAGCGAGTTGGCATCGAGGTCGTCAAAGGTGGTCTCATCGCTAATTTCGGCAACATCGACGCCCAGAACGTCAGCAGCGACCTCGGCGATCTTGTCGAAGATTTCGGAGCGGTCCATAGCGCTTCCTCTCATAGTGCATGAATACCAAAAGAATGGTACCGCCCGGGCGGTACCAAGACACGGTTCTGATTCTACCCCACGAAGCAGGCCGCGAGGCACATAACAGCGCTCTAACTCGCTCTTACAAAACGATGCCGTCCATGGAGTTGGCGACGTTCTCGACCAGCCCGGCGCGCACGGCTTCAGCCGCCGCGAGCGTACCGTTTTTGACGGCCTCGACCGAGGTGGCGCCATGGCCGATTAGGACCACGCCACGCAGGCCCAAAAGAATCGCGCCGCCCTTGGCATCACCAGAGAGCTTGGCCTTAATCTCGCGCATCTGCTTTTTAATGAGCAGGGCGGCGATCTTGGTGCCGAGCGAGGCCATAAAGGCGCCCTTGAGCTCCTGCAGCAAAAACTTGGCAGCGCCCTCGGTAGCTTTGAGAGCGATATTACCCGACATGCCATCGGCAACGACGACATCGAAGTTACCTGAGGTGAGGTCGGTGCCCTCGCAGTTACCAACAAAGCCGGGAACGGCGGCCTTCATAGCAGGGAAACAGGCCTTGGTAAAGTTGGAGCCCTTCTCGTCCTCGGTGCCGTTGGCAAGCAGGCCCACGCGGGGATGCTCGATGCCCAGGACAACGCGGGCATAGGCGCTACCCATCTGAGCAAAACGCACCATGTCATCGACCTCGACATCGGGGTTGGCGCCCATATCGCACAGCACCGTCAGACCGCCGGCACGATTGGGCAGCGCATTGGTCAGACAGGGGCGCACCGGCTGCTTCTTGCCTTCGGCCTGATACCTAAACGGCGTCACATAGGCGGTGGCGGCAGCGGTCATGGCACCGGTGGAACCGGCGGAGAAGAACGCATCCGCGTTGCCCTTCTTAATGGCGCGGCAAGAAAGCACGATCGACGACTTACGCTTGGTCATCACGGCGCGAATGGGATCGTCATCCATGGCGATAACGTCAGGCGCCTCAAGGGCCTCAACACGTGCATGGGAAGCTGCAAAGGGATTGACGATTTCGGCGGGACCAGCTGCCAAGACCTCGATATCGGGATCGGCGGCAAGCGCAGCCTCGATACCATCAAGAACAACCTGAGGTTTCTCGTCTCCGCCCACAACGTCTACACAAACGCGAACGTTACTCATATACATGCTCCTTATACAAAAATGGCCGACTCATTGAGCCGGCCATTGTGGTTCCATTTGGAACGGCATCGCATCCAGAGTATACCGTTACTCGGTAACGATAACCTCGCGGTCCTTGTAGAAACCGCAGCTGGGGCACACGTGATGCGGGAGCTTGACAGCACCGCAACGGGGGCACGTGGACTGAGCCGCAGCCGAAATCTTCATGTTGGCGGAACGACGGGTGTGAGTGCGGATACGACCCTGCTTTTGTTTAGGTACGGGCATAGTGACCTTCCTTATGAACTATCCAGTGTGGCGATTACGCGCAAGTAGCGATACTACCACAGTTTTACTCATCAAGCTTGAGATTCTTCAATGCTGCAAATGGATTTTCCGTGGCAGCGGCCCATTCTGCCTCTGCCTGGGCGGCGCAATCGCATTGCTCGACGTTGAGATTGCAACCGCATGTGGGGCACAGACCACGGCAATCGGGCTTGCAGAGCACCACAAACGGCGTGTCCATAACGACCGCGTCATTGATAGGCTCACCCAGATCAACGATACGGTCCTCACCCAGGAGCTCGTAGCCGTCCTCGTAGGCCTCGGGATCCTCGGGCTCCTCAAAGAGGTAGAACTCCTCGATCTCGCCGGCGATATCAAACGAGGCGGGCTCCAGGCAACGGTCGCACTCGCCGGTGGCGTGCGCGCGAACCATGCCCGTGAGCAAGACACCGGTACCGGCATTGGTAAAGACAACGTCGTAGTCGATGCCGTCCTGTAGCTGGTACTCCTTCTCGCCCACCGTGTAGGTGGCGACATCGACCTTACCGGTCAGCGGATACGAATCTCCAGGAAACTCGAGCTGCTCGGAAAGATCGACGGTAACGCTCGGGAACTCAGCCATTACCACTGACCATTCTGCTGGGCGGCACCCTCGTTGAGCTGCTGACGGCAACGGGTAACGGTGCCGGTCAGGCTCTTGAGGTTCTCCTCCAGGTGCGTAAAGACCTGCTCTGCGTAGTCCTCGGCAGCATAACGCGTCTCGCGCTCGTACTGCTGGGCACGATCGCGGATGTCGTCGGCCTGCTGCTGCGCAAGGCGGACGATCTCCTGCTCACCGGCAATGGTGAGGGCCTGCTGCTGAGCGTCGGCGATGATGGAATCGGCCTGAGCGGCGGCGGAAGCCATAAGCTCCTCGCGCTCCTTAAGGATACGGCGGGACTTCTGCCACTCCTCGGGATAGCTCATGCGGATCTCGTCGAGGATGTTGAAGAACACGTCGGCGTCGATGACCTTGAACTGAGCGTTCTTGCCGAAAGGCGGCTTGGCTTCCTCGATCAGCCCTTCGAGCTCATCGACCAAGCTGACGATCCTATCGCCAGGAAAATTCTCGCCCGGCATCCGGTCTCCTTTCATAGGTAACATATCATCGTGCTAGTTTACCACATGCCACCAGGCAATAAGAAACGTCACGAAAAGCGATGTTTGAGCGCTTCGACCACGTTGGACGGGACAAACGTCGATACGTCACTGCCGAGCGAGGCGATCTGGCGAACGACCGAGCTCGAGATATAGCCGTACTGCGGCGCACTCATGACAAAGATGGACTCCAGCTCACTATCCAGGCGATAGTTAAGGTCGGCCTGCTGCAGCTCATACTCAAAGTCGGTCATGGCGCGCAGACCCTTGACCACGGCCCCCGCCCCCTGCTCACGAGCGAAGTCGACCAAGAGGCCGGTAAAGGGCAGGACCTCGACGCCGTCGATATCACCGAGCGCCTCGCGGGCCAGCGCCACGCGCTCATCGAGCATAAACGTGGTGCCCACACCGTTTTTACCCTGCGACTCGGCAACAGCGACGATCACGCTGGGAAAGATGCGTCGGGCGCGGCGGATCACATCGATATGGCCAAACGTGATGGGATCAAAGGTGCCCGGGACGATCACGCGGTTGATGGTGTCATTCATGGGCGTCCTCCTGAAACGTCGTGGCATCGTTGTTATCAGCATCGGTGACGGCACTATCGCCCTCACCGTCGTCATCGCCGACCCAACGAAGCAGGTCGACCGAGGTAATGCCGTAGCGCTTCTCACGTACAGTCTCAAAGCCTACCGGATGCGCGCCCGCATCGGCGGCGGCATGCTCAAACAGGGCAAAAGCGCCAGGTGCAAGCAGACCCTGCTGAGCCAGGTTCTGCAGCAGTTCCTCGACCGGCTCGGCGCCAAAGGCATACGGCGGGTCGAGCAGGACCAAGTCGAAGGGGCCGCCCGGAACACGACCGCGCGAAGCACTCGCCAGCATGTCGCCCGTCACCACGCGCCAACGCGCACGGTCACGGCAGAGCGACTCGATATTCTTGGTAATAAGACGCGCGGCATTTCGATCGATCTCAAACGTCGTGAGCGAGCGGGCGCCGCGCGAGAGCATCTCGATGCCCAGGGCACCGGAGCCGCCAAACGCATCCAGCACGCGGACCTCGTCCAAATCGAAGTCGAATGCCGACATGACCATAGATGCGCACGCCTCGCGCACGCGATCAGTCGTGGGGCGGGTGACATCGCGACCACGGGGCTCCTCGATCTTGCGACCGCGCCATTCGCCGCCGATGATTCTCATCCTCCGCTGACCTCCTTAAAGATGTGTCGATACCGCGTGGCGACCGCATCGCGCAGAGGGCGCGTCGCCACGGAGTCAAGGTTGCAAGCATACCGCAAGAGCTCGACCGCGTCCAAATGGGCCCACTCGATAAGCTCTTCGTCGGCATCGAGGTCGACGAAACGCAAGGTCACGCCGCCATGTTGACGGTAGCCCAGAATCTCGCCCTCGTGACGCAGACGCAGGTCCATCTGCGCGAGCGTAAAGCCGTCTGCAGTCTTTTCGAGCGACTGGAGTCGCTCTTGCGCCGCCGATGCGCCACCATTGCCCTTTGAATGGGTCATAACCAAGCACGTGCCCGAGACGCTACCGCGGCCTACACGGCCACGCAGCTGATGCAGCGCCGCCAAGCCAAAGCGCTCGCCGTTTTCGATGACCATGACGGTGGCGTTGGGCACGTCAACGCCCACCTCAACCACCGTGGTCGAGACGAGCACGTCGATCTCGCCACGCTTGAAAGCATCGATGACCTGGTCCTTCTCCCCCGCTGGCATACGGCCGTGAAGGCGCTCGATGGTAAGATCCGGCAGTGCCAGACAAAGGCGGTCAAGCTCGGTCGCCGTGTCATGCAACGGCACGGGCACGGTCACGCGGCCTTCGTCGTCGCGGGCGATGCCGGGAACGTCCTCGAGCTCATCGGCCGAATCACTCGGCTCCACGAGCGGACAGATCACGTAGGCCTGATGTCCCTTTTCATGCGCCTCGCGGATAGCGCCATAGGCCAGGTCGCGGCTCGATTCGGTGAGCACGCGCGTGGTGACACCGGCACCGGGAACAGGACGGTGGCGGATGATACTCGTGTCAAGATCGCCGTAGACCGAAAGCGCCAGCGTGCGCGGGATCGGCGTGGCTGTCATAACGAGCAGATCGGCACCGGGCCCCTTGGCGCGCAGGGCGTTGCGCTGACCAACGCCAAAGCGGTGCTGCTCATCGATGACGACGAGCGACAGATGGTTGAATGTCACGTTATCCGAAAGCACGGCATGGGTACCAAAGAGCACATCGAGCTCGCCGGACTGGAGCTGAGCATGAATCCGCTCGCGCTCGGCCGCCGGGGTGGCGCCCGTCAGCAGCGCCCACGTCATACCGGCCTGAGAGAGCAAAGGGCCGGTCTTGTCGGCATACTGACGTGCCAACACGCCCGTAGGCGCCATGACACAGGCCTGGGTGCTGCTATCGGCCGCAACAGCCAGCGCACAGGCGGCAACGGCCGTCTTACCGGTACCGACATCGCCCAGCAGCAGACGATTCATCACACGCTCGCCATCGCACATATCATGCAGGATGTCTTGAAACGCGGCCTCCTGCTCGTCGCTCAGCGAGAACGGGAGGGCCTGTTTAAGCGCGGCCAGGTGCTCGCCCGCGGCGTGGGCATAGGGCACCACATCGACCAGGCCGCCGTCGTTGCGCAGGCGCAGCGCCAGCTGCAAGTAGAGGCACTCCTCGTAGGCAAGCCGTGCGCGCGCGATATCGCGCTCAGCCATGCTCGAGGGAAAGTGGATTGAGCGCAGCGCGCGGGCGTTGCTCATCAGGCGACGCTTGACACGCAGGGGCGCGGGAATGGGGTCGAACGGATTGCCGACAACCTCGAGCGCGCCGCTTACGATACGGCGCATCCACGCCTGGCTCACGCCGTCACTCACATAGTGGACCGGCAGGATGGTGCCGGCAGCACGCCCCTCCTCGAGCTTCTCGAAGTGAGGCGAGGCCATCTGCTTAAAGCCATAGGCAAACTCGACCTTGCCCATCACGGCCAAGCGGTCGCCCTGCTTGAGCTGCTGGGCAATCCAGGGCTGACGAAAAAAGGCGACTTGCAGCACGCCGGTCTCGTCCACGAGCGAAACCTCAGTCACCTGCATGCGCGGACGGGGCTGCTTTTGCACGATGCGGTCGACCGTGGCGATAATGGTGCACACGGTACCGATGGGCGCCATCTCGATGGACCACGAGCGAGTGAAGTCCAGGTAGCGATGAGGGATATGGAGAAGGAGGTCCCCCACCGTCCGAATTCCCAGACGGCGAAGGGCCTCCTCACGTTTACCCGAAACATATTTGAGTCGCGCGATATCCTCGTCGAGCGCATTGCTCTGGGCAAAACGCTCCGAGACGCGCGGCACGGAGCACAGCTCGGACATAGGCAGATGCCTACTCGATCGAGAAGATCACGGGATAGAGCGGCTGCTCGCCACGATGGGCGTCAATCTCCAAGTCGGGCTGAGCCTCCTCAATAGCATCGACGATCTCCTGGAAGGCCTCGTCGGACAGCTCCTCGCCGGCCAGAATCGTCAGCGCGTCGCCTTCCTCTTCCTCCTGCATGCGGTTAATGCAGTCGAGCGTGACCTGCTTCACATCGGAACCGACCACGTCGATAGAGCCGGCGATGATGCCCATAACGTCGCCGGAGTGAATCGGCGAGCCATCAGAGGCGCTGGAATCGCGCACGGCGCGGGTGACCTCGCCATCGCGGACCTCGCTGATGGCGTCAACCATGGCGGCGACGGCATCCTCGAGCTCAGAATCGGGCAGTACCGCGAACAGCGCGGAGAAGGCCTGCGGGACGGTCTTGGTGGGAACGACGGCGACCTTCTTATCGGTGCAGGCGGAGGCAGCGGCCTCGGCAGCCATGCGGATGTTGCCGTTGTTGGGCAGGATGATGACCGAGGTCGCGTTGACCTGGTCCACGGCGCCCAGCAGGTCGGCGGTCGAGGGATTCATGGTCTGGCCGCCCGACACGATCACATCGACACCCAGGGACTTGAGGATATCGGCCTCGCCGGAGCCGGCGGCAACGGCGACAAAGCCCAGGGCCTTCGCGGGCTCGGCGGCCTTCTCCTGATCCTCGTGGATCTTGGCGGTACGGTCGTGGGCCTCCATCTCCATGTTGTGGATAAAGACCTCATAGATCTGACCAAGCTGCAGCATGTGCTCGAGCACCAGGTTGGGGGTGTTAGAGTGCACGTGGATCTTGTAGTCGGGGTAAGCACCCACGAGCAGCTCGCAGTCGCCCATAGAACCCAGGAACTTAAGGCACTCGTCCTCGTCAAACGGGGCGTCGGCCTTAAAGAGGAACTCGTTGCAGTAACGGAACTCCGAGCCCTCCCAGTCGTCGTTGGCCTCGATCTCAACGCGATCGAGAGCCGCGTCGCGGGCAGAGCCGGCAGAATCAAACGTAGCGGAGAAATCCTCGACCACGGTGCTACGGCCAAGAGCGGCAGCCACGAAGTTCTCGAGGAAAATGGCAAAGCCAAAGGCGCCAGAGTCGACCACGCCGTTCTCCTTGAGAACGGGCAGCAGGTCGGGCGTGCGGGCGACAGACTGATAGGCCTCGACAACGATGGCGTCGAGCGCGTCCTCGGCCGAGAACTTCTTCTTCTCGCACTCGTCGGCCTTGGTCGAGACATCGCGCAGGACCGTGAGGATCGTGCCCTCGATGGGCTTACGAACGGCTTGGAAGGCGACCTTGACGGCACGACGGAAGGCAAAGGCGATATTGGCAGACGTAACGGGCTCGTCGGCAGAGACAAGGCCCTCGGCCACGCCACGCAGGATTTGCGAGGTGATGACGCCGGAGTTGCCGCGGGCGCCCATGAGGGAGCCGTGGGTGATGGCGCCGGCAATGGCCTCCATGTCGGCGTCGGCGGGAAGCGCAGAGAGCTCCTTGGTCACCGAGGCGAGCGTGAGCGACATGTTGGTGCCGGTGTCACCGTCGGGTACGGGGAAGACGTTGAGCTTATTGATCTCCTCGGCCTTGTCGGAAACGGCAGCCGCAGCGATCGGAAAACAGGTGCGAATGGTCTTTGCAATCATGAGTGGTGAAATCTCCGTGTTCGGATGCTAGTTCAGACGGCTCTTGAGCGCGTCGATGTGGATGCCGATCTTAAGGCTGGCAGGATCGATCTGGGCGATCTCCTGCAGGGTGAAGGCAACGGAGCTCGAAAGATTGTGGCAGACGGACTTCATGTTAACGCCGTTCTCGAGCACGACGTGCAGATCGACCGTGAGGCCGTTCTCGTCGGCGGAGACAAGCACGCCCTTGCGGAGGCGCTGTCCGGCAAGCAGGCGCACGCTCTCGGCGCCCTGGAGCTGCTCAGCCATACCGACGACGCCGTAGCACGTCATCGCGGCATAACCGGCAATATCGGCAATTACGTCGTTCGAGACGCTCAGGCTGCCGTTAATGGTCTCAGACACAAGAATCTCCTTTTCTGGTGCTCGCAGCACCATGTCGTGGGAGCAATCATTCCAATATTCTACAACGACCGCGCCATGTTGAGGTGACGGGGTTCGCGATTACATCCTCGACACGAAATGTTGATATGGCAACGTTGGCACCGAGCAATCGCGGCATGAAAAAACCCGCCGCAAATGCGACGGGTTTTACAACCTGGCTCCCCGGGTAGGACTCGAACCTACAACAGCGCGGTTAACAGCCGCGTGCTCTACCATTGAGCTACCGAGGAATAGGTGCGTGCTCTCAAGCAACGAAGTTTATTATACGGACGAATGAGCGAAGGGCAAGAACTTTTTTAAGAATTTTTCCGATCGCAGGAGTGTCCCCAGGTGCCGGCACAGACGATATGAGCAGGACATAAAAACATTGAGAGCCCCTGCTGCATGAAAGA
>USIE01000018.1 GCA_900554645.1 uncultured Collinsella sp. | reverse complement strand
GCGCAACGCGTTGCGCTGAGTCCTGAGGCTGTTGCAATGAAAATGACAATCAAGGGTCGAGATTAGATTGAAATCTCCCCTGAAACGATATTGATCGCCTAGGAATCCCAGGGTATAATGCAAGTGTTCCGAAAGGAACCCAGGCTCGGCTGGTAAACCTGACGTTCGGCGCGGTGTACGTGGACGCGCCTGGAGAGCTTGACCTCGAGTACGTTCAAGCCTAGGGGCCTAAGCCCCCGCGCCTAGACTTCGGTTTAGGAGAGCAGACTGGCAGGCAGCAACCGAGATTCAATAAGGGCGCGAAAGCGCCCTTATTCGTTTAGAGAGTAGATATTGCCGCTACGGCACCGATAACGACAGTTTCACCGATTGAGGTAGTTTTCCCAAAAAGGAGGCACCTCATGAGAAGCAACAGCTATGGACGTCTAGCCGGCAACGAAGAAGCTGAAGCAATAATTTCACTAGCTCAGCAGTTCGATAAGAATTTGAATGGCAAATCATTCCTTATTTGCTTCGGTTCAAAGACGCTTCGTTTTCTAGAAGTGTCATTTACTGCTGGCAACTTCAGCCATCTTGCAGGTATCGACAAACACAATTGCCGAATCAAACCCCACGAGGTGTATGCTCGAGCGATTGCTGGCAATCTTAAACCCCAGGACCTCGGCTATAGCATCGCGCCTAAGTTTAAGATGAAAACAATCGCAGCCAAATTCCTAAATGAATTTGGTTCCACCGCAACGCATGTGAGTGCAGTCAACAAGCGTCGCTCAAAAGTTAACGCTGAAATTTGGATTTCTGGCTCAAAAGCCGGCTTCGCAATCGGCGCGATTCACATCGGTTCAAAGAAATCGGGGCCGGTAACCTTCGCCCCGACAAGCCTTCAACTCTTGACCGATATCGAACTCCAAGAAAAGTCGGTTGGCACAGTTGAGCCGATCGCTATCATTCTCTCGCGCAGGAATGACGAAATGTCCTATTCGGTCATTGAATTTGTAGACGAAAATCTCGCCGAAATCCACTCTCCTTCCCTTGCCTCGATACTGTTGAGCTGCGGAAATGAAGTTGCGTTAAGGAATAAATATCCTGAATTGTGTGGTCGGCTTTTCGACAAGGATTTCGAATCGCTCGACGACATTTCGGAATCCGCCATAGAGTGCGCAAAGGAGTGCAATCAAATCAATGCCCGCCGCGCAGAAATCGAAGCGAGTTTCTCGAAATAGATAATCCCAATAGCCGCCTTGTTCTCAGAAAGCTCCCTTAGTGCATCATGGAGTTCATCCATATAACAGTCTGTATAGCAGTCGGTCAAGCTGTCATCGGTTTGGCATTTGAGTGAGGTGGCTATTTGAATCTGCTCAGGAACCGCCTCAGGGGGTTGCGCTGCCACCATCGTTTCTTGTTGGCTTCCCCTTTCGATTTACCAAAGAAAGAGCCGTCATCCCCATCGGCTGCAGCCTCATATGGCTGAGCAGCTTGATCCTCCTGCCAGTCATCCATATCGGACAATTCCGGATCCGTTTCAATCGTTCCGAAGGAGTCAAGCTCCGCTTCTTCGACTTCGGCATCTGCCTCCCTATCGATTTTGTCCAAGATGTCGCATAGCTTGGTCAGATCATTCCAGGTTTCCTCTCCGAACCCCTTTGCCACGGCAACGTGGGCATGTTTTCCGATATACGGGAATTGCGCCCGTTCCTTTCCGGAAAAGTGCGATCGACCCGTGTCAACATAGGGATGGTAATTTTCCAGCGCCGATACGGCTCTTGCAGTCCAAAGCCATTCGCGGCGCTTGTCGCGCTGGCATTTAGGACTCAGGTCGCCGAATATGGTCCTCTGCAGCAGCGATTCGCAATCCTCCGATGTCAAATCGATGCCGCCGAAATTTATCTCGATAACATCCAGACCAATCTCGCTGAACTTCACCGCGTCTTCCAGTGCCTTTGGGTGCGTTACGCGAATTTCAACCGCAACCCTGCTAAGATCACCATAGCTATCTTTCAGCGCAAGGACAACATCAGGGCGAAGGCCGTTTTCCTGAGTTGTCTCAAGCTCAACGGCCTCGATGGTACATTTTCTCGCCGAGTACGGCACCCAAATCTCCGGATAGACGCAGCGGTCGTCCTGTTCGAAAGGCTGCCGCCAATCGTGAACCCATCGACCAGAATCGCTTATCCTCGATGCGTGCGGCGCGGCATCCGCCAAGGAGACCATCGGGACGCGGAACTCCCTGCCGACCGAGTCGGCCAGAAGAGACTTAACCGCCCTATGCAGCTGCGACTCGAACCCGCCGCTACATGAGGACAGCGAGGAGTGCCTGAAGCACTTGTAGTACGGGTGAGGCGTATTGGTCGCAGTTCGCACGGCCTGCAGTTTGCCGCCGCAGGATGGGCAGACGAGCCCGCAGCGCTCTCCGTACCTGTCGAGCGGCACCGAACTCAACCATACAAACCTATCCCCTTGCGGGTCATATCCGAACGGCACGCCCCGTCCCTCGCATTTTGAAGCCATAGAACCCCATTTCATGTCGTGTTTTGACACAACGTATATGAAGCGTATTGTTCGGGCTGCCAGGCGCCGTTGCGGCAATCGTATTGAATCGCCAAAAGAAAAGCCCGCGCGACCCCACGCGGGCTAAATGTTCAAATCTAGAAGCAGAATGCGGGGCACACGACCTGCGCCTCCGATGCCTCGCTGCATGAACTAACAAATCCCACATAGTTAACAAGATAGAAATCGTCCGTGCCAGATGCATATATTGAACGCTGCCACCAAGCGTTGCCATTGGCAATGGCAGGGTTGCCCGACAAATCGGTATTCGTCAACTCGTCCTTGAAGGCTTCATACTGGAAACCTTCAGAGAGGAGCCAAGGGGAGTCTTTACCCAAAGAGCTAGAAGGCGGAATGGGGTCTAACTCAGTACGGCTGAGTAAGAACAGCTTGTCGGTGGTAGCCGTGACGGCGGCATTGCGACTGCCGTCGACGTTGTTCGTGAGCTTCTTGACGCTCTTCACCTTGGACTGGAAGTCGGACGGCATGAGGTTCCAAATCTCGCCGGAGTTCATCTTCGCACGGAGCTCGGATTTCTCCCAGCCGCCGCGATGAGTGTCGGTGGCATTCATGCGGGACTTGATGCCCGTCGAGGTGGTGAGGAACGTCAGTCCCGCCTTGCCGCTGCCGTCCGCGAGGTCGTCGTGGTTGATGCCGACGATGCGGTACTCGAGGGTCTCGCCATTAGTGAGCTTAATAGACCACTTCGTCCCAGCGTCCATAGCGGCCTTCGCCTTGGCGTAGGCGGGCGAGGCCTCGCCTTTGGTGGCGATATCCTCGGCGACGGCCTTCTGCTCATCCAGCGTCCAGTCCTTCGCGTCCTTGGCTATAGCCGCCTGGACTGTCGCGGATGCCGTGCCGGTATTGCCTCCACCGGACGCGCCACCCTCGACGCCGCCGGTCGTCCCGCTGTTCACCGTGTTGCCGACCAGGTTGAACTGGTTTCGGATGGCCCCAGCCATGCCGGGTCCGGCGAACACGATCACCAGGCCGATGACGGCGATGATCAGGACGTACTCGATGATTGACTGCCCTCGGAGGCGGGTACTCCTAGGAGATACCCCCCCCGAAGGTTCTGCGCCGCTGCTTGCATATGCGACACTCCCTTCGCTCAGGGTTTGCAATACAAGCCGAGCGTAGGGCTATTCCAAGTATTTGCGCAGGTCTTGCCGCAGCGGCAGATCACGCCTACGGCATCCAGTCGAAACCGTTCTTGCCGAGCGTCTGGAGCATGTTCCCGATCTGTATCTCGGTATGGACGCCGTTCCCATCGATGACGGTGCCCATGCTCCGACCCCAGGAAAACCGTCTTGATGCCCCCCCCGCAGTCGAGGTACTGCTGACGAACTATGAGCCAAAGTGATGAAGGACTGTCTCCTCTTCAGAACGCCCTCCCCTTCCCCCTTAGCACCAGCCTTTCAGAGGCGATTTAAGACCTGTTCTCGGTATTGCCCCGGACCACGTAGGGATTTTCTCCGAAAGGGTCGCATTTCGATTCTGAACGGCTCTGCCGGCATCCATCGCTGTCACGCTAGCGCGTCATATGCATTTGTAAAAAATACTGAGCGCCCGATTGTCTTGAAACGTATATTTTTCGGGCGTTTTGGCAACGTAGCTATCGCGCAAGTAGACGAAATAGATGGGCGCGGGTAAGATTCATTCGCGTATGTAGACCAAATAGACGAAATAATTTGCGTATGCGGAATCAATAGATTGACGAAATGTGGAATCGTAGTGGAGGTGGGATCCATTAAAATCACGATTCTACAAAACCGCAGGTAGATGGGTATGTCCTTATTAACTAAAAATCAGTTGTTGATTCTTCGTTGCTTACCTTGTTGATTCTTAATAAAAAAAGGTCAGGCACTAGGTGCCTGACCTGCAAACTTCTGGTCGGGACGACTGGATTCGAACCAGCGACCCCTTGACCCCCAGTCAAGTGCGCTACCAAGCTGCGCCACGTCCCGAAGCTTTTGTTTGTTGCTCTGCTCTCGCTCGCAACAGGGAGTATATTAACCCGAAACTTTGTCCTTGTGCAAGAACTTTTTTACAAATTTTGAAGCAAGTCCAAAATTGTATCTGCGAGCTGGGGTTTTGTTAGCACAGGAAGTTCTTGCGTGCCCGTGGTGCTTACAATCCAGGCCTTGTTGGTATCCGTTCCAAAGCCCGAATCGGCGCGCGAGACATCGTTGGCGATAATGGCATCGCAACCCTTGCGGGCCAATTTGCGCTCGGCGTACTCGACAACGTTATCGGTCTCGGCCGCAAATCCGATCACGCATCGCTCGCCCTTCTGGCGCGAGAGCTCGGCCAAAATATCGACCGTTTCGACCAGCTCGATGCGATCCAAGCGTTCGTTGGTCTTTTTGAGTTTATGGTCCGCAGGGGCCGCCGGTGTGTAGTCGGCGACGGCAGCCGCGCAAATGGCCGCATCGGCCGTCTGAAAGGCGCTCAGAGCCGCCTGCAGCATTTCAGCGGCGGTCTGCACGCGCACGCACTCCACGCCGCGGGGAACATCGAGCGATGTCGGTCCCAGTACGAGCGTGACGGAGGCACCGCGGCGTGCGGCCTCCCCCGCCAGAGCGATACCCATCTTGCCCGATGAACGGTTACCAATGAAGCGCACGGGGTCGATCGGCTCGTGCGTGGGGCCGGCGGTGATGACGATGCGCTTACCTGCCAGGTCTTGAGGCGCGGAGTTGAGCACCTCACAGACAGCCTCGACGATGTCCTCGGGCTCGCTCATGCGGCCCGTGTCAACGTCGCCACAGGCAAGGTAGCCGCTGCCGGGTCCCACCACATGCACGCCGCGGTCGCGCAGCGTGGCCATGTTGGCCTGCGTCGCCGGCGCCTTCCACATGCCGTTGTTCATAGCGGGTGCGATCACGATGGGTCGCGGCGTCGCAAGCAGCGTGGTGGAGATGAGGTCGTCGGCGATGCCGGTGGCCATCTTGGCGATGATATTGGCCGTCGCGGGCGCCACGACCACCAGGTCGGGTTCCTGCGCCAGCGAAATGTGGTGGATGGGGTCGGAGGGATCGTCGAATAGGCCCACGGCAACGGGCTCGTTGGTGAGCGCACGGAAGGTGAGCGGGCCCACAAACTCCGTGGCATGCTCGCTCATAACGACCTTGACGCGCGCGCCGCGCTTTTGCAGCAGGCGCACGATATTGCACGACTTATAGGCGGCGATCCCGCCAGTAATGCCCAGCAGGATCGTTTTTCCTTCAAGTTGCATTGAATTGTTGGACGCCGCCATCGTTTAAGCTTCCTTGCTCGGGAGCACCAGGAGGCGGTGGCAGTACGGGCAGTGCGTAATCTCGCTGCCGTCGTGGTTGAGGTCGCTCATGGACGATGCCTGCAGCGCGGTGTGGCAAACCGTGGGGATGTTGCCCTGGATGGTCTCGACGGCCAGGCCGCGGAACTGCTTGAGCAGTCGCTCGTAGTCGGTGAGCACGTCGGCCGGCAGCGTGGCGGCAAGCGCGGTGCGCTCCTTGGTGGCGGCGTCGATCTGAGCCTGCAGGTCGGCGGCCTTGGCGCGGGCGGCCTTGGTATCGGCCTTCACGCCCTCCTCGAACTTGGCGATGATGGCCTGCGCGCGAGCCTCGCGATCGAGCGCCTCCTTATGGGCGACAACGACATCCTTGCGGGTGTGCTCGATCTTGTCCAGACGCTTGGCCAGGGTGGCAAGCTCGTTCTCCAGGTCCTGGACCTCGCGGTAATCAGAACCGTCGACATGGCGCTTCTTGGCAGCCTCGATGGCGTTGTTGGTCTGGATCTCGGTGGTGTTGAGATCGTCGAGCTCAATGTCCAGGTCCTTGCGCTGAGCGTAGAGCTTGGTCATCTCGGACTTGAGCTTTACATAGGTCTTGCGCTTGGAAGCGAGCTCCTTGAGCTCCGGCATATTGGCAAGTTCGCTCTTGTTGCGGGCGAGCTCCAAATCGATTTGTTGCAGCTTGAGTAGCGTAGCGCCGGCGCTCATAAGTTCTCTCCTTTTGTCACAGTCCACCATTGGCAAGGGTTCAGTATTTTAATCGTATGACGGGGGTCGACCCCGGCGTCAACCGCAGAGTTCATCAAGATATCCACGAACGGCTCCTCGGAGCGGTCGTGGCCGAGTAGGATCACGCCCAGGCCACGTAAGGCAAGGTCCTGCGCCACGTGGTAGCCGGCTTCTCCAGTCACAATTACATCTGCGCCTGCGGCGATGGCAAGCTCTCCAAAATCGCCGAGGGAGCCGCCCAGAATGGCGACGGTGCGGCACGGGCGCTCGGCATCGCCCCATACGCGCGGGTCGCTGCCGAGCGCCGTGGCGGCACGGTTGGCGAAATCGCGCAGGTTGCAGGCGTCGTGGAGGGTCGCGAGCGCGCCCAGACCGGTGAGCTCAGGCTCGTCCACATGCTCCAGCGAGCTCATGGGCTCAGCACCCAGCAGCTCACTCAGGCGAGCGCGCGCCTCGTGCGAGCGGTCAAGATTGGTGTGAAGCGAGATAATGCTCACGCCGCAACGGGCTGCCTCGTACAGCGCCGCGCTGCACTGGGGACGCGCTGCATCGGCCGGACAAAAGGCCTCGGGAGCCTTGATATAGATGGGATGATGCGTCAGCAGCACGTTAGCCTCGGCCTCAACAGCGCGGTGCACGTTGGCTTCGGTCGCATCGAGTGCGCAGGCAACGCCGGTGATCTCGGCAGTGGGATCTCCGACGGATAGCCCCACATGGTCCCAGCTCTCGGCATCCGCCTTGGGATAGCGCGCCAGCAGTGCACGTTCAAGCTCGGCGACGATCATGCGGCACCCACGATCGAGAGCAACGTCTGGGCAAACTCATCTAGGTCGGCGGGGTTCACGCGGTCATCAAACGAGATGCGCAGCGCGCCCAAAGCCTGCTCGCGGCCGATACCCATGGCGCTGAGCACATGGCTCGGGTCCATGCTGCCGCTCGAGCACGCCGAGCCTGCCGATACCTCAAAGCCGGCGGCGTCGAGCTTGACGATGAGCTCCTCGGAGTCCATGCCGTTGACGTAGATGGAAACCATGCCCGGCAGACGATCGGCCTGTGCGTAGTCGCCCATGGTGGCGTGAATGCGCGGGTGGGCCGTTAGCGTGGCGTAGAGCTTGTCGGAAAGGGCTTGCAGCGTCGCCCGCTCCTGAGCCACATGGGGCGCCAGAGACGAGGCGGCAGCGGCAAAGGCCAGCTGCGTGCGCAGGTCCTGCGTGCCGGCACGTCGTCCGGCTTCCTGTCCTCCGCCAAAGATGCGGGGACGCAGTGGGGTGCGGGTCTTAAGGTAGAGCGCACCGGATGCCACAGGACCGCCAATTTTGTGGGCCGCGACGGACATGGCATCGACGCCCAGCTCGGTGACATCGAGCGGAATATGCAGATAGCCCTGGATGGCATCGGTGTGGATCAGGGCGCCGGCGGCGTGTGCGGCAGCGGCAAGCTCCCGGATGGGCTGCACCACGCCGGTCTCGTTGTTGGCAACCATAATGCTCACGAGCGCCACGTCGTCGCCTAGCAGCTCGACAAGCGCGGCAGGCTCAATGTATCCTGCGCGGCAGGGCTGTACCAGGTCGACGGTAAAGCCGGCGGCACGCAGCAGTGGCAGGTTGTCCAGAATCGAATCGTGCTCGATGGCCGAAACGATGACACGATCGCGTTTGCGATCGCGCTGACGGGCGCCCTCGGCAAGACCGAGCAGGGCCAGCTGGTTGGCCTCGGTGCCGCCGTTGGTCAGGATAATCTCGGACGGGCGAACACGTGCGCCAAAGCTACGGGCGATCTCGCGACGGGCGACTTCAAGGCGTGCGGCGGCCTTGCGGCCGAGCGAATGCAGCGAGTTGGGGTTGACGCCGGCAAGCTCGCTGTCGTCATATTCGCGCTGCGCAAGGAGCGCCTCGGCGCGCATGGGCGTCGAGGCGGCATAGTCAAGATTCACGGGTATGCGGTTTTGACCTGCGGTCATAAGGGTTTATGCCTCCTGTGCAGCCTCGTTGCCCAGCTTCTGCAGCAGCGCAACCTCGGCAGCGGGATCTTCGGACTTAAATACGGCGGAGCCGGCTACGAGCACGTTGGCGCCGGCCTTGACGACGTCTGCGATGTTCTTGGAAGAAATACCACCGTCGACCTCGATGAGGGGCGAAACGCCGTGACGCTCGCACATGGCCGTAAGCTCGTGCAGTTTGGCGATGGTACCGGGGATAAAGCTCTGGCCGCCAAAGCCAGGGTTTACGCTCATCAACAGCACCATATCCACGACGTCGATGATGCTCTCGAGCACGCAGACGGGGGTAGCGGGGTTGAGCACCACGCCGGCCTTGACGCCACGCTGCTGCAGGTGGGTGAGCGTGCGGTGCAGGTGCGTGGAGGCCTCGTAGTGCACGGTGATCATATCGGCGCCGGCGTCGGCATACCAATCGACCGTCTCATCGGGGTTCGACACCATTAGATGCGCGTCGACCGGCACATCGGTGGAGCGCTTGACGGCCTTGAGGATGTCCACGCCAAAGGTGAGGTTACCGGTAAAATGACCGTCCATGACGTCAAAGTGCACGTAGTCGGCGCCGGCGATCTTGTCGAGGTCGCCCTTGAGGTTGGCCATATCGGCCGAAAGGACGGACGGAGCGATTTTGATGGAACCCATGGTAGTAGCCTTTCTGCGCTAGTCGGTGAGTCCGTAGAACTCTTGGGAGGGAACGCGCTCTGTTAGGATCTCGAGCGCCCTATCCAAGGTAACACCGTTGTAGAGCGTTTGCTCCACGGCAAAGGTGAGCGGAATGTCTACGCCCAGTGAACGGGCAAGCTCGCTGACGCTGCGGGCCGCGACGGCGCCCTCGACAACCATATGCGTGCGCGCCTGGTACTCGTCGAGCGAAACGCCGTGGGCAAACTCGTAGCCAAAGGTACGGTTGCGCGAATGCTCCGAGGTGCAGGTGGCAATGAGGTCGCCCATGCCGGCGAGCCCCATGCAGGTCATAGCTTGACCGCCGCGGGCGTGCACCAGACGGCTGATCTCTGCCAGGCCGCGCGTCATGATAAGGGCAAGCGTGTTGTCGCCCGCACCGGTGCCGGCGGAGATGCCGCACACGATGGCGATGACATTTTTCATAGCGCCGCAAACCTCGACACCGGTCATGTCTTGCGATAGGTAGATGCGGAAGGCCGTGGACAAGAGCAGGTCCTTAAAAGTCTCCCCCACCTGCTGGTCTTCACTGGCGATGACGGCGGCCGAAAGCCCACCGCGGCAGATCTCCTCGGCATGGTTGGGGCCCGAGAGCGCCGCCACGCGCGACTCGTTGCCGATCTCGCTGGCGATGACCTCGCTCATGAGCAGGCCGGACTCGGGCTCAATGCCCTTGGTGAGGCAGAGCGCCGGGGTATCGGCGGCGATAAAGGGAGCGGCCTGGTGGCACACGCTGCGAAGGTGCGTCGAAGGAACGGCAAAGATGATGGCCTCGGCACCGTCGAGCGCCTGCGCCAGGTCCGTCGTGGCGACGACGTTGCCGGGCAGCTCGTAGCCCACAAGGTAGCGGGGGTTGCGGTGCTCGCCATTGATGCCGGTGGCCGTCTGCTCGCTGTGGGCCCACATGGTCACGCGCTCGGCTCGCGCGGCGGCAAGGCCGGCGACGGCGGTTCCCCAGGAGCCGGAGCCAATCAGCGCAACATTCATGACTCTCTCCTACTTATCGTCGGGCTCGGTGACGCGCTTGGTAAACGAGAGCTTGGACTCCTTACCGGCCATGAGCTTCTGGATATTCGAGCGGTGGGCCCACACCACGGTGATGCCGATTATCGCCATGCAGAACTTGAGGCCCAGGCTGCTGTACGGAAAGACCGTGCAAGTAGCGATAGGAAGTCCGATGGCTGCGGCAAGCGAGCCCACTGACACATACTTGGTGATGGCGACGGCCACGATAAACATGCCCAGCAGCGACAGGCCAATAGGCCAATACCAGGCGAGGATGACGCCCAGGCCAACCGCGATACCCTTGCCGCCGTGGAAGTTGAGATAGGGCGAGAAGATGTGGCCCCACACGGCTGCCAGGCAGATGACGCCGAGCATCCAGTCGCCGGCGGCGCCGGGGGCCATAATGCTCGGCGGAAAACCATAGCCCACGCTCGCGATGAGCGGACGCGCGATAAGGACGCAGATGGCGCCCTTAAGGCAGTCGAGCAGCAGCGTGAGCGCGGCCACCTTGGGGCCGGCCACACGCAGGGCGTTGGTGGTGCCGATGTTGCCGGAACCCGCCTTGCGAATGTCGGTGTGGTTGAACACGCGGCCCAAGATCAGGCCAAACGGAATCGCCCCGATAAAGAACGAGACCACGGCGCAGATGGCGGTCAGAAGAATCGGATTATGCATCCTTTTGCTCCTTCTTCCTAAAGAAGAGTCGAATGGGCGTGCCGGCAAAGTCGAAGGTCGAGCGCATGCGGTTCTCTACGTAGCGCTGGTAGGTGTCGTTGACCAGGTCACTGTGGTTGACGAAGAACGTGAACGTCGGCGGGTTGACGCCCGTCTGGGTCACGTAGTGCATGCGCAGGCGGCGTTTGCCGTCCACCACGGTGTGGCCGAACTCACGCAGGTCGGTGAGGAACATGTTGAGGCGCGAGGTGCTGATTTTTTGCGAGCGCGTCTTTTCGGCGGCGTCTACCATTGCCCAGATCTTCTCGACGCTGCGGCCGGTCAGGGCCGAGATGCGCAGGTACTGGGCCCAGGGAGCCATGACGCCCAGACGGCGGTCGATGGTCTCCATGCAGGCCTCGCGCTTACGGTCGTCGTCGAGCAGATCCCACTTGTTTAGCAGCACAACGATGGCGCAGCCGCGCTCGATGGCAAGACCCATGACCTTCTGGTCCTGCTCGGTGACACCCACGGAGGCGTCGACGACGAGCAGCGCCACGTCGGCACGGTCGATGGCGCGCAGGCCGCGGACCATGGAATAGTACTCGATGTTCTCGTACACGGTGCTCTTCTTACGGATACCCGCAGTGTCGACCATGCGGTAGTGCTTGCCGTTGCGCTCGACGACCGTGTCGATGGCGTCGCGCGTGGTGCCGGCAATGTTGGACACGATGGAGCGGTCGGCGCCCAGAATGCGGTTGAACAGCGATGACTTACCGGCGTTGGGGCGGCCGATGATAGCCACGTTCAGCGCATCGGGGAACTCGTCGGCGATCTCGTCCTCCTCCTCGGGCAACAGGGCCACGATATCGTCGAGCAGGTCGCCCGTGCCATGACCATGCAGGGCCGAGAGCGGCGTGGGCTCACCGATGCCAAGCGAATAGAACTCCCAGATGCTGTCGTTCTCGCGATCGGGATTGTCGAGCTTGTTCACCAGCAGAAAGACCGGCTTGTCGCAGCGCTTGAGCATGCGAGCGACCGACTCGTCCTCCTCGGTGACGCCGGTGCGGCCGTCGACCACAAACAGGATGACGGCGGCTTCCTCGGCGGCGGCGAGGGCCTGGTCGCGAATGGACGTGGCGAAGACGTCATCGCTCTTGAGCGGCTCGATGCCGCCCGTGTCGACGATGGTGAACTCGCGGCCGTTCCAATCGGCCGTGTGGTACGAGCGGTCGCGCGTGACGCCGCGGGACTCGTGGACGATGGCGTCCGAGGTCTGGGCCAGGCGGTTAACGAGCGTGGACTTGCCCACGTTGGGGCGTCCGACGACGGCGACGATAGGTTTCATCTGCACTCCTTTAATGGGTAGGGTCAGTGGAAATGTTAGAGTCCACGGGCATAATGCCAAGGATATGCTCCAGGGTATCGAGCAGCTCATGCGGCATGGTTGACACCACATGAACCTCGGCGCCGCGACCGGTAAGGCTTGCGAGTAAATCGTCACGATGATACTCGTCAAGCGTCATGCCGTCAGCGTTGAACATGAGCTTAGGCACAAAGAGCATAACCCCCGACAGGTCCTGCGGCAGCTGCTCCAAGATGTCGCAGGCGACGATAAGGCCGGTCACGTCCACGTTGCCGCCAAAGTAGCGGTTTTTGATGGCCGTGACGGTACCGGCAAGGCCCTGCGGCGATTCCACAAAACGCGCCACCGTATCGCGCGCGCTGGCGCCGGAGAGGCACAGGAGGCGCTTGCTGCGCTCGGCGATGCCAGCGCGGACGCGGGCCAGGCGCTCGGCGTCGACAGCAATGACGTCGTCCGTCTCGTCCAGATACGAGCGGATCATGCCGATGCCATCGTAGTACTGCGGATAGCCGTCGTAAAAGTCCGCCTCGGGAGGTTCGATGCCGGCGTCCAGATAGAACTCATCGCTCATCTGGAAGGTGTGGCGGCCAAAGCGTTCGTAGGCACGATCCTGGTAGGGACGGATCATGGCAATGGTCTCGCGTGCCAGCTCGGGCTTGTCGCTGTATGACCAGGTAAAGCGATTCTGGTGCTTGGTAAAACCAAGCGGCACGATGCCCAGACTCGTGATCTGCTCGTGCTCCTCGCAGTAGCGCAGGGTCTTTTCCAGCTCCTCGCCGTCGTTCATACCGGGGCACAACACAATCTGCGCATGGATCTCGATGCCGGCGGCCATGATGGCCTCGAGTACGTCCATGCCGCGCTGGGCGTTGCGGCCCATCATGCGGCGACGAACGTCGGGGCTCACGGCGTGGACCGACACGTTCATGGGGCTCATGTTGCGTTCGATGACGTTTTGAACATCTTCGTCGGTGAGGTTCGTGAGCGTGACAAAGTTGCCCTGTAAAAAGCTCAGGCGGTAGTCGTCATCGCGAATATAGAGCGTTGAGCGGCCGCCCTTGGGCAGCATGGTCATAAAGCAGAACACGCAGGCGTTCACACAGGTTCGCATGCCATCGAAGATGGGGCCATCGAACTCAAGGCCCCAATCCTCTCCCGGGAAGCGGTCGAGCTCGACGGGGGTGACACTGTTGTCGCGCGGGTCGAATACCTCGAGATCGACAGTGTCTTCGTCGGCTTCCCAGAGCCACACAATCATGTCGGTCAGTGCCTCACCGTTGACCGTGAGCACGCGCATGCCCGGCTCGATACCCACATCCCATGCGGGCGATTCGGGACGCACACTCTTTACGAGCGCGCCCTCACCCGGCTCGGGGTCGCGGCTGCGCCCGTAATCGGCCACCTCGGCGGCGTATGCGGGTACGGTCTGGTCCATGGTTAGCGGCAAAGCTCCTTGATGCGCGCGACGGCGCGTTCGATGTGTTCTTGCGGGGTAGAGGCGCCGGCGGTGATACCGATGTGGCGCGCCCTGGCAAACCATGCGGCCTCGAGCTCGCTTGCCTCCTCGATATGATGTGTGCGCTCGCAGGCGTCCGCGCAGATCTGCGCCAGCCGTCGGGTGTTACCCGAATTCTTTCCGCCCACGACGACCATGCAGTCGCAGCTGTTGGCAAGTGTGGCGGCGGCCTGCTGGCGTTCGCTCGTAGCAGCGCAGATGGTGTTGATAACGCGCAGTTCTTGCACACGCGGGGTGATGGCAGCCACAACCTCGGCGAGGTTCTGTGCGGTCTGGGTAGTCTGTACAACGAGGCCCACCTTGCCCTTGAGCGGCAGCGCGTCCGCATCGGCGGCACAGCTTACGACCTGCGCATCATCGCCGGCGTGGCCCAGGATGCCCTCGACTTCGGGGTGGCCCGGCTCGCCCACGACTACCACGCGGTAGCCCTCGCGCACCAAGCGCTCGGCGGCCACATGGACCTTCTTCACGTAGGGGCAGGTGGCATCGACCACGGTAAGACCGCGTTCGCGAGCGGCGTCGATCACCTGCGGCACCACGCCGTGGGCGCGGATAATCACGGTGCCCGATGCGGCGTCATCCAGGGTGTCGGCCAGACCGACGCCTGCCTCGGCGAGTTCGCGCACCACGATGGGGTTATGGATGAGCGGCCCCAGAGTGTGGACCTGTGCGCTCTCCCCTGCCTGCGGTGCGGCGGCCAGCGCCATGTCGAGCGCTCGTTGCACGCCGTAGCAGGTGCCGGCGTGGGCTGAGATTTCGATGGTGGGTGCGCCGGCCTGGTCGGACACAGTCGCGGCGGTGTTCTTCACGTTCTCGCTCATGGCTAGAACCTGCCCGGATGCTCGTCGCACAGCTCGTCGCGCATGGCGTAGACGCGGTTCATGGCCTCGGACTCAAACCAAGCCAAACGCTCCGTGCGCTTAAGCCCGGCCGGCGCGTCGGAAAGCGAGACGGCCTTGCCGGCGCGGATCCAGCACTTCTTGGGACGCATGATCTTTTTGCCCGCAGGCGTAATGTCGGACCAGCCGCAGATGGCGAGCGGGTTGACGGGTGCCTTGCCCATCTGAGCGATGAGCGCAAAGCCACCGTGTACCTCGGGCTTGATTTCGCGCGAGCGGATGCGCGTGCCCTCGGGGAAGATCAGGACGTCCTCGCCGCGCTGCAGCGCGTGCTGGGCGGCGCGCAGGCACTTCATGTCGGCGGTACCGCGCTCAACGGGAATGCCGCCTACACGGCTAAAGGCCCAGCGCACAATCTTGCTCTTGGCGAACTCGGACTTAAAGATGGGGCGGATACGGCGGCCGCCAAAGAACAGCGCCGTCTCCACGGCCAAGAGCTCTGCCATCGAGGTGTGGTTGCAGATGACTACGCTGCCACGGCCTTCCTGGCGCTCAAACAGCAGATCGGCATCCTCGACCTTCCAGCGCCACATGAGCTTGGAGAAAGCCCAAAGGATTGCCATGACCACAAAGACGGTGCCGCGGATGAGCGCCGGGAACTCGGCGTAGGGGGCGTTGTAGTAATCCTCGGGCGTCTGCTTAAACAGGCGCATGGGCTACCTCCTTTGGTTGATGAGGTCCTCGATAATGTGGACGACCTCGTCGATGGTGTGGGCGGTGGAGTCGACATGCACGGCGTCCTCGGCGGGTACGAGCGGCGCCACCTCGCGGCTGCTGTCGAGCTTGTCGCGCTGCTTGAGGGCATCGAGGGTCTCATCGACCTCGGCCTCGAGCTGTGGCGTGCTGAGCGGCTGGGCGTCGTCCTGGTGGCGCTGCAGCACGCGGCGACGGGCGCGCTCACGCGGGTCGGCGGTCAGGAAGACCTTGACCTGCGCGTTGGGGAACACGACGGTGCCGATGTCGCGACCCTCGGCGACGATATCGCGGTCCTCGGCGGCGCGGCGCTGATGGATGAGCATGGCCGCGCGCACGCCCGGGTAGGCCGAGACCTTGGACACGTTCGCATCGACCTGCGGGGTGCGGATGGCAGCCGAGGCGTCCTGGCCATCAATGGTCAGACGAGTGTCCTCGCCAGTGCCGTTGGTAAAGCGGATTTCGATTTGCTCGGCGAGGGCGTCGATGGCCGTCTCGTCGTCCAGGTCGATGCCGCGGTCGAGGGCGGCAAAGGTGACGGCGCGATACATGGCGCCCGTGTCGAGCTTGTTAAAGCCCAGCTGGCGGGCGATCTCCTTGGCGATGGTGGACTTGCCGGAACCGGCGGGGCCGTCGATGGCGACGATCATGCAATGCTTCCTTTCGGTGGTTGACGTGCTGGTATGGGACGCGAGCGTTGGAGCGCGGCGGATTGCCTAGCCCGTGTAGCGCTCGCGGTAGGTGTTGCGCTTGGGCGCGGAGCCGTGGCTGCCGTGGTGGCGGGTGCGGCTCGCGGGGGTGTCCTGGGGCTTACCGCCGCGCTTGGCGCTGGCCTGCTTGGGCGGGATGCCGCCGTCTTTGAGGATCTGAACCTCGCGATCGGTGAGCTCGCGCCACGAACCCTTGGCCACGCCCTCGAGCTCCAGGCCGGCAAAGTTGCAGCGATGCAGGCGGATCACCGGATGGTGGATCTTGCTCAACATGCGCTTGACCTGGTTCTTGCGGCCTTCGCGGATGATGACCTCCACGGCGGTGGTGCCGGGCTTGACGCCCTGCGGAGCCACGGCCTCGGCTTCGCGCGCGTTAATGACGCGGCAGATTGCCGGCTGGCACAGGCCGTCGTCGAGCTCAATGCCGCGTCGCAGCGGTGTCAAGTCGCGATCGGTCAGGTGCCCGTCCACAAGTGCCTGGTAGGTCTTGTAGACGTGCTTGCTGGGGTGCAGCAGGTCCTGCGACAGGTCGCCGTCGGTGGTAAAGAGCAAGAGGCCCGTGGTGTCGCGGTCCAAGCGACCAACCGGAAAGAGCCCCGGAAAGCGGTCGCGCGGGACCAGGTCGGCCACACAAGGGCGCTCCTGCGGATCGCTCATGGTGGTGAGGTAGCCGGTCGGCTTGTAGAGCATCAGGTACACGGCGCCCTGGTTGAGCTTGACGGGCATGCCGTCGACCTCGATGTGATCGCGGTCGACGTCGACCTTGGTGCCCAGCTCGGTCGCGACCTCGCCGTTAACCGTCACGCGGCCGGCGGTCATCAGGTCCTCCGAGCCGCGGCGGCTTGCCACGCCCGCGCGAGCCAAAAAGCGCTGCAGGCGCATGGTGTGCGGGTAGACGGGCTGGGCCTCCGCCGTGGGTATGTCCTGGGCGGAGGCGATGCGCGTCTCCGCCGCTTCGTTAGTTCTCGTCATGCGTATCCTCCGCAGTTTCGACGGTGACCAGTGATTCATCGCCGCTAACTGCCTCGACATCATCAATAGCGGTATCGAGCAGCTCGCGCTCTTCGTCCAGATCCTCGGCCTGCTCCTCGAGCGTGGACTGGATACTACGACCGCTTAAGCGCTCGCGAATAAACTGACGCGACTGCTCGTCGGGGGCAAACTGTTCCAGATCGGGCAGGTCGCGGGTGGAGCGCAGACCGAACTTCTCCAAAAAGGCGTTGGTCGTGCCGTAAATGATGGCCTGACCGCGCTGGGGGTCGCGGCCGAGCTCGCGCACCAGACCCTTGTCAACGAGCGACGCGATGACGCCATCGGAGTTGACGCCGCGGATGCCCTTGACCACCTCGCGCGTGACGGGCTGGTGGTAGGCGATGACGGCCAGGGTCTCGAGCGCCGCCTGCGACAGTTTTTGCGTGTCCCAGCTCAGCACGTAGGCCTCGACCACGTCGTGATAGGCAGGATGCGTAAACAGGCGCCAACCGCCGGCGACCTCGCGCAGCTGAAAGCCGCGGTTGGCCTCCTCGTACTCAACTTTGAGCTCAGCGAGCAGCGATGCGCACTCGCCGGGGGCGATATCCAGCGCTCCAGCCAGCGCGGGCGCGCTCACGGGGTCGCCCGAGACCAGCAGCAGCGCCTCGAGGGCGCCTTTGAGGCTGTTTGCCTCCAGCGTGGAAAGGTTTGACATTGTTGGTCGCTCCTATTCGGTGAGCTCGGGGCCCTCGCCGGGCACGTAGGCCTCGGCGCCCTCGACTCGGTTGATTTGAATGGTTCCAAAGATCTCGTCCTGGCTCAGGATGAGCGAGCCGCGTTTGGCGAGTTCCAGCATGGCCAGGAAGGTGACGACGAGCTGCTCGGTGGTGGCATCGCCGTCCAGCAGCTCGCGGAAGGTGCAGGTTTGGTGCGCCATAGTAAAGCGGTCGACCGAGGCCACGGTCAGGTCGAGCGGCACGCGATGCGGCGCCACGTGCTCGGCTTCCAGCAGGAAGGTCTGGCGCTTGCCGTCCAGGTCGGCACAGATGACGGCGAGGCCGCGCAGGGTGATGCCGGCCAGATAGTCGGGCATCAGGCCCAAGAACTCGGGGTCGGGGCCGGCCACGCGCGGATGCATGCGGCTCTCGGCCTGCATGCGCGCGCCAAGGGCTGCCGCCGCGCCCTTAAACTGCTTGTAGGCGATCAGGCGCTGGATCAGGACCTCGCGTAGGGCGTCACCGTCGAGCGCGCTGAGTTCCTCGAGGTCTTCGTCGAACTCGTCATCGTCGTCGGCTTTGCGCGGGGCCTCCTGTGGCACCAGCGAAGCGGCCTTGATATCCAAAAGGGTCGCCGCGACCAGCAAAAAGTCGCTCGCCACGTCCAGGTCCAGCGCCTCAATGCGTTCGGCCTCAGCCAGGTATTGCTCGGCCACCTCGCTGATCGAGATGGCACCGATATCAACTTTTTGGCGGGTTACCAGCTGCAGCAGCAGGTCGAATGGTCCGCTGTAGACCTGCGTCGACACGCGATACGACATTTTCGACCTCCTTTGACGGCGCCTTCGCGGCGCGGTTTGGGTGCATGTTGCGACCGTTTTGCACGGTCGACCTGTAAGTTTACCCTAGATGCCGGCGATTGCGAAGTTGAGCAGCCACTCGGCCAGCGGATACACGGTAACGTCGAAATAGCGGCCGATCACGTCGATGCCGGTCCACATGGGCAGCAGGTACAGCACGATGATAAGGATCGGCATGGCGTATTGCTGCAGGCGATAGTAGTTGGCGAGCGCCTTGCCTTTGAGGAACGGCACGATGATCGACGAGCCGTCGAGCGGCGGGATCGGGATGAGGTTAAAGAACGCGAGCGACAAATTGACAACGATAAAGGTGGCGCCGAAGTTCATGATTTGGGATGCCGCGGCAAAGGACATGCTGGCGTAGAGGTTGCCGTATGCCGCGTGCATGAAGGCTGCGGCCAGGCACGAGAGTACGATGTTCGATGCGGGGCCGGCCACGCTTACCAGAACCTCGTCGCGCTTGGGGTGCTTGAGGTTGTTGAGGTAGACGGGCACAGGCTTGGCGAAGGCGAATACGGGACCACCGGCTGCGAGCATGAGCAGCGGCAGGATGATGGTGCCGAACGGGTCGATATGGTTGAGCGGGTTGAGCGAGACACGACCGCGTGAACGCGCCGTCTTATCGCCGAGTGCCCAGGCCGCGGCGGCGTGCGCACTTTCGTGGATAACGATACCTATGATGACGGCGACGGCGCTGGCGAGCAGATTCATGAAATAGCTGCTGGACATGGTGCTCCCCTAGCGGACGCGTCGCGAGGCGCGCGTGAGCAGGTAGTCAATTACAAACAGGATCACCGCGACGATGGCGTAATCCAGGCGGAACACGCCGCCAAAGGGAGAAGTGATGACGCCGTAGCCGGCGATGGCGCTCGGCAGCGCACGCGAAAGCTCGACGACAAAGCCCACAATCTGCAACTTGGCGGTGAGGCCGCTAAAGCACAGCAGCACGGTCATCGCGCTCATAAAGATGCCGCAGATGCGACAGGCGATGGCGATGATGCTCATCGCCACGGCAGCGGCCTTACGAGAGTTCACGCGCGGTCTCCTCTTCGATCTGGGTGGAAAGTTCCAGCCATTCGTCCTCCAGCTTGGGTAGCTCTTGCTTAAGGCCGTTATATTCCCCCAGCGCGGCGTTGAACTTGTCCTGATCGGCATAAAGCTCTTCGCTTGCCATCAATTCCATAAGCTCGTCATAGCGGGCGCGCTTTTTGTCGAGCTCCGTCTCGATCTTCTTGAGCTGGTTGCGCACGCCTTTGAGCTTTTTGTTGAGCGCGGCGCGGGCCTGAGCCTCGGCACGCTTTTGCTCCTTGGTCTTTTTTCCCTCGGCGGGCTTGGGGGCAGCGGCGGGGGCGTTGGCCTGGGCGGCGCTGGCTGGCTTGGCTGCGGCCGGTGCGCTCTCCCCTGCCGCCTCGGCGGCGGCGCGGGCTGCGAGGTCCTCGCGCTTGTAGAGGTAGTAGTCGTAGTCGCCGTCGTAGACCGTGACCTTGCCGTCACGAATATCGATGACGCGGTTGGCCACGGCGCGAACCAGGTGCTCGTCGTGGCTGATCAGCACGATGGTGCCGGGGAAGTTTTGCAGGGCGTTCTCGAGCATGTCTACGGAGTCGATGTCCAGGTGGTTGGTGGGCTCGTCCAGGCACAGGAGCGCCTCGGGGGCCACGAGCATCTTTGCCAGGGCCAGACGCGCCTTCTCGCCGCCGGAGAGGACGCGGACCTGCTTTTCGATGGAGTCGTTGTCGCTAAACAGGAAGGCGCCCAGCAGACTGCGCTGTTGCGGCACGGTCCATTTGGACGTGACAGTGTCGATCTCTTGCAGGACGGTGTTGGACTCGGTCATGCCCTCGAGCGCGTGCTGGGCGTAGTAGGCCACGCCCACGTTAGTGCCCAGGTCGCGGGTGCCAGTGGTGGGCGGCTCCAGGCCGGCGAGGATCTTCATGAGGGTGGACTTGCCGGCGCCGTTGGGGCCGACGAGCGCCACGTGCTCGCCGCGGTAGAGCTTGAGGTCGATGTCGCTGTAGATGTGCTTGTTGCCGTAGGACTTGGACACGCCCTCGAGCCCTACGACCATGTCGCCGGAGCGCGGCGGATCGGGGAACTTAAAGTCGATGTGCTTGTGGCCCTCGGGCAGGATGACAAGCTCCTTTTTGATCTGCTCGATCTTGCGGATGCGCTCCTGGGCCTGTGCGGCCTTGGTGGGCTTGTAGCGGAACTTATCGACGAAGACCTGCATGTGGGCGATGTCGCGCTCCTGGGCGGCGCGCTTGGCACGCATCTGCTCCAGGTTGTCCTCGCGCTGCTTGAGGTAGCTACTGTAGTTGCCGGTGTAGGTGGTCACGCGGCGGTTTTCGAGAGCGGCGACATGGTCGACGCAGGCGTCCATGAAGGCGCGGTCGTGGCTGACGATGAGGACGGCGCCGTCGTAGTTGGCGATAAAGCCGCGCAGCCACTGGACGCTCTCGAGGTCCAGGTGGTTGGTGGGCTCGTCCAGAAGCAGCAGGTCGGGGTGACGCAGGAAGAGCTTGGCGAGCGCGATGCGCATCTGCCAGCCGCCCGAGAACTCGGAGCACGGACGCTCAAAGTCGGTGACCTTAAAGCCCAAGCCGGACAGGATCTTGCGGGCGTTGCTCTCGAGCTCGTAGCCGCCCAGGTGCTCAAAGCGGTCCTGGACCTGGCCGTACTCGTTAAGGAGTGCGTCGACGTCCTTGCCCTGCTCGGAGAGCTCGGTGATCTGGGCCTGCAGCTCGTTGGCGCGCTCGCCCATGCGGCGGATTTCCTTGGCAGCGGCCATGACCTCGGCAAGGATGGTGGTGTCCTTTTGCTCCAGGTTGGTTTCCTGCTCTAGGTAGCCCACCTGGCAGTCCTTGGCGTACTGGACCTGGCCGGCGTCGGGGCTGTCGATGCCCATGATGATCTTGAGCATGGTGGTTTTGCCGGCGCCGTTGGGTCCCACGAGCGCAAAGCGCTCGCCGGGGTTGATCTGGAAGGACGCGCCGCTAAAGAGGACGCGCGCGCCGAAGCTTTTTTCGATCTTGTCGACCAGGAGGATCATGGTGCCGCCTTTGACCTTGTGTGCCAATATGAAAAAAGGCCCCAACTTGCGTTGGAGCCTCATTCAATGCTCGGGTGGAGACGAGGGGGATCGAACCCCTGACCTCTTGACTGCCAGTCAAGCGCTCTCCCAGCTGAGCTACGCCCCCGTGCGAAGAAATACTATACGGGAACTCCCCCGCCGATGCAAGGACAATTTTGGAAAAACTTTCCTGGGGCGGCGGCGCGGATGCGGGACGGACTCGAGAGCGATGGGCCCGCGATGCCCGACTAAGTCCGCGGGGCGCGCCCCGCGGGAGGGCGGCGCTGCCGCCGCCCTCCCATCAGGCTCCACTCCGCCCGCCCCCGGGCCCCCGCCACGAAACCGGCCCATCTACTACGTTTGGCCGGCATCCCCCGACCATGGCGTCTCGGACAGAAATAAAACCGCAGGTAGACGGCCTGCGGTTTTCGTGAAATACGGGGTATGGTCTAGGAGTCGGGCTTAAACGTAGTAGATGGGCCGGTTTCGTGGCGGCGGCATCGCAGGCAGCCGACCGAGAGCGCCCGGAAGTGAGCAAGCAGGCTATTCGCAAGTGAAAACTACTGCCATGAAAAAGAAAACAGGCCAGACATATTGCCTGACCTGTTGAAAAACCTGGTGGGCCCTCCGGGATTCGAACCCAGAACCCAGGGATTATGAGTCCCCTGCGCTAACCGTTGCGCCAAGAGCCCTTATAAAGTGGCACTTACAGTTGGGGTGGCAAAACAGCCTCCAACGCTTTGAACCACGTCGTGAAATACTACCATGCACGCGACGCCCGTTCAACGCACGATCTTGTCGACCAGGAGGATCATGGTGCCGCCTTTGACCTTGTGTGCCTATATGAAAAAAGGCCCCAACCTGCGTTGGAGCCTCATTCAATGCTCGGGTGGAGACGAGGGGGATCGAACCCCTGACCTCTTGACTGCCAGTCAAGCGCTCTCCCAGCTGAGCTACGCCCCCGTGCGAAGAAGTACTATATGGGAACTCGGAGGGCGATGCAAGGGCATTTTTGGAAAAACTTTCCGGGGGGGGCGGGCGCCGGAATCCCGCGGGGCCGCGACGGCGGAGACCAGCGCCCGCGGGGCCGATGCGGGCGCGCGTCCAGGGCGTCTGGGCCCCTCGATGCCCGACCAAGCCCGCGGGGCGCGCCCCGCGGGAGGGCGGCGGCAGCGCCGCCCGCCTATCAGGCTCCACTCCGGTCGCCCCCGGGATCCCCGCCACGAAACCGGCCCATCTACTACGTTTGGGCGACATCCCCCGACCATGGCGTCTCGGGCAAGAATAAAACCGCAGGTAGACGGCCTGCGGTTTTCGCGAAATACGGGGTATGGTCGAGGGGTCGGGGTTAAACGTAGTAGATGGGCCGGTTTCGTGGCGGCGGCATCGCGGGCAGCCGACCGAGGGCGCCCGGAAGTGAGCAGGGCATCCGTCTAACGACCGATTTCCAGCCAGTTGCACAGTACGTTGGCTCGTAACTCCATTTCCGTCGTCTTTTGCGCCTTAGTTTTGCACCTATAGCGTAATTCCAAGCGCGAGCAAAGACTTCTCACGATTGTATCAAGCTGTTCGGCATCGTTAAGCATGTCGTGCGTAACCAGGAAGACGTCATACGCCATACTTTGCAGCGCTGTCATGCGTTTAGCATCGTGGTCCAGCACGGCGCCTGATCCGTGGATGACCTCCCCCTGAATCTCCACGATGCCTGCTTTCATTATGGTTGGATTTACGATCACGATATCCCCGTAGCAGACCCTTTGTCCTGCAATGCTCTGCGCCGATGCGGTAAGCGGCGTAAGGTCGTTAACGTAAACGCTTCGAAAGCCGGCACCGCCGCGAGAGCGAGGAAGCGATAGCAATAAAATTCCTGCAACTTCAAGCGGAGAAGCTGCTATACCTGTCACCAGCTGCGCGGCGTTGTAAAACTTTGTACCCCACTTTCGTCTTTTCATCTTACTGGCGTACTCATGAAGCTCGTGTAATTCGATGAGCGGCTTCCTCATCCAGAGCGAAGTGCCCTTTAGCCTTGTGACCTCCTTCGTTTTCTTTTGCCCGTTGGGCCCCTTCGTATTTACCTGTTCTTTGGCATTTATGCGCGCATAAACGCGTTTCCATTGTGGTTCGTCTTGGCTTTCATCGAGGTCAAAGAGGGATTCGGTGGTTGCATTCTCGGCAGCCTTATTGGCTTTGTCTAGTTCCTCTTCTACTGCTACCGTGGGCTCAAAGACTGAGAACCATCCGCAAAATTCGTACATGGCAAGGACAAGATCGGTTGGAGACACAAAGCGCGCCATGGTAAATAGCGTCGCAAGTGGATTGGTAACCCTAAAGCTCATCGCGGTTTCCAGCGTGCTATCCACTCCCGAAGCATCATCACAGTGGATTGTTGTCCGTAATCCCGAATGGTAGTTAACGCCACCGCGCACTGTGGTGGTAATAATCGGGGTCTTGAGGATATCGGTTACGAAAGGGGCTTGGGCTAGAGCTTGCCAGCCGTCTTCTGGGCTTGGCAGTCTTGGGTAGAGGTCGCGGACCTGCGGTGGGCAGCGCCAGTAGCGGAATGCGGTGTTTGCGCAGACGATTTCGTCCATATGGGCCTCCCCTAGCTTTGGCTGCGTGCCGTTATGTTTGCAGGTAGACCGATTATCAATGGCGGCATCATGCCGGTAAGTACCAGAAGCTGACCAAATGCCGACAAATAGCTTGACGCATTTCGCCTAAAGATCGCCGTGCGGCACAAATCTGCTGGCAGGCGTTCTGGGGTCGTGGTCCCTATCTCCACATTTGTGCGTGAATCCCATGGCAAATTCAATGAAAGAGCGCATGAGCTTTATGCAAAACGCGCGATGACGTCAGCACATGAGAGATCAGCTATAAACGCGTTTAAATTTTTCGATTCGATTTTGGTGTCAAGCTTGGTGTCAAAAAGAAAAAGGCCAGAGGCTTAACACCTCTGGCCTGCGCTTTTGATGGTGGGCGATACAAGATTCGAACTTGTGACCCCATCCGTGTGAAGGATATGCTCTACCCCTGAGCCAATCGCCCGTCGCCTTTCGGCAAAAGAGATACTATCATAGCCGCGCGTGGTTTACCAAGAACTTTTTGCGCTCGATTTTAAATTCGTGAGTGCCAGCCAAGTCAAAGCAACCAAAGCAATCGGCAAAACCGCAGCTAAACTACCATTTACCGCTTTATCCACGATGTCTCGGGACGGCAGATCAGTCGCGCGTTGTTGTAAGCCATGTCGAGTGTGAGACAGGTGCGCGCGGCGTAGAAGCCGTCCTCGCGCTGGATGGTCAGCGCTAGCTCGGGTTTGTCACCGGTTAGACACAGCGGCAGCAGCAGTTGGATCCGGCCGCCGTAGAACTGCGGCACGGCGAGCGTGTAGTTGGCGGCGGCGCGGCGGGCGGCTTCGACGACGGCGCCCTCAAAGGCACGGCGCAGCAGCAGCGAGTTGCCCTCCCCCATCAGGCTAGCGGGAATACGCGTAAGGTTCTCCTCGTCGCCCAGAATGTGGTCGATGTTGGAGCGGATGGGCAGGCGGTAGTCAAAGACCAGCTCGGAGGGGTCCTCGGCAAAGCGCACGCGGCACGGCAGGTACTCAAACGAGACCAGCATGGGGTCGCTCTCCTTAAAGAAGCCCTTCAAAAACCAGCGCTGGCGCGCGTCGGGCTTGGTGTTGGGCTCAAACAGGCCGTAGATGGTCTCGTAGCGACGCGTGTACAGGCCGGTATTGAACAGGCAGCGGTCATCGTCGAACACCAGCGGCAGGTTGGACGGCCCGGTCTGGTCCACGTCGCGCTCGGTCAGGAACACCGCGCGGCTAAACGAAAACGACAGGTAGTTTTTGAGGATGCGGTTGCCGGGACCCCAGTCCTCGGGGTCGGCGAGATCGGCCAGACGGTCGTAGCAGGGCTGGGGCAAAACGCAAACTCGTAGACATTGCTGCACAGGGTGCTAGGGAGTTCCATGTGGCGTCCAATCAATTCATTAACCGGCGTGCGGGTGCTTAGATTCTATACGTGCGACGGGTCGCCCGTGCCCGCGATGCAACCGCGGCGCAGCTCCTCAGCGAGCCCGCTGGTCGTACGGTTTCCGGATACGAGGTCCTGGATCCAGGCGTAGTACTGGTTGTCTTTTGGTTCGGGGCTGTCAGACAGAACGACCGGAGTGCCTGCGAACCTTAAGGCGGACAACGCAAAGACAAGGCTGGTTCGTTTGTTACCGTCTTCAAAGATGTGGTCCTTGACCATGTGCTCGGCCACGTAGGTGACCTGGTCAAAGATGTCTGCGAAGCGATCGGCCGGCGATTGACCGAATATCGTACAGAATGCACCCGCAAGCACGGACTCGACGCGTCCAAGCTCAAGCGCGGCCCGGTCGCCTGTGGCGTCGGTTGTATAGCAGCGCCCGACCGTCATCAGCGTGCTGTGCAGGCGCATCACGGCCGCGGCCATATCTTCGAGCGAACCGGCATCATCGAGCACGAGCGGCGCGAACGGATGCGCTCCCCGCTTCGTGTCCGCCATCATGAGTTCTCCAAGAGCCTGAGCGCGTTGGGCATGTTCGAAATGGTCAGCCGAATAGCTTCGTCGATTGACGTGGTGCCGCCGAGCAAAATCGGTGATGCTGAATTTGCCACGTGCGCAGTTGAATGATCTTCTTGAGCAACGCAATCAGCGCCGTCATCTTGTTGAACATAGCTCCAAGGCATGTCTGACTCCTCTATAGCTTTACAGACGAAATAGCCTGCGAGTCGTACTCCAGAGCAATCGGTTGCCAGACGAGGTCTTCGATGGTGCAGTTTAGGGTGTCTGCAAGCGCCAATGCCGAGGAAACCGAGGCGCGGCGTAGGTCGAGCTGGTTCTGCTCGTAGAGTTGTATGGCGCGAAGCTTAACCCCCGATTGGGCGGCGAGCTGTTTTTGCGTTAGTCCGGCAGCCTTTCGTGCCGCCTTGAGGCCCTTTTTGTCTGCCTGGGCGTTGTTCCATTTTTCGATGACAATCTGGGCGAATTTATCTTCGGAGGCCTCGTGGAGCGGATGGTACGAGCCGATGATCCAATCGAGCGGAGCGACTTCGAGTAGCTTATTAAAGCCCAAGCTGCTCATCCATTGCGTATAGGCCATAACCCACCCCGCCCAATACTGAGGCGAACGGTCGAACGGATAGGTCTCCCTACATCTGACGGGGGTCAGTCCCGCATGGGCGATAATATCGCGCGCGAGCTCGTCGCCCGCCATGCCGCAGACGACGCGAGGCATACCGCGCTCAAACTGTTTCATCTCAAGAGCGTTCGACATGATCGCCGTCAACTCGGCTGGAGTCAGCCCTTGGTCACAGAGAGCAAAATCGACCGCCTCGCCCAGCGTTCTCATTGCATCCTCGAGATACATCTCACTGTAGGCGTAGGTCATCGCCCGTCATCCCCTCTCGAATGATATCGACGATACGTATTCCCTCAAACGGGTTTTCGGCAAGGAGCTCCCGATACTGCGCCCTTGCCGCTTCATCTCGTTCCTTGGCCAATGGACCATACAGAGCTTGCTGCGCACGTTCAAATCCAGCAAAACGAATGCTCTTAAACGCACGCTCGCTTTTGAGCACAATCTGCTCCCCCAGGTTACCGAGCCTCATAGATCGTCCAAGCTGATCGACGGTGATCGTATTGTTTACAAAAGCTCTGGCATAGCTAAAGTACGAGTCGTCCGCACGCCACCCCCTTATTACGTCGCAAGTGCTCGTCTGAGGTAGAAAGTGATCATGGAGATATTCGCACGCCCCCGCGGCAATGGCGGTATCTTTGCGAAAAGAACGATGCTCAACGAGCAACGCTATCCAATGCAGGACGCAATATTGCGGCGATAGCAAGTCGAGAACTTTGAGATCGGCTATATCGAGTTCATAGCGATTCGCAAAGCCATCGGCATCGCGCGAGCATGCCCATTCCCTTGCAAGGTCGAGGCTCTCTGTGCAATAGAATCCCTGTCCATAGTCGTTATGGATTTTCCCCAGGCCAAGCTGGGGAGTCTCAATGATTTTCTGAGAACCATGCCACAGTTCCACGCGAGTCTCCTAACAGGTATCGCTCTAGCGATAGTATAACATACTATCGCTAGAGCGATACCTGTATTCAAATAGCAAGAGGGTGTCTGGAACCGAGTTTGAGTTCAATACTGGCTTCTAAGGCTCGCCGTGTCCGGAAGTATGCGACAAAATTCAGACTTGCTGATCACGCCGGAGCACACTAACGCCTCGTCCTGCTTACAGAGCTTCATAGACACGCACCTCATCTTGCTCGATGCTTTTGCGGAATGCCGGGCGCATGTGCTCTGTTGGGTTGGTGACGATATCAACCTTTCGTCCAAGTTCCTTCTCGAGCTCATGGGAGAGTTCGTACAGCGCACCGAACGTCATGGTGTTGCCGCAGACTAGGCGCAAATCAATATCGCTATTGGGCGTTTGCTCGCCTCGGGCAAACGAGCCAAATAAAAATGCTTCGCTGACGTCGTATTGAGCCAGCACGAGGGAGGCGACGGTGGATATTTCAGTAGGCGAAATCATGGGTTATTTGCCTTTCAACAGTAGAACGTCAGGGGGCCAGCGCCGAAACCGCCGGTCCGGCTTTTTGCCGTTCTGCAAGCTCGAAGTTAAACGGGGCGTTTGATCTAACGAACTCGGTCAAAAAATCCAGATCGTCAGTAGAAAAACCTTCGACATTGAACCAATTAACCGCAGGCAAGAAGCATTCCGCGGTAGTGTCGAGAAAGTTGGTGTAGCGTCCGATCCGAAGCGAGTCGGCCCGGCGT
>USIE01000017.1 GCA_900554645.1 uncultured Collinsella sp. | reverse complement strand
AAGCTGTTGGAATAAATGCGACTTTTTTATTTTCAATTTCTTCCTTTATCAGACTCCCTACACTTGAAAAGTGAGAACATAAAAACAGTTTCATCAATATTCTCCTTTATATATAAATTCATATTTGTTGAACTAAGCCGTGTATACCATACTCTCCAATGAAAGAACGCCCTGATATAGCGAAATTTTGCCGTTTTCCTGCGTACGTGCGTACACACTCCACAGGAATTCTAAGGGGCCTGCCCCCTTAGCACACGGACTTTGGAACAAAGTCTAGTGTGTTACGCCTTGCCAGAGGTGTACAGGCTCCCGGTATGCACGTACGATGCAATTGCCATCAATGCGCCATATAAGTGGCGATCAAGTTCGCATAAAGCGACCTTGATCCCGCAAAACAAAAGGCAGGATACCATCACCACGATGATACCCTGCCTCTGTTCGTTTCTGTTTACCGTTCCGAGTAGTCCTTCCGCAGAATTTCCGATAAACAAAAAACGTACCCGAACCCTTTCTCGTAAAGAATCGGGTTCGAGTACGAACTGAATGCTGGAGCAATAAAAAACCACCAGAAAGGTGCCCGTCCCCTTTGTGGTGGTTTTGGGTCAGTCCTAGAGCGTGTGGCCGTAAGCGTTGGCGGCCTTGATGGCGGCGGCGAATTTCTCGTCGGTGAAGGGCTCCGGGTTGCCTTGCTTCCATTCGTTGGTGGCGTGCGCGTACTCGCACAGGGCCGGGATATCGGACTCGGAAAGCCCGACCTGCTCAAGCGTCACGGGCAGCCCCATCTGCTTGTTAAAGGCGGCGTAGCGCTTGAGGTTCTCGGTATCACCCGTATAGGCAAACAGTACCAGCACGCCCAGACTCACGACCTCGCCGTGCAGATAGGTTCCCTCGCGCGGGATGCTGCAGGTGGCGTTGTAGAACGCATGCGCCACGCTCGAGTTGTAGTAGTAATCGTTCTGGTTCGTGAGGTTCGAGACGTAACCCGTGTTGACCACGATGTCGAGCGCGATCTGCTTGACGGCTTCGGTCGACAGGTTCTGGCGAACGTCCTCAAGACCCTGCACGCCATAGGTAAACAGCGGCTCGGAGCAGGTGTGTGCGAGCGCCAGGCCAAGACCTGCGGTGTGCTCCAGGTTGCCGGCGCTCGTGGCGTACTCGACCTCGGGCTGCTTGGACAGGGCATCGCCCACGCCCGCCCAGAAGTACTCCGCCGGAGCCTCGGCGATGATCTTGGGGTTGATGAAGATGTGCGCCGGTCGGTTGGGGTACGAATAGCCCTCGAGCGAGCCGTCGTCGTTGTACACGACGGCAATGGCGGTCGCGGCGGAGCAGTTGGAACAGATCGTCGGGACAGTGAAGACGATCTTCTTGAGCTCGATGGCCGCCGTCTTGACGGTGTCGAGCGCCTTGCCGCCGCCGCAGGCGATAAGAACATCAGCCTCCTGGCATGCAGGGGAGTTCACGACCTTGGCGATATTGGCACGCGTACTGTTGGTGCCGTAGACGTGCGTTTCTAAAACCTCGACATCGGTGCCCTCAAGCGCCGCCTCGATACCCGGCAGCGCCGCAGCCAGGGCTCGCTTGCCGCCAATGATGGCGACCTTCGTCGCTCCGTACTCGGCCAGTGCGGCGGGCAGCTCGGCAAAGCAGTCCTCGCCAACGGTGTAATCGCTCATTCCAATGGTGCGCATGGCAACCTTCTTTCGCTCGATAAAGTGCTTTCAGGTATTTTGCTCCAAGAGTAGGTCCGCAGCCGTGAGAAATTTCGAACGTATAAAACCAGTGTTGAGGGTTTTTCGCCGACGCGGAACGTGCTAGCATACTCCGCATAAGCGTTGATGGGGACGAGTAGTCGGCCGTCCGCATGCCACAGAGAGCGGGGAGCGCTGAGAACCCGTGCATGCGACCGATGAAAATCACCCCGGAGCTGCGGTCCCAACGGACGTGCCGAGCAGGTTCGTCTTAGTAGACATCGCCGAGATGGTCGTCGATACAGGCCAGCCGAGTAACGGATGCGAGCGCGCGGCGACGCGGGCGAGGGCATCTAAGCTGGGTGGTTAAGCGAAGAGCTTTTACGGGCAGGCTGCCCGTTTTGTGGCGCTTCGTCCCAGCTTGTAGGGACGGGCGCTTTTTTGGTGCCCAACGGGCGTGCGCGCCCACGACATGAAAGGGGTACCGTGGCAAACGAGTACAAGCAGACGATGAATCTGCCCAAGACCGGTTTTCCCATGCGTGCCGGTCTTTCCAAGTCCGAGCCCAAGCGACTCAAGGACTGGCAGGACAACAAGGTCTACGAGCAGGTTCTGAAGAAGAACGAGGGTCACAAGAAGTTCGTGCTGCACGACGGTCCTCCGTACGCCAACGGTCCGATCCACATCGGCCATGCCATGAACAAGATCTCCAAGGACATGATCAACCGCTACTGGATGATGCAGGGCTATGAGGTTCCCTATGTCCCCGGTTGGGACTGCCATGGTCAGCCGATCGAGCATAAGGTCGAGGAGAAGCTCGGCACCGAGAAGTTCAACCAGACCCCCACGGCCAAGATCCGTGAGCTCTGCAACGAGTTCGCTGTCGAGAACATCGAGCTTCAGAAGGCCGGCTTCCGCCGTCTGGGCGTGCTCGGCGACTGGGACAACCCCTATCTGACGCTCTATCACCAGCACGATGCCGCCGACATCGAGGTCTTCAAGGCCATGTTCGATAAGGGCATGATTTATCGCGGCCACAAGCCGGTTCACTGGTGCAAGCACTGCCACACCGCGCTCGCCGAGGCCGAGATTGAGTACTCTGACGAGACGAGCCCCTCCATTTTCGTGCGCTTCGAGATGACCTCCAAGCCCGCCGGCCTCGAGAACTTCGACGGCCCGGTTGACTTTATCATTTGGACGACCACGCCGTGGACCATCCCCTCCGACCAGGCCGTTTCCCTTAAGCCCGGCGCCGCCTATGTCGCCGTTGAGCACGAGGGCCGTGCCGAGGTCATGCTCGAGGACCTGGCTCCCAAGTGCTGCGAGGAGTTTGGCTGGGAGTACACCCCGGTTATGGTCGACGGTAAGCCCTATGTGGTTCCCGCCGAGACCTTCCACCACATCCACTACAAGCAGCCGATCTTTGACGGTGTTGAGGGCGTGGCGTTGCTGGCCGATTACGTCGGTGTCGATGACGGTACCGGTATCGTCCACAACTCTCCCGGCCACGGCGTCGACGACTACTTCGCCTGCCTCAAGGAGGGCATCACCGACATTTGCATGCCGGTCGATGACGACGGCAAGTTCTACACCGGCGAGGAGTTTGGTACCGGTGGCCCCTTCAGCGGTATGGACACCGATGAGGCCAACCCGCACATCATCGAGTTCCTGCGCGAGCGTGGCACCCTGGTCCTCGAGAAGAAGATCACGCACAGCTATCCGCACTGCTGGCGCTGCAAGCACCCGGTGCTCTTCCGTGCTACCGACCAGTGGTTTGTCTCGATGGACAAGACCGGTTTGCGCGAGCAGGCTGGCAAAGAGGTCCGCGAGAACGTCAAGTGGTATCCGGCCCACGCCGCCAACCGCATCGGCGCCATGGTCGAGCAGCGTCCCGACTGGTGCATCAGCCGTCAGCGCAACTGGGGCGTGCCTATCCCCAGCTACACCTGCGCCGACTGCGGCGAGAAGGTCATGAACGACGCTACGCTCGACGCAGTCATCAAGCTCTTCCACGAGAAGGGCTCCGACGCCTGGTTCACCGACGCTCCCGAGAGTTACCTGGGCGAGGCCTGCGTCTGCCCCAAGTGCGGCGGCCATCATCTCAAGGCAGATAAGGACATCCTCGACGTGTGGTGGGATTCCGGCGTCTCCTGGAAGGCCGTCTGCGAGTACCGTCCCGAGCTGGAGTATCCGGCGGATGTGTACCTCGAGGGCTCCGACCAGCACCGCGGTTGGTTCCAGAGCTCGCTGCTCACCTCGGTGGGTGCCAACGGCCATGCTCCGTACAAGGCGGTCGTCTCGCAGGGCTTCACGCTCGACGGTCAGGGCCGCAAGATGTCCAAGTCGCTCGGCAACGTCATCGACCCCAACAAGGTCTGCGACGAGATGGGCGCTGACATCATTCGCCTGTGGGTCGCCTCGGTCGACACCAGCTCCGACGTTTCCATCGACCACGAGATTCTCGCCCGTACGTCTGATGCCTACCGTCGTTTCCGCAATACGCTGCGCTTCTTGCTCTCCGAGCTCGAGGGTCAGTTTGAGCCCGAGACCGACGGCGTCGCCTTTGCCGACCTGTTGCCGCTCGACAAGCTCATGGTTGCCCGTCTGACCCAGGTCCAGGCCGAGGTCGACGACGCTTACTCTTGCTACGAGTTCCCGCGCGCTTACCGTGCGCTCTACGACTTCGTGGTTACCGAGCTCTCCAACGTGTATCTCGACGCCCTGAAGGACCGTCTGTACTGTGAGAAGCCCGGCTCGCTCGAGCGCCGCAGCGCCCAGACCGTGCTGGCCGAGCTCTTCTCGATGCTCATGCGCGACCTTCAGCCGATCCTGTCCTACACGGTTGACGAGGCCATGGCCTATGCGCCCGCCGGCTGCGTCGATCACCAGAAGTACGCCGCGCTGCTCGATTGGTACAAGTCGCCCATCACGTTCGACGAGGCCAATGAGTTTGAGGGCGTGCTCGAGGCTTCACTCGAGCTCCGTAGCGCCGTGACCAAGGCCCTTGAGGATGCCCGCTCCGCCGGTACCTTCACCAAGAGCCAGCAGGTCCGCGTCAAGGCGGTCGTTCCCGCCGAGATGTACGCGCTGCTGACCGGTGATAAGGCCGTCGACCTGGCCGAGTTCTACATCGTTTCCGATGTTGAGCTGACCCAGGGCGAGGAACTCTCCGTTGCCATCGAGGCAGCCGAGGGCGAGTGCTGCGACCGTTGCTGGAACTACCGCACCACCGTCGGCGAGTACAACGGTCACGCTCACATCTGCGAGAGGTGTGCGAATGCCCTTTAAGGCACGGTAACTCGGCATTTTAGTTATAGGGAGAATTTGGGCGCCTTCGGCCCATTTGCTCCGTTGAATAAAAGCGGCATTCTGTTTTTCGGAATGCCGCTTTCGTTTTTAGCTGGTTATTTAGCTTGCGTTGGTGGATATGTCGTGCGTTCTGCGTGTGGCAATATAAGATGGTTAATTGCGTTAAACGTAATTCGATGCTTTTGAGGGTAGGGGATTGATTTGGGTCGTTCTGCGGATATGACGCCGCCTTTGCGTTGGCGGTTGGGTGTTGCTGGTAGCGTGGCGTTGGCCGTGCTGCTTGTTGACCAGCTGACCAAGCTTGCGGTTCGTGCCGTTGGCGATGCTCTGCATGTGACTGTTATCCCCGGTGTGATCGACTTCCTTTTCGTGCGTAACATCGGTGCTGCCTTTAGCATGGGCGAGGGACATGGCCTCGCATTTGCCGTGCTGGCGTTTGTCGTTATCGTTGCGATCGCGGTGTACTTGCTTCGCACGCCCCAGCTTGCTCGCTTGGAGGTTGTGGGCATGGCCATGGTCGTGGGTGGCGCCATTGGCAACGCGATCGATCGCCTGGCTTTTGGCTTTGTGACCGATTTTATTGCCACCACCTTCATTGACTTTCCCGTCTTTAACGTGGCCGATATCGGCATCACCGTAGGCGTTGTGCTTGCCCTCATCGGCTACATGTTCTTGAGTCCTGCCGCTCGCGAGGTCGATGCGACTGCCGAGCTCAATGCCCGTGATGAGGCCCGCGCCAAGCGCAAAGCCAAGCAGCGTGGGGAGCGTGCCCGCAAGATTCGCGAAAGGAATGAGCGTTAATGGCCGACATCCATATTCTTGTTGCCGACGATTGCTCTGGCCAGCGTCTCGACGCCTTTCTGGGTGCCAACGACGGCTGCCCCACGCGCTCTGCCTGCGCGCATCTGATCGAGGGCGGCGCCGTAATCGTGAACGGCGGGACCTGCCTATCAAAAAAATATGCTGTGCGCTCCGGTGACCGCATCTCGGTCGACCTGCCCGAGCCGCATGATCCCACTGATGTGATTCCCGAGGCCATCCCCCTCGATATCCGTTACGAGGACGACTACCTCATCGTGCTCTCCAAGCAGCGCGGCCTGGTGTGCCATCCCGCCCATGGCCACGAGAGCGGCACGCTTGCGAACGCTCTGGTCTACCACTGCGGCATTGACCATCTGGGTACCGTGCAGGGTGAGGACCGCCCCGGCATCGTGCATCGTTTAGATCGCGATACCTCGGGCCTCATGCTTGCGGCAAAAGACGACGACACGCAGCGCGCGCTCCAAAATCTCATTCGCACGCGCACGCTCGATCGTCGCTATATCACGCTCGTTCACGGACATATCGCTATGGATGAGGGCACCATTAACACCGGCATTGCCCGTTCTACGCGTGACCGTGTCAAGATGGCGGTTTCGGACGATCCTTTCGCGCGCCAGGCCATTACGACCTTTAAGGTCCTCGAGCGCTTCGATTCCACGCGTTTTGACGACGGCTATACGCTCGTCGAGTGCCACCTGTTTACGGGCCGCACACATCAGATTCGCGTGCATATGCGCCATATCAACCACGCCTGCGTGGGCGATCCGCTCTACGGCAAGTGCGATGCACGCGCCGATCAGGGTCTGACCAGGCAATTCCTTCATTCCCGGCGTGTTGCATTCGACCATCCCGTGACGGGGGAGCGCATTGAGTGCCGCGACGAGCTACCGTGGGATCTCGCCGCGGTTCTTGACGACCTGGCCCCGCGCTCGCTTGGCCGCACCGCTGCCGGCGACGAAATCGTTCCGCAGCTCGGTCTGCTCGAAGCCTAGCCAGTATTAGGTGGTTTCTTGAACTCGGTAAGCCTGCGGTAAGATATACGGTTGTTTACGTAACGCGTTCTCGGGAGCCTGCATGCTCGCCTTTTTACAAACCAACACACCCATCGTGATCTTCAACCAGATTGTTGTCATGCTGCTCACGGTCTGCTTTCTGTACCAGGTGGTCTTCTTTGTCATTGGCGCTCTTCGTGGCGAGGTCGCGCCTCCCAAGGCCAAAAAACTTCACCGCTATGCCTTCTTCATTGCTGCGCATAACGAGGAAGCCGTAATTGCCAATCTCGTACGCTCCATCAAGGACCAGGACTATCCGTCCGAGCTTATCGAGGTCTTTGTCGTTGCCGACGCCTGCACCGACAACACCGCGCAGCTCGCACGCGAGGCCGGTGCCATTGTTTACGAGCGCAATGACCTGGACCGAAAGGGCAAGAGCTGGGTCATGGACTTTGGTTTCGATCGCATTCTCAACGAGTATCCCGACACGTTTGAGGGCTACTTTATCTTCGATGCCGATAACGTCATCTCCCGCGATTACGTCTCCAAGATGAACGATGCCTTTGACCAGGGCTTCCATGTGGTCACGAGCTATCGTAACTCCAAGAATTTTGGCAGCTCGTGGATCTCGGCAGCTAATGCTACCTGGTATTTGCGCGAGGCGCGCTTCCTTAACAATGCGCGTAATATCTGTAAGACGTCTTGCGCCGTCTCGGGTTCGGGCTACCTCATCTCCGCCAGTGTTATTGAGGGCATGCACGGCTGGCAGTTCCACACGCTGACCGAGGACATTCAGTTCACTACGTTCTGCGCTATTCACGGTATTCGCATTGGCTATGCGCCTGCGGAGTTCTTTGACGAGCAGCCGGTGACGTTTAAGGCGTCCTGGAAACAGCGCATGCGTTGGACCAAGGGCTTCTACCAGGTCTTTTTTACCTACGGCAAGCATCTTGTCAAATCGACGTTTCGCTATCATCGCTTTGCCGCCTACGACATGTTTATGACCATCGCTCCGGGCATGCTGCTGTCCCTGATCTCCATGCTCGCCAACGCGACCTTCCTCATCGTGGGCGGGCTTTCGCACGGCTTCTTGGCCACCGAGGTCGAGATGCAAGCTTGTGCCGCTTCGCTCATCATGACCTTTGTCATGATGTACCAGACCTTCTTTATCTTGGCGCTACTCACGACCATCTTCGAGTACAAGCACATTCATTGCGCGCAAAAGTGGCGTTTGGTGACCAACCTGTTTACCTTCCCGATCTTTATGTTCAGCTATATCCCCATCACGGTGGCTGCACTGTTCCTAAAGGTCGATTGGGTTCCGACGCAGCACGCCGTCAACGTTACCCTCGACGAGGTCATGCAAGGCGCCAAATAACCACCACCAAAACCACCACAATGGGGACAGGCCTTTTGTGGTGGTTTTTGCTTTTGCGATGCAGCTCAAGGAGGTGCTCGATGGTCTATATCCCATTTTGGATCTGCGCCTTTGTCGGTGCGGTGATCGATGCCCGTGAGCGGCGGTTTCCCAACGCGCTTGCTGCTGCGTGTGCCGTGGCGGCGTTTGCGGGCGTGTGGCTGGATGGGGGCTTGAACACGGCACTTGACCACGCTGGCCTTGCGGTCATCGTGTACCTTTTTCTTGTGCTGACTGAGTCGCTTTGGCGGCGACATCGCCAGACCCCCGGCATCGGCATGGGAGATGCCAAGGCGCTCTTCGCGCTTTGCACGCTCGACCCTATGGGTGGCTTCGTGGCATTTGCCGCCGCGCTCCTGGTCCTTGCCCTCTCCTGCCTCATCACAAAATCGCGCTCCTTGCCATTACTCCCGTTTTTGGTGCCGATTTTTGCCATAATCGAGGTCGTGGGCTGCACATTGTAACCGATTGCGCATCCTTCTTAAGGAGCATGCCATGGCAACTAATCAAGAAACGGCCGTCATTAAGGCGCGCATGGATCGTATTCCCTCGGCGTTGTCGCCCGAACTTGTCGAGCGTATTTCCGCCGATCGTGCTTCGGGTGCCGTCAACCCGTATCGTTGCAACGACGACCAGGTCATTCGTCGTATTGATCGCGCTGCCGACAAAGGCACGCTCATGCGACCGGCGTTTATGCGCGATATCGAAAAGATTCTTCATCTTCCGGCGTATACGCGTTATGCAGGCAAAACGCAGGTCTTTAGTTTTCGCAGCAACGACGACCTGTCGCGCCGCGGCCTGCACGTGCAGCTTGTCTCGCGCATTGCACGCGATATCGGCCGCGCCCTGGGGCTCAACTGCGATCTAATCGAGGCGATTGGCTTAGGCCATGACTTGGGCCACACGCCCTTTGGCCATGCCGGCGAGCGATTCCTCAACGATATTTACCACGAGCGTACGGGTCGCTACTTTTTCCATAACGTGCAATCAGTCCGTGTGCTCGATGCACTGTATGGCCGCAACGTGTCGCTCCAGACACTCGATGGCGTGCTGTGCCATAACGGCGAGTACGAGCAACGCGTGTTTGAGCTTTCGGATATGGGTTCCTTTGAACAGTTCGATCTGACGGTCGAGGACTGCATCGCCACGGGCTATAGCGCGATTGAACATCTGCGCCCCATGACGCTCGAGGGCTGCGTGGTTCGCATCTCGGATATCCTTGCCTACGTTGGGCGCGATCGCCAAGACGCTATTGCTGCGGGTCTGTTGTCACCTGACGCCTTTGACGATGACCTGGGCGGAGCATACAACAGCTGGATCCTCACGCATGCCTCCATCGATATCGTCGAGCACAGCTATGGCAAGCCACACATCGAGATGAGCGAGGACCTGTTTGAGGAAATCCGCCGAGCCAAGTGCGAGAACTACGAGAAGATCTATAGCAAGGGCGGTATCGAAGGCGACTCCGAAGCGGAGCTGCGCGAGGCTTTCGAAAAGCTCTACGACCGTTGCCTGCAGGATATAAACGAAGGCGACGAGTCCTCCTACATATTTAAGCACCACATTTCGCGCATTGAGCAGCAGCTTTCCTACTACGACCGTACCTATGCATGGCAGGACGATAAGGACCAAGCCGTGGTGGATTACATTGCGAGCATGACGGATGGCTATTTCTGCGAGCTGACGAGTAAGTTGTTCCCGGGTCTAAAGTTTCCGCACCGTACTTATATTAACGAACGGTAGTTCGTATTTATTCGGTATACTATTCGTGGAAAACGATTTTGATTGATGCACGGGATGGCTATGGACGACCTTTTTTCTGCTTCGACGCGCGAGCGTTCCTTTCAGAATGCGCCGCTTGCGGTGCGCATGCGCCCCAACACGCTTGATGAGTACGTGGGCCAGCAAAAGGCCGTCGGTAAGGGCTCATGGCTGCGTGCCGCGATTGAGCACGACGTGCTGTCGAGCGTGATTCTGTACGGGCCGGCCGGTACGGGCAAGACGACGCTGGCCCACATTATCGCCAACCATACCAAGGGCGAGTTTGTCGAGGTCAGCGCCGTGACGGGCACCGTGAAGGACTTGCGCCGCGTGATTGACGAGGCCAAGACGCGCCTGAATACCTATGACCGCCGCACCATTCTGTTTATCGATGAGATTCACCGCTTTTCCAAGTCGCAGCAGGACGCCCTGTTGCATGCGGTTGAGAACCGTACCGTCATTATGATTGGCGCTACGACGGAGAATCCGTACTTTGAGGTCAACTCGGCATTGCTCTCGCGTGGTCGCGTGGTGGAGCTTGAGCACCTCAAAGACGAGGATATCGCCACGCTTATTGCGCGTGCGCTTGAGGCACCGCAGGGTTTGGGTGGCAAGTTCTCGGCCGATGAGGATACGGTTAAGACCATCTGCACGCTGGCTGCGGGCGACGCTCGCTCCGCGCTCACGACGCTCGAGCTGGCGAGTGAGATTGCCGTCACGCGTCCCGATACCGAGGGGACGCCGGCTCCGGCGGCAGGGGAGCGTTATCCCATCACCGTCGATGACGTGAAGATTGCCAACCCGCGCCGCGGTTTTTCGTATGACAAAAACGGTGACATGCACTATGACATTATCAGTGCGTTCATCAAGTCCATGCGCGGCAGCGACCCCGATGCCACGATCTATTGGCTCGCGCGCATGATCGACGCGGGGGAGGATCCTAAGTTTATCGCCCGCCGCATTATGATTCAGGCTTCTGAGGATGTTGGCAATGCCGATCCGCAGGCACTTTTGGTGGCGCAAGCCGCGTTTAAGTCTGCCGAGGTCATTGGCTATCCCGAGTGCCGAATTAACCTGGCTCAGGCTGCACTCTATGTGTGCTTGGCGCCTAAATCCAACGCGTGCGAGGCTTCGATCGATGCGGCGCTGGCCGATATCCATAGTAGCGGATTGCGCGAGGTGCCCAGTTATCTTCGCGATCGTCACCGTCCCGGCAGCGACGAGTACGGTGTATACAAGTACCCACACGATTATCCCGAAGGTTGGGTCGACCAGCGCTATTTGCCCGAAGGCCTGGAGCGTGGTGCCTTTTGGCAGCCTGCCGGCCGCGGTTGGGAAGAATGGCGTGTGGAGCAAAGCGAGCGCGACCGTAGCGGCAGGGCGCCAAAGTAAGCTTTTGGGAATCTTCCGTCCCCTTTGGGGTACCATGAACAAAGTCTGTATTTCGATTCCTTTGGGAGGCTTGTATGAGTCCCATTCAAATCGCCTTGCTGCTGCTCGCCGTTGCCGGCGTGTGGGCTATCGTTGAGCTTGCGCTCACCCTGCGCAAAACCCGCACCGTTGTCGACTCGCTCGACAAGACGGTAACCGACCTCAACAATACGATTGCCGAGGCGCAGCCCGTGGTGGCAAAGCTTGATGGCGCCGTTGACGAGCTTACGCCGGCACTTGCCCAGATGGAGCCGCTCCTCAAGTCGAGCAAGACTGCCGTTGACGCCCTGACGTCCAACCTCGTTGAGGTTGAGGCGGTCGTTCGCGACATCTCCGAGGTCACGGGCAGTATGGCCGAGGCCAGTAATGCCGTATCGAGCGTGACTGATTCTGCGGCCGGCGCCGTGCAGAAGCTCTTCAATAAGGTGAAGGCTCCTGCAGCCGACGCCGATCGCAAGCTAGCAGCTGCCGCCGCCGAGGCCGAGCAGCCTACCGAGCGCGTTCTGATCGGTGAGGCCGAGGACGAGGCCGCCGGTGGTGCGGATGCGGCTCAGAAGCCCGCAGCCAAGCCGGCTCAGTATTACACCTATACGCCCGCCGAGTCCTCTGAGGAGTTCTGCGATGAGTAGCGAAGCAACCTGCCCCATCACGCTGACCGTTGCCGGCGACCCGCGTCTCGCTCGCCTTGTGCGCATGACGGCTGCCAATGTTGGTGCCCTGTGCTCCATGTCTGTCGATCGCATCGAGGACATCCGCATGGCTGCCGAGGAGGCTTTCATCTTTGGGTGCACCGCGGTCGACTGCGACGACATCACCATCAAATTCGATGTCGATGAGACTCACGTTGGCATGACTATTACCTTTGGAGACCAGGCTACGGTTGATGAAAACGACCAGGCTGCGGTGTATGCCGAGCTCATCCTCGCGAGTGTGTGCGACTCCTACGAAAAGACTGCGGCGCCCCTGACGCTTTCCCTCGACCTCAAGGCGGATATCTAATATGACCGAACGTTCCCGGAGCGGCAAGACCGCTTGGGACAAGGAGAAAACCCGCGAGCTGTTTCGTCGCTATATAGAGACCGGTGACCCGGACGCACGCGAGCAGCTCGTCATGTCCCACATGAACCTGGTAAGGTTTCTTGCCAACAAATTTAAGAATCGCGGCGAGCCGCTCGATGATCTGATGCAGGTTGGCTATTTGGGCCTGCTCAAGGCTATCGACCGCTTTGACCCCGAGCGCGGACTCGAGTTCACGACGTTTGCGACACCCACTATCCTGGGCGAGATTAAACGCCATTTCCGTGACAAGGGCTGGAGTGTGCGCGTGCCGCGCCGTCTGCAGGAGCTCTCGGCCAAGGTCAACCAGGCTACTGACAAACTTACCAACGAGCTGCAGCGTTCGCCCAAGGTTGAGGAGATCGCTGAGTATCTAGATGTGACTGTCGATGAGGTCCTCGAGGCTATGGAATCGTCTTCGGCCTATACCTCGGTGCCCATCGAGGCTCCTGGTGCGTCTGATTCCGACGATGCCCCTTCGATTCTCGACCGTTACGCCGACGACGACAACGAGCTCGACTTTACCGATGACCGCCTAGTGATCGAGGAAGCCATCCGTGATTTCTCGCCGCGCGAGCGCGAGGTGATCGAGCTGCGCTTTGTGAAGGGCATGACCCAGATCGAGATCGCCAAGAAGCTGGGTATTTCTCAGGTGCAGGTTTCGCGTCTGCTGCGCCGCACGCTTAAGAAGATTCAGGACAAGATCGACCCCGACGGAGTGATGATTCGTTCATGAGTGAACACCCCCAACAAACCGATCGCGTGCTGCGCGACACCCGCATTCTGACGCTTCGCATTTGGGCTGTTGTTGGCTGCATTGTCATCGCCGCTGTCATCTTTAACCTTATGGGCATCCTGGCGCCGGTTATCGAGTTTCTCGCTGTTGGTTCCATCATTGCCTTTGTGATGTCCCCGATCACCAACTGGCTCGAGCACCATGGCGTGAATCGCGGCATCGGTTCGCTTATCGCGCTTATTGTTGTTGTTGCCGTGCTCGTCGGTGTCGTTTGCATCTTGTCGCCGATTCTCTTTGGTCAGATCATGGAAGTCCTGAGCCGCCTGCCCGAGCAGCTTCGTGTTGCGGGTGGCGATCTCAATGAGATGATCTCGCATGCCAAGACGCTCAATAACACGCCGCTCAAGGAGTATTTGGACGATAATCTTTCGTCGCTGGTTACCGTGGCATCGAAGTATGTGTCTCAGATTGCTGCCGAGCTTGGCCGCGGTGCGTTCCCGCTCATCACCAATACGGCCTCGCAGTTGTTCGTGATCTTCCTTGGTCTGGTGCTTGCCTACTGGATGGCCTGCGACTACCCTCGCATGCATCACGAGATTTGCACCATCATCGGTCAGGAGAAGGAGACCTCGTACCGCTTTATGGTCGCCATCCTTTCTCGCTCTGTCGGCGGCTACATGCGCGGTATGGTCGTGACGTCCATCTGCGGTGGTTTCCTCGCCTTTATCGGCTTCCTGATTATCGGCCATCCGTATGCGGCGCTCATGGCTATCTTCACTGGCATCATGCACTTGGTTCCGGTCGTCGGTCCCTGGGTGAGCGCGGCAATCGCCACGGTACTCGGCTTTATGTTCAGCCCCATGTTGGCGTTATGGACGCTCATCGTGACGATGGTCGCGCAAAACGTCACCGACAATGTGATTTCGCCTAAGGTCATGCAGAGCTCAGCGCAGGTGCATCCCATTATGAGCCTTACGGCTCTCGTTATTGGTTCGGCACTCATGGGGCCCATCGGCATGATTATTGCCATCCCGCTTTGTGCGGCCCTCAAGGGCATCTTCGTGTACTACTTCGAGAATGAGACCGGCCGTCAGCTTGTGGCCTATGACGGAGCCGTGTTTAAGGGCACGCCGTACCGCGATGCCGATGGCAACCCGGTCGCCGCCTACGACGCGCTCGGCGACGACACCTTCATCTATGAGTCCGAGCTCATCGGTAACGAGACTGCGCCCGAGGCCAAGGCCATGCCCAAGCCCGAGCTCGATAATCCCTGGATTAAGCTCTCGGGCCTGCAACCCGATGCCACGGGCTTCTTCAAGAACCCCTTCGCCAAAGACGATGATTCCAACTCGGACGACGATACCAATACCGGCATCGACGGCTCCATGGACGATTCGGATTCTAAATAGGTTCTATTAACGTTTCTTGAAGTTGTAAATGACAAGAAACGCGACCAAAGCGATTGATAAGGGGCCGGCTACATAGAAAAAGAGAACGTCAATTGCGCGTAGAGTGTAATAAGCCTTATCGCCGGACATTACTGTATACAATACGTATCCAAATGATGGTTGGTTTGCGTACCAGCATGAGAAGGCTAAGAGCGCTAAAAGTGCTACAACCAGAAGTGCATTCAGGACAAATCGTTTGCTTTTCATCGATCGCTCCTTCCGGGTGAATCTTATATGCAATTATACAGCAGTCCTTTTTCAAAGGATCGCGCAGTACTAAATAACGTGCACTTTCGCTGGAGGGTCGCTGTTTGGCGACCCTCTTTTTTGCACTTGCGCGGTGGGATGGTAATATCGTAACGTTTGAACTGTTTCGATGTGAAACCGAGGAGATTCCCTCTATGAGTGCTGACTACCCGTCAATGACTACGGCCGAGATCCGCTCCAAGTTCCTCAACTTCTTTGAGGAGCGCGGTCTTAAGCTCTATCCTTCTTCGTCCCTCGTCCCCGACGATCCTTCGCTGTTGCTTGCCAACGCCGGCATGAACCAGTTTAAGGAGTACTACCAGGGCAAGAAGACCATGAAGGAGATCGGCGCTATCTCCTGCCAGAAGTGCGTCCGCACCAACGACATCGATTGCATCGGCGAGGATGGCCGTCACCTGTCCTTCTTCGAGATGCTCGGCGACTTCTCCTTTGGCGGCGTCTCCAAGCAGCAGGCCTGCGCCTGGGCCTTTGAGCTCATCACCAAGGAGTTCAAGCTGCCGCTCGACCGCCTATACTTTACCGTCTTTACCGAGGACGACGAGACCCACGACGTGTGGCGTTCTTTGGGTGTTGCTGAGGACCACATCTCCCGCCTGGGCGAGGACGACAACTTCTGGGCCGCTGGCCCCACTGGCCCCTGCGGTCCGTGCTCCGAGATTTATTTTGACATGGGCGAGGAGGTCGGCTGCGGCAGCCCCGACTGCAAGCCTGGCTGCGACTGCGACCGCTTCCTGGAGTTCTGGAACCTCGTCTTTACCCAGTACGACCGCCAGGAGGACGGCTCCATGCCGGAGCTGCCGCACCGTAACCTCGATACGGGCATGGGCCTTGAGCGCATGGTCGCCATCATGCAGCACAAGACCGCTAACTACGACGGCGATCTGATGCAGCACCTCATCAAGCTCGGTGAGGAGATCAGCGGCAAGACCTATGACGCCGACGATTACTCCGGCGCCAGCCGCTCCCTGCGCATCATCGCCGACCACTCCCGTGCCGTCGACTTTATGATCTCGGACGGCATCCTGCCCGGTAACGAGGGCCGCGAGTACGTCCTGCGCCGCCTGCTCCGCCGCGCCGTGTTCCACGGCCGCCTGCTGGGCATCGAGGGCGCCTTCCTGACCAAGTTCATCGACGAGGTTAACGCTCAGATGGGCGAGGCCTATCCCGAGCTGCTCAAGAACGTCGCGCTCGTTAAGGGTATTGTCGCCTCCGAGGAGGAGCGCTTCTCCACGACGCTCGACAACGGCCGTGTTTACCTGGACGAGGCCCTGGCCGCGCTCGCCGACGGCGCCGTCCTTCCGGGCGACGTTGCCTTTAAGCTGCACGACACCTTTGGTTTCCCCATTGACCTGACTGTCGAGATCGCCGGCGCTGCTGGCCACGACGTCGACATGGACGGCTTCACCGCCTGCATGGAGGACCAGAAGGCCCGCGCTCGTGCCAACGTCAAGGGCGATGCCTGGGGCAGCTTCAACGACGTGTGGGTCGAGCTTTCCGACAAGGTCGCCGCGACCGAATTCGACGGCTATGACAACGATGCGATCGAGGGTGCCAAGGTTGTCGCCATCGTTCGCAACGGCGAGTCCGTCGAGTCCGCTGCCGCCGGCGAGAACGTCGAGGTCGTGCTCGACCGCACCCCGTTCTACGCCGAGATGGGCGGCCAGCAGGGTGACGCCGGCGAGCTTTCCGCCGAGGGCGTTTCGCTGACCGTTTCCGATACCAAGAACCACAACGGCCTGTATGCTCACGTCGCCCACGTTGCCGAGGGCACGCTGGCCGTCGGTGCTACCGTGACCGCCGCGCTCGACGCCGAGCGCCGTGGCTTCCTGCGCCGCAACCACACCGCCACGCACCTGCTCGACGCCGCCCTTAAGCAGGTCCTGGGCGAGCACGTCTCCCAGGCCGGCTCGCTGGTGACGCCCGAGCACCTGCGCTTTGACTTTACGCACTTCGAGGCCCTGTCCTCCGAGCAGCTCAAGGCTGTCGAGGACCTGGTCAACCAGCAGATCTTCGCTTCCAAGCCGGTCGTGACCCGTGTCATGGGCATCGACGAGGCTAAGGCTGCCGGCGCTGTCGCCCTGTTTGGCGAGAAGTATGGCGACGTCGTCCGCGTTGTCTCCGTGGGCGCCGAGGACCAGCCGTTCTCCCGCGAACTCTGCGGTGGCACACACGCTGCCAACACCGCCGAGATCGGCCTGTTCAAGATCATTTCCGAGTCCTCCACGGGCTCCAATGTCCGCCGTATCGAGGCCGTGACCTCTAAGGGTGCCCTCGACTATATGGCCGACCGCCTGGCACTCGTTGACGCCGCTGCTACTGCGCTCAAGTGCCGCGTGGATGAGGTTCCCGCCCGCGTGGAGAACCTGCAGGCCGAGCTGCGCGAGACGTCCAATAAGCTCAAGAAGGCTCTGACCGGTGGCTCCTCCGACGCCATCTCCAGCGCCATCGAGGGCGCCGTCGAGCTCGACGGCTATAAGCTCGTTGTCGCTGAGCTCCAGGGCCTTGAGGCTGCCGACCTGCGCAACGTATGGGATACCGTGCATCAGAAGGTCGCCGGCCCTGTCGCTTGTGTCGTCGCCAGCGTGACTGAGAAGGGCACTCCGGCCCTGCTCGCTGCCGGCTCCGATGACGCCGTCAAGGCCGGTTTCCACGCCGGTAACGTGATCAAGCAGATCGCGGGTCTGGTCGACGGTCGCGGTGGCGGTCGTCCCAACATGGCCCAGGCCGGTGGCAAGAATGCTGCCGGCATCGCCGATGCCCTCGCGGCCGCTAAGACCGCGCTCGGCGCCTAAGAATCTAAGAAGTCGCTGTGGTTGCGCTCGCGCTGGACATAGGGGAGACCAGGATTGGCATCGCCGTCTCGAGCCGTGATGGCAAGATGGCGATGCCTGTCAAGGTGCTTCCGGCTGCCGAGGTCACCGGTATGGCCAAGACGTTCCGCTACCTGGTTGAGGACTATGAGCCCGACATCCTGGTAAGCGGACGTCCCCTGACCATGGCCGGTGAGCCCGGCCCTCAGGCCGAGCGCGTTGCCGCTGTGGCGCAAAAGATTGCCGACGAGCTCGATCTTCCGTTGGAGTTTGAGGACGAGCGTCTGTCCTCGCAAGAGGCTAAGCGTATCCTGCGCGAGCAGGGCCTCAACGAAAAGCAGATGAGGGGCAAGATCGACATGATTGCCGCCAGCCTTTTTTTGCAGACGTGGCTCGATCGTAAAAACGAGGAGGTTTCGCATGCCTAGTGCTTCCGATCCGCGCCAGCCGAATCGTACACGTCAGCCGGCGTCGCGCCCTGCCCAGCCTGGCCAGCGTCCGGCACAGCCGACGCAGCGCGCAGCTCAGCCTGCCGCGCGCCCGGTGCAGTCCTTCTCTCGTTCGGCCCAACCTGTTCAACGGACGGGTCAGCAGCCTTCTGCTCGTTCGGTTCAGCATCCGGCTTCTCACGCGGCTCAGCAGCCCACTGCTCGTACGGCCCAGCCTGCAGGCGGTACCCGCTTTAAGCAGCAGGCACCTACCCAGCGAACGCAGGCCCCCCAATCGCATTCTCATCACGCCCGCGGTTCGCATGGCGTTGCTCCGGCGACCCGCTCGAGCTACAACACGCATACTCGTCGCGGTGCTCAAAAGAAGAGCTCTCCGGTTCCCATGATCATCGGCGTTGTGGTGGCGGTGCTTGCGCTTGTCGCGATCGTTTTCTTTGTCGTGCCGGCCGTCAAGGGCTTCTTTGCCGGTGAGGATACGAAGGTCACGGCTGGTCAGCAGGTTACGGTAACCATTCCCGACGGTGCTTCGGGCGATACGATCGCCTCGATTCTCTCCGAGAACCATATCGTCGAGAATCCCAAGGATTACTATGCGGCGGTGAAAAAGCTCAACGCCGATATGTCGCTCAAGCCTGGTACCTATTTGTTCACCACACTCATGGACGCGACCAAGGTTGTTCAGCAGCTCATGGAAGGTCCCAACGCGGGCTCCAATGCGCTAACAATCCCTGAGGGCCTGACGGTCGATCAAGTCGCCGACCGTGTGGCCCAGGCCTACGATGGCATCTCTAAGGAAGACTTCCTCAACCAGGCTAAGGCCTCCAACTACGTGGACGACTATAGCTTCCTTAAGGGCGCCGCCAACGACTCGCTTGAGGGTTTCTTGTTCCCCAAGACTTATTCGTTGGGCGATTCGCCGACGGTCGATGACGTGATTCGCGCTATGCTCGATCAGTTTAAGACCGAGTACAAGTCGCTTGACTTTGCGAGCTGCGAAGCCAAGATCAAGGAACGCTACGGTGTGGAGATGTCCGACTACGACATCGTCAACTTGGCCTCTATCGTTGAGCGCGAGGGCCTCAACGCCGACCAGCGCGCGCACGTGGCCTCGGTCTTCTACAACCGTCTTGCCGGCAAGCTCGATGGTCTGCGCTATCTCAACAGCGATGCGACCATGATGTATGTCACCGGTGGCGAGGTTACCGCCGACGACCTGCAGAGCGATAGTCCGTATAACACCTATAAGCATGAGGGTCTGCCACCCACGCCCATCTGCTCTCCGTCGCTCGAGGCACTCAAGGCCACGCTTGAGCCGACCGACTCCGATGACCTGTATTTCTACATTACGCAGGACGAGGAGTACTTCTCGCAAACCTACGAAGAGCATCAACAGTCTTGGAATTAGCATGAGGATTTTTAGCCCCAAACGTTACGTTGCCTCGGTCGATCGCATCGACCTTGATACCCTTTGGGCCGACGGCAAACGCGCCATTCTGCTCGATCGCGATAACACCCTGGTGCCGCGTGACACCGAGCAGGTTCCCGCTGCGGTTTCCGCTTGGCTCGATACCGCCCGCGCCAAAGGCTTTAAGCTGTGCATGGTGTCCAACAACTGGCATCGCGACCAGGTCATGGCATCAGCACGCGAGCTGGGACTCGAGGCCATCAGCCATGCCATGAAGCCGGCGCCGTTTGCCCTCAAGGCGGGTCTTAAGCGCCTCGGCGCCACGGCCGACGAGGCGGTGCTGATCGGTGATCAGCTCTACACGGACGTGTGGAGCGGCAACTTCGCCGGCGTCGATACCATCCTGGTAAAGCCGCAGGCCACGCAGGACCTGTGGTATACGCAGATCTTCCGTATCTTTGAGCGCCGGGCCCTGCGCGACCTTCCCTGCGAGGAATAGGTCTCGTCATGTCCCAGCACACCAAACACGGCTGCGACCATATCTTCTTTATCGGCTTTTTGGGCGCGGGCAAATCGACGCTCGCGCGCAACGTCGGCACTATGTTCAAGCGGCGTTTTATCGATACCGACCGCCTAGTCGTCCGCCGTTGCGGCAAGTCGGTAACCGAGATTTTTGAGACCGAGGGTGAGGATCGTTTTCGCGAGCTCGAGACCTCGGCGCTCCGTTCGCTCCAAAGCGAGCGCAGTCTGTTGGTTTCGTGCGGTGGCGGTATCGTCGAGACGCCGGTGAATATTGAGCTGATGCACGAAATGGGTACGTGCGTGTACCTCGAGGGCGACTTTGAGGATTCGATTCGCCAGATTCGTCGGTCCGACACGCGCCCCGATTTCCGCTCGCCCGAGCATGCCGCGCGCTTGTTTGAGCATCGCCGTCCGCTGTATCGCCAGGCCGCCGATATTACCCTTGATATTCGCAACAAGTCCTTCGAGGACGTTTCCTACCTTTGTGCCGAGATGCTTTTGGAGCGTGGACTGCTATGATTCGCCGCCAACTGATCAATTTCCAAAACCGCAGCGTCGATGTCCGTGTCGGATTGGGCGCGTTCGATGAGCTGTCGCGTATGTTTGCCTCGGCTGTGGGCAAGCCTAAGCGCGCGATGGTGGTTTGGAACTCCGCCTCGTCAGAACGTTTTGATGAGGTCGTCGAGCATGCGCTGGTCGACGCCGGTTTTGCCGTGTCGCAGTTCTCCCTTGAGGTTTCGCCTGCTGGTGCCACGCTGGCCGATGCCGATGCTATCTTTGGCGCCTTGTCTGCCAACGGCATTACCTGCGACGATCTGGTTGTCGCCGTTGGCGATGCCGCAACCTGCTCGGTTGTTAGCTGGTGCGCCAACCAGTGGTGTGGCCGAACCGAGTGCGCGCTGCTGCCGACGACCTTTGACGCCATGCTCACGGTCGCGACGACCATGAAGCCGCTCATTGCCTCGTCGTCGAATGCGCTTCCCGCTATCGCGTTCCGTCCCGAACCGGGCTTGGTCGTGTGTGACCTCGACCTTGTTCGCGAGGCGGACCCCGAGGACCTCAAGCTCGGCTATGTGGTACTTGTTGGCACCATGCTTTCGAGCAGTAAGTCCCGTTGGAATCAGTTTACTGAGACCGTCCCCGAGATTCTCGCGGGCGAGGAGGTCGCGCTCGTCAATGCCGTTCAATGGTCTCAGACTGCCCGCAAGGACGTACTGATGGCCACGAACCCGAGCGCTCGCCATGCGCTCGATTTTGGCAAGACGGGGGAGCGTACCCTGCGCGCCTGCTTGGGCGATGCCGCTTCGCAGGCCCCTGCCTACCAGCTGTTGTCCGAGGGCATTCGCTTTGAGGCACGCCTTGCACATGATGCCTGCGATTTCGATATCGATTACGTCTTTGAGGTCGATGACTGCTTGGAGGACTTTGGTATCGAGGAACTTGCCTTCGATCTGGAGTCTGCCGCATATATCGAGGAGTTCCGCAAGCAGCAGTTTGCACGCTCGAACCGCAGCATGTTGCCGCTGCCCGCGGCACTCGGCGCCATTCGCCTAACGAACGTTGAGGACGAGGTTCTTAAGCGCCATGTTCACGCCTACTTGGCTTCTCGTAAAGAACTTCTCTAAGATTTATTGACTTCCATCCTCTTTCGTATCATGTTGAGGGGCGGGTTTCCAATCGGTTGCGGATCGCATGCGATTCCGTCGTTCGGTTGAGACCCGTCCCGTCTATATAGAGACAACAAGAAAGGAATCTGCATGTCTGAGTTTGCTGCCGGTCCTGCCGGTCGTATCGAGCGTGTCCGTGCCCTTATGGTCGAGCGTGGCTACGACGCCATCGTGGTGCGCGACGAGGCCAACCTTCGTTGGCTTACGGGCGTTAAGGGTGTCTTCGACTACACCTTCGAGTTCCCGCACGCGGCGTTTATTACGGCTGACCAGTGCCTGTTCCATACCGACTCGCGCTACCTCAACAGCTTTGAGGAGAACACGCCCGCCGGCAGCCCTTGGGTCTACGACATGGACGAGGGCACCATCCCTGGTTGGGTCGCCGGTAAGATCGCAGCCAATAAGTGCCGCGTCTGTGCTGTCGAGGACGACATGCAGATCAACTTCTACCAGGGTATTCAGCGTGGCCTGGAGGACCGTTCCGTCGCCTGCATGTTGCCGCTGATGCATGACGACATTCGCAAGATGCGCGCCATCAAGGACGCTGAGGAGATCGAGCTCATGCGCCATGCGCAGTCGATCACCGATGCCGCCTTCCAGCATATGCTCGGCTTTATTAAGCCCGGTATGACCGAGAAGCAGGTTCGCAACGAGCTCGAGAACTATATGTTCGCCAACGGCGCCGACAGCCTGGCCTTCGGCTCCATTGTGGCGAGCGGCCCCAACACCGCCAACCCGCATGCCATGCCGAGTGACCGTGTCATCGAGAAGGGCGACTTCGTCCTCATGGATTACGGCGCGGGCTACTGCGATTATCGTTCCGACATGACGCGCACCGTCGTGATGGGCGAGCCTACCCAGGAGCAGCTTGACCTGTACGCGCTCGTGCGCCGTACGCACGAGGAGTGCGTCGCTGCCATCCATCCGGGCGTCGAGGGCAACGACATTTTTAAGCTTTCCAAGAAGATCATCGGCGATGCCGGTTATGGCGATTACTACAACCATGGTCTGGGCCACGGCGTGGGCATCGACATCCACGAGCTGCCCAACTTCAACCGCAGCAAGAACACCATCGAGGTCGGCTCGGTTATCACCATGGAGCCCGGCGTGTATCTGCCCGGTGTGGGCGGCGTGCGTCTGGAGGACTACGGCGTGGTCACCGAGAACGGCTACGAGCCCTTCACCAAGACCCCGCACGACCTGCACGTCATCGATTGCTAGCCCATTTCGATAGATTTTTGGGGCGGGGCGTCCGGATCGATTCGGACGCCCCGCGTTCTCTTTTTATGCGCTCGCTGCAGGCGCCGTCAGCAAGTGTATAATTTCGGTCGTATGTAATTTGGACGCTTGTGCGTTCTGCCCATAACAAGAAAGGTCGCTATGCCTACCATTTCTACCGCCGACTTCAAGAACGGCCTCGGTCTCCGCATCAAGGACAAGGTCTACACCATCGTCGAGTTCCAGCATGTCAAGCCGGGCAAGGGCGGCGCGTTTGTGCGCTACAAGACCCGCGACATCAAGAGCGGCCGCGTCGTCGAGAACACCTGCAACGCTGGCACCAAGTTCGAGAGCGTTATGCTCACCACCCGTGAGTTCCAGTACCTCTACAACGATGGCGCCGACTACATCTTCATGGACAATGAGACCTATGAGCAGGTTCCCGTTCCCGAGGACATGGTGGGCGAGAACTCCAAGTGGCTGCGCGAGAACGACATCTGCCAGCTGCTCTTCGCCGACGATGAGCTCATGGGCGTGACGCCGCCGATGTTCATCGAGACCACCATCGTCCAGACCGACCCGGGCTTTAAGGGCGACACCGTCCAGGGTTCCACCAAGCCGGCCACGATTGACACCGGCGCTGTCATCCAGGTCCCCATGTACCTCAACGAGGGCGAGGTCATCAAGGTTGACACCCGCGACGGCAAGTTCGTCTCCCGCGTCTAGCAACCAACTCTTCTAGGAGGACTCATGCCCCAGGAAATCAAGATTGACGGCATCGGCATTTCTCCCGATGTTCTGACCGCCATCGTCTCGCGCGCCGTGTCGGATGTCGAGGGCATCGCCTCCGTTGGCGTCAAGGACCTTGCCACCAACCTTGTCTCCATGATGCTCTCGTCCAAGGCCCCGGCTTCCAAGCCGGCGGTCGAGGCCGAGGTCGTCGGCGACAAGCTCGCACTCACCGTGCGTGTCGTGGTGTTCTTTGGCTATCCGTTCAAGAAACTCGCCGAGGCCGTTCGCGCCGCCGTGGTCGCCGCCATCGATGCTCAGGTGGGCGTCGAGGTCGAGCGCGTTGACGTTTGCATCGATGGCCTCGTTTTCCCCAAGGAGTAACCTTTGAGCCTTAAGGTTTATCGCGGGCGTACGCTTGCCCGCAGTCAGGCGCTGCAGCTGCTGTTTCAGGCCGAGGCCACGGACAGCCCGCTCGAGCGCGTCCTCGAGGGCGATTTCCTGATCTCGAAGGGCCCCCTCGACCCCTATGCGCTGGAGCTTTGCCGTGGTGCCTACGAGCATATCGATCGCATCGACTGTGCCCTGCGCGCCGTCGCCAAGAACTGGGATCTTATGCGCATGCCCGGCGCCGACCGCAACCTGCTGCGTATCGCCGTCTACGAGATGCGCTTCCTCACCGACGAGGAGGTCTCGGACGCCATCGTGATCAACGAGGCCGTCGAGCTTGCCAAGGCCTATGGCACCGATCAGTCCGCGTCGTTTGTCAATGGCGTGCTGGGCAAGATCGCTCGCAGCGAGGAGCTGCCGGGCGAGGACCTGTACCAAGAGCTCCTGGCCGAGGACCGCGCTCGCGAGGAGGCGCAGGCTGCAGAGGCTGCCGCAAAGGTCGCCGCCGCTCAGGCTGCCGCCGGTGTACTTGCCGAGGATGCGGACGCTGCCGAGGCTGTCGTCGACTCCGTCGAGGAGTAGCCATGCCAGAGGGTTCTGTCCGCAACTTTGACGAGATTTCGGACCGTCTGGACCAGATCATCGCTACCGTTCGCTCCAAGGATACCTCCTTGGAGCGTTCACTCGATCTGTTTGACGAGGCGATTGAGCTGGGCTCCCGCGCGGTCGATATGGTCGACAAGTTTGAGCTTACGCCGCGAGAAGCTGACAAGCTCGAGCAGGAATACGATGAGGATGCGGCAAACGATTCCCAGGATAGCTAGGCCGCATCTCCGGATACGAATGGTTGATGGCATTCATGAAACGTGTGCGTCTTGATGACGAACTGATTTCACAGGGCATCTGCGCCGATCGCGCGGATGCCCTTCGCACTCTTATGGCCGGCTTGGTCTCGAGTGGCGGCGAGCGCTTGACTTCGCCGGGCCTTAAGGTGATCCCGGGGCTGCCGCTGCACGTGAAGGGGCGCATTCCCTATGTTGGCCGCGGCGGTCTTAAGCTCGAAGGCGCGCTTGATGCGTTTGGCATCAATCCGACGGGCCTTGCCTGTTTGGATGTGGGCTGCTCTACCGGCGGTTTTACCGATTGCCTGCTCAAGCGCGGAGCTGCGACCGTTGTCTCTGTGGACGTGGGTCGCGCCCAGTTCGATTGGTCGTTGCGTCAGGACGATCGCGTGACGCTGCATGAGCGCACAAACGTGACGCAGCTGCCTGAGCTTGGCTATTCCGGCGCCATCGACCTGGCTGTGTGTGATGTCTCGTTTACCAGCATCGCGAACATTATCGATGCGGTACTGGCGTGCCTGGCTCCTACGGGTTCATTCTGCACGCTCGTAAAGCCGCAGTTTGAGGCTCCGGCGGCGCTGGTGGGCGAGGGCGGCATTGTGACCGATCACACCGTGCGCCGCGATACACTCGTGGCGGCGGTTGAACTCTTTGCTGCCAAGGGCCTGTTCCCGGTCGATGTGTGCGTGTCACCCATTCATGGTGCCAAGGGCAACGTTGAGTTTTTCCTGTACGGCAAGAGGTTAGTCCCCGGCGACCGTTCGCAAGGCGAGCTGCAATCCCAGGTATCGGTTATGAGCGAGAAAGCTGCAACGCTATGAAGGTCTTTCTGGTTCCCAATTACTACAAGCAAGAGGCGGTCGAGAGCGGCCTGATGCTCGAACTTTGGCTGACGCGCCAGGGCTACGAGGTCGCATGGGCGGCCGATCAGCGATCGAAGATTCAAAGCACGCCTGATATTGACGGCTCCGATCTGGTCATTACGCTCGGCGGCGACGGTACGTTGCTGCGCGCTGCCCGCATCCTCAACCATCGCGAGATTCCTATCCTCGGTCTTTCCTATGGTCACCTGGGCTTTTTAACTGCTGCGAGTCCCGAGGAGCGCGACATTCTGCAGGTCGTGAGCGACGCCCTGTCCGGCGAGCTGCATGTGAGCCGTCGCGCCACCATCGCCGCGGATATCGTGTCCGTGCGCGAAGACGGTACGAAGGATGTCGTTCGCACCTTCGCCCTCAACGACATGGCGCTTACCCGCGGTCCGCTGTCCGATATGGTCGAGTTCGACATCACGGTGTCCGGCCATCATATCGACCGTCTGCGTGGCGACGGCGTGGTCGTGTCCACGGCGACTGGTTCTACGGGTTACGCGCTCAGTGTCGGTGGCCCCATCGTGAGCCCCGACTATACGGGCATGGTCTGCGTACCCATTGCGCCGCACACCATTCAGGCCCGTGCCTTCTTGACTTCGCCGAGTGATGTCGTCGAGATCTTTATGTCTGATGACCGTCCGAGTGTTCCGGCGATCGCTATCGACGGACAGTTTATTACTTGTGATGGTACGGTCGAGAGCGTGGCTGTGCGTCGCGGTCCCGGCGATGTGCTGCTGCTGGATTATGGCCCCGAGAGCTTCTATAACTCGGTGAGCCGAGTGTTTTATGGAGTACGTCATGATCGATGAGCTGCAGGTTTCTAACATTGCACTCATTCGCGAGGCGACGTTGGTTCCGAGCGCGGGCCTAACGGTTCTGACCGGAGAAACCGGCGCCGGCAAGACCGCGCTGCTCTCGGCCCTCAAGCTTATTTTGGGCGAGCGCGCTGATTCTTCGACGGTGCGCGAGGGCGAGGCGCTTGCTAGCGTTGAGGCGCGGCTGTTCGACGGTCCACACGACACGGAGGGTTTCACGGTCCAGCGTAGCCTTTCTGCCGAGGGCCGCAGCCGCGTGAAGATTGACGGCCGCATCGCCAGCGTGCGCGAGCTTTCGGAGCGCGTTGGCGTGATGATGGATCTGTGCGGCCAGCACGAGCACCAGCGCTTGCTCGATCCGGCGCATCACGTTGCGATGGTCGATGCATGGGCAGGGCGCCCGGCACTCGAGGCGCTGGATGCGTACCGCGTCTGCTTTAAAGCATCGCGCGCTGCCGCCAAGGAGGTTCGACGTGTCGAAGAGGCCTCGCGTGCACAGGGGAGCCGCGTCGAGGAGGCGCGCTTTGCCCTCGAGCGCATCGGCGAGGTCGACCCCAAGCCGGGTGAGTATGAGGAACTCGAGGAACTGCTGCCGCGCTCCGAACATGCCGAGGTACTGGTTGCCACGGCTAACGATGCCCATGCATCGCTTGCCTCTGAAGGGGGAGCGCTCGATGCCGTGAACAGCGCCGTGGCAGAGCTTTCCCGAATGGCTACCGTCGATCGCAAACTCGGCGACATTGCCGATGCACTTTCGGATGCCTGTATCTCCCTTGAGGATTGCGCGAACGAGCTTCGTGCCTATCGCGATGGCATCGCCTTCGACCCGCGCGAGCTCGCTCGCATGCGTGAGCGGTATTCCGACCTCAAGGGCCTGTTGCGTCAGTGGGGCCCCACCATGGACGATGTTTTTGCCATGCGCGATCGCTCGCAAGAGCTGCTGTTCCTGGTCGATGATGGCGATGAGCAGATCAAAAAGGCGCGCGAGGCACTCGGGAGCGCCGAGCGCGAGTTGTTTGCCGCTGCCAAGGCACTTAAGCGCGCCCGCAATACGGCGGCTCCGCGCTTCTGCCACGAGGTGGGCCGCCAGATGGCTCGCCTGGAGATGGGCAGCGCCGAGCTCGTCTGGGAGTCGCGCGATCTTCCCCGTGCTGAGTGGACGCCCGTTGGTCCTTCGAGCTACGAGCTGCTATACCGCAGCGGTGCCGGCTTGACGCCACGTCCCCTGCGCCGCATTGCGTCGGGCGGTGAGCTCAGCCGCGTCATGTTGGCAAGCAAGGTTGTCCTCGGTAACGCGGACGGTGTCGATACGCTGGTGTTTGACGAGGTCGATGCCGGTGTCGGTGGCTCCACGGCGCGTGCACTCGCGGGCGTGCTGGCAGATCTCGCCGCTACGCATCAGGTGATTGTCGTAACCCACTTGGCGCAGGTCGCCGTCATGGCTGACAAGCATTATGTTGTCAGCAAGGAACCGGGCGATGTTCCCCAGACGCATTTGGACGAGGTAACCGGCGAAGCGCGTATCGCCGAGATCGCCCGCATGCTGAGCGGCGATCAGTCCGAGGCAAGCTTGGCCCACGCAAAGCAGATGCTCGAAGAAGCTCGAGGTTAGGTCGTATCAGCGGTGTTGGTGGGACAAAATCGACTGAAATTTTTGTCCCACTACGCGTTTTACTCAACGACTTTATCCGGCTGGATGAGCTCCTCGTAGTAGCTGATATGTTCGCGAGCGTCTTCAATCTCGGGCAGCAGGAAGTTGTAGATGACTTCGATGATCATCGTGGCGCTGATCTTGGAGAACGCAAAGTCGCCCGTCGTCAGTAGCGCTTCGTGGTTGACGGTATTAAAAGTGTAGTCTGCCAGGCGCGCGAGTGGGGATTTGCTGTCGCTGCTGATGACGACTACGGTTGCGCCGCAGTCGCGAGCCGCTTTTGCCATGCGATTCAGTCGGCGCGATTTGCCAGAGTTTGAGATGAGCACGATAACGTCACCCGGGCGCAACGTGAGCGCAAAGCCGATTGATGTCTCGCTAATGGTGCTCGCCATGCAGCGCAGGCCCAGCTGCGAAAACTTAAACGTCGCATCGAGCGCGACCGCGTTCGTATTGCCCACAGCCGCAAACTCAATAACCCCTGCATGCTTAAGGGCATGCACAACAGCCGCCAGCGTATCGTGGTCGATCCCGTCGATGGTCGCATTAAGCTCGCTCACCTTGGCAGCCAGGATGTTCTTGAGGCTCTGCTCCATATTGTCGAGCGAGACCTCGTCGGTCAGGCCTTCGTTGCGCTGGCTTTCCAAATCCCTCGCCAACGAAAACTGAAAGCTGCGGAAGCTACCAAAGCCCAGCTTGCGGCAGAAGCGCGAAACGGTCGCTTCGGACGTGGTGGCGGCGCGTGAGAGCTGAGCCGCCGTGAGGCGTGGAGCCTCGGACTGGTGCTCCAATATATAGTCGACAATGCGCTGCTCGGATTCGCTGTATCCCTGATGGGTGCTAATGAGGGAAAGTGCGCTCTTGCTACTATCGGTCATGGATGGCTCCTGGTTGGCATGAAAATCTAATTTGATTCGCAATGCCATAGTATACGGGCATTTTCAATTACAAGATACACCTTGCCGTTTCAAGTGTTGATGGTAAACTTTCACTTACCGTTTACGGTTATGAAAGAACCTTTCACCGGAGAATTGCACCTTGTCTCTTCTCACGCGGACGGTAGGTTGGTATCTTTCAGTTGTGGAAAAACGCGCATCGAAGCGCGTGTAGGGGAGCGCCCGCGGGCGCTGTACTCAAGAAGGAGGGACACATGGCTAAGTTTGACATCATCGCCGCGACCGGTTGCCCGACCGGCATTGCGCACACCTTCATGGCGAAGGAGGCGCTGGAGAAGGCAGCTGCCGAGCGCGGTCTGACCATTAAGGTCGAGACTCATGGCCAGGTCGGTGTCGAGAACGAGCTCACCAAGAGTGAGATCGCTGGTGCCAAGGCCGTCGTCGTTGCAGCCGACAAGGATGTTCAGGCTGAGCGTTTCGCCGGCAAGCCCATGGTTTCCGTTGGTGTTTCCAAGGCCCTGTCCGTTGAGGCCGCCGGTAAGCTGATTGACCGCGCACTCGCCGCCAAGGGCGACAGCACGGTTGCAGCCGCTGCCGATGTCGAGGACGAGGTCGAGGAGAAGGAGTCCATCGGCCACATCATCTACAAGCACCTTATGAACGGCGTCAGCCACATGCTGGTCTTCGTCGTTGCTGGTGGTGTTCTGACCGCCGTTTCGTTCCTGTGGGGCATTACGTCCTTCGATTCGACGGCGTCTGACTACAACAGCTTTGCTGCGATGCTCAAGATCATCGGCGGCATCGCCATGAACCTCATGGTTCCGGTGCTTTCCGCCTACATCGCCGAGTCCATCGGCAAGCGCCCGGCGCTCGTCCCCGGCTTTGTTGCCGGTATGATCGCCATCCAGGGCCTGCCTGTTAACGCCGAGACCGGCATGATCGACGCCGGTGGCGCCGGCGTGGGCTTCGGCTTCCTGGGCGGCATCGTCGGTGGCTTCCTCGCCGGTTATGTCATCCTGCTGCTCGAGAAGGTCTTTGCCGGTCTGCCCAAGAACCTGGACGGCCTCAAGGCTATCTTCCTGTACCCGCTGTTCTCGACCGCCATCGTCGGTCTGGTCATGCTTGGCATTTCCGGCCCCATGGCTGCCATCAACACCGCCATGATGGACTTCCTCAAGGGCCTGTCCGCCTCTGGCGCCGTTGTCCTGGGTCTTGCCATCGGCTGCATGTGCGCCTTTGACATGGGCGGCCCGGTCAACAAGGCTGCTTACGTTACCGGTACCGCTATGCTCACCGAGGCACTGGCCGCCGGTGTTGGCACCGATACCTACAACTTCGGCACCAACTTCATGGCTGCCGTCTCCGCCGCCTGCATCGTTCCGCCGCTGATCACCACCTTCGCCGTCGTTGTCGGCAAGAAGTACTTCAGCCAGGAGGACCATGACGCCGGTGTCGTCAACCTCATCCTTGGTTGCACCCACATCACCGAGGGCGCCATTCCGTTCATGACTAAGAACATCTGGCCCGTCATGCCCATCATGATGCTCGGTTCCTCTATCGCTTCGATCCTGACCATTATGTTCAACGTTCACGATCCGGCGCCTCACGGTGGCTTCCTGGTCCTGCCCGTTGTCGAGAACGGTCCGCTTTGGGTCCTCGCGATCCTCATCGGCGCTGTGGTCGGTGGCATCCTGTTCGTGGCCTTCAAGAAGTACGACTTCGAGAAGAACCAGAAGGCCGCTCCTGCAGCCAAGCCGGTTGAGGCTCCCAAGGCCGCTGCCGTCGAGGCCCCCAAGGCCGAGGCTGCCGACTTCGTGAAGGTCGAGAATGTCTTTGTCGCCGAGGACTTCGCTTCTCGTGACGAGGCTCTGAGCTTCGTTTCCAACCAGGCCGTCAAGGTCGGTATCGCCAGCGACGCCGACGCCGTGATGAACGCCTTCCTGGCCCGCGAGGCCGAGGGCACCACGGGCATGATGGAGGGCTTCGCCATCCCGCATGCCAAGTCCGACGCCATTACCGAGGCTGCCGTCATCGTCGTTAAGGACGAGTCCGGCGTGACCGGTTGGGACACCATGGACGGCGCTCCCGTCAACGTGGCTATCGCCCTGCTCATCCCCGGTGCCCAGGCCGGCACTACGCACCTCAAGATCCTGTCCAAGGTCGCCGAGGCGCTCATGGACGAGGACTTCCGTGCCACCGTCAAGGGTTCCACCGACGCCATCGAGATCGCCAAGACGATCAACGCCCGCCTGGTCTAATTCCACGGCTAGCGATTAACATCGCCCCCTGTACAAAAGGCGAGGACTCCACCCGGAGCCCCCGCCTTTTTTCATCTCTCCACCCGAAGTTGCGGTGAAATAAGGACTGTTTAAACGATTCAACCCCAAATTCAGTCCCTATTTCACCGCAACTTATAAAAGGGCATAGAGGGGGCTAACTATCGAGTCTTTGTCGCGAACAGTTCATCAGCCAGAATTCCGTTCCGCCGATATTGCTCTGGATCGACCGAGTTTCCGCAGCTCGCCCGCCGGGCGGGGCGATTAAGTTTGTCGCGAGTTCCGCACGCAAAGGAAAGCACTTAATGTGCTTTCCGTCTTGCGCAGGACTGTAGAGCAG
>USIE01000016.1 GCA_900554645.1 uncultured Collinsella sp. | reverse complement strand
GCGCTCTCTCCGCCATACAACGCGTTAAGAAAAGACGAGCGCTTCTTGCCAATTGGGCGGCAAGAAGCGCTCGTCTTTTGCATTTTTGTCTCTTAAAATCTTATTTTCACGATTTGCATTTTCATCCCGTTGTCACCGACCCTTGCGAGAAACCGGAAAAAGCCGCTGACAGAAGGGTCTCTCAAATCGTTGTAACCCAGCATATAGCCGCGACTTGTGACCTGCAGACGGCTGTCCCACGCGCCGATTTCCTTGGCGGCATCCGAAACCGCAAAATATGCCCCAACATCCTTGATTTTTGCAGTCTTAAGCCATGTTTTTGCGATCATCTTTACTGCCGTCCGATTGGCAGCATCAAAGACCAGCACACCGCCGGGGAAAGCGTCCGCCATCTCCCGCACCAGTTCCCGGACCTGCTGGGTCAGAAAGTAATAGAATACCCCGGAGGCAAAGAGTACCGCCCCGCCGGAGGCATCGATTTTGCCAAACCATGCGGTGTCTTTCAGGTCGCAGGGGATATTTTGTTCTCGATCCTCGGCGGGCAGTAGCTGCTGCCGCAAGGCAATCACATCCGGGAAGTCCAGATTGTAGATCCTGCATCTACCGTTGTCGCAGGTTCTGCCGGTGTTGTCCAGCCCACAGCCCAGATTGACCACCGCCGCATTGGGGTGGCCTTTCAGGTAATCCCGCACCTCGAAAGCAAGATCACTCTGCCGCATGGCCACCTCCAGCGCACCAAAGCGCTGCATCAGGCTGCGGGAGTTTTTCTCTGTCTCTGAAAAGTCGTAGTCGATCTGGCCGAGCAGGCGAACCGCCGTTTCATCCTTGTAAAGGTTCGGGTACAACTCCGTACACAGCTTCCGGGAATACAGCGGGAGGATCAGCGTTTCCTGCACGGTGTTTTTCTCAATTTTACATTTCATAGGTTTCTTCCTCAGTGAATAAAAACTGTCATAATTGCCGCCAGCATAGCCGCTATGACCGTCATGCCTATCGCCATGTGCAGGATGGATGCAAAAATATCCGTGCTTGATGCCCTTACTTCCGCGCCGTGACGCAGAGCCACTTTTTCTTTTTGTGTATCTGCACCTCGTGAAAACCCGCCTGCTCCAGACATGCCTTTAATTCAATGTCCTTGTAGATGGTCATGCCGCCGATGATCTGCGTCCACCTCTCGTCCTTGTCCGTATCGCCATTGCTCTCGTTGTAGATAAGAATTGTCCCGCCCGGCTTCAGCACCCGCCAGACCTCACGGAAGCATCGGGGCAAATCGGGCCAAAAATAGACGGTCTCAAAGGCCGTGGCAGCATCGAAGTAGCTATCCTCAAACACCATATCCGCCACACTGCCTTGCAGAACGGCGCAACGCCCCTCCTGAATTGCAACTCGGTTGAGCTTTCTAGCCTTCTCCACGCTGACGGGCGAATAGTCGATGCCCTTGACGACGCCATGCGGGCATTTTTCCAGCAGCCGTTTTATGTTCGCCCCGCCGCCGCAGCCGCAATCCAGCACCTTGGCGTTTGGCGCAAGTCGTAAAAATCGAAGTCCCCACCGCGCCACAGGGCCGTGGCCCAGATTCATCATGGCAACCATAAGTATTCCGCCGAGGCCCACGGGCTTGCGGGTGTTTTCAAAGAACGACATCTGGCCCCTCCGATTTCGTGCATTCCGCATAGGTCAACGGGAACGAGGCCTTCAGCACCGCGCTTTTCTGCACCGACCAGCCGTTTTGACACAGGAAACACAGGTATTCCTCGCTTGTCCACCTGCTATGGAGGGGGAATCCCGCCATACTCATGAAAAAGGCTTTTGCCTTGCCGGGAACCGAGTTCCCCGCGTGGGTGAAGGTTGGCGCGATGAGCACACCGTCGTCCTTCAGCACCCGCCTGATTTCTTGCAGGGCCTTTTCCGGATGCGGCACTATGTGAAGCGCGTTGGACGCGATCACCACTTCGAAGGACTTCTGTGCATAGGGCAGGCGGAACATATCTTGTACGGAAAAGTGCAGCTTTGCGGATTGATTGTCCCGCTTTGCTTCAAGGATCATCTCTGCAGAAGCGTCTGTAGCCTCGATGCGCGCCGCCGCATTCACGATGTTCTTTGCGATAAGCCCCGTGCCGGTGGCAACCTCCAGTACGGTTTTTGCTTTCACTACCGGCCGGATAAGCCCATACATCTTCTCATACGCCGCCCGGTCCTTTCGCATGAAACGGTCGTACCGACCGGCATTCTTGTCCCAGAAGCCCTTGCGTTCGTGCATGGCTATCGCCCCCAAACAGTTAGAGCCATCTAACTATAACACACGAATCATGCAGTAAGATAAGGCTAACCTCATTTTCCTGGCTAAGACGCATCTCTTCGGTTTTCGCTTATAGCGGCGCGAGTCAGATACAAGGCTGGAGCTGAAGAAGGAGCTTGACGGACAGGTAGGTCGATACCGGTTCCCGGAACGGTGATCCAGCCAATTACACCAGGGCTCTAGTCATTGAGTGGGAATAGAAAATTCCTTAGTTATGGGGGTGTAAATTTGATTCCCTTTAGGATACACCCCCATAACTGTATGAATTGACCTGCTGACTCCAATGAAGATTGGAGGGTAACTGCCAGGGGTGACGGCCCAGCGAGTGTTATTTTGCGAGCTATGTGCATTGAAAGTGACCTTTCGTGGTATAAACTCCTTGCCGGAAGCCGCGGCTTTCAGAGTACGGCTTACGTGTACGTTTAACCTCCGTGGGCGACGGGGTGCCGCAAGGCGTAGAATATCGCCCACCTGTAGGGGCCTGCAGCGATGCGGGCCCCGCTTCGTATGAAGGGGGGCGTAACCGATGAAGATCGTATCCATCTCCCAGGACTTCTTCGACCTCGTCGAGGGCGACCGCGAGCTCATGCTTAAGCACAATCGCCCCTGCATCGTGGTGGTGAGGCTGCGTTTCCGCGGGAAGCGCAGGGACTTCGCCGTGCCGCTGCGTTCCAACATCGCCCCTAACGTGCCCAAAGACCAGTACTTTGCGTTACCACCCCGCCCCACGACGCGCCCCGGCTGCCGCCACGGCATCCACTACATCAAGATGTTCCCCATAACCAAGGCCTACCAGCGCCGCTTCAGGACCGAGGGCTCGGCCTACTACGAGACGCTCCAGCGCATCATCGACGGCAACACCAAGCGCATTGTCTCCGAGTGCCAGGCATACCTCGACCGCTACGAGCGCGAGGGAAGGCCCCGCTTCGCCGTCGACATCGACCGCATCGTGGGCCTGCTGGAGGGCGAGAAGTAGGGCGCCTCAGCTCAATCCCGAGCCATGCGGAGTCGCTCCGCATTATTGAACGCCGCGTGTACGTCCCAAATACTTGAGAAACAAGCTGTGAAGTGCGGTGGCGCGCCCGTGCCCGTGCATAGCCGTCACCATCAGCGCCTACGCGGCGTCGGCTTCAAGTGGAACTGGCGCCGCTGCTGTATATGGTTTGCCTTGCTGCAAATAGCGATCAATGCCCGCGATGTTTCTGCTTGCGCTTCAGTTTTCTCTGTTCGTAGCGCGCATCAGCCTTTTCCACACGGCGTCGGCTTCTTGCTTGAGCCGACTCCCGCTTCATCGCTTCCCGCTGTGCCGCGAGCGCCTGTTGTGCCTTGGTGCTCACCGCGGGCCGTTTAAGGGCTTTCGCTGCCTCGCGAGCGCGCCGCTTGGGGTTCTTCGCGGGCTTGCTTGTTTCAGTGGCCTTGTCGCCGAAGAACGAGAGCTTCTCCCATTCGCTTGTAACGAATCGCAGAATCTCCTCATCGGACGGCTCCGCGCCGAAGACGATGCGGGCGACGCCATACCTTCCGCCCTCGACGTGCTCCGCCAGCCCGACCCAGAATTGACCGTCGTGATATACGGTCAGGGTGGACGACACGCTGATCTGCATGGTTGGTTCCTCCTTTATGTAGATGACCATGCAGAGAAGGGACAACCAAGGAGGCAGGTTACTGATGCGGACTAGCGCACGCCCACGACTACCCGACGGGGACTGTGTTTTCATCTCTGATGGCCGCATTGTGGCACGCGCGGACGCGCCCTTCGTCGCTGCCGACATGACATGGCTGGGATTCGTTTCTCGACACATCCTTTTGTATATTGCTTTCCCGGTTTCGAAACTTTAAATAAATTCGAGTTTCGAAACCGGGAAGGAGAGTGTATGTGAGAGGCGATATGAGCATCAACTTGATGCTCGAGGGGGAGCTCGCGTCGCTTCTGTCCATCGGGGACGTGTTCCCGAAGGTCCTCATCTCCTGCATAGGGCATGAGCCCTGCACCCGGGAAAGCGTACTCGTTCTAGACCTCGCGTGGTGCTGCTCGGTGAGCAGGGATTCTGAACACTACGTAGGGATATAGCGCGACAGGGGGGGGTGCAGCACCGTTTGCGCCTTGTCTAGAGAGCACGAACGAGAGATGTGGTTTGCGGACGACTGAATAGCTCCATCTGTTTTGGTTACAACGAAATGTGTGCCGTGCGCCCGCGGCATGAAGGAGGGAGATTTCTATGAATATCGTTGTATTGAGTGGTAGCCCGCGCAAGGGCGCCAATACCGACACCATGGTCGAGGCGTTTGCCGAGACCGCGCGCGAGGCCGGCCATACAGTCGAGGTCATCCGCGTTGCCAGCAAGAAGATCGCTGGTTGTCTGGGATGCCAGTACTGCTTTACCCATGAGGGCACCTGTGTGCAGAAGGATGACATGGCCAACGTGATTGAGCCGCTGAAAGGCGCCGACATGGTTGTCTTCGCTTCGCCCATCTACTGGTTTGATATCACCGCGCAGGAGAAGGCCGCCATCGACCGCCTGTACGCCTTCGGTGCCACGGGCTTCCCGTTCACCAAGACGGCCCTTTTGCTCGATAGCCACAGCGAGGGCGTCTATGATGCGGCGATCGCTATGTACAAGTCGACCTGCGCGTACTGCAAGTGGGAGGACCAGGGCATTGTCACCATCAGCGGTATGACCGAGCGCGACAGCATGGCATCGTCGCCCAAGTTGGAAGAGGTGCGAGAGCTCGCTCGCAAGCTCGCCTAAGGACAAGAAGAACGCATGGCAATCAGCGTTATTGGAAGTACTTGCCGTCCTTGCCGGGTGAATCGTTGATTGCCATGCACCGTTGCCCTTGTGGACAATCTCCGCGTGCTAGGAGACTTTCTCGCTCAGGAACTCCCTGAACGCGGGTATGTCAAAGCCGACGAGGCCACGTCCACGTTCCCCGATAACGCCGTCCTCGAGGAGGCGGCGTTTGTATTGGCTTGCGTAGTTGCTGGCGACGCCCATGCGTTTGGCTATCTCCGAGGTCCTGCTGGGGCCAGAATCGGGCAGCATCGCGAGCAAAAACTCAATGTCTTTATCGGAAAGCTCCCGATAGGTCGTTTCGAGAGAAGCCCGATGCCATGCTTCTCGAGTTGCCTGAAGATGCCATTCATGCACGTGCGCCAGTTGCCCTGGGCTTCTTGAACATATGTCCAATTGATGCCCACTGGACCAATTTGAACGCCGTTCATGCGCGCGTGAGACTGTGAAAGGTAGCTATCTGCCGCTTCTTTGGTTCGCTCGATAATATCTTCGAGCATGCCTGGCATGGCGGAGACATTTGCTGCGATCCATGGTGGCCCCTTTGCAGGTTTTGCTACTTTTTGCAACTTTTGCTAATTTTTGCAAGTTTTGCTAACGGTTTAACATGTCTTGTGCCGCGGGATTGCAGGAGTGAAAAACGGGGATTCCTATTATTCCGACTACGTTGCAACGAGCGGGGCCCGGAGCGCGATGTTGCTGCGCTCCGGGCCCCGCTGCATTGTAAAACCATGACGGTTTGGCTGCCGTTGTTTTAGTCAAACAGGCTCGGCATGTCGTTTTCCTTCATGAGGGCACCGGCTGAGGGGAGGCTCTGCGCGGTGAACTTCTCGGCCGAGACGCCGGCGCCAAGAATCTCCTCGGTTGTGCCGACGGTGGTGACCGAGCGGCCCTTCTTGGCCGTAAAGGCTTGGACGCCCTGCGTGTTGGTGGTCGTCTTGGTCTTGAGCAGCGACGTGTTGAAGTTCATCAGGCGATAGTCGCTCGAGACCAGCGCGATGTCACGATCTGTGTTGAGCACCTGGGCATACAGCAGCTTGCTGCCGCCGTAGATGGCGTTCTTGAGGCGTTTGCGGTTGGTCTTGGTGACGTATCCAGAAAGCGCGACGCGCACCACGCGGCCGTTCTCAAAGACGAACAACACGTCGGCCTTGTAGTCCTCGGGGTCGATGACCCAGATGACGCTCTCGTCGGGTTCCATCTCAAGATCGGTCGGCAGGTACGAGCCCAGCTGGGCCGACTTGGTATCCTCAAACGCCGCAACCTTGCACTTGTACACCTGGCTCTTGTTGGTAAAGACCAGCAACTCGTGGGTGTTGGAGGACGGGAACTCGATAAAGGGTTTGTCGCCGTCCTTGTACTTGAGCGTGGTCGCCTTCTTGAGCACGCGGTCCGTCATCTTCTTAAGATAGCCATCGCGCGAGAGCATGATGGTAACCGGGTACTCCTCGACCTCGGGCTCCAGGCTTACCTCGATGACCTCGTGGGGCTCGATCCTGCCCGTGCGGCGCGGCATCACGTACTTCTTGTTGACCGCGGCCAGCTCGTCGCTGATGACCTTCTTGATGTTCTCCTCGCTGGAGAGGATCTCCTCAAGCTCGGCAATCTCGCCCTCAAGCTTGGCAATGTCCTTGGTGCGGTTGAGGATGTACTCCTCGTTGATGTTGCGGAGCTTAAGCTCGGCAACAAACTCGGCCTGGGTCTCGTCGATGTCGAAACCCTTCATAAGGTTGGGCACGACCTCGGCTTCGAGCTTGGTGCCGCGGATGATGGCGATGGCCTTGTCGATGTCGAGCAAGATCGCCTCGAGGCCGTGCAGCAGGTGCAGGCGCTCGGACTTTTTGCCCAGGTCAAAGTTAATGCGGCGACGCGTGGACTCAATACGCCACTTGACCCACTCGTGCAGAATCTGGCGCACGCCCATAACGCGAGGGTAACCATCGACCAGCACGTTGAAGTTGCACGAGAACGAATCCTGCAGCGTGGTCGAGCGATAGAGCTTGGCCATGAGCTTGTCGGGGTCGACGCCGCGCTTAAGGTCGATGGCGATGCGCAGACCCGAAAGGTCGGTCTCATCGCGGATGTCGGCGATCTCCTTGACCTTGCCCTCCTTGGAGAGCTTGACGATGCGCTCGATGATGACATCGGTCTTGGTGGTGTAGGGAATCTCGTACACCTCGATGATGCGCTCTTCGGGAATCCAGCGCCAGCGGGAGCGAATCTGGAAGCTGCCAAGGCCGGTCTCGATGATCTTCTCCATCTCCTCGCGACGGTAGATAATCTCGCCGCCGGTCGAGAAGTCGGGCATGGGCATGTACTCGAGCAGGTCGCAGTCGGGATCCTGCAGGTAGTGCATGGTGGCAGTACAGACCTCGTTGAGGTTGAAGCCGCAGATGTCGGATGCCATGGCGACGCCGATGCCCTTATTGGCCGAGACAAGGATGTTGGGAAACGTGGTGGGCAGCAGGCGCGGCTCCTTCATGGCGCCGTCGTAGCTGTCGACGAAGTCGACCGGATCCTTGTCGATGTCCTTGAAGATCTCGGCGCTGATGGGGGAGAGCTTGGCCTCGGTATAACGCGAGGCGGCGTAGCTCAGGTCGCCCGAATAGTACTTGCCAAAGTTGCCCTTCGACTCTACGAAGGGGGCAAGCAGCGCTTCGTTGCCCGTCGCCAGGCGCACCATCGTCTCGTAGATCGCGGCGTCGCCGTGCGGGTTGAGCTTCATGGTCTGACCCACGATGTTGGCGCTCTTCTGGCGCTCGCCCTTGAGCAGACCCATCTTGTACATGGTGTAGAGCAGCTTGCGGTGCGAGGGCTTAAAACCGTCGATCTCGGGGAACGCACGCGAGACGTTGACGCTCATGGCGTAGGGCATGTAGTTGACCTCGAGCGTCTGCGTGATCGGCTGGTCGGTGACCTCGGAGTGCAGGCCGATGACGTTTTCGGCGTTGACCTGCTTTTTCTTTGGCTGGTTCTTCGTCTTCTTCTTTGCCACGATTTCCTCTTGAACTTCTTATGGGCCGTCGTTATCGATTTGCTGCTATTGCAGGTCCAGCTGGTCCAGGTACTCCTTGCCGTGCTCGGAGATATGGCGCTTGCGGCCCGCCTCGTCGTTGCCCAGCAACAGGTTGAACATGGTTTCCATCTTGGCGACGTCCTCGGGCTCCACCTTGATCAGGCGACGCGTCTCGGGGTTCATGGTGGTGAGCCACATCATGTCCGGGTCGTTCTCACCAAGACCCTTGGAGCGGTTGATCGAGCACTTTTGGTCGCCGATCTCTTTGAGGATGCCGTTCTTCTCGAGCTCGGTGTAGGCAAAGTAGGTCTTTTCTTTGCAGTTGATCTCGTAGAGCGGCGACTCGGCGATATACACGTAACCCTCGTCGATAAGTGTGGGCACCAGGCGGTAGAGCATGGTGAGCACGAGCGTGCGGATGTGGTAACCGTCGACGTCGGCGTCCGTACAGATGATGACCTTGTTCCAGTTGAGGTTGTCCAGGTCGAAGGCACCAAGGTTCTTGATCCGCTTGTCCTTGATCTCCACGCCGCAGCCCAGCACGCGCATGAGGTCCATGATGATGTCGGACTTAAAGATGCGCGGGTAGTCCTCCTTCAGGCAGTTGAGGATTTTGCCTCGGACGGGCATGACGCCCTGGAACTCGGCATCGCGCGACGTGCGAATGGCGCCTGCTGCCGAGTCGCCCTCTACGATGTAGATCTCGCGGCGACTCTTGTCCTTGGAGCGGCAGTCGATGAACTTCTGCACGCGGTTGGCCATGTCGGTCTTCTGCTGCAGGTTGGTCTTGATGCTCTGGCGCGTCTTTTCGGCGTTCTCGCGTGAGCGCTTGTTGATGAGCACCTGCTCCATGATCTTGTTGGCGGCATCTTTGTTCTCGATCAGGTAGGTTGAGAGGCGCTCCTTAAAGAATGCCGTCATGGCCTGCTGGATAAAGCGGTTATTGATGGCCTTCTTGGTCTGGTTCTCGTAGGACGTCTGGGTGGAGAAGCAGTTGGTTACCAGCACCAGACAGTCCTGGACGTCCTGCCACTTAATGCCGCTTTCGTTTTTGTTGTATTTGCCCTGTTGCTTAATGTAGGCATCGATGGCGCTGGTCAGAGCGCTACGGGCCGCCTTCTCGGGTGAGCCGCCGTTCTCGAGCCACGATGAGTTGTGGTAGTACTCCTGCATCATGAAGGTGCGAGAGAAGCACATGCATGCGGTGATTTTTACGTTGTAGTCGGGCAGGTCTTCGCGGTCGCGACCGCGACGGTCGGCCTCGATAAAGAAGGGTTCGGTGAGGTAGTCGGTACCGACCTTCTCGAGCACGTAGTCTTCGATGCCCTTGGGATAGCAAAAGTCCTCTTCGGAAAACTCGCCATCGTCGCCTTCGATGCGCAGGCGGAAGGTCACGTTGGCGTTGACCACGGCCTGGCGGCGCATGGTCTCGCGATACCAATCGTGGGGAATGCTGATGGAGGTAAAGACCTCAAGATCGGGGCGCCACTTGATGGTGGTGCCGGTGCGGTTCTCGTCGCTGGGCTCAATCTCGAGTGCCTTCTTCTTGGCGCCGACAACCTTGCCCTTCTTAAAGTGCAGGGAGTACTTGTTGCCGTCGCGCCAAACCGTGACGTCCATGTACTCGGAGGCGTACTGGGTCGCGCACGAACCCAGGCCGTTGGTACCGAGCGAGAAGTCGTAGTCGCCGCCCTGGTTGTTGTTGTACTTGCCGCCGGCGTAGAGCTCGCAAAAGACGAGCTCCCAGTTAAAACGCTTCTCGGAAGGGTTCCAGTCGAGCGGGCAGCCACGGCCATTGTCCTCTACCTGAATGGAGCCATCGCGAAAGGCGGTAAGGGTGATGAGCTTGCCGTAGCCCTGGCGCGCCTCGTCAACGGCGTTGGACAGGATCTCGAAGGCGGCATGTGCGCAGCCGTCGAGCCCGTCCGAGCCAAAGATGACGGCGGGGCGCAGGCGTACGCGCTCCTCGTCCTTGAGCTGGCGGATACTGTCGTTACCATAGTTTGCGGTGTTTTTTGCCATACTCGCTCTCTCGGTGCTCCTTTGCTGCGTTTAAGTCATATAGATAGTCAAGGTAGCATAGCCCAGCCCACAGACGATTCCAACCAACACGAAATCCATCGAACAATCGTTCGATTAGATAATGAATGCTTGGAATGCGGGAGGGACCTGTCCTGTCCTATCCAAACATCTGCGGCAGGTCGATGAAGACGGTTCGATCGCTTTCGCCAGCTTCGAAGCCCGAACGGGAGAAGAATCCATAGCGATGGCACTTGAGCCCCGTTGCCTCGACTTGGGTGATTTCCTCGTCGACCATTTTTTGCGTGACGGGGGATTTGCGGAACTTTGCTTCGTAGAATGCGTAGCCCTCGGGGTCTTGCGTTACCACATCGAATTCGCCGCTCGTTTTGTTTGCGGGATCGTCGTACCAGTACTTGCCTATGGCGTCGAAAGCCGGTTCGATCTTGCCGGTCCTGTTCTGCCGCACGAGGTATTGACGGCAGATCTCCTCGAACATATGAGGAACGTAGTTTTCCTCGAAGTCTTGGGAGACGTGACGATCATAGAAGACTTCCGGGTCGAGCAGCTGACGTGCTGAGGCATTGCGGAAAACATAGCGATAGTAAAAGAGCGAAAGCGGATCCACTACAAAGTAGCCAGACTTGCGCTTGTTCGTAGGGTCGTTGATGGGTGCACGCTTTTGGACGATTTCGAGTGACATGAGCTTGTCGAGCACGTCTGCCATGGCCGGACCGCTCGAGACGTGCGACTGTGCCAGCACGTCCCCCCAACGGGAGTAACCTTGTGCGAGAGCCCCGAAAACTTCGTTGGCGTTGGTCATCTTCGAGATCTCGGCGTTGAGATAGGACGGCACCTCGCTTTCTAAGCGGGCGCCAGGTTCCGTGACGAGCTCGATGATGTTGTCGCGTACGCTTTGGGATTGATCGATGAGGCGATTGTAAAAGGGGATGCCGCCAAAAACGCTATAGAGCCGCACCTTGTCCTCGGGCGAGAACGCGGGATAGAACTTCGCAGCGTCAAAGTAATCCATGGGCTTAAGCTCAAGTGCGAGATCAATTCGCCCGTAGAGGGGGCTTTCATGCTCGATGAGGGATTTCATAATCTCAACGTAGGAGCCGCACAGGACAATGTTTAAACGTGAGTCTTCCCTGTGGGCGTCGATTGAGGTCTGAAGAATGCTGTCTAAGCCTTTAACCGCATCTCTCAAGTAGGGGTATTCGTCGAGAACGAGGGTAATGTTCTTGTCTTTGGCTTGGGCAAACAGAAATTCGATGAGCTCGCGGATGCCTGTGAAGGCGAGCGGAGGAAAGCTCAGCGCTTCAGCAACAAGGACGGACAGACTCTCGAGGTTGTCTGCCTCGGAGGTTTGGCGGCACTCGTAATAGACCGTTGCGACGTCTGACAAATCCGTTAGCGCCTGCTTGATGAGCTCACTTTTTCCGACGCGACGCCTGCCGTAAATGAGAACATTGCGCTGCTCGGGTGCTTTGAGCGTTTTCTTAATACGGGCGAGTTCACGCTCCCTGCCAATGAATTCCACTTACTCGGTTCCTTCCGACTCGGTTTTGTCCGAGTTAATTGTATCGCATGAATCAGTTTATGCTCGAGTTTACTCGGACAAAACCGAGTCGGTTCTGTCCGAGTAAGTTTGAATAGTGAACCGAAGTTGTAATGTCCGCATGGCGATGACGAATATGGTTTTCATAATGACAGATATAGTTGACATCTTCTGATGGATGCAATATATTTCTGTCATGTTGCAACGGATATCTGTCCATTACTACGAAAGGAAATCCATGCCGGGCAAAAAGAACCTACGCATGAAGGCGGCGCGCGCGGCGGTTGGCCTTTCGCAAGCTGACTTGGCCGAGGCCGTGGGCGTTACGCGCCAGACCATCGGCCTGATCGAGGCGGGCGGCTACAACCCCACGCTCAATTTGTGCGTGGCGATCTGCAAAGCGCTACGCGTTACGTTGAACGATCTGTTTTGGGAAGACGGGATCGACGTCGACCCTAACGCTCTTTAGGAGTTCGCTATGAAATTTGAAGATTTAAAACTCGTGCAAAAGTGGCGTGAATATGCCGGCCCAAAGGATGAGCGCCTGGAGGCTGAGAGCGCGAAGATCTACAAGATTGGTTTCGTGCTGCTTTCGTTTGGCATGTTGATGATATTTTTCTACCAGTTTATAGCTCGACAGGTTGCGTGGGTTCACAGCGACGCCAGTGAAATGCCGCATGGTTTTGCAACGCCGTTCGAGGCAGCCATGTATTTGTGGCTCGTTCTCGTGATGTTGATTTGCGCAGGACTGCAAACGCGGAAGGGCTATGTCGATACCAATCGTTTTGGGCAAACCGAGCATCTTCCTGTTGGATATTTCCTACTTCTCAGCGGTCTTAGCGGCGCCGCGTTCGCGCTTGTTATTGCCGCAATGCGCTGTATCGCTGAGGCGCAGATCGTACCGCTCGAAAGCGTCTTTTGGTTGGCGAACCTGGCCACGGGCGTGTTCTGCGGTGCGACGATTTTCGCGGCCACGTTTGCTGGCCTGTGCGCAACGTTTTTCACGGCGAAAAGACGCCGTGCCAAGCTCGAGGCAGAACTCGACTCCTCTGACGATATCTAATGCGTAATGGGCTGGCTCTGGGTATCCAGAACCAGCCCATTTGATGTTCGATGAGCCGAGTCGACGTCTCTCACAAAAGTAACTAGGAGCTAGCGAGGCCTATCCGAATTGGCCTCATTGGCGGTGTCGATCTCGAGCGCCGTGCGGCGGGCACTGTAGGCGACGAGGCCGGCGCCTGCCGCGGCGAGTGCTGCAGCGGCTGCCGTGAGGGGAACGTTGGCATCGCCCGTGCCCGCAAGCGCGCCCGCTTTTCCGGAGCGCTTGTTATTGCCGTGGTCCTTGCCACTGCCGGAGCTGCTTCCGCCGGAGCCGCCGCCCTCGTCAGTACCGCCGCCACTTGAGCCACCATCGCCGTCCGCCGTCATCGGGGCGTCGTGAAGCCCTGTGGCGTCCGCGCTGTCGCATACGCCGACCTGAACTTCTGAGCGTTCGCATGCCGCGTCGGGCACGTGGAGCTCATGCAGTACAGCACCCAGCGCCGAGTTCGCGCCCGGTCGAATTTCTTCGAGCGTTACGGGATCGAGCGCCACCAGATTACGCGCCTTCGCATACAGCGTTACGCGTTTGCCCACTTCGTCGCTCCAACTCTCGGGGATGGCGAAGCTCATACGGAACTGTGCCGTGCAACCCGGTGCCAGCACGGCGTTGCCGTTGTCGGCTACCAGCGGGTGCGTTGCAAAACGTGCGCCCAGCGTCTCGAGCGCGTACTTCACGTGTGCCATATCGTTGGCCGAAGCGTCCTCGGCAAGCTCTGGATCGTAGATCGAAGCCATGCGTGCGTTCACTCCGAATCCGATGGATGCGCTGGAGAACGGCTGGCTGGAGCCCTCTCGGTACAGATCGATCGTGCCGGCGGTCAGTAAGGTGTTGCCGTCGTTTCGCACCGTGACCATGAAGGATTCGCCTGCTGCTCCGGGCACCACCGCGCCCGAGGTAGCAACGGCGCCCGTCGGAGTGGCACACGCCACCAAGGGCACTTCGATGTCGTGCAGCTCTGCCTCGCTCTTCTCCGCGCTCACAATGTGCGTGGCGAGCGCGGAGAGCATGCCTCCCGACGTCAAAAATGTCGTTATCTGATCGACGGGATGGTCCAGCTCGCACATCACAAACGGCTCCGTGAACAGATCGCCCGCCAAGGTGCTGGCGAAGATGCGGAAGTGCTTGCCCATCACTGCAACCGGGTTGCCTTCTTCGTCGTAGGTTTGTCCCACCTTGCCATCGGTGTTCTCTACATAGAGCACGCACCTGCCGTTGTTGCTTACGCTAAACGATGCCGGGCCACAGCCTGCGGCACCCACGGGCTGCGTTGCAAATGCCGATGCGCCTCGCGTCCACGTAACATGCTGCAGCTGCTCGTTGACAGTTGCCAAAAAGCCCGTGTGCTGCGGCCACGGCACCGCGTGGGGTACTGTGGCATCTGGCGACATAACGCCCCAGCCCGCGATGGACTGGCCGATCACGGCGTACGATGCGCAGCCGCAACCGTCTGCGGTCTCGTATGCAACGGGCACCACCATTTTGCCGTTGATATTCTCGGGCTCACCCAGCTCGATGCTCGACGGTGCTTGCGGAAAGCGGAGAACTTGGCGGAACGTCAGGCTGTCGCCCGAAACGTCCGACCATAGGGTAAAGCACTCCAGCGCAACCTCAGCCTCGCTGCCGAGCGCCTTTTCTGCGGTGGTCCCGCGGCGGTGGAGGTAAGCGCCCGACAGGCGCCCGTCGACAAGTGTCTTGCCCACCGTGATGCGTGGGCACTGCAGGCAATGGTAGCCATCCTCCTGAAGGCGGCCGCGCGAGATGCTGCGCCACGACGTGTGCGATATCACGCGAACTCCGTCGTTGCTTATGCGCAGGCGCACAACGGACAGTATGCCGGATGTGCTCGCCGTATCGAAAAGGGTGTTGTCGCCGGCGGGGCGCTCGCCCGAGACCAGCAGCACGTAGGCGTCCTGGTTTCCTCTTCCGTCCGTATATTCCACTACGTCGAAGTCGTAATCGTATATGCTGTCGCGCTCCACGTCGCCCTCGCCAAACCCAAGGGGAAAGTCTACAGGCGTGGGAGCGGACCACGTCCCGTTTGCCTTTGTGTGTACCACCAGGCGCGAGCGACCATTGTCGCCGTAGCGCACCGAGGCGATACGGAACAGGCATTCTACGCCGGCAATCATTGCCAGCTTCATGTGGGCTTCGCTGAGCACGCCAGCAAACAGCACGTTGTCGCTCGAGGGCTTGATGCCGCCACGCTCGTCCTCCGACACGCCGGCAGAATCGGCGTTCGGGTCGGCAACGGTGTTCGTTGCCTGACCGATGTAGGTGTACTCATACATCGGCGCGGCGTTTTCGTCGTTCTCTATCAGTGCATGGACGAAATGCTCGATCTGTCCCGTGTCGTCGCTTTCTGCATCCGCCTCGAGCTCAATGCGCGTGACCGCCCGATCCCAATCGCGCACGACAGGCGCGGCGTTTACGGCAGCGGCCTTAACCTCGGCGCGTGCGAGCAGTTCGGCGTTGGTGACGATGGTGGCCGATGCGATAAATTGCGGCACGCCGCCCGCCTCAATGTTGCCGGCCGAGCCGAAGCAGGCATCCAGCGTATAAGGCGTATCTCCATCCAATGCGAGCTCAGAGCGCTGGAGCACATACTGGTCGCCATTGTTCACCGACATATTCCACGAATCGATGAGTGTGGGCCACGACCCCGACCAAGCCTTGGTGGTCCACTTGAACATTACGAACTGGAGTATTACATCGACATCGACGTCTGCACCTACACGCAGTCGCGGAAGCTGGTGTCCATTTGCCTTTTCGTACCCAATGAACAGCGTGAGGGATGCGGCGCCGCGCACGGCAGACGAAGCGACGCCTGCAACGCCGGCGCCAAAGGTGACGGCAAGCCCGATCTGGATGGTGAACGAGCCCGACGTGTTTGAATAGTCGAGCGAAATGTTTTTAAAAAACGCCGCGCCGCTGCCGTGCGTGTGGGCACCCACGGCGAGCGCCAGTTTTGCCAGCACCCAGGGGTTGACGTTTAGGAAAAATGGCACCGGTCCTAGGGTAAACTGCTCGGTCCAATTGAGGTCGGTTCTTACCTGGAAGAGGGCCTTAATATTGCCGTATGCGGGGTCGTTGTTGTTACCCCAGGTTTTGCCCACCCAATCGTAGGCGAGCGAGCCGTACAGCTGTGTGGCGATATCCATCGTGAACAGCGGCGTGCAATGGTGGCGAAGGAGCTTGGTGTTTCTTGGATCGGTGCCCGAACCGGCACTCATCCTCTTGTACTGATTCCACTTCCCCTCCATCTCGTCGAGGTAGCGGTTTGCCTGCTTGGCGCCCGACTCACGCGGCGATTTCTTCCAGTATTCCGGATCAGGGTTGCCCGAATCGTTCATATAGCTAGCTGGTTTGTACCCTCCGCCAAACAGCACGTATCCAGCAAACGAGAAATCGAACAGAATGGGAAATGTGGGCATCCAGCACGTGAACTTATTGCCGCCGATGCCGGGAAACGCCGCCGGGAAATCAAACGGAGTGATCTCTTGGTCCATGGTAGTGGGGACGATAGTGGTCGATCCGGATTCCGCCTTTGCCGCCGGCGCGGTAACAACGGCCATAGGGGATGAGAGCGTGTAGGTTTTGCCCTGGTAGTCGAGGACAAAGCGCAGCTTGCACCCTTCTTCCAGAAGGCCCGAAGCTGCATCGAGGAACGTGTCTTCAAGCGTGAACGTTGCCAGATTATCCGCACCCGATGCGCTGGCCTTGACTTGGCCAATCTGCGTGAAGGTTTCGGGTGAGCTGCCCGCGGCAGGCGTCACTTTGTTGATGCGCAGCGTTGCCTGTCCACCCTGTGGCAGATGTGCCTGCACGGTAAAGGCGTGCGTATCGGGCTGCTCGTTTGCCGTGTCGTCCTTCGGCAATGTCACGAACGTGGCTTCAGCGTACTGGATGTCCCATTCGTCGAATGTGAGCTGGCGGAAGTACGGCTCGCCGTCGGAAAGCGGACGCGTGGGCGCGGTTATGGCGGTGCCGCCCTGGATACGCGCAAGGGGAATCTCGACATCACGGTAGCCCGCCATGCTAATGGAGATGCCGCCGTTAAAGTCGTACGCGTCGAGAAGCGTTGCCTCGTCCACGTAGCCTTCCGAAAGAGGCGCGACCTCAAAGATGGCCGTGCCCTCGTCGTCGGTAGTGGCGGAGAGCTGCTTGCCCGCGGCATAACGCGACGCGAGCGTGACCTGGGCTCCCTTGATGGGCATATTCTTGTTGGCGACGTCGATCACAACCACACCAAACATGGTGCGCGAGAGCACCAGGACCTTGAAGGGGTCTTCTTCGTCGGCATAGGCCGCGGTGGGCGCGAACGGCAGCAGGAAGGCATTTTCGCTTCCCGGCACGCGAGGCAACATAATGCTCGCTAGCGAGGATGTTCCGGCGATAAGTAGCGAACGGCGATCAAGCATTTTGGGCTCCCATCCCGCAAATTTCGGTGGAAATAATCCAATTTTGCGAGAAGGTGCCCCGTGGCGGTAGTGCCGTTCGAGGGTCAAAATGTCCAATTTGAGCGCGCGAAAGCGCTAGGCCCCCGGAGTGCTTTCGATACGCCGGGCAGTCTGGCCGCTAGCGCAACATGTGGGCAACCAGCTCGGCGCGAGTTCCGATACCAAGCTTGGCATACACTCCTGATAGGCGGTTTTTGACGGTGCCCGGCGATACTCCCATATGGCGTGCGATTTCGGCGTTGGTCCACCCACGACAGGCGAGCATGGCCATGGTGAATTCCGTGGTCGTTAGATCGTCGGCAACGTCCTCGCCCGAATCGGGGTTGTGGATGCGCCGCCAGCCGTAGCTGAAGCGGTACGTGATCTCGATGATGCGTGCGAAGTCGTCAGGGTATTGCGTTTTTAGACACGCCTCGATAAGCCCCTGCAAAAGGCCGTGGTGCTCGCCGATAAGTTCGACAAGGCCGTCGGGGCGCGCAACGTTCCAAGCAGCTCCGAAGTGCGTTTTTGCGGCGTCGATGTCCTTGAGGCTCATGCATGCCATGGAAGCTGCCAGGTGCAGGAACAGCTCCGAGATGGGATAGCTTCCCTGTTTCATAATCAGGGCGTTTTCCGCCATGCCCAGGCTGCGGCCGTAATCGCCGCGCAGGTACAAGGCGTGCGCCATCACGTAGCTGGCGAATAGGCGCAGGCCTTCGGGCAGATGCGCCGCAAGTGGATAAAACTCTTCAGCAGAATACGGGGAAGGCAAGTGCAGCAGGACACTCGCGGCCGAGGCGAACAGGATATGCGTGGCGTGGACGGCGGGCGATTCCTCGTCAGTTGGCGTATCGAGGATGCCAGCAAGGCACCGGCGGGCGTCGGCGATACGGTTGAGCGACAGACTGGCATATCCGCAGATAAGGCATGCGGAATAGCGCAGTGCGGGATCGGTGGCGTCAAGATAGGGGCGCGCCGTCTTGGCAGCGAGCGTGGCCTGTCCGCGAAAGTACAGCGCTTCTGCCGTGGCGATGGTGCGTGAATCGGGGTCGGAAATGCCTGCAACCGCAGCGTCAATCTGCCCCGGCACAAAGGCGGTGCACATCAACGGCATGGGAATGCGCGGGTAGCCATCGCAGTCCATCTTCCATCTCCCAACAGCTGGCAACAATTGCAGCAATTGTACTCCTGTTGCTCGGGACTGGAATTTGTGGGTATCGCCTACGATTATGCCGAACGTATAAAGGAAGAGTCTATTGGCGATGCTTCCAAGGTGGCTACCGAAGCCTATCTGACCTTGGGATATAGAAAAACTGCCACCCCTGCAAAAAGCTCTGCCGCAGCGATGGGAAACGCATCTTCTGGGCATTCCGGCGTCTCCAGCCAGCGCTGGACTGCTGCTGTCGCCTGCGCGTTGGCGAGCGGGGCGTGGGGACCGTCCGGCGACCAGCGGTGACGGGCGAGCCCTGCCGCGTACGTGGGACTCCATCGGCGTAGACCCATGACCCCCATGGCATCGGAGAAGTTCACCATGGCGTCCAGGACTTTACCGTCCGGCACGTCCAGCCTAGCGGCTCTCTTGAACCCAAGGTTGAAAGGGGGCGTTGTACAAGGCGAATGGGGCCGAGTGGAAGTGGATCAAAAGAGCGTTACTTGACGTTTCATGCATAATGCCAACCGCCCCGCGACATCACGTTCGCAGCGCGCAGGGGCCGGAGAATCTTCGCGATGAGAGTTGACGTCTAATACCTTGCATCGTATAGTGTGTATAGCATAGTATATGACGAGAGGAGGTGTGCGGATGGAGGCACAGATGAAGCGCGGCTTCCTGGAGGCCTGCGTGCTCGCGGCCGTCTCCGGCGAGGAGTCCTACGGCTACCAGATCGTGAAGGACGTGCCGGCGAGCATGGGGCTCACGGAGTCGACGCTCTACCCGCTGCTCAAGCGCCTGGAGAAAGCCGGGTGCATCACGGCGCGCTCCGCCGAGCACAACGGGCGGCTGCGCCGGTACTACCGCATCACGGACGACGGGCGAGCACGCATCGAGGAGTTCCTGGCCGAGTGGCCGTCCGTACGGGAGATTTACGCATACGTTGAGGGGGCGCACCATGACGCGCGATGAGTTTCTGGGCCGGTTGGGCGAGCTGCTCGCCTGCCTGCCGGCCGAGCAGGTGGAGGAGACCAAGGCGTTCTATGCGGAGGCCATCGCTGACCGCATGGAGGACGGTATGAGCGAGGAGGAGGCCGTGGCCGCCATGGGCACACCCGGCGAGGTGGCGGGGGCCACGCTCGACGACCTGCCCGCCGTGCCGCGCGCGATCGCGAGGACGCGCCGGCGCAGCACCACGCTGCTGTGGGTGCTGACCATCGTGGGCTTCCCGGTGTGGGTGCCGCTGCTCGCCGCCTTCGCCGCCGTGGCCGTCACGGTCTATATCTGCATCTGGCTGCTGGCACTCTGCGTGTGGATCGTCGCGGCGGCACTCGGGGGCGTGGGCGTAGTTGAGCTCCTGCTTGCCGTAAGCGGCGTCACCATCGGCCACTTCCCGTACGCCCTCGCCTCGGCGGGCGTGGGGCTCGGCCTCGTCGGCGTGGCGCTCTTCGTTGGTGCTGGCGCTTGGGCCGCCTCAAAACAAATTGCGCGCCTTTCGGCGCTCTGGGCGAGGAAGGCCGCCTCGCCCTTCTGGAAGGGCAAGGGCGAGAAGGGCGGCGCTGCCGCGCATCTCGCGGCGTAGAAAGGAGTGAGTACCATGACCAGCGCGAAGAAGATCTACCTCGCCGTGGCGGGCGGGCTCGTTGCCGCGGGTGTTGTCCTCGCGGGCATTGGCTTTATCGCTTCGGGCTTCGACCCGGCCGTGTTCACAACCCATATCGACACGCGCGACAGCACCATCGTGCTCGGCGGCGTCGAGGTGGACGACCCGATGGGCCTCCCCCTCATCGAGCAGCTCGCCAATCTGGGCGAGATCGACACCTCCGGCGTCGCGGATCCCGCCGCGCCCTAGGCGCAGCGAGCCCGGGCGCTCTGCCCGCCAAGCTGCGTAAGCCGGCGAAACCCGAACCTCAACCTCTACGCAACTGGCCCCAAGCCTGCGCCGATTCGCTCTCGGCGCCGCGCGGGGGCCCGTGACGCATGCCCAAAAGGTATGAGGAGAAAGGAACGCGATGACGACAACCACGCCCTTCCGCCTTCATGGGGCCACGCAGGACCGGAAGCGACTGGGCCGTGCGGTGGGGCTGTGCTTGGATTGGCTACACTGATATGGACAGTTCCGTGAGGGGCGCGAGAGACGGGACTCTGGGGAGATCTTCGAGGAGGAGTACCTCGGCTGGAAGCGCGGGTTCAGTGGAGCATGAACCTAATCTCTGTCTCTCTTGCTTTTTCTGATTTGTTGAGAAGCCGGCATTTGGGGGCATTTTGGATAGCGAACAGTTCAAACAAGAAGCTGAGAAAATAGAAGAAAGCCTGAGTGCCTTGAGAGTCGCCGAGCGCAATGCAGTGATTCCCTTCATGAACGGCGACTTTACCCAATGGGATCTATATCTGGCATCCTCCTCTGAGTATACGATGAGACTGATAGACGGATTCATCTCCTTGCTCGAGTCGAGGAATCTTGTTTGCGTCGCCCAGCTTCTCCGCGCACAGGTTGGAGTCTGCCTGCGGACATTCGCGTTATTTGCCGCCGAAGACCAGGATGACTTTCTCAAGCAGGTGTTTCAAGGTGTGCCTGTGAACAAGCTGAAAGATTTCTCGGGTGAGAAGATGTCCGATGGAAGACTTCAAGACTTACTCGAGAAGTTCGATCCAAAGGTAAAAGATGTATACAAGGTGACGTCTGGATTCGTCCACTTCTCCATTGATATTCTGCCGAGCATGGGTGTGCCTGGGGAGGGCTATGAGGTCGAGTTTAATTTTGGAGCCGAGCCCAACGAGAGAAACAATGCGCCTCTCGTGGAATGCGGCAAGGCGTTCTGCCACTATGTCGACCTGCATCTCCAGATGCTCCATAAGGTGATTGCTTCGGATGAATGGTATGCCGATCGATTCCGTATCGATTCCGATGGTCCTGCAGACGAGGCCTCGAAAAGCGAGAAGGTGTAGGTCGAACGCATTGACGCTGCCTTGACAGCATCCCGATATGATAACGAATGGGAGGTTCCCTGCGAAATGTGCGCCTCTGTATATTCTCGCTAGGACGCCCTCGACCGATAAGGCATCGTTGAGTTCAATTTGAGTTCAGCTCGGGTGCCTGAAAATCGCCCAACTCTGATAAAAGGGGAGACGACGGTACACCACGTAGACGAGAGGCTATGGAAGTGCACGATTTGATTATATTGGCGCGCTAAACCGCCCCGCTGCCCAACTTGAACTCCGCTCACGCGTGTATGGGGCTGCGAGAGGTAACGGCCTGCGGCCTCCTTTGTGTGCTCGATGATATCTTCGAGCATGCCGGGCATGGCGGAGACATTCGCTGCAATCCAGCCGTGTTCAAGCGCCGTTTCGGATAGGAGCGAGAGGGGGCTGTCTTGCCCGTTTCCCTTGCACCCGTAAAGATGGTTGACAGTTTGGGGTCTCCCGGGTCTTTAGCTTTTACCGTGCTAGATGCCTCATGGAAACTGTTGGACTTTAATCAGACAGACCCAGCATGTCGTTTTCCTCCATGAGGACATCGGCTAAAACCGCAACACCTATGCTTGTTTAAGCAAACTTCCTGATAGTCGTGGAGCTGCTGTAGCCCGACATGCAGGACATCGCTCGGCTTAAACACCGGATGCCGCATCCGCGAAACGAGTTGCGGTGCACCCTGTTCCAAAAGGCTGCCAAGTACCATGGCGTGAGCGTTGGGGTAGCCATCATTCAGCGTGGATACATCCGGATGCGCATAGATCCAGACGATTCCAACGTTCTCGTATTTCCCGTGCAGGTAATCGAAGAGGGCAGGCGACACCATACAGTTGCCGCCGACGGTCACGACTCTGTCGGGGTTTTCTGCCGCAAGCTTCCTCTGCGCATCCTGAATCCCCGCCAGGACTTCGTCCTCGGCATAGATGCGAACTGTCTCCCATTTCTCATGTCCAAGTTTTGGGACGCGTTTCACAATGTCGAGTGGGACTCCTGGACAGTCGGATCACGTGGTGGCCCCCTTTGAGAGGGTCACGAGCATCACGGTTCCGTTCTCGGAATTTGCTTCGACCTCTACCGTGCCACCGTGAAGCGCTGCAATCTCCCAAACAAGCGCTAGCCCGAGTCCTGCGCCGCCGTATGCCCTGCTGCGGGATTTATCCAGGCGAAAGAACGGTTGGAAGATGCTCTCACGGTACTGCTTGGGTATTCCCGGGCCCTGGTCCTCGACTCGCAGGAACACATGGCTGTCGTTGTCGCAGATGGAGACGTTGACAGTCGAGCCGGTGCGGCTGTAACGGATGGCATTTTCGACCAGGTTAAACACCAGCCGATAGAGGAGCGTGTCGCTCCCGATTACTAAAGCGTCTCCAGCACAATTGAGGGCTATGCCCTTATTTTCGGCAAGTGGCGCAAGGTCGGTGAGGACCTCTTCGGACAAAGGACCAAGTTCCACATCGTCCTCGCAAGGGACGCTGCGGAGCTCACTCATCTCGAGCAATACCTTGGTCATTCGAGACATGCGCTCAGTTTGTTCTTGTAGCAGGCCGAGCAGCTCGGCTGTTTCGGCTTGCAAACCGGAGTGCTCGGAGATGAATAGTTCAATCTGTGCTTGCATAAGGGCGAGCGGGGTGCGCAGCTCGTGTGCGGCGTTGCCGGTAAACTGACGCTGTGCAGAGAACCCTTCGCCAAGACGGGCGATCATGTCGTTGAAAGAGGCGCTGCATCGTTGTAGCTCGGTGGGCACATCTTCGCTGAGTCTGATTTCGCTTAGGTTGTCAGGCTGCACACGCTCAACCTGGGCGGCAAAAGCTCGTAGTGGTTTGAGCGCACGGCCGCTCACAAAGTATGCCAGCACGCCGCCAAGGAGTGTGACTCCGGCCGTGATGCACCAGGTTGTCGTGCCAAAAGACTCCTGTGCGTCGTTTACGACGATCGTGACCTTGTCATCGGGGGTCGCTTTCGTTGGGTCGAACGCCTGGGGCGAATTTTCGCCGGTTGCGTTAAAGGCCGAGATGTTACTGCCGATGGCATCCATGTAGCGCATGCCCGTATAGCCGACCAGGCAGTTCGTCAGCACGCATGCCGCACACGTGAGCAGTGCCGTCGTAATCGTTATGCGCCATTGCAGCGAAAGCCTTTTCATTCGCTATCCTCCATAACGTAGCCCTCTCCAATCCGATTGCGAATCGGGTCGTATCCCAAAGCGCTGCGTAGCTTTTTGCGGAGCGACGAGATGTGAACGCGGGTTGCGTTGCTAAAACAGTTCACGGTGCTATCCCAAACGTGCTCGATAAGCTCCTCTTGGCTTACCGGTCGCCCCTGATTAAGCATCAGGTATTCCAAGATTCCCGTTTCCTTGCGCGTAAGAGATAGGGCCTCACTGTCCACGGAAGCGATGCGCGCCTTGGTGTCAAAGTTGAGCTTTCCGCAGGTTAATACTATGTCGCTTTGTGCGAAGCGCCTGAGGGTAAGGCTGCGGATCCTTGCCGCAAGTTCGTCCAGATGAAACGGCTTGGTAAGGTAATCGTTGGCGCCGGCATCGAGTCCGGCGACCTTGTCGACGACCTCGCCGCGTGCCGAGAGCACGAGTACCTTAGTCTCGCAGTCAGTTTTCCTAAGTTCCCTGAGTACGGTCATGCCGTCGATGCGGGGAAGGTTGAGGTCGAGTACCACGAGGTCGAAGGCCTCAACATTCAGTAGGTCGAGCGCCTCCTGTCCGTCGTGACAGCAGTCGACGCTGTACGCCAAGTTTCGCAAGCTGCGCGCGATTGCGTCACACAGCGCCCGCTCGTCCTCGACGATCAAAATTCGCATTACAGTCTCCTTGCATATTCCAAATCGCGCTTAACACGGATTTTATAGTCGATATGGTCCAATGGTCGCGTAACGAAAGGAGTGGTCAGGTTGTTCAAAGCGGTAAAACCCGTGGTACAGGTCGCTTTGTTGATCGTCGGAATTGCCATGGTGTGCTTTGGCGTTATGCGTGGCGAGGCGGATGCCGTGCTGGCCAAAGCGATTAGGCTGTGCTTGGAGTGTATCGGAATTGGATAAAAGAGAAAACACTGCGTCGCATGTTTTGGCTCGATTTCGCGGATTCATTCAGGCGGCGGCGACGCTCGTCACCAACATTCACCTGCCAAACTTTGCCAAAGGCGGCATCTATCAGGGCGCGGGGAAAACAGTCTGCGTACCTGGACTTAATTGCTATTCGTGCCCCGCGGCATCGGGCGCGTGCCCCATCGGGTCGTTCCAGTCGGTGGTAGGTTCATCCAAGTTCAACTTTTCTTACTATGTTACCGGTACGCTCATTTTGCTCGGCGTGCTGCTGGGACGCTTTGTATGTGGCTTTCTGTGTCCGTTTGGCTGGCTTCAGGAGCTGCTTCATAAGATTCCCGGCAAAAAGTTCTCCACAAAAAAGCTTAAGCCGCTCACGTACATCAAGTACGTCGTGCTGCTGTTTGCCGTGGTGCTGCTGCCCGTCTTGGTGGTTAACGACGTGGGCATGGGCGACCCGTTCTTTTGTAAGTACATCTGTCCGCAGGGCGTGCTCGAGGGCGCCATTCCGCTGGCCATTGCCAACGCCGGCATTCGATCTGCGCTGGGGCAGCTCTTTACCTGGAAACTTGCCGTTCTCATTGCCGTAGTAGTGCTGAGCGTTTTGTTCTATCGCCCCTTCTGCAAATGGATTTGCCCGCTCGGCGCATTCTATGCGCTCATGAATAGGGTGTCCTTGTTGGGGATTCAGGTTGACGCGTGCAAATGTGTCTCGTGCGGCAAGTGCTCAAAGGTTTGTCAGATGGACGTTGATGTGGTCCGCGCGCCCAATCATGCCGAATGTATCCGGTGCGGAAAGTGCATCGGGGCCTGTCCCGTCGATGCCATCAGCTATCGCTATGGCCTGGATGTGTCGGCGGAAAAGCTTCCCTTGACCGCTGATAAAAAGTAAACAAGCTTCGACAAAACGGAGGAATGACTATGAAGCTTTCTAAGATTGCGGCCCTGTTTATGGTGCCGGTATTGGCCTTGTGCCTTGTGGCATGTTCGGCGCCCGGTGGCAATGCGAGCGAATCTGCGAGCTCCGATCCTAAGATCGCAGAACTCACTGCGCAGAAGCCGACCAATGCCGACGAGGCCGCCGAGCTGTATGCGAAGCTCATGAAAAAGGAGAACGATATCCTTTCGAGTGATAACGCGCTATGGGAAAAGGTATTCAATGCGGCAAATAAAGAATCGGCAATGATTGAGGACGGTAGCAATTACGGCGATTTCCTGCTCAAGACCATCGACGGTGCCAAGGATGAGTTCACGGCGGATGAGCTCAAGACGCTCAAAGCCGGTGCACAGCAGATCAAGGAGATCGAGGACAAGCTCGAGAGCTTGGAGAAGGAGTTCCCCGGCTGTGGAAGCACGCCGAGCGAAGGCGAGAGCGTCGACGCTTCGGCCGCTGGCATGACGGCTGGTGCCAATGCTTCGAGCGAGGCGACGAAGTTCCCCAGCTTTACGGGCAAGGACCTGGATGGCAACGACGTGAGCAGCGACGAGCTGTTCGCTAAGAACAAGGTCACCGTCATGAACTTCTGGTTCACCACGTGCAAGCCGTGCGTGGGCGAGCTGGGCGATCTTGAGAAACTGAATAAGGAGCTTGCCGAGAAGGGCGGCCAGGTCGTGGGCGTCAATTCCTTTACGCTCGATGGCAACAAGGGCGAGATTGCAGATGCCAAGGACGTGCTGAGCAAGAAGGGCGTGACATATAAGAACATCTGGTTCAAGTCGGATAGCGAGGCCGGTAAGTTCACGTCAAATTTGTTCTCGTTCCCGACAACGTATGTCATCGATCAGAATGGCAACATCGTAGGGGAGCCCATCGTGGGAGCCATCAGCTCCGCCGAGCAGCGTGCAGCACTCAACAAACTTATCGACCAGGCGATTGCGAATAGTGAACAGTAAAAAACGCGTAAAGCATGGCGATGATCGTGCACCGCTGTGCGGAGTAGTCTGCTGCCTTTCAAGATAATCTCCACCATATAGAGGTCCCGCTCGGGACCTCTTCTTTTAGGCGTCGTCCCGTTCGTTTTTTGATGCGGTTCCCTACATTCCTCACTGGTGTCGGTGAAAAATGGGGATAGAGTAGGACAAACGCGTCGAATACGAACGGCGGAGGAGAGCGGGTGAACGTGCCCGCGCGGGAGAGGTTGCCGTCCATGCTGGAGCTCAAAGGTATTTGCAAAAGGTACGTCACGCAGTCGTTTACGCAGGTGGCGCTCGATAACGTGAGCCTGGCTTTTCGCGATAACGAGTTCGTGGCCATTCTGGGTCCCTCGGGCTCGGGCAAAACTACGATGCTCAACGTTATCGGCGGACTCGACCACTTTGACTCGGGCGACCTGCTGATCGATGACATCTCGACCAAGGACTTTCACGATCGCGATTGGGATGCCTATCGCAACAACCGCATCGGCTTTGTGTTCCAGAGCTATAACCTCATTCCGCATCAGACCATTTTGGAAAACGTGGAGCTGGCGCTTACGCTCACGGGCGTGGAACACGCCGAGCGCCGTCAGCGTGCGCGCGAGGCGTTGGAGAAAGTCGGCCTGGGCGAGCACGTTAACAAGCGCCCGAGCCAACTTTCGGGCGGGCAGATGCAACGTGTGGCCATCGCCCGCGCCCTGATCAACGATCCCGAGATTGTGCTGGCAGACGAGCCGACTGGCGCTTTGGATTCAGCGACATCCGTGCAGGTCATGGATTTGCTCAAGGATGTGGCGCGCGACCGTCTGGTTATTATGGTCACGCACAATCCCGAGCTGGCGTACCAGTACGCCACGCGCATCGTCAACCTTGCAGACGGCAAGATCACCGACGATTCCGACCCCTTTGATGTTGCCAAGGCCGCGCGTCGCGAGGCAAAGCCCACGCGCAAAACCTCGATGAGCTTTGTGACGGCGCTGGGGCTTTCTGCCCGAAACCTTATGACCAAAAAGGGCCGTACGGCCATGACGGCCTTTGCGGGCTCGATTGGCATTATCGGTATCGCGGCGATTCTGGCGCTGTCCAACGGCGTAAACGGCTACATCAAAAAGGTCGAGGAGGATACGCTTTCGAGTTACCCGCTTACGATCTCCAAGCAGGACTACGACCTGTCGTCCATGATGGGCGGGCAGGGGGCCGCGGATGATAGCTCGCCTGAAAACGTGGATTCGTCCGACGACAGTGCCGGCGGCAAGGCTAAGGGAACCGATAAGATTCCCGTGGTCACGGCCGTAAAGGATATGTTTGCGAGCGTTAAGTCCAACGACATGACGAGCTTTAAGGCATGGCTTGATGCCGGTGGCGACGGCATCGATAAAGAGGTCAACGCCATTCAGTACGGCTACGGTGTATCGCCGGTTGTCTATCGTGCCGGCAAGGGTGACGAGAAACCCGTTCGGCTGGTGCCCAATGCCATGACCGAGGCCATGAGCGGAGGCGCGAGCTCGGCGGCAACGGTGAGCATGGAATCCATGGGAACCTCGGTCTTTAACGAGATGATCGACGACCAGAGCCTGCTCGACAGTCAGTACGATGTCGTCGCCGGTCATTGGCCCACGTCCGCCAACGAAGCCGTAATGGTGCTCTCGAGTCGTGGCACGGTGGGTGACTACACGCTCTACAGCATCGGCGCGCTGGATATCAATGAGCTCAACGATCTGGTAAACAGCGCTATGACGGCTGACGGTGGGGTCGAAACGCCCGAGACCGGCACCGAATTTACCTACGACGATGCGCTGTCCACGACGTTTAAGGTGTTGTCGTCGGCCGATGCCTATCGCAAAAACGAAGAGACCGGCATGTGGACTGACATGTCTGGCGACGCCGACTTTATGGCAGCCAAGGTTGCCGACGGTATCGACGTGCACATTGTGGGCGTGGTGCGACCCAACGAGACGGCTAACGCGAGCGCGTTGTCCCCGGGCATTGCCTATACGCATGCGCTGACTCGCCAGCTTATGGAGCGCGCTGCCGATTCGCAGATTGTGCAGGAGCAACTCGCCCACCTCGAGACGGATGTCTTTACGGGCAAAACCTTCGACGAACTGCAAGGCGAGGCCAAACAAGGCGTGGATCTGGGCAGTATGTTCAGTGTGGACGAGGCGGCGCTCAAGAGCGCGTTCTCGTTTGATGCGTCTGCACTCTCGGGTGCGGCCGGCGGTATGGACCTTTCTGGTATCGACTTATCCGGGCTGGACATTGACCTTTCGGGCGTTGGAAGGGACATCGACTTCAGCGACATCATGGCAAAAGCACCGGCCCCAGATTTCTCGGGCATCTTTGACGGTCTGGAGCTCACGCCCGAGCAAATGCAGCAGGTGGGAATGCTTGCCAACCAACTGTTTGAGGGCTTTTTGCGGTCTGATCAGTTTAGGGCGCTGTCACCCGAAGATCTTAAAGACGCGGCAAAGCTCGCTGCCGCATTCTCGACGTATCTTGAGAGTGATGCCACGGCGCAGCAATACCTGACACAGCTCAAGGCACTCGGTGGCGATGCCCTGGCCGAGCGCCTGCAACAGACGATGACCGACTATGTGCAAAAGCAGCTGGCTCCGTATCTGCAGCAGGCTATGGATCAGGTGATGAAGTCGATCAGCGATCAGATTGCGGCGACGGTGTCAACTCAGCTCAAGGCAGGCGCGGCAGGGCTTATGGACCAGATGGCGACGCAGATGTCTTCGAGTTTTGCTAACCTGGCGAGCGCCATGCGCGTGGATGCGAGTGCCTTTACTCGTGCCATTCACTTCAACATGGACGCCGAGGACCTGAGTTCGCTCATGATGAGCTATGCCAAGGCGTCGAAGCTCACCTACGACAACAATCTGACCACGTTGGGCTATGCGGACGAGGCAGACCCCATCTCGGTCAAGATTTTCCCGCGCGACTTTGAGGCCAAGGAGCGCGTGCTCGATCACATCGACGCGTACAACAAGCAGGTCAAAGCCGCCGGCCACGATAATCGGGCAATTTCGTACACCGACTACATGGGCATCATCATGGGTTCGGTAACCGACATCGTGAACACCATCAGCTTGGTGCTCATCGCATTCGTAAGCATCAGCCTGGTGGTGAGCTCCATCATGATCGGCATCATCACGTACATCAGCGTGCTGGAGCGCAAAAAGGAGATTGGCATTCTGCGTGCGATTGGCGCGTCGAAGCGTAACGTGGCAAACGTGTTCAACGCCGAGACCTTTATCGAGGGCCTCATTGCCGGCGTCTTTGCTGTTGTCGTCGTGGTGGCCGTGAGCTTCCCGGTCAATGCTTGGGCGCTTGCGGCCAAACAGGTCCCCAACCTGATGAGCCTGCCCGTGCAGGACGCGCTGGTGCTCATCGCGATTTCGGTGCTGCTAACGGTCGTCGCCGGTTTGCTACCGGCCCGCAGTGCATCCAAAAAGGACCCCGTGGAAGCCCTGCGCTCTGAATAATGCGACAAGGGGACAGTTCCTTTGTCGCATTGAACGGCATGTAAATCGAGATCTATTACTTTTCACTTGTTCACTTCCCGGGAAAGTATTCACTTTTGTTGTATGGGGTGCGGCTGGAGGATGGTCATCGTCCAGTAGTCACCTCTATCTTGTGAATCGCCTGAAGCACAAGGCATAATGCATGTGACAAGGGGGCAGTCCCTTTGCCGCATTGATCTGAGAGTAGATGTTGATGATTCTATCGTTGGCCCCTATGGAGGGGATTACCGGGCATGTGTTCCGTCGCGTGCATGCGGAGTGCTTCGGTGCACTCGATTGCTATTACACGCCGTTTTTGCCGCCGCCGCGGGTGGGAAACTGCTTTGGCGGCAAGGCGTTTAAGGAGATCGATCCTGCCAATAACCAGGGCCTCAACGTAGTGCCTCAACTGATGTCCAAGAACGCGGACGAATTTGTGTGGGCGGCACAGGTGCTCGCCGACATGGGCTACCGCGAGGTCAATCTCAACTTGGGTTGCCCCTCGGGTACGGTTGTCGCCAAGGGCAAGGGCTCGGGTTTCTTGCGCAATCTCGACGAGCTCGAGGTGTTCTTAAGCGATGTGTGCGAGCGGTCGCCGTTGCCGGTATCGGTAAAGACCAGGCTGGGGCTGGAGAATGACGACGAATACGAGCGCGTGCTCGATCTGTATTGCCGCATGCCGTTGGCAGAGCTGATCGTGCATCCGCGCGTGCAAAAGGACCGCTATACGGGCTCGCCGCGCAAGGAGTTCTATGGCGAAACGCTGGAGCGTGCGCCGTTCCCCGTGGCCTATAACGGCGACATTTTTGATCTTGAGGATATGGATGCGCTGGTGGAGGCCTATCCCGGCACGCGCCATGTAATGCTGGGGCGCGGCTTGCTCGCGAATCCCGCGCTCGCTCGCATGGTCAAGGGCGGCCCTGCTGCAACGGCTGCTGAGCTGCAGCGCTTCCACGACACACTGTTCGCGGCCTATGCAGAAGAGATTGGCGGCAATGCGGTCTTTCGTATGAAGGAGTGGTGGTTCTACGCCAAGTGCGCTTTCGCCGACCCCGCTACCGTTCACAAGCTCGTACGTAAGACTACAAAGGTCGACGAATACCGCGCCGCCGTCGAGCGCGTCTTTCGCGAGCAGCCACTTGCATCCATAGCCCGCTTCCACGGCTAGTTAGTCGTTGGGGACGTTCTTTAACGACTAGTCATTTAAGAACGTCCCCAACGACTATCCACAAATAGCTGTACACCAGCATCCAAAGATGTCGAAAATGTCGACTTTGGATGCTGGTGTACATGTTTGGCCGTATGGGTTGGGGTGGGCCGGTTGCAACGCGCGTACTAGAGCAGGTTCTTTTGTACCCACGCGATGATGTCGCTTGACTCGTAGAGTGGCTTTCCGTCGATGAACAGGCAGGGAACCTGGCGCTTTCCGCCGACGGCGATAAGCGTCTGCTCGGCATCGGAATCGGTCGAGATATTGCGCTCGGGGATGGTCACACCGTTATCGGCAAGGAATCGCTTGACCTTTATGCAATACGGGCAGCCGGTCATAACGTAGAGGACGAGCTCATGATTAGTAGCCATAGGTCTCCAATCGGTTGCGGTTTTGATTGAAATACCCAAAGCCGCCGCGGTCTATGCGCGCGTCAATGACTCGATTGCCTGAACCAGAAACGCCGTGGCTCCGGTGCCGCAGGGCTTGTCGTAGTAGTCGATAAAGCGCTGATTGGCAAGATAGCCGTGGGTGAGGCCCAGGTATGCTTCGTCTTGGGGCTCGTGTCCCCAATTAAGGCCAATCCATCGGCGATGCATCGCGACGAGTTTGCGGGCCTCGTTGCTCTCCGGGTCGTCAATGCCCATGGCAATCGAAAGCTGGCCCAGAACAGCGCGTTCAAGTTCCTTCATGTCGTTCCATGTCTCGGGGTCCATGTCCAGCAGCGCTTCGTTTACCGCATCGATAGCCTCATCGCCATAGCGCGCCCGCGCTTCGGCGCCGTAGCGCTCCTCGTTCAAGACTTTAGTCCGCTGGCCGCGCAGCGGCCAGCTTTAAACCACCCGCTACGCGGGTGGAGACAAACGGCTTTACAAAGCCACCCCTCCGACCGATATTGACGATTGTTCAGGCCGTCAAG
>USIE01000015.1 GCA_900554645.1 uncultured Collinsella sp. | reverse complement strand
CATTCAGGGCCGACGCTCAACACTTCGGCTCGACACTTCGCTTTGGAAAGGGCCCCGGCGCGCCGGGGGTCCCAACATAAAGAAGGGCCCCGGCGCGCAGGGCCTAAAGCTTAACCATGCGCGCGGCGATGCGGGCGCAGTCGCAGGCGACCTTCTTCTCGAAGGTGTTGTAGTCGACGACCCGGCCCTCGGCGCAGGGCTTGTCGCTGATGGCGCGCACGACGACGAGGGGCACGCCGTTGAGATAGGCGGCCTGCGCGATGGTGCAGCCCTCCATCTCGCAGCACAGGTCGCCGAAGGTCGCGAGGATTCGCTCCTTCTGTTCCGCGGGCGAGACGAACTGGTCGCCGGAGACGACGCGGCCCTTGAGGACCTTAATGTCGGGGGCGACGGCGGCCGCGGCGGCGCACGCCGCCAGCAAGGGCCGGAACGGATCGCGCAAGATCAAGGCGTCGCCCGGGAGGTCGGGCGTTACCGTCAGCCGGCGCCGCGTCTGCCGCATCATGAGGGAGAACGGCCTGGCCGGCGCATACGGCAGGAAGAGGTTCAAGGTGCACCCCGGGGCGGTCAACGAGGCCGACGTGTCGAACGTCGTCGCGCGCGGCTTCGGCGGCAGGGCGCCGTGCACCCATATATGCAGCGACTTGGCCTGCGTGCGCGTCGGGGCGTCGTGGAACTACGTCTGCCTGCTCGTCGACCTCTGCAACGGGGAGATCGTCGGCCACTCCGAAGGACCGAGGAGGGACGCGCGAGCTCCGAGCCAAGCTCTTGGATTACGTGCACTGGTACAACAACTTCAGGATCCACTCGACGCTGGGCTACATGTCGCCGGTCGAGTTCAGGGAGGCGGGGCCGTCCCTCCCGGAATCGTCCAAATAAGTGTTGCCAATCCATAGCCAATCCAGCCATCATCTTCGCGAAGGCGGACGTCAGGAAAAGCTCGGCTTGAGCTCGGTCGGACGCGGTCTGTGGGGCATCATTCAGGCTCAGGGGGTCTCCTTGTCTTCTTCGGTCGCAACCTGAATGATAGGGACGGCCCCTTCTCTCTTTCCCCTTCGTTTTCGACGCGTCACCCTCTCGGCGGGCTTAAGGCCCGCGCTCGCGGGTGCAGGGGCTACGCCCAAACCCCAAAAACGTAACGCCGTGCTCGAAGCGTTTCCGGACGTCAGCGTAATCTCAAATCCCGTTCGTCAACTCATGGGCAAGCCACCTGAGACTACTCATTTCTCCTACTGGCAATGAAGACCTGCGACCTGCAGTTTTGCAAACTGCTTGAAAGCCACCTGCGTTGATTCACTTCCTATTGCAGCTGGAGGCTTGCACGCGAAAAGGCATTTAAGTTTCAAAACGGGCGTTTTCGGCGCTTCGAGCCTCCAAAGGCATCCCGCCGCGCCCTTTGGGACAAAAACAAAAACTCAAAGCCCTGAGTTCGATAATAGTTTTTGGAGTTGTCCCGACTTTTGTCCCCGAAGCCGACGAAACGCGACAGGGTGTCACCTGGCGGCACTCGATTCGAGACGGCACCGAAAACTGGATGCAACCGGAATGACGGGACGGCAGAACCGAAGCCATCGAGTGGGGATAGAAAAAGACCCGGGTGCCGTGGCATCCGGGCCTTTGCTAGCAACTTGATGTTGCGGGCAGCTTAGAACTTGTGGCCGCACTTCTTGCAGACGCGCAGCTTGTTCTTGCCGTCCTTCTCGTGACCGACGCGGGTAACCTTACCGCACTCGGGGCAGACGAGATTGACGTTGGAGGCGTCGATGGGAGCCTCCTGCGAAACGATGCCGCCCTGCTGGTTGGCAGCGTTGGGCTTGACGGCCTTCTTGACGACCGAAACGCCCTCGACAACGACCTTGTTCTCGGCGGGGAGAGCACGCAGGACAACGCCCTGCTTGCCGCGATCCTTACCAGAGAGAACCTGGACCTTATCGCCCTTCTTGATATACATATATCTCCCCTAACTACAGGGTCTCGGGAGCGAGCGAGACGATCTTCATGTACTTCTTGTCACGAAGCTCGCGAGCGACGGGCCCGAAGATACGGGTGCCGACGGGCGAACCATCGTTGTTGATGACAACGCAGGCGTTCTCATCAAAGCGAATGTAGGAGCCATCCTTGCGGCGGATCTCCTTAACGGTGCGAACGACGACGCAACGGACAACGTCCTTCTTCTTGACGTTGGCGCCAGGGGTAGCCTCCTGGACAGCACCGATGAACACATCGCCGATGCCTGCATAACGACGCTTGGAACCGCCAAGCACCTTGATGCAGCGAATCTTGCGAGCGCCGGAGTTGTCGGCGACGTTCAGCATGGTTTGCATCTGAATCATGGTAGATGTTCCTCCGAACTAAGAACCGAAGAGAGGTGCGCAGCCTTTATACGGCCCGTGGTATGCAAGCCAGGCATACGCACATCTTCGGAAACGTACAAGTCGTAAGAGCGACTGCTTATTTAGCGCGCTCGACGACCTCGATGAGGCGCCAACGCTTCATCTTGGACATAGGACGGGTCTCCATAACGCGGACGGTGTCGCCCACGCCAGCCGTGCACTCCTCGTCGTGAGCGTGCAGCTTCTTGGAGCTGGTCATCATCTTGCCGTACTTGGGGTGACGCTTGCGCTCGGTGATGGTGACAACAATGGTCTTGGCACCGGAGACGGAGGTAACGACACCCGTACGGACCTTACGCGAGTTACGCGAATCAGTCATGTTCTCTCCTTAGGTCCTACTCGGCGACAGCGGACTTCTCCGCTGCGATCTCGCGGGCGCGCTGCTCCGTGAGGACGCGAGCGATGTCCTTCTTCACGGTGTTGACGCGAGCGGTGTTGTCCAGCTGGCTGGTGGCCATCTGGAAACGAAGGTTAAAGAGCTCGGCGCGCATTTCCTTCAGCTTCTCAACGAGCTGAGCGTCCGAGAGCTCACGAATCTCTGCGGGCTTCATTAGTTCTCCTCCTTGGCGGCGGCGGCGTCCTCAGCAGCCCACTTGGCCTCGAGAGCGGCCTCCTCAGCCATCTCCTTCTCGATGCGCTGCTCAGCGTTCTTGGCAGCAACAATCTTGGTCTTGATGGGAAGCTTGTGCTGTGCAAGACGCAGAGCCTCGCGAGCGACCTCCTCGGGCACGCCCTTGACCTCGAACATGATGCGGCCGGGCTTGACGACGGCCACCCACTCCTCGGGGTTACCCTTACCAGAACCCATGCGAGTCTCGGCAGGCTTCTTGGTGATGGGCTTATCGGGGAAGATCGTGATGTAGACACGACCGCCACGCTTCATGTAGCGGGTCATGGCAATACGAGCGGCCTCGATCTGACGGTTGGTGATCCAATGGGCCTCGAGAGCCTGGATACCAAACTCGCCGAAATGCAGCTCGGTATTACCCTTGGCCTGGCCCTTCATGGAGCCACGCTGCACCTTGCGGTGAAGAATACGCTTAGGGGCAAGCACTACTGACCCCTCCTCTCGGAGTTACGACGACGAGGACGGGAAGAGCCCTCGAGTGCAGGGTTGGGAACAGGCTGGCCCGGGAGCTTCTCGCCCAGGTAGATCCAGACCTTCACGCCGCAAGCGCCCATGGTGGTGCTGGCGACAGCCGTGCCGTAGTCGATCTTGGCACGGAGGGTGTGCAGAGGCACGCGACCCTCGCGGTACCACTCACGACGGCCCATCTCGGCACCGCCGAGACGACCGGAGCACTGGATACGGATGCCCTTAGCGCCGGCCTTGCGGGCAGACTGGACAGCCTTGCGCATAGCGCGACGGAAGGCAACGCGGCCCTCGAGCTGCTCGGCGATAGACTGAGCAACGAGGTTGGCGTCGAGCTCGGGGCGCTTGATCTCGACAACGTCGACGGAGAGCTGGCCCTTGGAGACGCCAGCGACCTTCTCGAGCTCGGTGCGGAGGGTATCGATCTCGGCACCCTTCTTACCGATGACAACGCCGGGGCGAGCGGTGAGGATGATGACCTTCACCTTGTCGCCAGCGCGCTCGATCTCGACGCGGGAGACAGCTGCGCGGGAAAGACGCTTCTCGAGGTACTTGCGGATCTCGAGATCGTTACCGAGGGTCTTAGCGTAATCCTTCTCTGCGAACCAGCGGGAGCGCCAGTTCTCGGTGATGCCAAGACGGAAGCCGGTGGGGTAGACTTTCTGACCCATACAGCTTTACGCCTCCTTTCGAGGAGCAACGACGACGGTGATGTGGGAAGTACGCTTCAGAATGCGAGAAGCGGAACCCTTGGCGCGGGGACGGATGCGCTTAAGCGTCGGACCCTCGTCAACATAGGCAGCGGCGACAACCAGGTTGTCGGCACGCAGACCGTTGTTGTTCTCGGCGTTCGCAACGGCGGAACGGAGAACCTTCTCGACATCCACGGCGACGGCGCGGTCGCAGAAGTGGAGGATGTCGAAGGCCTGAGCGACAGGCTTGCGGCGGATCAGATCGACCACCAGGCGGGCCTTGCTGGGGGAAACACGCACGTACTTAGCGACGGCGCGAACCTCGGTGGCCTCAGTTTCAATAGACTTAGTTGCCATTTACGGTTAACCCCCTATTTGGCCTTGTGGCCACGGAACGTACGAGTCGGCGCGAACTCGCCGAGCTTGTGACCAACCATGGACTCGGTAACATACACGGGCACATGCTTGCGGCCGTCGTGGACGGCGATGGTGTGACCAACCATCTCGGGGAAGATGGTGGACGCGCGGGACCAGGTCTTCACGACGTCCTTCTTGCCAGCCTCGTTCATCGCGGTGATACGCGAGAGAAGGCGAGTCTCCACGAACGGGCCCTTTTTGAGACTTCTGCTCATAAGTGCTTTCTCCTAAAACTCGGTATCCGAAATTACTTCTTACGGCGACGAATGATGTGCTGGTTCGAGACCTTCTTCTTCTTGCGCGTACGAAGGCCCTTCGTCGGCTTACCCCAGGGGGTAACGGAGGGACGACCAGAGGTGTGGTTCTTGCCCTCGCCACCGCCGTGCGGGTGGTCGACAGGGTTCATGACGGTACCGCGGACGGTCGGGCGCACGTTCAAGTGACGCTTACGGCCGGCCTTGCCGATGACGATGTTGGAGTGATCGGCGTTGCCGACCTCACCGACGGTGGCGCGGCAGGTAACGAGGATGCGGCGCATCTCGGAGGAAGGCATACGGACGATGGCGTACTTGCCCTCCTTACCCATCAGCTGGCAGGAGTTACCGGCGGAACGGGCGATAGCAGCGCCCTTGCCCGGCTGGAACTCGACGGCGTGGATGAGCGTACCGACGGGGATGTCGGCGAGGGGCAGAGCGTTGCCCGGCTTGATGTCGGCGTCAGAACCGGACATGATGGTCTGACCGACCTCGAGACCCTTGGGGGCCAGGATGTAGCGCTTCTCACCGTCAGCGTAGTGCAGCAGAGCGATGCGAGCGGAACGGTTCGGATCGTACTCGATCGTGGCAACCTTGGCGGGCACGCCGTCCTTGTTGCGCTTGAAGTCGATCACGCGATAACGACGCTTCACGCCGCCGCCCTGGTGGCGGGTGGTGATGCGGCCGTTGTTGTTACGACCGGCCTTCTTGGGCAGGGGCTCGAGAAGAGACTTCTCGGGCTTGGTGCAGGTGATCTCGGAGAAGTCGGAGATCGTCTGCCAACGCCTACCAGCGGAGGTCGGCTTAAGGTGCTTTACAGCCATTACAATCCCTTTCAATAGGAATCCGTTAGCCATCGCAGACAGGGATTCGAGGTTCTGCCTCGGGTGCGATGACACCGGACGTATACACGGTTCCGGGCGTGTCCATTTTATACGCCCAAAACCTTGAGCTCCCGCCTCCCCTATTTGGGAGGCATGAGCTCACTCAACAGCAGCGAGTCTTAGGCCTGGTTGCCAAAGACCTCGATGGTGTCGCCCTCGGCCAGCGTGACGATGGCCTTCTTCCAAGAACGGGTCTTGCCGGCGACATAGCGCACGCGCTTGGTCTTGGGCTTGACCGTCAGGGTGTTCACGCGAACGACCTTGACGCCGAAGATCTCCTCGACAGCGTCCTTGATCTGATACTTGTTAGCATCCTTGGCGACCTCGAACGTGTACTTGTTCAGCTCCATGCCGGAGAAGGAACGCTCGGACACGATCGGACGGATGATGATCTCGTGGGCGGTCATTTATGCAAGCACCTCCCCGAAGTGAGCGGCGATGTCGGCGGGCATCAGCACAGCGTTGTTGTTGACGAGATCGTAGGTGTTGGCCTCGTCAGCGGTGATGATGAACGTCTTGGGAATGTTGCGGAACGACAGGTAGGCGTTGACGTCCTCATCGCGAACGATGATGGTCAGACGCTTGCCCTCAAGGCCGAGAGCCTTGAGCATGGCGACGGCAGCCTTGGTGGAAGGCTTCTCGAAGCCGTAGTCGTCGACGAGCACGAGCTCGCCATCGGCCAGCTTGGCGGACAGCGCGGAGCGCATAGCCAGCTTGACCTCCTTGTTGTTCATACGCTTAGCGTAAGAACGGGGCTTGGGGGCGAAGACAACGCCACCGTGACGCCACTGGGCAGCACGGATGGAACCCTGGCGGGCACGGCCGGTGCCCTTCTGACGCCAAGGCTTCTTGCCGCCACCGGAAACCTCAGAGCGGCCCTTAGCGGACTGGGTGCCCTGACGCCAAGAGGCCATCTGGCACTTGACGATGTGGTGCATAACGTGGATGTTCGGCTCGATGCCGTACACCTCAGCGGCGAGCTCGGCCTCGGCGACCTTCTTGCCCTCGCTGTTCTTTACTTCAAACTTTGCCATTTAAGTGTTCTCCTTGGTATGACGCTGGGCTAAATGGGCTGGGCCCTTAGGCCATACGGATGGCGACGAGACCATTCTTGGCACCCGGGACAGCGCCCTTGACCAAGATGAGGTTCTGCTCGGCATCGATGCGGACAACGGAAAGGTTCTTGACGGTAACGCGCTCGTTACCCATGTGACCGGCCATCTTGACGCCCTTGAGGACGCGCGCAGGATAGGCGCACTGACCGATAGAACCGGGGTGACGCTGGAAGTGAGAACCATGCGTCATAGGACCGCGGCGCTGACCCCAGCGCTTGATGCGACCCTGGAAGCCCTTACCCTTGGAGGTACCGATGACGTCGACCTTCTCGACATCAGCGAAATCAGCGACGGTGACGACCTCGCCGACCTTGTGCTCCTCGCCGTTCTCGACGCGGACCTCACGAAGGAAACGGACAGGCTCGACGCCAGCCTTGGCGAAGTGACCAGCCATGGGCTTGTTCACGTTCTTGGCCTTGATGTCGCCGAAACCGATCTGGACGGCGTCATAGCCGTCGGTTGCCTGAGTTTTAACCTGCGAGACAGCGCAGGGGCCAGCCTGGATGACCGTGACGGGAACGACGTTGTCGTCCTCGTCCCAAACCTGGGTCATGCCAATCTTGCGGCCGAGAATCATGCTGATCAAGATATGATCCCAACTCTCGCGTGGTCTTGGGACAATGCGTACACCACCGAGCGTACGCCCCTAGAGGACCACTACTTACACGACGTGCTCCCCAGCCTTGTATTGCGTCCGGACTACCTGACAACCCTATTAAGCAGGCATTTTGTCCAGCCAGAATACTCCCCTGGTTACACACAGTTGTTTAGTATACACGGCTGCGGGCGTATCCATCGAGATTCATATTTCACTCACATTGTTTACGCAGGTAAAGTGCGTGGAGTCGCCTGGGCTTGGCAGAGGGGCGGCGAAATATATTAAGTTTGCTGCTCTACAGTCCTGCGCAAGACGGAAAGCACATTAAGTGCTTTCCTTTGCGTGCGGAACTCGCGACAAACTTAATATATTTCGCCGCCCCTCTGCCAAGCTCGGGAGACGACACGTTGATGTCTGCTTAACTCTGCTCGCTCAGCTAATTTCTTTGTTGGGGGGTCCACTATTTGCTGGAGAGTGAACTTGCATTGCATTGGCTCGCCCTCTGCTTGTAGTTTTTCCTCGTCAAAATCGAAGATCATGATGGCGCAGTTGGGGAGTTTTGTTGGGAGCTCGAAGCCCTCTGGGGCTGCAGCCTTGATGAATTGGCGGCTGGCGCTGCCGTGGCTTACTGCTAGGAGGGTTTCGATGCCCTCGGCTCCCATGAGATTGGTGAGGGTGCCTACCATGCGTTCTTGCAGCGCGCGGTTCCCTTCTCCTCCAAAGGGGACCAAATCCTCACCCGGATCCCAGACGTCGGTAGGCAATGCGTCGTGGGGGCCTTCTTCGAAGGTGCCGTAGCAGCGCTCAATGATGCCTTCGCAGGGCTCGACTGCTGCGTCCGGGCCAAGGAGTTCGGTTGCGACGAGCCGAGCTGTGTCCATGGCTCGGCCTAAGGGTGAAGAGACCACTTTGTCGGGAACGACGTTGTGAGATTTGATCCATGTAGCTGCCATCCCGGCTTGCTGACGGCCTAAGTCGGTGAGCGGTGAGTCGCAGCGGCCCTGGACCAGCTTTTTGACGTTGAATTCCGTCTGGCCGTGGCGGAGTAGATATAGACGCTTCATGCTCTCCCCTTCTGTATAACTTGCTTTGCCGGCACAGCCCTACTCGTGGGTATGTCCTACGTAGTCTTCGTCGATCGTAATCTTGGCAATCGACTTGGGGTATTCCGATTCGACCCTCTGGGCCAACGCGTGCTTCAGGTCCTCGGCGTCCATGCCCATATCCGAGGGACGCACGCAGTCAAAGATCACGTTGGTGTGCGTAGGACCCGGCACACAGCGCAGATCGTGAATCGAAAGGCGGCTATCGATCTGTTGGGCCATGGCGTTAATGCGTAAACGCATGCTCGCCACCTTTGGATCGTCGGTCACGATGGGATCGTAATGGAGCGTGACGATCATGCCGTCCTCGTCCCTAAACGCCTGCTCGATGTTATCGAGCGTGTCGTGACTTTCCAGCGGGCTGGCCTCGGCCGCCATCTCGGCATGTGCGCTTGCAAACTTCCTGCCCGGACCGTAATCGTGAACCATCAAATCGTGAACGCCCAAAACGCCGGGGTAGCTCATGATCTTGTCTCGAATGTGCTTGACCAACTTAGGATCGGGCGACTGGCCCAAAAGCGGGCTCACCGTATCCTGGATGAGCTCAAAACCGCTCCAGCCAATATAGGCGCCAACGGCAAGGCCGACCCATGCGTCAAGATTGATGTGCGTCACCTGCGAAACAATTGCGCACGCCAACACGGCGCCTGTGGCAAGGACATCGTTCTTGGAATCCTGCGCGGTCGCATGCAGCGTCTCGGACTCAATGCGATCGCCGAGCTTTTGGTTGAGGGCCGCCATCCACAGCTTTACAACCATCGAAAGTGCCAGGACCGCCACCAGGGCAAGCGAGAACTCGACAGGCTCCGGGTTGACAATACGCTCCACCGAGGACTTCACCAGTTCGATGCCAATAAGCAGCACGAGCGCCGCCACGACCAAACCCGAGAGATACTCGTAGCGACCGTGGCCGTAAGGATGCTCGGGGTCGGCCGGCTTGCTCGCCAGCTTAAAGCCCAGCACGCTCACGATATTCGAGCTTGCATCGGACAGGTTGTTCATGGCATCCGCCACAATCGAAACCGATCCCGACAGCACGCCAATTACGCCCTTCGCAGCGCATAGTGCCACATTGGCGAGAATACACACCACGCCCGTCAACGTGCCCACGCGCGCACGGTCGCCCTGCGCACGCTTAACAATCCACTCGACCATCTACATCCGCCCCCACGGTACTACCTATATATCTATTGCTCAAACGGATTGTAGTGTAGCCACTTTGTCCCCCAGATACAAAAAAGGCCGCAACCCACACGGGCCACGGCCTTGGAATATGGCAAAGGAATCGTCCTTGTGTCGCACAGGTTTACGCGCTTACTTCGGCCACGCTCTTCGAGGTTTCGGGTGAATCGGCTCCGTCCCCCGTCGTCTGCCCCTTCGTCGGCACCACACCAAAGCAGTAGCTCAGCGCCGCAGACACCGCAAATGCCACACCGCCGGCAGCGCAGCACCACAGCAGGTTCGAGATGCCGCCCGTGGCAAAGCCAATGACCATGAGGACATTCGTCATGCCGATGGTATAGGCCGTAACGTGGCCCACGGCCGCAACAAGGCCTCCGACGGCGCCGCCAATGGCCATGCATGTGAGGCACCTGCCATATTTAAAGCCGCAACCGTACAGCGCCGGCTCGCTTACGCCGCCAAGAACACCCGAGATTGAATAGCCCAGCATGAGCGCCTTCTCGTCCTTATCCGCAACGCGAAGCGACGCGCCAAAGGGCATGCCCCAAACGGCGAACGTTGCCATCGTCGCGGCGATCAGGATGCACGAATCCGTTCCCACACTCATAAACTGCACATAGGCGAGCGATAGGACAACGTTGCTGACGCCGGCGATCTTTAGGAACTCCCAGCCCGCGGCAAGCCCCATGAGCGTGAGCAGCGACACGATGCCACCGGAATTGCCAAGCATAAACATAAGCTGGCCCAACAGCATGCCCAGATAGCTGCCCGCCGGCGCCGTAATACACAGCGAAACCGGAACCATGACAAGCATGGTCGCAAACGGAACGAACGAAAACGCCACGGCCTTAGGGATAACGCGCTTAAAGAAACACTCCACTCGCCATAGCACGGGCACCGAGATGAGAACCGGAATAACAGTCGTCGTGTAATCGTTGACCGGCGCAGGAAGCAGACCATACACGGAAGTCATCGATGCCCCCGTCGTCGATGCGGCATCGACAAGCTTAAGCAGATCGGGCGCAATCAATACGCCGCCCAGCATCATGCCCAGCTGCTCCGAGCAACCGAGCTGGCGGGCGGCCGCCCAACCAAGATAAATGGGCAAAAAGTAGTAGCCGGCGTTATAGAGCCAACTGTAGAACAGGCGATAGATTTCGGAATCGGCAGACCACAGGCCCAGCATGCCTTCGCCCATAATGACGGCGACGGTGCGGAACAACGCCGCGCAGACAATAAAGGGCAGCGCCGACATCATGCTTTTGGACAGATAGTCCACCACGGCCATGGCGTTTGATGAAACCGTCGTTGTAGACGAGGTTCTAGAAACTTGTGACATGGAACGCCTTTCCCAATGTGACATACGGGCCGTCCCTTTGTCACATCGTGCGGTACTGACCGATTGCGCGGTACTTTTGGTAGCGGAGGTTTGTGAGGGTCGCGTCGTCGAGCCGCCCAAGCGTATCGAAGGCATCAAATGCCGAGGACATGACGGCACCGGCGATCTCCTCATGCGACAGGCCCTTATCGTCAACAATGCCGTCGATGATGCCGAGCGCCAGCAGATCGGGGGCCGTGAGCTTAAGCGCCTCGGCGGCCTCATTCGCACGCTCGGTATCCTTCCACAGGATCGACGCACAGGCCTCGGGGCTCACGACCGAATAGGCCGAGCTCGAGAGCATCAGGATGCGGTCGGCCACGGACAGCGCCAGCGCGCCACCAGAGCCGCCCTCGCCTGTCACCACCGAGACAATCGGCGTCTTAAGGCCGCTCATCTCCATGAGGTTCTGGGCAATCGCCTCACCCTGGCCGCGTTCCTCGGCACCGATACCGCAAAACGCGCCCGAAGTATCGACCAGGCACAGAACCGGTCGACCAAACTTTTCGGCCTGGCGCATAAGGCGACGCGCTTTGCGGTAGCCCTCGGGATGTGCCATACCAAAGTTGCGACGCATGCGCTCTTTGGTCGTGGTGCCGCGCTCGATGGCGATGACCGTTACGGGGCGTCCGTCTTTCCAGCCAATGCCAGCCACCACAGCAGCGTCGTCGCCAAAGTAGCGGTCGCCGTGCAGCTCCACAAATCCATCCAGGCCCAGCGAGATCATCTCGCCTGCCGTGGCGCGATCTGCCGAGCGGGTCTGCTTGACAATCTCGAGCGCGGTTTTTGGTGCGGCCGAGCGCCTGAACAAGTGTCCCAGCTTTTTGCCGCGGCGACCCATATGCACGATCTCATGCGGTGCCCCCAGGCCGGGCGCGTGCCCTGCGTGCAGCGCCAGCAGCTCGCCTACCGTGAGCGCAATCTCGCCACGCGGAACAACGGCATCGCAAAAGCCGTGCTCCAGCAAAAACTCGGAGCGCTGGAATCCCTTGGGCAGGCGCTTGTGCATGTTCTGCTCGATCACGCGCGGACCGGCAAATGCCGTCAGGGCATCGGGCTCGGCCAGGATAATGTCGCCCTCCATGGCAAAACTCGCGGTTACGCCTCCGGTCGTGGGGTCGGTGAGCACCGTGATATACAGGCCGCCCGCCTCGCTGTGGCGCCTAACCGCCGCAGAAATCTTGGCCATCTGCATAAGCGATGTCACGCCCTCTTGCATGCGCGCACCGCCCGAAACGGTAAAGCCGACAACTGACAACCCCAGCTCGGTCGCATGCTCAAATGTGCGACAGATCTTCTCGCCCACCACGGAACCCATCGAGCCCATCATAAAGTTGGCGTCCATAAAGAAGAGCGCCGTATCGCAACCGCAGATTTTGCCTCTACCGCACACAACGGCATCGCGCTCGCCCGAACGCTCGCTCACGCTCTTGAGCTTGTCGGCATAACCGGGAAACGAGAGGAAGTCCTCCGACGCCAGATTGGCATCCCATTCCTCAAACGTGCCCTCGTCAACCGTCATGCGCATGCGCGCGCGACCGCTCACGCGAAAGTGTTTTCCGCAACGAGGGCAGACCTCGAGGTTGTCGTGCAGGCGCGCCTCATCGATCACGCGGCGGCACTCCGGGCACTTGATAAACACGTGGCGCGCGGGAAACTCGGCGCACGACTCGGTCATCGGTCCCTCGAGGACGTTGACCGTCTTCGCTTTTCTATTCATCAGCATAGAGATGCCCCATCAGATCGGTGTGATACATGCCCGACAAGAACTCGTCGTTTGCCAGCACGTCGAGCTGAAGCTCGCTGTTTTCGCTCACGCCCTCAATCACGAGCTCGCCCAGGGCCGAGCGCATCTTGCGAATGGCGCCGTCACGCGTGGGCGCACACACGATGAGCTTGCCAAGCATGGAGTCGTAGTACGGCGGAACTTTAGCACCGGTAAACATGGCGGAATCCCAGCGCACGCGCGGACCACCCGGCACACGCAACGCGGTGACCGTTCCGCATGACGGCAGAAAGTCCGGCGTTTCGGCATTGATGCGGCACTCCATGGCGTGGTTGCGGACCGGCATGTCCTCCTGCTCAAAGGGCAGAGGCTGGCCGGCTGCCACGCGCAGCTGCCACTTGACCAAGTCGGTATCGGTCACAAACTCCGTAACCGGATGCTCCACCTGCAAGCGCGTGTTCATTTCCATAAAGTAGAAATTGCCGTCGTCCGAATACAGGAACTCGATGGTACCGGCTCCTTCGTAGCCGACGGCACGAGCCAGGTCACGCGCTGCCTTGTGCATGCGAGCACGAATGTCGTCGTGTCCGTCGAGGCACGGCGCGGGGCTCTCCTCGATTAGCTTTTGGTTGCGCCGCTGCACCGAGCACTCGCGCTCGCCGAGCGAAAACACATGGCCCTGCTTATCGGCCATAATCTGTACCTCAACGTGATGCGCCGGCGCGACGAACTTCTCCATGTAGCACTCGCCGTCGCCAAAAACGGCCTCGCCCTCGGCGCGTGCTTCAATAAAGGCCTTTGCCGCATCTTCCACGCGATCGACCTTGCGAATGCCGCGACCGCCGCCACCTGCACGCGCCTTAATGAGCACGGGGCAGCCAATGCGCTCGGCCTCGGCCGTTGCCTCCTCGGGGCTTTTGAGCAAATCGCAGCCCGGCACGATGGGCACGCCCGCCGCGGCAGCCGTTCGACGCGCGGCGTCCTTATCGCCCATGCTGTCGATCACCTCGGCCGAAGGACCGACAAACGCCAGGCCATACTTGTCGCAGTCGCGTACGAAGCTCGCCTTCTCGGAGAAAAAGCCATAGCCGGGATGAATTGCCTTGGCTCCCGACTTTACGGCACAGGTGAGCACGGCATCGTCGTTGAGGTAGCTCTCGGCAAGACGCGGGCCACCGATGCAATATGCCTCGTCGGCAAGCTGCACGTGCAGCGCGTCCGCATCGGCCGTGGAATAGACGGCGACGGTCTTGATGCCCATATCGCGGCACGCGCGGATAACACGGACCGCGACTTCGCCACGGTTGGCAATGAGCACTTTGTCGAACATGAAGCCTTCCTTAACTTTCGTGCATGAGTGCAAAGGACATATCGGCGCGGCAGCAAACCTCACCGTTGACGCTCACAGTACCTGTCGCAAAGCGGAACGGCCCGCGCGCACGCGTGATGGAGCACACCAGATCCACCGTGTCGCCCGGGCGCACCGGACGCTTAAAGCGCACCTTGTCCAGACTCGTGTAGAACGGCGTCGCGCCGCGCGCCTCCTCATCGCCCATCAGCAGCACGCAGCAGTTCTGGGCGAGCATCTCGCACTGAATCACGCCGGGGACCACCGGGTTTCCCGGAAAATGCCCCTGCAAAAAGTACTCGTCGCCCGTAATCGTGATCTTGCCGTGGGCCTCGTCGCCCACTAGCTCGGCTTCGTCAAGCAAAAGCATCGGCTCGCGATGCGGCAACAGCTTCTTGAGCTCTTCTTTGTTCATGGATATCACCTATCCGATCCTCATGAGGCAGCTGCCAAACTCAACGAGGTCGCCGTCGGCCACGCAGATCTCGAGCACCTCGCCATCCGCCTCGGCCGTCACCTCGTTGAGAACCTTCATGGCCTCGATGATGCAGAGGGTCTCGCCGGCCTTGACCTTGGAGCCCACGCGCACAAACGGTTCGTCGCCCGGCGCCGGGGCAGCATAGAAAACGCCGACCATGGGAGCGGTCACCTCGGTGCCCTTGGGCTCCGGTGCGGCAACAGGCGCCTGCGCGGCGGGTTCCGGTGCGGCAGGCGCGACTGTGGGAGCTGCAACTGGAGCGGCCATAGCGCTCGGCATGGGCATGGGCACGGCAACCGGCTGTGCGGCGCTCGCGCGCTCGAGTTCGACCGCGGTGCCATCGGGCTCCTCAACGCGCACGCGCGTGAGGCCGCGGTCCTCCATAACATCGGCTATCTCGGCAAGTCTTTTGGAATCCATGCTCTAGCTCCTCGTATATCTACGCAGCGCGATGGCGGCGTTGTGTCCGCCAAAGCCCAGGTTGGTCGAAAGCGCCCAGGTAAGGTCGGCGCGAACCGCTCGATTAGGCGTGTAATCAAGATCGCAGGCGGGATCGGGCGTGCGGTAGTTAATGGTCGGCGGCACCACGCCCTGCTCGAGCGCCATGGCGCAGGCCATGACCTCGATGGCGCCCGTGGCACCGATCATGTGGCCGGTCATCGACTTAGTCGACGAGACGTGCGCGGCGCGCGCCGCGTCCTCGCCGAGCGCACGCTTAATGCCCGCCGTCTCGGACGAATCGTTGAGCTTGGTCGATGTGCCGTGGGCATTGATGTAGAGGCCCTCGGAAGGCCTGACGTCGCCCTCGGTCACCGCCAGCGATATCGCGCGGGCAATGCCGGCAGCCTCGGGATCAGGGCTCGTGATGTGATAGGCATCATCGGTGTTGCCGTAGCCCACGACCTCGGCATAAATGTGCGCACCGCGCGCCTGCGCATGTTCCATGCTCTCGAGCACGAGCACGCAGGCGCCCTCGCCCATCACAAAGCCATCGCGGTCTGCATCGAACGGGCGGCAAGCCGTCGCGGGATCAGGGTTGGTGGTCAATGCGCGGCAGGACGTAAAGCCCGCAACGGCATCGGGGATAATTGCGGCCTCGGCGCCGCCCGCGAGGATCGCGTCGGCATAGCCGTGCTTTATGGCGCGGAACGCCTCGCCCACCGCATGGGCCGAGGTTGCGCACGCGGTCACCACGGGCAGGGTCGGGCCCTTTGCCTTGTGGCGGATTGCGATATTGCCCGATGCCATGTTGGGGATCATCATCGCGATCATATAGGGCGATGCGCGGCGGGGCCCACGTTCGGCAATCGTATGGACGTTGTCGACGAGCGTCGTCATGCCGCCCACGCCCGAGCCCACGTAGACGCCCAGGCGCTCGCGATCGATGGCGCCTTCGACATCAAAGCCCGCATCGTGCATGGCTTCGTCCGAAGCCGCCATCGCAAACTGAACGCAGGGGTCGAGATGCTTGGCGTCACGCTTGCCAAAGTACTCGTTGCCGTCAAAGCCCTTGACCTCGGCTGCCACCTTGACGGCAAACGCATCGGCATCGAAGTGCGTGATCGGGCCGATGCCGCACGTGCCAGCACACATTGCCGCCCAGGTGGCAAGCGCGGTGTTGCCGAGCGGCGACACGGCACCGATACCGGTGATTGCAACTCTCTGTTCCATCATGGTCTCCTCATCCAAGCCGTTCTTCGGCCCTGGTTTCTACATCGCCATTCCGCCGTCGACGCGCACGACCTCGCCCGTAATGTAGGCAGCCGCATCACTCGCCAAAAAGCGCACTACGCCGGCCACCTCCTCGGGGCGCGCCATACGCTTAAGGGGAATCTGCTCCTCGGTTACCGTACGCACCTTCTCCGAGAGCTTTGCCGTCATATCCGTCTCGACAAACCCGGGGGCAACCGCGTTCACTCGTACGCCGCGGGGCGCAAGCTCGCGCGCCACCGCCTTGGTCAGGCCGATCACGCCCGCCTTGGAGGCAGCGTAGTTGGCTTGCCCGGCATTGCCCATCAGGCCCACGACCGAGCTCATGTTGACGACGCAGCCGCCGCGCTGGCGCATAAAGGTCTTGGTGAGCGCGCGCGTCGTGTTAAACGTTCCTTTAAGATTGACATCGAGCACGCGATCGAAGGCGTCATCGCCCATGCGCATGAGCAGGCCATCGCGGGTGATGCCAGCGTTGTTGACGAGCGCCCAAATGGAGCCAAAGTCGTTGAGGACCGCTTCCACGCACGCGTTGACGGCAGCGGGGTCGGCCACGTCGCATTGATATGAGCGCGCCGTGGCGCCAGCCGCCTCGCAGGCGTCGCACGTCTCGCGCGCCGCATCGACGCTGCCGGCATAGACGACGGCGATATCGCAGCCATCCTCCGCCAGACCGATAGCGCAGGCGCGGCCGATACCCCGCGAGCCGCCCGTGACCAGTGCCACGCGACGTGAGTCGTTGCGCTCGAGCACGCCATTGTTCAAGTTGCCCATGTCATTCCTTTCGGGTTACAGCCCTGTGGACTATGCGAGCTCGTCGGCAATAGCTGCGACCTGCTCGGCCGTCTCGCACGAATACACACGAACGTCGCTCAGCGTACGCTTGACCAGGCCGGACAGCGTTTTGCCGGGGCCGACCTCAATAAATGTGTCGATGCCTTGATCCTGCAGAGCATGCAGCGTATCGACCCAGCGTACGGCATGGCTCACCTGATTGGCCAAGACATCCGATGCCGTCTGGGGATCCGCCGGATAGGGCGCCGCTGTCATATTTGCCAAAACAGGAATGAGCAACGGGGACGGCGCGTGACCGGCCTCAATATATGCGGCAAGGCCACAGGTCGCCTCGGCCATATAGGGGCTATGAAATGCACCCGACACCGCGACCTTCATGGCGCGGCCGCCAGCCTCTTTTACTAGGACGTCGAGCTCCTGCAGCGCCTCGGGCGCTCCGGCCACAACCGTCTGCTGTGGGCTGTTGTAGTTGACTGGCCAGCAGTCCTCGCCGGCCTGTTTTGCCAGGCCCTCGACTTGCGCCGCATCGAGCTTGATGACGGCGCGCATGCCGCCCGGATGGCGCTCGGCAGCCGCGGCCATCAGCGCCGCGCGCTCGCACACGAGCTCAAAGCCCGCTCGCGTATCGAACGCCCCCGCAAAGGTGAGCGCGGCGACCTCGCCCAGCGAGAATCCCGCACAGGCGGCAGGTACCACGCCACGCTCACGCAGGGCGGCAGCCGCTGCCAGGTCGTGAACGAACACGCACGGCTGCGTGTTCTCGGTCTGCGAGAGCTCCTCCTTGGAGGCACTCCGGCATTGCTCGCTGGTCCCCGGGCGCACCTCGTCGGCAATGGCGAATACCTCGGCGGCCGCCGGCGATGTCTCGATCAAGTCGACGCCCATCGCGGGGTGCTGGGCACCCTGGCCGGCAAACAAAAACGCTACGCCACCCATGCGCACGCACCCTTCAGGACGTGCTCGGCGCCATCGACCAGGTCGTCAACGATTTCGCGTGCGCTCTGGCGCTCGTTGACCATGCCGGCAATCTGTCCACACAAAAACGAACCCTCTTCGTAGTTGCCGTCCTTGGCGGCCTTACGCAGCGCACCGGTTCCCATAGCACCGAGCTCCTCGGCACTCGCGCCGGAACCCTCGCTCTTGGCATAGGCGTTGGTGAAGGGGCTCTTGAGGGCGCGCACTGGATGTCCCGTCGAGCGACCGGTCGCACGCGTCGAAGTGTCGTTGGCCTTCAGGACCATCTCTTTGTACTGCTCCGAGACGGTGCACTCGTCTGCGACCAGAAAGCGCGTACCCACTTGCACGCCTTCGGCGCCCAGCATAAAGGCGGCCGCCACGCCGCGGCCGTCGGCAATACCGCCGGCGGCCACGACGGGAATGTCGACCGCATCGACGACCTGCGGCACCAGTGCCATCGTCGAGGTCTCGCCAATATGGCCGCCCGATTCGGTACCCTCGGCAACAACCGCCGTGGCTCCACGACGTGCCACGAGGCGCGCCAGCGCCACCGAGGCAACGACCGGGATGACCTTGATGCCCGCCTCGTTCCACGCCTTCATGTACTTGGCGGGATTGCCGGCGCCCGTCACGACGACCGGCACTCGCTCGTCAATCACGACCTGCGCGACCTCGTCGGCAAACGGGCTCATGAGCATGACGTTGACGCCAAAGGGCTTATCCGTCCTGGCGCGCAGCTTATGAATCTGGTCGCGAAGCCAGTTGGCGTCGGCGTTCATGGCCGCGATGATGCCTAAGCCACCCGCCTCGGACACTGCGGACGCCAGCGAAGCATCGGCAATCCAGGCCATACCGCCCTGGAACACGGGCTTTTCGATGCCGAGCAGATCGCAGAGAGGAGTCTTGAGCATCTCTACTTCTCCAATGCCGCCTCGACCGTATCGGCGAACTCGCCGACCGTCTTGGGGTTCTCCTCGGTATCGAGCTGAATGCCAAACTCGTCCTCGACGGCGACGAGGATCTCGACGGTACCCAGACTGTCGAGACCAATCTCCTCGAGCGTGGACTCGGGCTTCATCTCGACATCGTCAAGACCGGCGGTCTCGCGGATAACGTCGCAAACGCGCTCGAAGGTCTTCTGATCTGCCATGGTAGTTCTCCTTTGGTTGTGCCCTAGGGCGTTTTTATTTCCTATGTGCGACTACTTCCAACGAAGCAGATAGCCACCTATATCCAGACCGGCGCCAAATCCAACCAAGGCGATGGTGTCGCCCGTGTGAAGTGCACCGGCGTTTGCCAGCCGGTCGAGGGCAAGCGGAATGCATGCGCTCGAAATGTTGCCGGTCTCGCGCAGCGTTCGAACCACGCGCTCATCTGGCACGCCGAGGCGCTTGACCGCCTGACTCAGGATTCGTTCGTTAGCCTGATGGAATACAAAATGGTCGATGTCTTCGACCGAAATGCCCGCATCGCCCGCAAGCTTATGGACCGTGTCGCAGATGGCGTTGACGCCGAACTTGAACACGCGGCGGCCATTCATGGACAGCACGCTCTTGCTATCTGCGGAAGCCTTAAACGGCGAGGTGCCGACCAGACCGGGAACGTGTAACGTCTCGACGTCGGGCGCCGTCGAAAGCTCAACGGCAAGGGGGCCGTCTCCCCCAGCCCCAATCACTGCGGCGCCTGCCCCATCGCCAAAGAGCACGCAGGTGGCGCGGTCGGTCCAGTCGAGCGCGCGCGTCATCTGCTCAGCAGCAACGATAAGCACGCGCTCGGCACGACCGCGCTCGATATAGCCCTCGGCGACATCGAGCGCAAACACGAAGCCGGCACAGGCCGCCGAGACATCGAAGGCAGGGCACGCCGCTCCTAGTCGCTCAGCAACGGCACACGCCTCAGCGGGAACAAGGTGGTCACCCGTCGTCGTCGAGCAGACGATCAGATCCAGCTGGCTCGCGTCGATTCCGGACACCTGGAGCGCCCGCTCGCTCGCCGCTACGGCAAGGTCGTCGAGTGACTCGGTGGTGCACACATGGCGGCTCTTGATACCGGTGCGGGTAAAAATCCACTCATCCGAGGTATCGAGAAACTCGGACAGCTCGTCATTGGAAACGCTGCGCTCAGGAAGCGCCGAGCCTGTTCCAAGAATCGTGAAACCCATCACTAACCTCCTTTGAGTTGTTGACGTGTTTACATCGACCAAGAGAGGATAACGCATTTCAGTCTTTGTTGACGTGTTAACATTAAATTGTCCAAATGCGACAAAGGCTTCACATTGTGTCTATCTCTCGACACCATTACGCGATTGCCTTATTAACTTAGGAGGTAGCAACCGTTATGGATACCAAATTAACGATAGTCGACGTAACCGGATCGACCAACGATGACCTGCTCGAAGCAGGAAAACAGGGAGCGCCGCACGGCACAGGACTTGCCGCCCGGGCTCAAACAGCAGGACGCGGCCGGCGCGGGCACAAGTGGGACTCAACCGTCGGCAACTTATTGCTTTCGATTGTCCTGCGCCCATGCGTTAATCCTGCAAAGTTCTCTGGTCTTGCCGCCGTCAGCGGCCTAGCGGTGCTCGAAGCACTCGAAAAGCAGGGTCTTGCAAACGAGATTCGCCTTAAATGGCCCAACGACCTTGTCGCGCGAGGACGCAAGCTCGGCGGCATTCTGGTCGAGGCCGCACGCGATAACGAAGGCAAGCCCTTCGCCGTCTGCGGCATTGGCGTCAACGTAAACTACACGCCCCAAGAGGTACCCGATGGCGGCCTGGCGGCAATTGGCCTCTCGGACCTTAACGAGAGCGTTCCCACCGTCAACATGCTCCTCGATGAGGTCTATCACGCAGTTATAGACGCAGTAGATGCGTGGGCAGAGCGTCTTAACGCCATGGAAGAAGACGCCGGACCGCTCGCGCCCGTCCACGTCGAATATGTCACTCACCTCAATTGGATTGGGGAGCACGTTATCGCCCGTTCCCCTGCCGGCTACGAGCTGGCACGCGGCATCTTTAAAACCGTCGATGGCTTTGGTCGCGCGTGTATCGAAACGGAAGGCGGTTTGCGATCCTTCCATTTTGAGGAGGCATCGCTGCGTCCCGCGAGCGAATAGGGCGCCACAGCCAGCCGCTCGGCAACCTTATCCGGCGGTCCAATCCCATCATGCTAAACAAAAGGGCCCCGCTACCGTAACGGCAGCGGGGCCCTTTAAGCTATGAGCGATATCGCTTAGAGCTTGATGTCGATGTCGACGCCAGCGGGGAGGTCGAGACGCATGAGCGAATCAACGGTGCCCGAGGTGGGGTCGAGGATGTCGATGAGGCGCTTGTGGGTGCGCATCTCGAACTGCTCACGGGAGTCCTTGTTCACGTGCGGCGAGCGGATAACCGTGTACAGGTTGCGCTCGGTGGGCAGGGGGACAGGACCGGAAACGCGAGCGCCAGTCTTCTGAGCGGTCTCGACGATGAGCTTCGCGGACTGATCGACGACCTCGTGATCATAGCCCTTGAGGCGAATGCGGATCTTCTGGGTAGCCAACTTAAACCTCCAAAGAGTGCGAGAGATGTTCTCGCGGATTACGTAACAGGGAGCTCGAACTTAGGCGTTCTTGCTCATGACCTCGTCCACGATGGACTTGGGCGCGGGCTCATAAGAGTCGAACTGCATCGTGTAGGATGCACGGCCCTGGGTCTGGGAGCGAAGGTCGGTAGCGTAACCGAACATCTCGCCCAGCGGCACCTTGGCACGGATGAGCTTGCTGTTCTTGCGATCCTCCATGCCCTCGATCTTGCCGCGGCGACCGGAGAGGTTGCCCATAACGTCGCCCATGTACTGCTCGGGGGTCTCGACCTCGACAGCCATGATCGGCTCGAGCAGCTGCGGATCGGACTTCTTGAGGGCGTCCTTGATAGCCATGGAACCGGCGATCTTGAAGGCGGCCTCGGAGGAGTCGACCTCGTGGTAAGAACCGTCGAACAGGGTGACCTTAACGTCGAGGACCGGGAAGCCGGCGATAACACCGGTGTTCAGGGCCTCCTGGATGCCCTTGTCGATGGACGGGATGTACTCCTTGGGCACGACGCCGCCGACGATAGCGTTGACGAACTCGTAGCCGAATCCCTCCTCCATCTTCTCAAGCTTGATGACGGCGTGGCCGTACTGACCGCGACCGCCGGACTGACGGACGAACTTGCCCTCAGCCTTCTCGACGTCGTGACCAGCGGTCTCGCGGTAGGCGACCTGGGGCTTACCAACGTTAGCGTCAACCTTGAACTCGCGGAGCAGACGGTCGACGATGATCTCGAGGTGCAGCTCGCCCATGCCGGCGATGATGGTCTGGCCGGTCTCGTGGTTGGTGGACACCTGGAAGGTCGGGTCCTCCTCGGCGAGCTTGGTCAGAGCCAGGGACATCTTGTCCTGCTCGGCCTTGGTCTTGGGCTCGATGGCAACGTCGATAACGGGCTTAGCGAACTCGATCTTCTCGAGGACGATCTCCTTGCCCTCGGCGCACAGGGTGTCACCGGTGGTGGAGTTCTTGAAGCCGACGCAAGCGACGATGTCGCCGGCGGCAGCGTCGTCACGGTCGATACGCTCGGCGGCGTTCATCTCGAGGATGCGGCCGAGGCGCTCGCGCTGACCGTTGGAAGCGTTGACCACGTAGGAGCCGGACTCGGCGCGGCCGGAGTAAACGCGGACGTAGGTGAGCTTACCGACGAACGGGTCGGTCATGATCTTGAAGACCAGGCCGGAGAAGGGCTCGTCGAAGGAAGGATGACGCTGGATCTCCTCACCGGTGTCCGGATCGGTACCGGTGACGGCCTCAACGTCGAGCGGGCTGGGCAGGTAGTCGACGACAGCGTCGAGCAGCTCCTGGACGCCCTTGTTCTTGTAGGCGGAACCCACGAAGACGAGGTTGAGCTCGTTGGCCAGAACGCCCTTGCGCAGAGCAGCCTTGAGCTCCTCGACGGTGAAGTCCTCCTCCATGAGGATCTTCTCCATGAGCTCGTCGTCAAAGCTGGCAGCAGCGTCGAGGAGCTCCTCGCGCTTGGTGGCAGCGATGTCAGCAAACTCAGCCGGGATCTCGTCCATCGGCTCGGGGTAGGTCATGCCCTTGTCGTCGGCCTTGAAGTCCCAAGCAGTCATGGTGACGAGGTCGATGACGCCCCAGAAGTTGTCCTCGGCGCCCATCGGGACCTGAGCGGCCACGGCGTTGGCGTCGAGACGATCCTTCATGGTCTCGATAGCGTTGAAGAAGTCTGCGCCCACGCGGTCATACTTGTTGATGAAGGCGATGCGGGGGACGTTGAAGGTAGAAGCCTGACGCCAAACGGTCTCAGACTGGGGCTGAACGCCGGCAACGGCGTCGAAGACGGCGACAGCGCCATCGAGGACGCGCAGGCAGCGCTCGACCTCGGCGGTGAAGTCAACGTGGCCCGGGGTGTCGATGATCTGGATGCGGTAGTCGGTACCGTCCTTCTTCCAGAAGCACGTGGTAGCAGCGGAGGTAATGGTTACGCCGCGCTCCTGCTCCTGAACCATCCAGTCCATGGTGGCAGCGCCCTCATGGACCTCACCGATCTTGTGGGTCTTACCGGTGTAGTAAAGAATACGCTCGGTCGTGGTGGTCTTACCGGCATCGATGTGGGCCATGATGCCGATGTTACGGGTATCGGAAAGCTTGTACTTAGGCTTAGCCATGTTAGTTCCTTACCTTAAACTTACCAACGATAGTGAGAGAACGCGCGGTTGGCCTCGGCCATCTTGAAGACGTCCTCACGCTTCTTGACGGAAGCGCCCAGGCCGTTGGAAGCGTCGAGGATCTCGTTGGCGAGACGCTCGGCCATGGTCTTCTCCTTGCGAGCGCGGGAGAAGTTGACGATCCAGCGGATACCCAGAGCGGTGGAACGACGGGAGTTGACCTCCATCGGGACCTGATAGGTAGCGCCACCGACACGCTTGGGCTTAACCTCGAGCGTGGGCTTGACGTTGTCCATAGCCTTCTTGAAGGTAGCGAGAGCGTCGCCACCCTCGGACTTCTCGGCAACGATCTCGAAAGCGGTGTAAACGATGCGCTCAGCGGTGGCCTTCTTGCCGTCAAGAAGGACCTTGTTGATGAGCTGAGTCACCAGGCGGTTGTTGTAAACGGCGTCAGGCTGAACCTCACGACGATTAGCTGCTGCACGACGCGGCATGTGAAATCTCCTTAAGTGTCTACCGTGCGGCGCTTAGGCGGCACACGGCGAAAGTATCAAAACGTTATCTGGCTTATTTAGCCTTAGGGCGCTTAGCACCGTACTTGGAACGGGCCTGCATACGGTTCTGGACCGGAGCAGCGTCGTAGGCGCCACGGATGACGTGATAACGGACACCAGGGAGGTCACGGACACGACCGCCGCGGACGAGCACGATAGAGTGCTCCTGCAGGTTGTGGCCCTCACCCGGGATGTAAGCAGTAACTTCGATGCCGTTGACGAGGCGAACACGGGCAACCTTACGAAGAGCCGAGTTCGGCTTCTTGGGGCTCGTGGTGAAGACGCGGGTGCACACGCCGCGCTTCTGGGAGTTGTGCTGCAGAGCAGCGTTCTTGGACTTCCTGGGCACGGAACGACGGCCCTGGCGAACCAGCTGGTTAATAGTAGGCAAAGCGTACTCCTTCTCGAATGATTCCAGCTTTCTGTAAAGTGCAACGGCTTGAATCGAGGGGTCAGCATCCCCCTACGAAACACGCAGTTCGATAGGATACGTGGCGTTAGCTGTGCCGTCAACAGACCACGCCACCGGGCGTATCCTAAAATGAGCATATTTCCGCAAAGCCTACACAAAAGGAATCCCCTCCTGTGCGCAGGGGCGGATTCCCGGGCCGGGCGGCCTGCGGTTTAAGTTTGCTGCTCTACAGTCCTGGCTCGCACGGAGGCCACATTAAGTGGCCTCCGGCTCGTGCGGAACTCGCGACAAACTTAAACCGCAGGCCGCCCGGCCCGGGAATCCGATGTGCTCGTCGGGGCAACGTTACCTGCCAAAAAGGGACAGGTTTATTTTGATCGGTTTTATCTGGGGAAACGTCGCGCTCCAGCGGTAATCTGCTCTCATCTGTCGCATGGAAATCGGCGGCGTTTCCATTTAACGCAAAAGAGGCCGCTTCCCCTAGTAGAAAGCGGCCTCAGACCTTACGAATAGACGATAGTAAAGGACTCTTCCGTTTCGGTCTCTCCTGTTGACGTGCACCTCGTGCCCTCAAGCGTTACTGAGACCACTTGGTCGACATCAATCAACTTCGTTGGCACCCAGATGTTCTCTCCGCTATTGCGCGTATAAGAAAAATATAAGTTGAACGCCCCTGCGTCGTCATCTTCGATAATCTGCTCCGATCCATCCTTGTAGCTGACGGTCAGCTTATTATCAACTGCTTCATAGCCCAAATCATCGATGTGCGTCTGGATGGAAAACGGGCTAATCTCAAGAGGCGAGTCACCGGAGCGGAGTTCCTTTGTATCGACGTACGCTCCAATATTGAACTCGGGTGTCGACGCCTCAAACCGCCTCGCACTCTCACCTTCACCCTCGGTCCAATGGATATTCCAGGTGACAGCATGTTGCAAATCTCGCTCGCGATCCATAGCGGCAAAGTACATCGTGCCATTAATGACAGTATCGCTTGATGTGTCCTTATCAATTGTGCTGCGTGTGTCAGGCCATTCCTCGCCGAACTTCATATCGGGCGTGCCGATGCCCTGCTCTTCTTCACCATAGAGAACAAGTTCGCCAATCTCTGCTGCTGGCTTGTAGTAGTTAACTCCATTTGGATTGGACAACGTAAACGTCACGGCTCCGCAGCCGTTTTGGTCGATTGCCATCTCATGGATATCAAGCGTATAGCCGTTGCCCTCGACGGACAGATTAACCTCCTGGACTGCGCCTTCCAGGCTTTGGGGCGCGATGCCATCGCCAAACTCTCTGGTGTAGGTATATTTAGTTCCCGATGAGCCGCCGTTGGTCCAGGTAATGGAATCCCCGTTGCCGTGGTTTCCCCAGGCAGAGGCAAAATAGCTGGAATTGACGAAGGCGTAGGCGACCCCTCCGGTCGCCAGCACTCCGGCAAGGCATCCGATCACGGCAACATACAGAGGCTTCGCGTGACCCTTTCGGCGAAGCGGCTCACCAGCAGCGGCATAAAGAACACGGTCAGCAAGATCGCTATCGGCTTGGACGGACTCGAAGGCCTGCTTGATTTGATTGGATTTCACGGTCGCCCTCCTCTAGGATGAACTTGAGCTTCGATCTGCCGCGAGCCAAACGCGTTCGAACAGTCGCGGCTGGCACATGCAATAACTCGGCAATCTCTGAGGTCGAAAAGCCCAGATAGTAATAGAGCATGATGGGAACACGGAATCGTTCCGGAAGTCGCATAACGTCTGACAGGACCGCCTTGGTCTCATCCTGCGCCGCCGAAAGCGAATCGGCCAGGTTCTCAATATCCTCTACACGCCTCCATGGCTTTCGAAAGAGCGATTTACATTCATTGATCGTGACCCGGATAAGCCAACGGCGAAGATGTTCCCAACTTTCAAATTGCGCATCGCTTTTGAGTAACTTCAGAAAGACGTTTTGAGCGACATCGTCGGCGTCGGCGCGATCACGCAGGTACGTCAACGCGATCCGAAACACGACATCCCGGTGGTCTTCGACCGCCTGTCTAAATGCTTGTTCTTCCATAATCACCTCCCGGTGACGGTAATGATTCTTGATGAGGCCTCACCATTGATACGCTCTGGCCGAACGAAATGTTTCAAATTAAAGCAGGAAAAACCTACCAAAATAAACCTGTCCCTTTTTGACAAAAGGAATCCCCTTCTGTGCGCGGGGGCAGATTCCCGGAACGGGCCGCCCGCTGTTTAAGTTTGCTGCTCTACAGTCCTGCGCAAGACGGAAAGCACATTAAGTGCTTTCCTTTGCGTGCGGAACTCGCGACAAACTTAAACAGCGGGCGGCCCGTTCCGGGAATCCGACGTGCTCGTCGGGGCAACGTTCCTCATCAAAAAAGACCCGCTTCCCTGTTGGGAAACGGGTCTTTGGAAGGGCGGTTAACGTACTTGGAAGTTACTCCTCGTCGTTGTCCTTGGCCTCTTCGGCGTCGTCGGTGTCCACGAGCTGGTTGAGCAGCTCGTCGAGGGAAGCCATGTCCTCGTTGATGGCACCGTTGGCGGGAGCCTTCTTGTCGTCGATCGGGGCGCCCAGGAGCTCCTCGTCGGCGTCGGCGTGATGCGTCGGCGCAGCGGAGGTGCCCAGCAGGATGTCGTCCGGACCGTCGGGGCTAAAGACCATCTGCAGCAGCTGCGAGAGGTCTTCCTCGTCGGCAACGTCGTCGTTGTTCTCGAGGATGTAGAGCAGGTCGTGGGCCTCCAGGCCGTCACGGAGCTCCTCGATCGCCTTGGCACCGATGCCATCGATGCGCAGCAGATCCTCCTCGGACTTGCCGACCAGGTCGCCGACCGTCTCGATGCCGACCTCGCTGAACTTGTTGGTCCAGCGCTGCGACACGCCCAGGTCGTCGAACAGGTACAGGCGAGCCTTCTCGGCGGAGATGGTGTGGCCGTTGCGGGTGAACGAACCGTCAGCACCACCGAACTCGTCGTAGCCGGCCCAGTCGAGCTGCTGCGGGAGCTGCTCGTCCAGGTCCTTGAGCTCCACAGGAGCCCACTCAGGCAGCGACTTGGCATTGGGCGAAGCCGGACCGTCGATGTCGACATAGCCGTCGGCCGTGCGATACGTCAGCTTGGCGTTGGCGTACGGCTTGAGGCCGGTACCAGCCGGGATCTTCTTACCGACGATGACGTTGGACTTAAGGTCGAGCAGGTGATCGACCTTGCCCTCGATGGCAGCCTCGGTAAGGACGCCAGCGGTACGGATGAACGAAGCGCTCGACAGCCAGGAGTCGATGTTGGACGCGACCTTGAGCGTACCCAGGATGACGGGCTCGGCCACGGGAGCCTGACCGCCCAGACGGGCAACGCGCTCGACCTCGTCGGCGAACTCATAGCGGTCAACATACTGACCAAGCAGGTACTTGGAGTCACCGGGGTTGGTGATCTGAACGCGACGCAGCATCTGACGTGCGAGCACCTCGATGTGCTTGTCGTTCAGGTCGACGCCCTGGCTGGTGTAGACGTCCTTGACGCTCTCGACGAAGGTGTGCATCGTCGACTCGATGTCGGTCAGCTTGCGCAGGTTGCGGAAGTTGACGAAGCCCTTGGTGATCTGGTCGCCGGCGCGAACCTCGCAGCCGTCCTCGATCTCGGGCATAAAGCGCACCGAAGCGGGGACGCGACGCTCGTCGAGGACACGGGTGTGGTCCTCGGAGTCGGTGAGCGTCAGCACATACTCGGACTTCTCGGGCTTAATCGAGAGGTGGCCGGAGTACGGAGCCAGCTCGGCCTCGCGACCCAGAATCTTCTCGTTGACGTTGCCGACGATATCGAACATACGGCTGACCGTAGGCAGACCCTGCGTAATATCGTCGACGCCAGCGACGCCGCCGGAGTGAATGGTACGCATCGTAAGCTGCGTACCGGGCTCGCCGATGGACTGGGCGGCAATAATGCCGACCGCGGTACCGATGGCGACCGGACGACGGGTGGAAAGATCCCAGCCGTAGCACTTCTGGCACACGCCGTACTTGGAACGGCAGGTGAGCAGCGCGCGAAGCTTGACCTTCTTAAGGCCGGCATCGACCATCTTCTGGATGTCGGCGACCTTCTCGATGTAGCCGTCCTGCTCAAAGAGCACGGTGCCATCGGGAGCCACGACGTCCTCAATGAAGCAACGGCCGACGAGGTCGGTGTTGAGGTCGGTGGTGCCGGGGATGATGAGGTTGTAAGTGACGCCCTCGTGCGTACCGCAGTCCTCCTCGCGGACGATGACGTCCTGGGCCACGTCAACCAGACGACGGGTCAGGTAACCGGAGTCCGAGGTGTGGGATGCGGTATCGACCAGGCCCTTACGGGCGCCGTAGGTCGAAATGAAGTACTCGAGCGGCAGCAGACCCTCGCGGAAGTTCGCCTTAATGGGAAGGTCGATCGTCTCGCCGGACATGTCTGCCATCAGGCCACGCATGCCGCCGAGCTGACGCAGCTGGGTCTTAGAACCACGGGCGCCGGAGTCGGCCATCATGTAGAGCGGGTTCTCCTCGTCGAACAAGTCGAGCATGAGCGCTGCAACCTTGTCGGTGCAAGCGGTCCACTCGTTAACGACTTCGATGTGGCGCTCCGTCTCGTTGATGAAGCCCTCCTCGAAGTACTCGTTGATCTGGTCGACGTTGGCCTGGGCGCGGTCGAGCAGCTCCTGCTTCTCGGCAGGGATGAGAGCGTCCCACACCGAGATGGTGAGGCCGGCGCGGGTAGCGTAGTGGAAGCCGGAGTACTTGATGGCGTCGAGGATCGGACCGACCTTGGCCTCGGGATAGCGATCGCAGCAGTCGGCAACCAGCTTGGCCACGTCGCCCTTGACCATCTTGTAGTTCATGAACTCATAGTCTTCGGGCAGGCACTGGCGGTTGAAGATGATGCGGCCGATGGAGGTCTCGAAGCGCGCGGTCTTGTTGCCGGTGACGTCGTAGTCGACAAACTCGTTCTTGCCGTTCTTGACGCGGAAGATACGGGTGCCGTCCTCGTTGATGACATTGGCGTCGGCAGCGGACACGCGGACCTGAATCTTGGCCTGCATGTCGACCTCGGAGCGGCAGTCATAGGCGTGCAGCGCGTCGTCGAAGCTCGAGAACACGTGGTTCTCGCCCGGCAGACCGTCGCGGACCTGGGTGAGGTAGTACACACCGATGATCATGTCCTGCGAGGGGATGTTAACCGGCTTGCCGGATGCCGGCGAGCGCAGGTTGTTCGCAGAGAGCATGAGCACGCGGGCCTCGGCCTGAGCCTGGCTGGACAGCGGCACGTGGACAGACATTTGGTCGCCGTCGAAGTCGGCGTTGAAAGGCGAGCAAACCAGCGGGTGCAGGTGGATAGCCTTGCCCTCGACCAGCACCGGCTCAAAGGCCTGGATGGACAGACGGTGCAGGGTCGGTGCACGGTTGAGCAGCACGACGCGGCCGTCGATGACCTCTTCGAGGATGTCCCACACAAAGGTGGCGCCGCGGTCGATAGCGCGCTTGGCGCCCTTGATGTTCTCGACCTTGCCAAGCTCGACCAGGCGCTTCATGACGAAGGGCTTGAAGAGCTCCAGCGCCATGGTCTTGGGCAGACCGCACTGGTGCAGCAGCAGCTTGGGGTCGGTAACGATTACCGAACGGCCGGAGTAGTCGACACGCTTGCCCAGCAGGTTCTGACGGAAGCGACCCTGCTTGCCCTTGAGGGCCTCGGCGAGCGACTTGAGCGGGCGACCGCCACGGCCAGAGACCGGGCGACCACGACGGCCGTTGTCGAACAGGGCGTCCACGGACTCCTGGAGCATGCGCTTCTCGTTGTTCACGATGATCGCAGGGGCGTCCAGGTCGAGCAGGCGCTTGAGTCGGTTGTTACGGTTGATCACGCGACGATACAGGTCGTTGAGGTCGGACGCGGCGAAGCGGCCGCCGTCGAGCTGGACCATCGGGCGCAGATCGGGCGGAATGACCGGGATGACGTCCAGGATCATGTTCGCGGGGCTGTTGCCGCCCTTCAGGAAGGCGTCAACAACCTCAAGGCGCTTGACGGCCTTCTCGCGCTTCTGCTTCTGGGAATCCTCGTCGGCGATGATGGCCTTGAGCTTCTCGGCCTCGGAGGGGAGGTCGATGGCAGCGAGCAGGTCGCGGACGGCCTCGGCACCCATACCACCCTTGAAGTACATGGAGTAGTAACGGGTCATCTCGCGGAACAGCGGCTCATCGGAGATGAGGTCGCGCTCGGTGAGCTTCATGAAGGCGTTGAAGGCGTCCGTGCGGAGCTGCTTCTCGTCCTTGCACTCTTCCTCGATGTCGACGATGCCAGAGGCGATCTCCTCGGGGGTCAGCGGCTCCTCGTCGGAGAACTCGTCAAAGTTCTCGGGGTCGCCCTGCTCCTTGAGGGACTCGATCTGGCGGGCGCACTCGGCATCGATCTCTTCCAAATCGGCGGCGAGCTCCTCGCGCAGGTCGTCGGCGTCGGCCTCGCGAGCCTCGTAGTCAACCTCGGTGATGATGTAGCTGGCAAAGTACAGAACCTTCTCGAGGTCCTTGGACTTGATGTCGAGCATACGGCTCATCGGGAAGCTCGTGGGGCTCTTGAAGTACCAGATGTGGGACACGGGAGCGGCGAGCTCGATGTGGCCCATGCGGTCGCGACGCACCTTGGCCGAGGTGACCTCGACGCCGCAGCGCTCGCAGACGATGCCCTTAAAGCGGATGCCCTTGTACTTGCCGCAGGAGCACTCCCAGTCCTTGGCGGGACCGAAGATCTTCTCGCAGAACAGGCCGTCCTTCTCGGGCTTGAGGGTACGGTAATTGATGGTCTCCGGCTTCTTGACCTCACCGTGCGACCAGGAACGGATCTGGTCGGCGGAGGCAAGGGAGATCTTTACCGAGTCAAAATCAGTAGCTTCGAAATCTGCCACAGTCAACTACTCCTTATCAGTGGTCGTGGCGGCGACAGCCTCGGGTGCCTCGGCGGTCTCGGCATCCTGGGCCTCGACGTCGGCGTCAACGCCGGCGAGCGCAGCCAGGTCGTCGAGAGCAGAGGTCTCCTCGGCGGTCACAGGGGCGGAGGCGTCCTCGTCGGCATCGTGCATGGGCTCGATGTCCAGCGCGAGGGAACGGATCTCCTTGACGAGAACCTTGAAGGACTCGGGGATACCCGGAACCGGGACGTTCTCGCCCTTGACGATGGACTCGTAGGTCTTGACGCGGCCCACGGTATCGTCGGACTTGACGGTCAGGATCTCCTGCAGGACGTTGGAAGCACCGTATGCGTACAGTGCCCAAACTTCCATCTCGCCGAAGCGCTGGCCGCCGAACTGGGCCTTGCCGCCCAGAGGCTGCTGGGTGACCAGAGAGTAGGGGCCGGTGGAACGGGCATGGATCTTATCGTCAACGAGGTGATGCAGCTTGAGGTAGTACATATAACCGACGGTAACGCGGTTATCGAACTTCTCACCGGTACGGCCATCGTAAACGGTGGTCTTGCCGTCGCGGTCCAGCTCGATCTTGGAGAAGTCGATGATGTGGCCCTTCTCGCCCATCAGCTTGGGGAGCTTGGTGGGATATGCAGGAGCATTCTCGCCGTGCCACATCTCGCGGGCGGTGTCGAAGGTATCGCCGATGTCAGCCTCGCGGGCGGAGTCGAAGACGGGGGTCATGACCTTGATGCCGCAGGCCTTGGCAGCGTAGCCCAGGTTGACTTCCAGCACCTGACCGATGTTCATACGGG
>USIE01000014.1 GCA_900554645.1 uncultured Collinsella sp. | reverse complement strand
CTTCGTTAAACGGACGCTAGGGAGCCACCCTTACACCAACATTTTCGACGCAATCGTAAAGCCGTTTGTCTCCACCCGCGTAGCGGGTGGTTTAAAGCTGGCCGCTGCGCGGCCAGCAGACTAAAGTCTTGAAACAAAACGGGGCCCGATGCATTCGCACCGGGCCCCGACCCGACTATTTAGTTATCTGGCAACTGAGAGCCTACTCCTCAGAGTCGTCCTCTCCAGAAGCTTTCTTCTGCTGATCGAGCTTATGCTTACCACTTACGATAGACGTAGCGCCCAGCGTGGCCAAGCTCGCGCTGGCAAGGCTCGCCATCACAATCAGATCGCCCGTCTTGGGCATATTGCCGCCAGATGACTTGGTTGTGGTGGTCGTCGTGGTCGTAGTGGTCACCGTTTTGGAGTCATTTTGCTCCTGAACCTGGTTGTCAGCACCGCTCTTGTCGTCGTCTTCGGACTGTTTCTTTTCGCCCTCGGTCTTGCTCTCGTCCTTCTTCTGACCGGACTTGTCGCCCTTCTCATCAGAGCTAGGACCCTTATCGGATTCAGCCTTCTCGGAAGCCTCGTCCTTTGAGTCGCCCTTTGCGGCCTCAGCCTTTTCCGTGGAAACCTGATCAGAGTTGTCCTTGTTCTGGGCCGAGCCGTTATTGACGCCAGCCATCAGCGAAGAACCAAGCGTAGAACCAAGCTGCTCGGAGAAAGAAGGCTTCTTGTCCGGCGAAGCAACGGGAGCGTCCGGCGCCTTATTCGAGTCGTCCTTGGAAGCATCGGAATCAGGGGTTGCGTCAGAGCCGGAGCCGTTGTTAGAGCCGGTGTCAACGGACGAATCGCTCGAGCCGGTAGATGAGTTAGAGGTGTCAGCGCCGGTCGAACCAGAAGCGTCGCTGTCCGTATTGCCGGCAGAGCTTGAAGGCGAATCGCCCGCAGCAGAGCCGTTCGAATCGGAGACGTTCGAGGTAGAGCCGTCGTTGGTAGTGCCACCAGCAGAGCCATTACCGTCAGCATCGGTCGAGGGCGCATCCATCCTGTCATCGTTAGCATCGTCACTCGAGTCGTCATTCGAATCAGGTGTCGGCGAGGGCGCCGGTGTGGGCTCGGGCTGCACGGGCGTCGCGGCGGCAGCCTCGTCCTCGGCGATATAAGCCAAGCAGTCCTTTAGCTCGTTGCGGTAGCGGTTCTTCCAGCCCTCGTGGTACTGGGGTTGGCTCGAATACTTGGTCGCCACGTTATTGACCACGCTGTTGGAAAGCGCCGTCACAAACTCGCGATCGGACATATCGTTGGAAAGATTCGCCCAGCGGAAAAAGTCCCTGCAGCCACCAGTGCCGCACATGTTGGTAATGCTCCACACCATGCCCTTGACGCAGTCGGCGCGGCCCGAAATATCAATACCCAGGCCGCTCTTGAGCCACGCCTCGGTCACCGCATAGTACGAGTTGTACGCATAAGCGTCTTGAAGTGCTGAGAACTCAACAGGATCGGTGTTGTAAGCACCCTGGAAGGCCTCCTGCGCGATATGGCCCAACTCGGTGAGCTGGCCGTTCTCGTACATGGCATTGCTCGTGTTGGAAATCTCGCTGCCGCGATCAATCGCATCCTTGAGCATGCTGTACTTGGCAGAATCGTAGTTGTAAACCTGCTTCATAAACGGAATGAGCGACCAGCGGCGATCAAACTGATAGTAACCCAGTGCGTTATAGCCGTCACCATACGAAAATCCCTGGTTGTAGTTACCATGGCTCTCGTACTTGGTAAAGTACTTCATCTCGGGAGTCACGTTGACAAACGAAACGCCCTGGACCGACCTCAGCACGCCCGAGAAGGACTGCTGGGTGTAGAGACCCTTATCGATATCGGTGGCATCCGAGGCAACGCCTGGCGTGGGCTCCTCGGCAGCGGCGGGTGCCGGCGCGGAAAGGGCGCCAAACGAAAGCGCCAGCGTCAGGCCCGCGACAATCGCAGAATGCTTGGGCTGCATAAGATCCTCCCTGCATTGGTGTAGTTAAAGTTCAGTTTGCAAAGATAAAAATTAGTATTGCAGCTCACCCGTTGTTGCACAACAACCCCTCGGTAAACGGCAACAACCCTCCGCGAAATCTTAAGGAATTAGACAAACTGGTCGTCGGGCGCCAACAGAAGCTCGCCGTAACGTTTCGTCAGCCCGTCTCTCAACTGACAGAAAGCGGGAATATAGACGTTCAAGATGCGCTGAATCAAATCTTGAGCGAGCTTGTTGTCGTAGATATGGACGTTCGTATTGCGGTCTCTGAGCATATCCAGCCAGGCTGCCTCATCAATAAAGTCGTAGAATCGGTAGGACTCCTTCAAGATGGCACGAGGAGACCCCGACGCGGCAAGCGTGGCGCCCTCATACTCGAGCAGACGCTTAAGGAGCTTCCAGCTCAGTTCAAATTGAAGATTGAACTTATTAATCAATCCACTCTGAACAAAATCATTATTGAGATCCTGATTGGGCGCATCCTCAAGATTCGCCAAGGCGCTGGCAAAGTTCTCATATTTTTTCATACAGAATCACACCATCCCTGGCAATTTCATCGAGCAATTGCTGCGATAAGGGCTCATCGAGATTGACGACATCTACATCTAAAAGAGTATCAAGATGTTCCTCGATCAAATATGAGAAACGGCCGAAATCCCGGCAACCTGCTACGGCGATGTCAATATCGCTCTTGGGCAAGTTGTCGCCTCGAGCACGAGAACCAAACAACACGACCGTCTCGGCGTCACATTCCCGAGCAAAAACTTCGATTTGCTTATACACCTTGTCGAGAGATGCCATTTGCAGCCCTACAGCTTAATGTCAAAGTTGATCTCGGGGACGGCGGCCAGGTCGGCCAACGTCACGCCGTCGACGTACTTTTCGATCACATCGTCCAGGCCGCGCCAGAACTTGACGGTGGAACACAGGTCACTGCGGGCGCAGCTGTTGTCGATGCCGTCGCACGCCACGGGCGCCGTGCTGCCCTCGACAGCGCGCAGGATGTCGCCGGCGCGCACCTCGGCCGGGTCCTTGGCCATCATGTAGCCGCCGCCCTTGCCGCGCACGCTCTTAAGCAGGCCCGCCTTCATGAGCGGACGAACCAGCTGCTCCAGATACTTTTGCGAGATACGCTCGCGGTCGGCGACCTCGCGCAGAGCGATCTTGCCCTCGGCGTCGCCCAGCGCTGCGATATAGATCATCAGTCGGAGGGCATAGCGGCCCTTAGAAGAAATGAGCATACCTACCCTCCCGTTGTTCCTGGGACAAAATCAGGCTTGTTAGTCCCAAATCCTATGCACGCGGGGCAAACAAACCTGATTATTATGTCCCACATCTAAAAAGTCGAGTGGATTAGTCGGGTTTTCCCTTGACTAACGCCGAACCCATAGTAACTTTATTCCGAGAAGATTCCTAGGGTTTAGTACACCTATGAGTACACCATATACAGAGAGGGACAGCATGAGCGCAAATCCGCTGCTTTCCATCGAAGGTCTGACCGCCTCCGTGGACGAGAAGACCATCCTCCACAACGTCAACCTTAACGTCGCCGCCGGCGAGACCCACGTGTTGATGGGACCCAACGGCGCCGGCAAGTCCACCCTTGGCCACCTGGTCATGGGCGACCCCGTCTACACGGTCAACGACGGCCGCATCGTCTTTGACGGCCAGGACATCACCGAGCTCACCACCGACAAGCGCTCGCGCGCCGGCCTGTTCCTGAGCTTCCAGGCCCCGGTCGAGATCCCCGGCGTGCCACTGTCGAGCTTTTTGCGCGCCAGTATCGCCGGCCGCCCCGGCCTGGAGATGAAGGGCAAGGAATTCCGTCGTCGCGTCAAGGAGCTCGCGGCCGAGCTTAACATGGATACCGCCTACCTCAACCGTGAGCTGGGCGTGGGCTTCTCGGGCGGCGAGAAAAAGAAGGTCGAGATGCTCCAGCTTCTGCTGCTGCAGCCCAAGCTCGCCATCTTGGACGAGACCGACTCCGGCCTGGACGTCGACGCCCTGTCCACCGTCAGCCACGGTATGGACGCCTACCGCAAGAGCTGCGACGGCTCCATGCTCATCATCACGCACAACACGCGCATCCTGGAGCACCTGGATGTCGACCGCGTCCACGTTATGGTCAAGGGCCACATCGTGCGCGAGGACGATGCCTCGCTCATCCCCTGGATCGACAAGAACGGCTTTGAGACCTTCGAGCGCGAGGCCGCCGAGCAGCGCGCCCAGGCCGAGTCTGCCGCTGCCGAGCAGCAGGCGTAAAGGGGCGACGCAATGACCAAGAACCGCACCGAGGTCGCGGACATCGACCGCAGCCTCTACGACTTCACCTATGGCGAGGAGGGATTCGAGCGCCTCGACGCCGGCATCACGCCCGACATCGTGCGCGAGATCAGCGCCAAAAAGGACGAGCCGCAGTGGATGCTCGACCTGCGCCTCAAGTCCCTCGAGATCTTCAACCGCTTCCCGGATCCGACGTGGGGCCCCTCCATCGAGGGCCTGGACATGGATAACATCGTCACCTACGTCAAGCCCAACACCGACCAAAAGCACGACTGGGAGTCGGTGCCCGACGACATCAAGAACACCTTTGAGCGCCTGGGCATCCCCGAGGCCGAGCGTAGCTACCTGGCAGGCGTCGGCGCGCAGTACGACTCCGAGCTCGTCTACCACAACATGCAGGACACGGCGTCCAAGATGGGCATCGTCTACTCCGGTATTGAGGAAGCCCTGCACGATCCGCAGTGGGAACCGCTCATCCACGAGAAGTTTATGACGCTCATCCCGCCCACCGACCACAAATTTGCGGCCCTGCACGGCGCCGTATGGTCGGGCGGCTCGTTTGTCTACGTGCCCAAGGGCACCAAGCTCGATTTCCCGCTGCAGAGCTACTTCCGCCTTAACGCCAAGGGCGCCGGCCAGTTTGAGCACACGCTCATCATCGTCGAGGACGATGCCGACCTGCACTTTATCGAGGGCTGCTCCGCGCCCAAGTACAACGTGGCCAACCTCCACGCCGGCGCTGTGGAGCTCTTTGTAGGCAAGCGCGCGCACCTGCGCTACTCAACCATCGAGAACTGGTCCAAGAACATGTACAACCTCAACACCAAGCGTGCGCGCGTGGACGAGGACGGCGACATCGAGTGGATCAGCGGCTCCTTCGGCAGCCACGTGGGCTACCTCTACCCCATGAGCGTGCTCAACGGCCGCCGCGCCCGGTCGAGCTTTACCGGCATCACCTTTGCCGGCGCCGGGCAGAACCTCGACACCGGCTGCAAGGTCGTGCTCAACGCGCCCGAGACCTCGGCAACCGTCGAGACCAAGGGCATCTCCAAGAGCGGCGGCATCCAGACCTTCCGCAGCTCTATCGTGGCCACGCCGAAGGCCGAGGGCTCCAAGGCAACCGTGAGCTGCCAGTCGCTGATGCTCGACGACCAGAGCCGCTCCGACACTATTCCGGCCATGGACATCCGCGCCAAAAACGTCGACATCGGCCACGAGGCCACCATCGGCCGCATCGGCGACGACAAGGTGTTCTACCTGATGAGCCGCGGTATCTCGGAGGAAGAGGCCCGTACTATGATCGTCAACGGCTTTGCCAACCCGGTCTCCAAGGAGCTGCCGCTGGAGTACGCCGTTGAGATGAACAACCTGATCAAGCTCGAGATGGAAGGAGCGATCGGATAATGAAACAGACCACGAACACCGCTGCAACCACGCTCGAGCAGGTCAACGCGATGCCGGCTGCAACTTGGGGCTGGCTGAAGATGAATCAGACCAAGCTCGAGCTCTCTGACGAGCTTGCCGCCGCTCCCACCGGGGCCGTTGAGGTCGAGGGCTTGGACGAGCAGTTTACCGGCGTGGCAGACGCGTTCGACGCCGCCATGGACGCCATGGCCGAGCGCTTCCCCGGGCGCCGCGCCTCCGCCCCCGGCGACGCCGCCGACCGCGCCCGCATCACGCCCGAGACCGAGCTCGACGTGCCCGCCACCTCCATCTACCAGGCCGGCGCCATCAAGCTCGAAGAGGAGCTCTCCCCTGCTGAAGCCTTCGAGACCGGCATGGGCGAGGCTGCCTACACCTACCTGGCCGACCACGCTACCAAGCGCATCGTCATCGATGTGCCCGCATACAAGCACGCCACGGTTACCGTGCGCGTGAGCGCTGTCGATGCCGCCGCGGCCATCGCCGCCATCGACGTCGTCGCCCGTCCCCAGTCGACGCTCGATCTACATATTGCCCTAGACTCCCCCGTTACCGGCGAGGGTGTCGTGGGCTCCGTGCTACGCGTGTGCGCCCACGAGTACGCCACCGTCAACGTGACCTGCACGCAGACGCTCGACGATAGCTGGATCGCGCTCGACGACACCGGCCTGTTCCTGGACGAGGGCGCGCGCGTCAACGTGCAGCACACCGTCCTGGGTGCCGGTGCCAGCGCCACCGGCCTCGCCGGCGACCTGTTGGGCGATACCGCCAAGGTCACCATCGATACTGACTACCTGGGCGCCCGAGAGCAGGTGCGCGACTTTAACTACGAGCTGCGCCACCGCGGTCGCAAGACCGAGTGCGAGATCGACGCCAACGGCGTGCTGACCGGCGCGTCCAAGAAGGTCTACCGCGGCACCATCGACCTCGTGCACGGCTGCAAGGGTGCAACCGGCACCGAGCGCGAGACGGTGCTTTTGGCCAACAAGGGGGTCGACAACAAGACCGTTCCCGTCATTCTCTGCGACGAGGACGACGTCGCCGGCAACCACGGCGCCACCATCGGTCACGTCCGCGACGAGCAGCTGTTCTACCTCGCCTGCCGCGGCCTTGACCAAAACGCCGCCGAGGACCTGTTCATCCGCGCCAAGCTGGAGGACGCCGCACTTTCCACCACCGACGAGCGCACCCGCGCCGCCGTCGTCCGCCTGGGCAACAACCTGATCGACAACTTTGAAGAGGAGCTCGCATGATCGACACCGAGCACGTTAAATGCGACACCTGTACTGCCCCCGAGCCCATGGAGCTCGACGCCAGCGACGAGGCTTCGCGCGGCTGGCCCACCGTGGACATCGAGACCAACCCCTACAAGGGCCAGTTCCCGCTTTTCCAGCAGCACCCCGAGATCGCCTTCCTCGATAGTGCCGCCACCGCGCAGCGCCCTGCCTGTGTGCTCGACGCCGAGCGTGACTTCTATCAGCGCATGAACGCCAACCCCCTGCGCGGCCTGTACTCGCTGTCCGTCGAGGCCACCGACGCCATCGCGAAAGTCCGCCAGCAGATCGCCGACCTCATCGGTGCCTCACAGGCCAACGAGGTCGTCTTCACCCGCAACACGAGCGAGTCGCTCAACCTGGTCGCCAAGAGCTTTGCACCCACGGTGCTCGAGCCCGGTGACGAGGTCGTCATCACCATCATGGAGCACCACTCCAACCTGATTCCGTGGCAGCAGGTCTGCCGCGAGACCGGCGCCAAGCTCGTCTACCTCTATCCCACCAAGACCGGCCAGCTCACCACCGAGGAGGTTCTGGCCAAGGTGGGACCCAAGACCAAGATCCTGGCCGTGGGTCAGGTCTCCAACGTGCTGGGAGTCGAGAACCCGGTCAAGAACCTCGGCAAGCTCGTGCACAAGTACGGCGGCTACCTGGTCGTCGACGGTGCGCAGTCGCTGCCGCACATGCCGGTCGATGTGGCCGACCTGGGCGCCGACTTCTTTGCCTTTAGCGCACACAAGGCTATGGGCCCCATGGGCATCGGCGTGCTGTGGGGCAAGATGGACCTGCTCAACGCCATGCCGCCCATGCTCACCGGCGGCGAGATGATCGACTCTGTTACCGAGCAGGACGCCGTCTGGGCGCCCGTTCCCGAGAAATTCGAGGCCGGCACACAGGACGCCGCCGGCATCTTCGCCACGGGTGCGGCACTCGACTACCTGGTCAACACGGTGGGTTACGAGAACATCCAGGCACGCGAGCAGGCACTCGTCCACTACCTGATGGGCGAGCTCATGCAGCTCGACTTTGTCCAGATCATCGGCTCCATCTATTGGGACAACCACCACGGCGTTGTGAGCTTTAACGTCCGCGGCATCCACCCGCACGACGTCGCGAGCATCATGGACATGGACGGCGTCTGCATCCGCGCCGGTCACCACTGTGCACAGCCGCTGCTCACCTGGCTGGGCGTCGAGAACCTTGCCTGCTGCCGCGCCAGCGTGGCCTTCTACAACGACAAGGCCGACATTGACAAGTTCATCGCCGGCCTGCATCACGTTTGGAGCACGTTCAATGGGTAATCTGTACACCTCCACCACATTTATGGAGCACAACTCGCACCCCGACTACAAGTACGAGATGGATGCTCCCACGCACGAGCACGACGGCATCAACCCCAGCTGCGGCGACGAGCTCACCTTGCAGCTGCGCGTCGAGAACGGCGTGATCGAGGAGGCCTCCTTTACCGGCCACGGCTGCGCCATCAGTCAGGCCAGCGCCGACATCATGGCAGACCTCATCACCGGCGAGACGGTCGAGGAGGCTCGTCGCCTGGCAGGGCTTTTCCTGGCCATGATCCGCGGCGAGCAGCTCTCCGAGGAAGACCTGGAAGATTTGGACGAGGCCGCCCAGCTCCAGGACATTTCGCACATGCCCGCCCGCGTCAAGTGCGCCGAGCTCGCCTGGCGCACCCTCGACGGCATGCTCGAGGGGCAAACAAACCAGTAGCTTATGCCCCGAATCCAAGGTTTTTGATTGCCGAGCCGCCCGATACGGGCGGCTCTGTTTTTACCTAATGAGCGCGAACGCACAAAGTCCGCGCGTCCGACGCCCCGTCTGACATTTGCCACACAGCCAGACGCGAACACGGGCGTTTTCCACAGCACCAAAGGCCTGCGGCAGGGCCCCGGGCCCGCCAAGTAATGCGCCAAGCCCCGTTCTGCGAAGCTCCGACTCGCTTCGCGCCTACCGCAGACGGGTCCCATAGGGAGCGGCGTGCATTTTTGCGAGTATTCAGCACGCCAAGCTGTGTGTATACGCATCGAAAGCGTTAATCAACGTCTTTAGGCGCATACATATTGTGTTTTAGAACAAGCATCGCGGTCTGACGGGACGCAGGCACGTGCTTCGGGGGCGCAACGGCGGGAATCAATAGCTTCGGGACCCGTATGTTGCAAGATTGCGTCGGTGCCGACAGCACCACGATGCTGAAAACTCCGTTTTTTGCACGGCGCAGACAGGGGTAGGCACGGGCAAACCCGGACTGAGCTGTTATTTTATGCAAGATAGCAATTGTTCTATGCATATTACAGAAGTGCAGTTACCGTACCAAGCTTTTGAACGCTGGTTGCGGCGTATGGACGACCCCAGCTGCGGTGAACAGGCGACCCTACATCACGTTTCCGCCAGCCCTCATCGCCGTTCGCGCGCGGGCGCGCACGATACGAGAGACGGTACTTTTGCCAATCCCGGTATACCGCTCAATCTGGCGCACCGTAAAACCGGCATCGTGCAATCCAAAAATAACGGTATCGCGCTGCGCAGGCGGTGCGTCTTTAACCCCATGGAGCGGAGCCCCGAGGCTCTTCGCCAACTTGTCGGCAAAGGCGTGGCGTTCCCACTCTGTCTCTTTCATATCGCGCAGCGCCGGTTCGCCGCCGTCGGGCGTCGAAAGCGAATAGGCAATAAAGCCCTCGGCAGAACCAAAAAGCTCAAGCACGCAAGAAGGATCAGAAAATCCCCTCGCGACATCGGCCGCGTCACCGTCGTAAGCGCACAAATGCTCCGGAAAGCTGCTCCAGGGATAACGCTCAATGAGACTGATGCCCGCCTCCTGCGGATCGGCGTGAACGGAGCGAATAGCCTCCATCACTTGCCAGTCGGTATCGAGCGAGCGCCGGTCAAAACGGTTCTGGAACAGATGCCCTGTGCGCCCCGTGCGTTTATTGAACCGCCGCGCGTACGCCAAAAGCAGCCGGTGCATCGCCGCGCTCATCGCGTCCTCGTAATCTGCAAGCACCAGACGCACGTGATTGCCCATAAGGCACCAGGCGATAACCGTCACGCCCGCCTTGCGGCAGCACTCACGCATCAGCTCCAAGAACTCCCACCGGTCTTCATCGCCCTCAAAGATGAGCTGCTTGCCCGTACCGCGGGCACAGACATGGTAAAAGCCGGTAACCGTTCTCCAAACGCGCTGCATGGCGCTCCCTTCGCCGGGATCTGCTTGCCATCCAATACAGCACGATTGAAGCGTGCCATCAAAACATTCACGCAAAACAATTCGCTCGCGCGGCCAAAGGCAGTAAACAGGCGGCGAACGGCACCGTTGCAACAGGTCAACCCCTGCAACGCTTACAAAAGCTGACCAAAAGCTTGCCCAAGACGGACCCCCTCTACGGAAGTGCACGACCACAGAATATAGAGTTAAACCGTTTCAATTGAAAGTTCCGCGCATCTCGCTACGAAAACTGAGCCGTTCGCCGAATATTCCGTGCATTTCGCGGTATTATAGGGGCTGCATGTCATGTCCCTTTCGAAGGGTCGCCCGGCAATCGCCAGCCACGGCCCCCAGACGGGACGCCAACACGATAGAGAGGAGAGGCATGCAGTACTCACAGGAAGTGGAGAACATGTGCCCCGTTGCCAAGGGTGCATACCACGGCCCCGCACCCATCCCCGAGGAGGGCAAGTGGGTCCAGGCTAAGGAGATTTCCGACATCTCCGGTCTTACGCACGGTGTGGGTTGGTGCGCACCTCAGCAGGGCGCCTGCAAGCTCACGCTGAACGTCAAGGACGGCATCATCGAGGAGGCCCTCGTTGAGACCATCGGCTGCTCGGGTATGACCCACTCTGCCGCCATGGCTTCCGAGATCCTTCCCGGTAAGACCATCCTCGAGGCCCTCAACACCGACCTCGTCTGCGACGCCATCAACGTTGCTATGCGCGAGATCTTCCTGCAGATCGTTTACGGCCGCAGCCAGACCGCGTTCTCCGAGGGCGGCCTGCCCGTGGGCGCCTCCCTCGACGACCTCGGCAAGGGCCTTCGCTCTCAGGTCGGCACCATGTTCGGCACCAAGGCCAAGGGCGCTCGTTACCTCGAGCTCGCTCAGGGCTACGTCACCCGCATGGCTCTCAACGACAAGAACGAGATCATCGCATTCGAGTTCCTGAACCTCGGCAAGTTCACCGACGCCGTCAAGGCCGGCAAGACCCCCGAGGAGGCCATCGCTGGCGCTATGGGCCACTATGGTCAGTGGGAGAACGCTGCCAAGTACATCGACCCGCGCACCGACGAGGAGACTCACTCCGTCGCCAGCGTGTTCCCGGTTCACGAGTAGAAAGGGAGGGAAATAACTATGACTGTTACGTTCGAAGGTTACGAGCGCCGCGCTGACAAGATCAACAAGTGCCTCGCCGACAACGGCATCGCCTCCCTCGAGGAAGCTCTGCAGATCTGCACCGACAAGGGCTTCAACCCGCGTGAGATCGTCAACAACACCCAGTCCATCGCCTTCCAGAACGCCGAGTGGGCCTACACCCTCGGTTGCGCTCTCGCTGTCAAGCGTGGCGCCAAGTCCGCTTCTGAGGCTGCCGCCATCATCGGCGAGGGCATCCAGGCCTTCACCGTTCCCGGCTCCGTCGCCGAGGACCGCAAGGTCGGTCTGGGCCACGGCAACCTGGGCGCTATGCTGCTCTCCGACGACACCGAGTGCTTCGCCTTCCTGGCCGGTCACGAGTCCTTCGCTGCCGCTGAGGGTGCTATCGGCCTGGCTCTAAACGCCAACAAGGCTCGCAAGAAGCCGCTGCGCGTCATCCTCAACGGTCTGGGCAAGGACGCTGCTCAGATCATCGCCCGCATCAACGGCTTCACCTACGTGAAGACCCAGTTCGACTACTTCACGGGCGAGCTCAAGGTCGTCGAGACCATCCCCTACTCCGATGGTCCCCGCGCCGCCGTCAACTGCTACGGCGCCGACGACGTCCGCGAGGGCGTTGCCATCATGTGGCACGAGAACGTCGACATCTCGATCACCGGTAACTCCACCAACCCCACGCGCTTCCAGCACCCCGTCGCTGGCACCTACAAGAAGGAGCGCCTCGAGGCTGGCAAGAAGTACTTCTCCGTCGCTTCTGGTGGCGGCACTGGTCGTACCCTGCACCCGGACAACATGGGCGCCGGCCCTGCCTCTTACGGCATGACCGACACCATGGGCCGTATGCACTCCGACGCCCAGTTCGCCGGTTCTTCCTCCGTGCCTGCGCACGTTGACATGATGGGTCTCATCGGCATGGGCAACAACCCCATGGTCGGTGCCACCGTCGCCTGCGCTGTCGCCGTCGAGGAGGCCCTCAAGGCCTAATCGCGCCCGCGCGATGCTCATATAGTTGAGCTTTGGAGCCGCTACCCACCCAGGTAGCGGCTCTTTTTGTTTGCGCTGTCGCAGGGTAGCTAATGCCGATATATCAGTTGGGGCGAAATACAAGATGTGATGAGATGGAGCGTCAGAGCGTCCATGACGCCCACCTGCCATATTTGCCCTTTACCGATTTGCCGAGTCTTTGCGGCCCCATTGCCGATCACCCGTGCGACAATGCGCCGGACGAGAAAGGAATCCGATGGAATCGACTGATGTACTGGTAATTGGATCTGGCATTGCGGGCCTTTGCGCCGCCATCGAAGCGGCACGCACGGGTGCAACCGTCACTGTGGCAAGCGCCGGCAAGACTATGAGTGGATCGAGCTTCTTCCCCGGAACCTGGGGCCTAGGGCTTATCGGACCCGTTAACGAAGACGACGAGCAGGACCTCATCGACACCATCCTGGCCGTCGGCGGCGGCGTTGCCGACCCCGAACTCGTCCAAGCGTTCGTCCACGGCATTCCCCAAGCGATTGACTGGCTCGAGCAAGACCTGGGCGTTGAGCTCCAGCGTCCGCAAAGCGCCAAGAGTGCTCAACAAAAGCAATTTATCCCCTGCTTTGACCACAAGACGCGCATGTGGCGCGGCCTCACCCGCAAGCCCCTTGAGGACGCTCTGACGACCTGGATCGAGTCGCTCGGCATTCGCCTGCTCCCCCGCCATGAGCTTATCGACCTTGTTGAGGACACGAACGGCAGAATAACCGGAACCGTACTCTACGACCTTACCGAAAATCGAATCGTGCCCTTTGCTGCCGAGGCCACGGTCATCGCAGCCGGTGGCACAGGCGGCCTGTTCGAGCGCAGCCTTACGTCGGCTGATGTGCTCAGTTCCTCGCAGGCCATCGCGCTGGCGCACGGCGCAACACTTACTAATATAGAGTTCATGCAGATGATGCCCGGCTTCATCGAGCCCAGGCGTAACTTGGTCTTCAATGAGAAAACCTGGCGCTACGTGCACGTAGACCAGCCGGTAGATATTGCCGACGACAAGCTGGACGACCTGCTCGAGCAGCGCTCTGGATATGGTCCCTTCACGTCACGCTTGGCCTCCCGCGCTATCGATCTCGTCATCGATCAGGCAGGTGTCGAAGGCCTGGCACTCCACTACGACTTCCCCCGCGAGGATGTCCCAGAGTTTGTGCAGACCTTTGCCACCTGGCTGCAAGACGAGCACGGCATCGCGCCGACCGACGAGATGCGCGTTGCGATGTATGCCCACGCCGCTAACGGCGGCATCAAGATCGATAAGACCGCGCACACGGGCGTTGAGGGCCTCTACGCTTGCGGCGAGGCGACAGGCGGCATGCACGGCGCCGACCGCATTGGTGGCTTGTCAAGCGCCAACGGCATCGTATTCGGACGTATCGCGGGCGCATCGGCAGCCCTTGCAGCGCAGAAAGAGCCTGAGGCGGCCCTGAAGGCGGATATCACCCTCCCCCAGTACGGCATTGCCGCAACAGATGCCGAACGCCTGACACACAGCCTTAGGCACACGATGAGCACCTTTTGCATGATCAACAGGACCGAAACAGGCCTATCCGAGGCCCTGCAACAGCTTGAAAGCCTGCAAGACGAAGCCACGGCTCTAAATAAGCCACATGCCAACGACAGCGAAATCGCTGCCCTCGCCCGCCTGCAATCGCAGATTCAACTAGCACAGGAAATGGTCAAAGCCATGCGCAAGCGGACCGAAAGCCTGGGTTCGCACTATCGAGCGGACTAAGCCGAGCACCCCTCCAGAGCAGAACACAACTTCTCGATATTAATGGGTCCCGTGAACTCAAAGCGACACAGGGCCCATTCGTGTCCGCGCGGGCAAATATACTCATTCTGAATACGGAGTCGACATAGTCCACGTAGACAAACGAACAGAAAGGAAGAGATATGGACAGCAGGGATATCGAGAAATGGCGTGTCGAACTTGACAGCTACGCCCATGTAGAAGACGGCGTTGAGTATTGGCTCGCACGCGATTTAATGGAACCCCTCGGATACACCCAATGGCGTAATTTTGAGACTGCAGTTAAGAGATCCATGGCATCGTGTGACACCAATAAAATGCCTGTTGCCGCCCATTTTGCTGAGGCCAGCAAAATGGTAGATGCCGGCATCGCCAAACGAGCCGTAAAAGACTACAAGCTGACGCGCTACGCATGCTATTTAATCGCCCAAAACGGAGACCCAAACAAGCCCGAAATCGCACTCGCACAGGCGTACTTCGCCGTGCAGACACGCCGTCAGGAGCTCATAGAGCAGCGCTTCGCAGAGATTCAGCGCTTGCAGGCGTGCCACTCGCTATCCGATTCAGAGAAACAGCTCTCGGGCATTGCGTTCAAACGAGGCGTGGACTCCAAAGGATTCGCGATCATCAAGTCGAAGGGCGATGAGGCGTTATTCGGCGGCAGAAGCACGGCGGACATGAAGCGGCAGCTTGGTGTGTCCAAGAGTGCTGCATTGGCGGACAAGCTAGCCGATGTTCTCATCAAAGCAAAGGACCTCACGAACTCGATGACGGCCTTCAACGCCGAGGAACACGACTTGTACGGTCTGGACCAGATCAAACAAGAACACGTCGAGAACAACACGAGCGTGCGTGGCAGCCTCATCGACCGCGGAATTGTTCCCGAGAACCTACCGCCTGCCGAGGATACAAAAAAGCTCGAGCGTCGCGTGAAGGCAGACGAGAAGAAACTCAAGGAGGGTACTGACGGTTTCACCGATCCCCAGGGTAGACTCAATCTGTGAAAGCGGCCGCGCCCTTTCGGGTTCGACCCCATGCGAGGTTAACAAAAAAACGACCAGCCTAAGCCAGTCGCTTTAACGATCTTTGGGTGGGCCGTCAGGGGGTCAGCCTGCTGCGCAGGCGGCCGCTGCGGCGCCAAGGCGCCTTGCGCGCTGCGCTGGTAAATGCTTACGCATTTCCTCAGCTCCGCGCCCTTTCGGGTTCGACCCCATGAAAGGTCAACAAAAAAAGACGGCCAACCGAAGTTGACCGTCTTAACTTGCTTTGGTGGGCCGTCAGGGGGTCGAACCCTGGACCTTGGGATTAAGAGTCCCCTGCTCTACCAACTGAGCTAACGACCCAAAGCTAAAGTCCGTTGTGGCGGACTTTAGAGGAGATATCGTGTGGTGGGCCGTCAGGGGGTCGAACCCTGGACCTTGGGATTAAGAGTCCCCTGCTCTACCAACTGAGCTAACGACCCGATATCAACACGAAGCAAGAACTGGGGTGGGTAAAGGGACTCGAACCCTCGACCTACGGGACCACAACCCGTCGCTCTAGCCAACTGAGCTACACCCACCGTGTCCTGTGCGCTTCGCGCTCGACTATTATTGCAAGGAACGCCACGTGATGCAAGCCCCAATTTTCAAGAATTTTGAAAAGAGTCTTTCGAGACCATTTCGAGCAAATCCCACCGGTTTCATAGGAGTAAACTTGCCCCACTGCAAATGCTCGAAAGGACCGTCATGAAAGAACTCTCCAACCGCACGGCAACGTTTACCGATTCGGTCATCCGCCGCATGACACGCATCTCCAATAAGTACGGCGCTGTCAATCTCTCGCAGGGCTTCCCTGACTTCGATCCCCCAGCGCAGCTGCTCGATAGCCTCAGCACCATCGCCACCGACCCCAAGCCGCTTTACCACCAGTACTCCATCACCTGGGGCTCCCAGGCCATGCGTGAGGCGCTTGCCGCCAAGCAGGAGCATTTTATGGGCATGTCGGTAAACCCCAACGAGAATATCGTAGTCACCTGCGGCTCCACCGAGGCCATGATGGCCGCCATGATGACGGTTACGAACCCCGGAGACAAGGTCGTCATCTTCTCGCCGTTCTACGAGAACTACGGCGCCGACACGATCCTTTCGGGTGCCGAGCCTATCTACGTGCCGCTCAACCCGCCCACATTCGACTTTGACCGCGAGACACTCGAGGCGGCCTTCCGCGACAACGACCCCAAGGCCATCGTCCTGTGCAACCCTTCCAACCCTTGCGGCAAGGTCTTTACGCGCGAGGAGCTCACCTTTATCGCCGACCTCTGCAAAAAGTACGACACCTACTGCATCACCGACGAGGTGTACGAGCACATCGTCTACGCGCCCCACGAGCACGTCTATATGGCCACGCTGCCCGGCATGTTCGAGCGAACCATCAGCTGCAGCTCGCTGTCCAAAACGTACTCCATCACCGGCTGGCGTCTGGGCTACACCATTGCCCCGGCCCAGATCACCGAGCGCATCAAGAAGGTCCACGACTTCCTCACCGTGGGTGCCGCCGCTCCCCTGCAGGAAGCTGTCGTCACCGCCCTCAACTTCGACGACAGCTATTACCAGGAGGTCCTCGACCTCTACACCGCCAAGCGCGACCTGTTCTGTCAGGGACTCGGCAGCATCGGCCTCACGCACAACGTGCCGCAGGGCGCCTACTACGTCATGATGGACATCTCTGAGTTTGGCTATGACAGCGACCTCGAATTCTGCGAGGACCTCGCGTCTAAGGTGGGCGTGGGCGCCGTGCCCGGCTCGAGCTTCTTCCGCGAGCCCGTCAACCATCTGATTCGTTTCCACTTTGCCAAGCGAGACGAGACGCTTAACGCGGCGCTGGAGAACCTCAAGTCGCTACGTGATAAAATCAAGCCGCGCGGGTAAGGACGGCCCGGCAACTAAAGCAACCAAAGAAGCCCCGCACCGCCCGCCGCGTTGCGAGGCTTCTTTCTATAGCGCTTTCTTAAATAGTTTAGAGCTCTATACTTTAGTCACGGAGCAACTCGTCCCAGAGAGAGGAATACTATGGCAGAGCAGCAGCTTATCGGAGCGCTCGAGGCCGGTGGCACCAAGATGGTCTGCGCCACGGGCTATGCGGACGGTACGGTCCTAGAGCGCGAGCAGATCGCGACCACGACCCCGCAGGAGACCGTTGAGGCCGTCAACGCATGGTTTGCCGACAAGGGCATCGCCGCGCTGGGCATCGGCGCCTTTGGCCCCACCGCAGTCAACCCTGCCTCGCCCCAATACGGCAAGATCCTGGAGACGCCCAAAACGGCATGGCGCTACTTTGACCTGCTGGGCACTATCCAAAACGAGCTCAATATCCCCTGCGGCTACGATACCGACGTCAACGTCGCCTGCCTGGGCGAGGTCACGTTTGGTTGCGCCAAGGGCCTCACCGACGTGGTCTACCTGACCATCGGCACCGGCGTGGGCGCCGGCGTGCTCTCGGGCGGTAAGCTCGTGCACGGCATGATGCATCCCGAGGCCGGCCACATCCTGGTCACGCGCGACCCGCGCGACACCATTGGCGAGCACAGCGCCTGCCCCTTCCACGACAACTGTCTCGAGGGCCTCATCGCCGGCCCCGGCGTTAAAAAGCGCTGGGATGGCAAGAGCGCCGGAGACATGGCCGATGACCCGGAGGCCATGGACCTGCTCGCCGGCTATCTGGCACAGGCGCTCATGACCTACACGCTGTGCTACGCGCCGCAAAAGATCATCATCGGCGGCGGCGTGGCCGACCACACCCCCATCGTGCCGCTCGCACGCAAGAAATGTGCCGAAATGCTCAACGGCTATATCGTCACGCCCGAGGTCAACGACATCGATACCTACATTGTCAACAACAGCCTCGAGGGCAAGCAGGGCATCATGGGTTGCCTTGCCCTGGGCGCACAGGCGCTTCAGTAACAGACGCACCCACGGGGCGTGGCGCGCCCAGCAAATCCGACCAATGGAACGACGCCACCACGCCTCATATAAGCCCTCAAATAAAAAAGGCCGCCTAGGACCAAACAATACGTCCTAGGCGGCCTTTTTGGCGTACATCAGCGACCGTAAGAGATATCGGAGCACAACGCCCATTGCCGCTCCACAGCAGTCGATCATCACATCGGTGATCATGCCGGCGCGTCCCGGCACAAAGAGCTGAATCGTCTCGTCGATCGAGGGAATCAGCAGCAGGAACACCGCCGTGGGCAGCAGCACGTCAAAGGTGTGCCGGCCCTCAAAATCAAAAGCGTGCGTTGCCAGGATGCCGAGCACCATATACTCGGTAAAATGCGCGCACTTGCGAACAACAAAGTTGGTCACCCATTCATATGGAAGTCCCACGCCGTGCAGGAAACCGCGGATAGCTTCCATGACCGTTAGGCTCAGCGAGCCCGACCCCGAGCCGGGAACCAGCGAATTGCCCCAGATCAAGAGCGCCATCAGGCAGGTCACGACCGCCCATTTTCGATTGATCTTAACCATGCAGAAGTTATGCCTCCGCGCGGAGCGGCGCGAAGCTGGCGGTACCGCCCTCGATAACGCTCAGATAGGCACGGCCCGTACGCTTGGCGGTAGAGGACTGCAGGCGCTCGATCTCTTCCTCGAGGATCTGATTGACGCGCTCGTGACGACGATTTTCCATAATGCCGGCGGCAATAGCCTCGGCCCGCTCGATGCTCTCGCGCGAGATACGGGCGGTATCCTCGGGGAACACAGCGCTGTGACGGCCGACATAGGCGGGAGCAGCAGGCTGAGGGGCAGCGACGGGAGTGGGGGCTGCAACAGGAGCGGGCTCGTCAATCTCATCCAGAATCGCGGTGGCGGCGGCCCACATGTCCTCGTGGCCCGAGTAATCGGCCATGGGGACATCGACCTCGAGCGAGGCGTCCGGAAGGTCGCCGGTGTCGATGCGATCTTGGGCATCAATCGATGCGGTGATGGCTGCAGGTTCATCGAGGTCGTCAAGATCGATGTCCGCGGCACCGGAGATGATAGGCATGCTGGCGAGGTTTGCGTTGTACGGCGCAGCCTCAGCCGCCTGCTGCTGAGCAGGAGCGCCCCAAAGCGAGCTCTCGGCGGCACGGCGGGCGGCAACGGCCTCCTCGTCCGCGGTAATGGCTTCATCAACGTACGAATAATCGGCAGAAGCGTTCGCGTCGCCCGAGGTAGCGTTGTAGGCGTTATTGGCTGCCGCGTTGGCAACGAGTGCCACGAAAGCCGCCGTGCTGCCCGCAGGGGCGGCCTGGGAGCCCGACACGGCGCGCGCCGCGGCGGCGATGTCGTCACGATTGAAGGAGCCGGTCTGCCCGCCGTTGGTAAGCTCGTCGATGGCGACTTGATAGACGTCGCGCGAGTGTGCAGGGTCGCAGCTCACCGGCGAATCGTCGTCGAGCATACTGTCGATCATGGACCAAGCCTCGGCCTCGTCCATAGCATCTGCGGCTCGAGCGATGGTAGGGACACCATCATCGGCATGACGGCGCTGGAACGCACCAGTCAGGCCGGAAAGGTATGCCGAGGTAGACTGCTCCGCCTGAGCCTGAGAAGCAGAAGCCGCAGCGTAAGGAGTCGCATCCTGCTGCTGAGCCGGAATCGAGGCGGTCTTGAACTCACTTTGATGTTGATTGAGATTGGCAGCACCGCCCATGGCATCGGGCTGGAACAGACGCTCTTCACGCTGCGCACGGTACTCGGAGATGCCCAGCGAGGCGGCATAGATACCCACGCCCGCCACCGCGCCCACGGCGAAGGGAACCGCACCCGCCACGACCGTCTCGTTCACCGACGAAAACGGCAGCGTCGCGGCATACATAACCACGGGGGCGGCCAGGCCGATCCCGCACGAAAGTCCGGCAAGGACTGCTCGTTGTGTTGCATCAGAAGAAGCCATGAGCTCTCCCCATCTTCCAGCACCCAAATCGCATCATTCAGTTGGCTGCGCGAGAGAAGATGAAGCGGGGCTATGCCCCAAAGCAACGGTATATGGTTCGTTTCATCTGCGTTTTCCGTCGCGAAGCTTAAAAGCTATTATGCGAAACCGCCCTGTCGATTGCAAGCGACGATGTCGGATTGAAACGGGAAACCTGCTGCTTGCCAGTCTTATGGTCGATAACTGGCGCCGAGTGGCGATATAAAAAGGGCCGAGGCGCAAGCCCCGACCCTTCATCGCGCCGGCAATAACGCCGCGTGCGGTTGACGACTTAGAACGTCTGCTCGTAGTCGCTATGCTTTTTGGCCGAACGCACCAGGAACTCCTGGTTGGTGTTGGTGCCCTTGAGGCCCTTGATAAACGATGCGGCCGCGCGCTCGGTATTGTTCATGCCGGCGAGGATGCGACGCAGACCAAAGACAAACGGGCGCATCTGCTCGTCGACCAGCAGGTCCTCGTTGCGCGTACCCGAGGCAACAGGGTCGATGGCCGGGAAAATGCGGCGATCGGCCAGGTCGCGGTCGAGCTTGAGCTCCATGTTGCCGGTACCCTTGAACTCCTCAAAGATGACCTCGTCCATCTTGGAACCGGTATCGATGAGTGCGGAGGCCAGGATGGTGAGCGAGCCACCGTTCTCGATATTGCGGGCTGCACCCAGAAAACGCTTGGGCGGATACAGTGCCGCCGAATCAACGCCGCCCGAAAGGATGCGGCCTGAGGCGGGCGCCGCCAAGTTGTAGGCGCGGGCAAGACGCGTGATGGAGTCGAGCACAACTACAACATCGCCGCCCAGTTCCACGATGCGCTTGGCGCGCTCGATGACGAGCTCTGCCACGCGAGTGTGGTTGTCGGCGGGCATATCGAAGGTCGACGCCACAACCTCGCCCTTGATGGAACGCTGCATATCGGTGACCTCTTCGGGGCGCTCGTCGACGAGCAGGCAGATGAGGTGCACCTCGGGGTTGTTAATCGAGATAGACTGGCAGATTTTCTTGAGGATCGTCGTCTTGCCGGCCTTAGGCGGGGACACAATCAGGCCACGCTGACCCTTGCCGATCGGCGACACGATGTCGATGGCACGACCGGTAATGGAATCCTTGCCATGCTCCATGCGCAGCGGCTCGTTGGGATAGACCGGGGTGAGGTCGCCGAACTTGGGGCGATTGCGAATCTGCTCAGGATCCATGCCGTTGACGGTCGTGATCTTGGCGAGGCCGGCGCGCTTGTCGCCGCCGCGCGAAGGACGCAGCGAGCCCTCGATGACATCGCCCGTGCGCAGACGCGCGGAACGGATGAGGTATGCGGGCACGAAGGCGTCGTCGTTGGACTTCATGTAGCCATGGGCGTGGATGATGCCGGAGCTGTCTGGGCGAATCTGCAGAATGCCCTTGATATCGCGGAAACCCTCGGCCTTTGCGGCGGTAGTGTAGATCTCCTCGACGAGCTCGGCCTTCTTCTTGCCGGTCGTCTCGATCTCGAACTCCTTGGCCTTCTCGCGCAGCTCGGCGACCTTCATGGCCGCGAGCTCCTCGCGCGAAAGCGTGGGCTCAGTCGGAGCGGCATTGCGCTCCTTATTGCGCTGCTTGCGGTCGCGCTGACGGTTGCGGCGATCGTTGTTACGCTCGTCCTTGCGCTCGTTGCGGTCATTACGCTCGTCGTTGCGCTTGTGCTGACGGCGGTTGGGGCGAGCGCTCTCTTCGGTCTCGACGGGGGCGGTGCCATCGGTTGCGGAGGCGTCTTCGTTAGCCGAAGCATCATCGCTGGCCTCGGCATTGGAATCGCCCTGCGGCTCGGCCTCGGCATGCTGCTCGACGGCCTTGGCCTTAGCGGACTTCTTGCGACCGCGCTTGGGCTTCTCGGACGCAGACTGTTCGACGTCTTGGGGCTCGGCGGCATCAGTCGATGCATCGGCGGTCGTCTCGGCGGAATCCTCGGACGCGCCCTTCTTGGCAGCCTTAGCCTTGGACGTGCGCTTAGCAGCAGTGCGACGCCTGCGACCGGGACGGACGTCGGCGGGCTCGGCATCGGCAGAAACGGCCTCGGAAGTCGTAGCATCCTGGACGGGTTCATCGGCAGCAGTTGAGGACTTGGCGGTCGCCGCAGCATCCCGAGCGGCGGCGGCTGCGGCTGCGGCCTTCTCGGCCTCGACAAAGGCCTTAGGCTTGCGACCGCGACGGTGCGGGCGCAAAGCCGGATCGACAACGGGAACTTCGCTGGCCTCGACAGGCGCAGCGGGCTCAACAGGCGATGTGCCCTCCCCTGCCGCGGAACGGACCGAAGCCTCAGTGAGCTCGGGGGTTACCTGTTCAGCAACCTGCTCGGCCTTAGCAGCCGTGCGACGGCGTGTGCGCGGTACCGGCTTCTCGGTCGGCTGGTCGGCGACAGGAGTCTCGGTGGCGGCAGGCGTCTCGGGCACAGACGGAGCTGCAAGCTCGGTCAGAGCCGCGGCCTCGCGCTCGGCAGCACGACGGCGGGCGCGCACCACCTGAGCCTCGCTAATCTGCGCCAACGCACGTGCCTGCGCGACCTCATCGGAAATCGGCGCCGAGGAGTCAGCTGCAACGGTGAGCTTGGCGCGCGTCGTGCGCGTGGTGCGGCGCTTTGGCTTGGTGACCTCCTCGCCGTCAGCGGCAGGCTTGGCCGTGCGGCGCGTGCGCTTGGGCTTTGCCGGAACAGCCTCCTCACCAGTTGCAGGCACGGCCTTCTCAGCCGTTGCAGGCGTAGGCGTCGAAGCAGCCCTAGGCGTCTCAGGAGCCGAGGCTTGCGCGGGCGCCGCGACTTGGTCCGACGCAACCGGTGCAGCGGGAGCGGCTTGCGTCGTCGTTATTTCGTTTTCTTGCTGTTGATCAGACACAGTGTTTGCTCAACTTTCTTTTCAAGCCCTGTGATCACATGCTCCCTGCATAAACCTTCAGGGCGGCTAAACAGTCTAGTTCCGTTCAAAACGACGGACATCATTGATCTGTATCGAGATGATTGCGCCATATACGCAGCGTTAGTGTAACACAACCGCCGCCACCTGCAACTTAGTCATTGGGAACGCTCTTAAACGACTAGTCAAAAGGGACACTCTTTGGTTTAACACCCACAAATCTGACTGCCTCCGCCAAAACTATGGCGGTTTACTACGATGAATCGCTCAACCGCGACCACTCCGAAACTTGTTGAACTAAAACCGCAGGTAGATGCCTTGCACTTTTTGCGAAAAGCCGGCGTGGTTGGAATTTCTCATTTCATCGTAGTAAACCGGCATAGTTTCGTATTTCCAGCAGTTCCAAATTCGTCAATACGTCGGCGTTTGCAAAAAGCCCGACCTCCGTGGGAGATCGGGCTTTCAAGGCTTAGTTAAACCAAGTCTGTACGGTCAAATGACTCGCAGATTACATCTGCTCGGGCGCGGAAACGCCAACAAGGGTGAGCACCAGGGCGAGCGTCACGCGGACGGCGTCGCAAGCGGCCAGACGGGCACGCGAAAGCTCGGGGTCGACGGGACGGCCCTCGCTCGGCAGAACCTGGCAGGCAGCGTAGAAGCTGTGGAAGTCGCCGGCGAGTTCCTCAGCAAAGTGCGTCAGACGGAACGGGGCGCGGTCGCGAGCGCAGCTGGCGATGAGGTCGGTGAGCTCGTTGAGCTTACGCGAAAGGGCGAGCTCGGTCGGGTCGGTCAGCAGCGAGTAATCGACGTTCTCACCGATGGCCTTGGCGGCGACGGCCTTCATGCCCATCTCGTCAGCCTGCTCGGGCGTAACGTCAGCGGCACGGCGCAGGATGGAGCACACACGGGCGTGAGCGTACTGCACGTAGTACACCGGGTTGGAGTTGTCGCGTTTCTTAACGGCCTCAATATCGAAGTCGACCATCTGGTTGGAGCTCTTGGAGATGAGCGTGTAGCGAGCGGCATCGGAGCCGACCTCGTCGACGAGCTCCTGCAGGGTCACCATGGTGCCCTTGCGCTTGGACATACGGACGGGCTTGCCGTTGCGCAGCAGGTTGACGAGCTGGCCCAGCAGAACCTCGAACTTGCCGGGATAGCCAAGAGCGTCGCAGACGCAGCGGACGCGCTCGATGTAGCCGTGGTGGTCGGCGCCCCAGATGTCGATGACGTGGTCGACGCGCTGGAACTTATCCCAGTGATAGGCAACGTCGGAGGCGAAGTAGGTGTACTCGCCGTCGGACTTGATCAGGACGCGGTCCTTGTCATCGCCCAGGTCGGTGGAGCGGAACCACAGGGCGCCGTCCTTGGTGTAGAGGTAGCCCATCTTGTCGAGCTTCTCAAAAGCGCGGTCGACGGCGGAGGTGCCGGCGGTCTCGCCCTCGGTGTCCTTCACATACAGCGAGCGCTCGGAGAACCAACGATCGAAGTCGCAGTTAACGGCATGGCAAAGGTCGCGCATGTTGTCGACCATCTTTACATAGCCGCGCTCGCGGAAGCCCTCCATGCGCTCCTGCGGATCGGCGTTGACCCACTTATCGCCGTCGGTGCGCCAGAACTCGGCGGCCTCGTCGATGATGTAGTCGCCGCCGTAGGAGTCCTTGCCCAGGGTCTCGGCAAAGTTATCCTGGTACGGATGGGTCTCGGGATGCTCGTCGTTCTCGTCGGCAACGAAAGCGTCGCGGTCGGCGATCAGCAGCTTGTGAGCCTCGTCGATATCCACGCCCTGCTTGGCGATGATGTCGGCAAGCTGCATATAGCGCGTGCTGATGGAGTTGCCGAAGGTGTTCATCTGAGAGCCGTGGTCGTTGATGTAGAACTCACGCTGGATGTCGTAACCGGCGTGGTCCATAACACGGCAGAGCGAGTCGCCCAGCGCGGCCCAGCGGCCGTGGCCGATGTGCATGGGGCCGACGGGGTTGGCGGAAACGAACTCGACCTGGGTCTTCAGGCCACCACCGACGTTGGACTTAGCGAAGTCCATACCCTTCTCGCGAGCCTCGCCAAAGATGGCATTCTTGACGGCAACGGAGAGGTAGAAGTTGATGAAGCCGGGGCCTGCGATCTCGACCTTCTCGATCGCGGGGTCCTCGGGCATATGGGCAACGATGGCCTCGGCGATCTTGCGCGGGGCGCAGTGGGCCAGCTTGGCGGACTTCAGGGCCATGGTAGAGGTCCACTCGCCATGAGAAGTGTCAGCCGGTCGCTCGATAGCGCAATCGTCAAGTTCAAATGCGGAAAGGTCGCCGGCCTCCTGGGCCGCAGCAAGCGCAGCGCGTACCAGCTCTTCAATCTTCTCGGGCATAGATCCTCCTTGTGTTAAAGCCCCCGAGCTCTTGGTCACTCGTAGGGCAAAAGCCAGAGTTTGTAGCACTCTATCACAAGCGACGGGCACTGTCGCAGGGTAAAGCCAATCGATATTGCATATGCACAAAATTGACTACAGCTTGTATGGAGTCACTCAAAGATGCCGGTCTGCCTGCAGATTATGCAGGCGTTGAAAATGCATAAAGGTGTGAATGAGCTGCGTCTGTTATCGAATACTCTTACCTATCAGAGTTGTGTGCTTTTCCTGCATAAAGTAAGGGTTTGCGCACGTCAGCGTGTTATTCTAGACATACGTAAATTCGTATAAGTTGGAGGTAGCATGTTCTCAATCGGTCAACACGTCATTCATCCGGGCCAGGGAGTCTGCACCGTCGTCGGTTTTAGGGACGACACACCGCAGCCCATGCTGCTGCTCGAGACCAAGCAGGGACATGCGCAGACGATCCTCATGTACCCCGTGGCGCAGGCCGACCGTTTGCACGCCGCCATCTCGCAGCAAGATGCCGAGCACCTGCTGAGCCACTATGACGAGCTGGAGTGCGACACCTTTACCGAGCGCAACAGCTCGCTTGAGGAGACGCACTTTAAGCAGCAGCTCAAGCTGGGCGCGCCCGAGACGGTCCGCGTGGCAAAGACCATGATGTACCGCATTCGCCAGGCCGAGGAAGCTGATAAAAAGCCCAGCTCCTACTACATGCGCGTACTCAAGGAAGCCAAGCGCCGCTCCATCGAGGAGTTCGCCGTGGCCTTGGGCGTCACCGAGGAGGCCGCCGAAGCCCGCCTAGCCCAAGCCGCCCTCAACTAACCCAACCGCGCCAAAACCACCACAAAGGGGACAGACACCTTTGTGGTGGTTTTCTTGTTCTAGTAGTATTCATTCTTATCGATACCCACGAGCACAAGGAGTCTCCTATGGCAGAGCCGCTTACCGCCGGAATCACCCGCGACCGCGCGTTCGAACTGCTCAACGAGCACAACAAGGACCCGTTCCATATCACCCATGGCGAGACGGTCGAGGGCACTATGCGCTACTTTGCGCGCGAGTTCGACCCCGAGAACGAGGAGTTTTGGGGCATCGTCGGTCTGCTGCACGACCTGGATTGGGAGGAGCATGAGGACGACCCCATGAACCACACCATCTATGCTGCCGAGATTCTTAAGGGCGAAGGTGCGTCTCCAGAGCTCATTCGCGCCATCCAGACGCACACGTCCGACTTCAACACCTCGCTGCCCAAGCCCGAGCTGCAGATGGAAAAGATCCTGTTTGCCTGCGATGAGCTCACCGGCCTGATCGGCGCTGCAGTCATCATGCGCCCGAGCAAGAGCGTTATGGACTTTACGACCAAGTCGCTCAAGAAGAAGTTCAAGGACAAGCGCTTTGCCGCCGGCTGCTCGCGCGACGTGATTTCGCAGGGCGCCGAGATGTTGGGCTGGGAGCTCCCCGAGCTCTTTGACCGCACCATCGCGGCCATGCAGTCCTTCGCCCCCGACCGCGATACCTTCCAGGCCTAACCGCCCACGCCACCTAAAACCACCACGAAGGGGACAGGCACCTTTGTGGTGGTTTTCGTTTACGAGGGGTTTAGGGGCGGACCTGGCCGGTGCCGCGGAGCTTGTATTTGTAGGTGGTGAGGGCCTCGGCGGCAAAGGGGCCACGGGCGTGGAGTTTTTGGGTCGAGATGCCGATCTCGGCGCCCAGGCCAAACTCGCCGCCGTCGGTGAAGCGCGTGCTGGCGTTGGCGTACACGGCCGAGGCATCGACCGCATCCAGGAAGCGCTCGCAAGCATCCGTGTCCTCGGCAACGATGGCCTCGGAGTGCATCGTGCCGTAGCGGTTGATGTGTGCGATGGCCTCGTCCTCGCTCGCCACGACCTTCACGCTCATCTCGAGCGCCAGATACTCGCGACCCCAGTCCTCCTCAGTCGCGGCAACGTAGTCATCACCCTCGGCAAGCCCGGCATCGGCGCATGCGGCGCAGGTTGCCTCGTCGCCGTGAATGAGCACGCTGTGGTCATGCAGCACGGTCACGACCGCGGGCAAAAACGCATCGGCCACAGCACGGTCGACCAGCAGCGACTCGGCGGCATTGCACACGCCTACGCGCTGGGTCTTGGCATTAACGATAATGTTGAGCGCCTTATCAAAGTCGGCGGATTCATGCACGTAGATGTGGCAGTTGCCCGTGCCCGTCTCGATCACCGGCACAAGCGACTCGCGCACGCAGCGCTGGATCAGGCCTGCACCTCCGCGCGGAATGAGTACGTCGACAATACCGCGGAGCTTCATGAGCTCGCCGGTGGCCTCGCGGTCGGTGGACTCGATCATCGACACGGCCTCGCGCGGGAAGCCCTTGGCCTCGAGCGCATCGGCCAGCAGCTCGGCGATCATGGCACACGAGTGATAGGCCAGCGAGCCGCCGCGTAGAATGCAGGCGTTGCCGGTACGGATGCAGATGCCTGCGGCGTCGGCCGTCACGTTGGGGCGCGCCTCGTAGACCATGGCGACCAGGCCCAACGGCACGCTCACGCGGGTCAGGTCCACACCGCTCGCAAGCACGCGGTGGTCGAGCACGCGGCCGACGGGATCGGGCAGCTCGGCGAGCTTTTCCAGGCCGGCGGCCATGCCCTCGACGCGCTCAGGCGTCAGCAGCAGACGGTCGAGCAGACCGGCCGAAGTGCCCGCATCGCGTGCGGCGGACATATCGAGCTCGTTAGCGGCGACGATGGAGTCAACACCGTTGCGCAGTGCTGCGGCCATGGCGCGCACGGCCTCCTGACGCTGCTCATCGCTCGCCGTGGCAAGCGAGGCCGACGCTGCCTTGGCGGCAACGGCAAGATCGTGGACATACGTGGCTATATCGACCGACATGGGCGGCCCTTTCTCCTAGAAGTTTGCAACCATGGTAGCCGATTTGCGCATGGCCTCGCCCGCGGCGGTAGAATTGGTCAACCCGAAACACCGCAACGAACGGAAGACTCACATGGCCCTCATCACTTCGTACCACGTCCCCGGCCTTTATGTCGAGGACCACAGCATCGACGTCCCCCTTGACTGGCGCGGCCTGGAGCCGATGCTCCTGGCCGTCGGCAGCACCATGCGCCGCGGCGCTATGCCGGCACCAATCGCCGGCGCGCCCGAGAGCATCAAGCTCTTCTACCGCGTGGTTTGCGCGCCTGACCGCATCAACGACGATCTGCCGCTGCTCCTGTTTTTGCAGGGCGGCCCCGGCGGCGAGAGCCCGCGTCCGCTGTCGCCTACAAGCGACGGCTGGATCGAGGAGGCCGTCAAGCACTTCCGCGTGGTCCTTCCCGACCAGCGCGGCACCGGACGCAGTAGCTGCGTGGACGGACGCACGATCAAGGCACTGGGCGATCGCGCAACGGCCGCCGGCGCCGATACAGCACGCTCGCAGGCCGACTTCCTCAAGCGCCACCTCGCCAGCTCCATCGTGCGCGATTTTGAGTACCTGCGTCTGGTGGGCTTTGGCGGCAAGCCCTGGGTCACGCTCGGCCAGAGCTACGGCGGCTTTTTGACGTTGAGTTATCTGTCGCTCTTCCCCGAGGGCGTGGCGGCGAGCTTTACCTGCGGCGGCATCCCCCACGTGCCGGCGAGCGCCAGCGAGGTCTACGCGCACACCTTCCCGCGCATGGCCGCCAAGACGCAGCAGTATTACGACCGCTACCCCGCCGACGTCGAGCGCGTGGCAGCCCTGGCCGATGCGCTCGAGGCACAGAAGCCCGTGCTGCCCGACGGCTCGCCGATGACGGTCGAGCGCCTACAGCTCATGGGCAGCGACTTTGGCATGAAGCCGAGCTTTGAGCGCATGCATTGGACTATCGATCACGCTTTTGTTACTGACGACGGTACGCTGAGCTGCGGCTCCTCGGTATCCGACAGCTTTTTGATGCGCGCCTTCGAGCGCACCAACACACGCACGAACCCGCTGTACTGGACACTGCAGGAGTTTATCTACGCCGACGGCGACACCATGCCCATTCGCTGGGCCGCAGCAGAGGAGAAGGCCCATCGTGCCGAGTTCGACACACTCGCGCGCCCGCTCATGTTTACCGGCGAGGCCATGTTCCCGTGGATGTTCGAGCAGATGCCCGAGCTCAAGCCCTTCAAGCCCGCCATGGACCTGCTGATGGAAGACACCAGCTGGGACAAGATCTACGACCCGCAGCGACTGGCGTGCAACGAGGTGCCCCTGCAGGCCGCGGTGTATTTCGACGACATGTACGTGGATTCGGGCCTGCAGCTTGATACGCTCAGCCGCGTGGGCAACTCGCATGCCTGGGTGACCAACGAGTTCGAGCACGACGGCCTGCACGGCAGCGTGGTATTCAAGCACCTCTTCGACGAGGCCCTCAACCGCGGAGACCTGCGCCGAATCTTCTAGCAAAGGAGTGTCCCCACCTGCCGGCACAAAAGAAACGTCCCCAGGTGCCGGCACGAGAAAGACAGCGCTGCGGGAAACGATCCGCAGCGCTGTCTTTCTTTATGCAAATACGATCAAGTTATCCCTGTGCATCGCCGGCTTCTCGGCCAGGTTAGCGAGCAGGCGGTTGCTGGCGATCTGGTCCTGGCGGCGACCGGCAGCAAGTTCCAGCACGTCCGAATCGGCCTCGGCGATACCGCGGGCGACAACCATACCGCTCGGGTCGCACACGTCGAGCACATCGCCCTCGGCAAACTGGCCATCGACCTCGCGAATACCCACCGCAAGCAGGGAAGAGCCACGGCTGACCAGCGCCTTCGCAGCACCATCATCGACCGTCACCGAGCCATGCGCCTTGTCGCCCAGTGCGATCCACAGCTTGCGGGGTGCGATGTCCAGACGCTCCGCCGGCGGATCGAACAGCGTGCCCACGCTCTCGCCGCGGGCGAGGCGCACGAGCGCATCGGGCTCCTCGCCCGAGCAAATCACGCTCTGAATGCCCGCCGTCATCAGGATGCGGCTCGCGCGAATCTTGGTAATCATGCCGCCCGTGCCCACCGATGTGGAAGAATCGCCCGCCGAGGCAATAATCTTGGCATCGATCTTATGCACGACAGGAACAAACTCGGCCGTGGGGTCCTCATGCGGATTGGCAGTATAGAGGCCATCGATGTCCGAGAGCGTCACGCACAGATCGGCAGAAACCAGGCAGCTCACAAGCGCCGCCAGTGTGTCGTTGTCGCCGAACTTGATCTCATCGACGGTAACGGTATCGTTCTCGTTGACGACCGGCACCACGCCAAGCTTCACCAGGCGCAGCAGGGCGTCGCGCGCGTGCAGGTAGGACGTACGGCGCGCCGTGTCGTGACGCGTGAGCAGCACGAGCGAGGTGAGCAGGTCGCGCGCATGAAACTCCTCGTCGTAGGCCGACGAGATAATGCACTGGCCGGCCGAAGCGCAGGCCTGCAGGCTCGGCAGGTCGCCGACCGGCTTACGGTCGAAGCCCAGCACGGGATAGCCACAGGCGATAGCGCCCGAGCTCACCACGACCAGACGCCAGCCGAGCTTGCGCAGCGCTGCGGCCTGATCGGCAAGCCCGCCGATAAAGGCGCGGTTGACCTTGCCGTCGGCGCCCACCACCGTGGACGAACCGATCTTTACCACCATCGTTTTATAAGAAGTCGTCATACGTCAAACCAATCGACTGTTCAGCGAACGGGCGAACGGGCGAGCGAGAAAATGATACGTTTTCCTCCGTCGCATGCGGATCATTTTGCCCAGGGGAAAGCCGAGGCCGCGGCCATGTTCTTGCGCACGAGCTCGTCGCGCACCTGAGCCAGGCCCTGCTCCATGCCCACCACATAGGTCTGCGGGTACAGAAAGCGCTTGAAAGCTGCGTCCAGATGATCGAGCGCCCAAGCACAGCGCTCGCGCGCGTCCTGGATGCTCTCACGCGGAGCCACCGCACTGCCATCGCGCACGATCGGCACCAGCAGCTCGCGATACTCAAGTTCGGACACGTCGGTCACCAGGGCGGCATCATTCACGGCCACGAGGGTATTGCCGCGCGCGGCGCCCTCCCCCGCCAGATGGCCCTCGTCGTAAATCATGTCGCAAACCGGGCCGCCAAAACCGTCGTAATAACGACGCACGCGTTGCACGCCCGGGATCGTGCGCTTGTAGGGCTGCTCGGAGAGCTTGACCACCGGCGTCCATGGATCTGCCTCGCTCGCACGGCGGGCGGAAAGCTTGTACACGCCGCCCAGCGCCGGCTGGTCATAGCAGGTCGCAAGCTTGGTACCCACGCCAAAGCTGTCGATGGGCGCGCCCTGGTCGAGCAGCGACTGAATCGTGTACTCATCCAGATCGTTAGAAACCGAGATCCCCACATAGGGCAGGCCCTCGGCATCAAAACGGCCGCGAACATACTTGGAGAGCTTGGCGAGGTCGCCGGAGTCGATGCGAATGGCCGACAGGCGCTCGCCCACCGCTTCCATCTCCTTGGCAACCGTAATGGCATGTTCGCAGCCCTCGCGCACGTCATAGGTGTCGATGAGCAGCGTGCAGTTCTTGGGGCTCGATTTGGCAAAGGCACGGAAGGCCTCGAGCTCGGAATCGAAGCTCATCACCCAGCTGTGCGCATGCGTGCCAAAGACGGGAATACCGTAGCGGCGGCCGGCGAGCACATTGGACGTAGAGGAGCAGCCGGCAACGTAGCTCGCGCGCGCAACGGCCAGGCCGCCATCGGGACCCTGGGCTCGGCGCAGGCCAAACTCCGCCACAGGGCGACCGTCGGCGGCGAGCACCACGCGCGCCGTCTTGGTGGCGACAAGCGTTTGGAACCCGACGATGTTGAGCAGCGCCGTCTCGAGCAGCTGGCACTCGAGCGCAGGACCGGTGACGCGCACCATGGGCTCGCGCGGAAAGACGAGCTCGCCCTCGGGCACGGCGTCGATATTTACATGCGCACGAAAATCGCGCAGGTAGTCGAGGAATGCGGACTTGAACATCGCGCCGCCGGCCGGGGCCTCAAGCGATGCGAGGTAGTCGATATCCTCGGGCGTAAAGCGCAGGTTCTCGACCAGCTCGGGCAACTCGGCGGTGCCGCACATGACGGCATAAGCGCTGCCAAAGGGATGGTCGCGGTAAAACGCGGTAAAACAACCCTGCTCATTGGCCTTGCCGCTCTCCCACAGGCCCTGGGCCATAGTGAGCTCGTACAGATCGGTGAGCATTGCAATGTCGGTGGGATGCGAGATGTCGGTCAAAGCCATGGGGCGACCTTTCGGATGTGTGGTGCAGAATTTGAGGGCTGGACGAGAGCAGAGCATGCGGACATGACGCCCGATGCAAATCGGTTAGAGCAGGCCCATGCTGGTCAGGATCGTGTAGCCCATAAAGATGACAAACGCGATGAGGGCAAGGACAATGATGATTTTTTGAGCCGGCGCCATGCCAGGGATCTCGTTCTCGCCCGTAGGCTCCTTGGAGGTAACCATGCGCTGGGCAAAGGTCATCTCGTCACGGCTCGGCTTGGGCTCGACGGACTTGGAACGAGCGACCTTTTTAGGCTGAGGTTTAGGTGCGGTGGGCGCGGGCTTCGCGGCGGCGGGCTTGGGCGCGGGGGCGACGTTCGCGGCGGCCTCCTCGGCCTTCGCACGCTCGGCACGCAGGGCGGCCAGCTCCTCACGCTCGCGGCGTGCCTCTTCCTGGGCCTCGCGACGAGCTTTCTCGGCGCGGAGCTCTTCCAACTCGGCGCGTTCCTCGGCAGACAGTGGTTGGGACTCAAGCTTGGCCATGGTACAGCCCTTTCTTTTAAAAAAAGCCGCCGACACAATGTCAGCGGCTTATCAAATCCAAGGGTGGAGACGAAGGGAGTCGAACCCTCGGCCTCTGCCATGCGACGGCAGCGCTCTCCCAACTGAGCTACGTCCCCAAGACAAGTTGATATTTTACCTACGGCTCGCCAACTGTCAACGCCCAATACCCAGTCTTTTTGGGACGCGGCTATTTTGACAACTTTTCGAGCAGGCGATCCTCTCGATGATTTTTTAAGGGTTGATTTCCGATCTCAGCCGAACACATTGAGCAAATAGGCCATTCCCGCAGTT
>USIE01000013.1 GCA_900554645.1 uncultured Collinsella sp. | reverse complement strand
GTCATCGTCCCGGCGTTCGGCATCAGGGTAGCGCTGCGACGCGGAAATCGCGCGCCGTTGACGCGCCCCCGCAGTGCGACGTTGCCGCGCCCCGCAGTGCCCGCTTCCCCCGAGAACAATTATCAGTGCAGGTCGCGGGTGCCCAAAACTGGGGTCTGGTCGACAGGTCTCGGTTTTTCACCGCACTTCCGGATTGGGCGCTCATTGGTACTCTCGAAGTCCCCACATTCCCTAAAAAAGTTCTTAAAACAGCCTTAAAGGCGCCTTGGCTCGCGTTGACAGCGTAAAATACGCATGTTTGACTATGACTAAAGTGGATTTTAGGGGAGGAGTACGCCATGGAGGTGCTGGTTGTTGGCAACACCGCATATGTTGACGATGACTTTTGTGCCAAGGCGTTCCCCGGGGACCATGTGCAGGTCGTAGCCGCGCAGGACACGCGCCGCGACGAGTCATCGCTCCATGCCTCGTGGAAAGAGCTTCTGCAACACCTGGATCAGGCCTACGAGTTCGACCGCGTGGTCTACCTATCCAATTACCTTACCCCGCATACCGATACCGTGGGTGATATCGAGACGCTGCGCTCGGTCTTTCGTGCGTGCGCGGGTCGCCGGGTCCAACTGCTGTATTTAGCGGGGCCCGCGGGTGCCGAGGGTGCCGCCGATGCTGCGGGGCGAACGGGCAAGGGCATTATCGCGCACGCAGGCAACGACCTGTGCCGCTACTACGCTGCTCGCGAGGGCGTTCAGACCAAGATCCTGCGCGTGCCCTTCCTGTACACTGCCTCCGCCGCGCTGGAAGATCCGTTTTTGGTGCCGTTGTTCGATGCGTGCTCAACTGGATCGGTTGCTCTGCAGGGCGCGGAGGATGCGGCGTTTCCCCTGCTGTGTGCCGAGGAGCTCGCGGTGCTAGTACGCCGTATCTTCGACAGCTGGGACGCCTCCTTTGAGACGCTCGACGTAGCTGATACCTTCCATCACACGGCGGGTGAGGTGGGCGACGCCCTCAAGGCGCTGTTCCCCAGCCTTTCCGTTGCCTATGGCGATTCTGCCGGCTATGCCCTGCCCGCCAGCGACGTCGCTCGCGTGCGCTATGGCTGGTTTCAGCGCTACGACTTGCTGCGCGATCTTTCGACCATTCATGCGCGTTGGGATGCTGGCCGCGCAAAGAAGGTCAACCCCTTGCGCGCCGCCATCGACCGCATCCAAATGCGCACGCTGCCTATTAAATGCCTGGAGACGGGCGTTGCCTGGGTCCTGTTCGAGGTGCTGGCGCATCTGTTCTCCCAATCGGCCCAGCTCAACGTGCTCGATTATCGCCTGCTCTACGTGGTGCTGATCGGCACGCTGTATGGCTTGGACTTTGGCCTGGTTGCGGCGCTGCTGGCGTCGGTGGGTTTGGCCGTGAGCTACTTTACTCAGTACGGCTATACCTTCCAGGGTCTCTTTTACGAGCCGTCCAACTGGCTGCCGTTTATTGCGTACTTTGTGGTGGGTGCCGTGTGCGGCTATGTGCAGCTGCGCAACAGCGAAGCCATTAGGGCGGAGCGCGATCAAAACGAGCTCGTGCGCAACCGCAATACGTTCCTCACACAGCTCTACCACGACGCGATCGAGGACAAGCGCGCGTACAGGCGCCAGATCGTGGGTCGCCACGATAGCTTTGGCAAGATCTTTGCCGTGACACAGGAGCTCGACGTGCTCAACCCGCGCGATATCTATCGCAAGTGCTGCGAGCTTTTGGGCGAGATCCTCGAGAACGATTCGGTGGCGATCTACCATGTTTCGGGTGGGGCATTTGCACGCCTGGTGGCAGCAAGTCCCGCGATTGCCGGAGATGCCGCACGCTCGCTCACACTTGAGCAGCTTGCACCTCTTTTGGGCGACGGGGGTCGTTCTAACCTGTGGGTGAACCGCGAGCTGACGCCGGGGCTTCCCATGTTTGGATACACGATCGAGCGCGACGGGGCACCCGCCGTGTTGATCTTTGTGCGTAGCGCGGCCGAAAACCAAATGACCCTCTATTATCAAAACCTGTTCCGCATCTTGTGCGGGCTGGTCGAAAGCGCGCTGGGCCGTGCCTTTGACTATGAGGCGGTGGCGCAGGATAAACGCTGCGTTGACGGCACTTGCGTGCTCAAGCAGGCTGCCTTTGGCCAAGAGCTCGCGGCGGCGCAGGCGCTGGCAGATAGCAAGATGGGGAGTTTTTTGCTCCTGCGCGTGGTACCGGGCATGGAGCCTGTCGGCGAGCTGGTGGGCGCAATTGGGGCGGCAATCCGCGAGAGCGACGCGGCGGGCTTGGTCGACGGCGACGTGCTCTACCTGCTTATGCGCCAGGCAAAGGCGTGCGATCTGCCCATTATCCGCGAGCGCCTGAGCGCAAAGCAGATTGCGGTGGAGCCCGTCGATGGCGAGGACATCGTGGCGTTGCTGCAGCACATCTCTTACACCGGTGACGGTGAGGGGGGTGCCGCTTGATCTCACTTGTCGTTGCTGCCGTCTTGCTGCTGATTCATGCGCTGGTTTGCCTGATGCTGTGGACGCTCATGAAGTTGGGCCTGCTGCCGGTGCGCGGGCACATGCTGGCTGTGATAGTGCTGGTTCCGCTGTGGGGCCCGTTGCTGGTGGTTCTGCTATCGGTCCGCAGCGCGGTGTTTGGCGAGGGGCTGAAAGAGTCTGCGCTGGAGTCGCTGCGCTTCAACGACGACCTGCATCGCAGCATCCTGATGCACGACCGTGACGCCGATGCGGGCGTGGTCCCGCTCGAGGAGGCGCTCATCGTCAACGACCCGGCATACCGGCGCCGCCTAATGCTATCCATGCTCACCGAAGAGCCCGACGCGTACCTGGCGCAGTTGCAGGCGGCTAAGCTTAACGACGACGTTGAGGTGGCGCACTATGCCGCGACGGCGGTGGCGCAGATCTCCAAGGAGTCCGACCTTAAGCTGCAGCAGCTGGAGCGTGCCTTTAAGACGGACCCGAGCGCGCAAAACCTCATCGAATACTGCGATTTTCTTGGTGAATACTTGTGCTCGGGCTTGGCTGAGGGACGCGTGGCTCAGATTCAGCGCCAACAGTACGCGCGCCTGCTTGCGCGTCGCTGCGAGCGCGAGGATACCCTTGAGCTGCGCATTCGATACGCGACGGCGCTGGCCGATGTCGGACAGATCGACGAAGCGCAGGCCGTGACCGACCAGCTGGTGCTCGACGTGCCCGAGGAGCAGGAGGTTTGGATGCTTTGCCTGCGCCTGGCCGTGATGCGCCGCGACGGTGACGAGGTTCACCGTGTGATCGATGCGATTGACAAGCAACATGTGTATTTGAGCGCCGACAACCGCGAAAAGTTGGCGTTTTGGCGCGACGGGGAGGAGGTCGGATGAGCGTGGCGCAACATATCCGCGACCGTGCAGGCCGCTTTCGTTGGATGGGACTCCTCGTGGTGTGGGCGGTCTTTATTGCCATGGCCGCCGTGCTGCTGGTGGAACGTGCCGGCGTGCAGTACAGTGCGGGTCAGCATAAGCTGGGGATGCTTGCCGCCAACGATGCGGTGCCTGCCTCCTCGGCAATCTTTGGCCAAAAGCCCACGTGCCTGGTCATTACCGATTCCGATCAAGCGGGCGTCGAGGACGTTAAAGACCAGTTCGACCAGATTTTGCTGGACATGAAGATCGCCCATCGCGATGTTGATATTGCCACCGACGGTGCGGACGCGATCCCATCGCTCACGTCGTTTGATCGCGTGATTGTGCTTATGCCCTCGCTTGACGGACTGGGTACGCATCTGACCGATCTGATGAGTTGGGTGAGTGCGGGCGGCTCACTCATGCTGGGCATGACGCCAGATAACTCGAACTACCTGCAGGCTATTGCTTCCAAGCTTGGGATCGAATCGGCCGGATATGACTATGCAACAGCCGAAAGTATCGTTCCGAGTGAGGGCTTTATGCTGGGCGGGGGAGAGCGCTACGAGCTCTCGGACCCCTTTGATTCGTCGCTTTCGGTATCGCTGCGCGAAACGGCGCACGTCTGGGCAAAGACCGGTGTCGCGGGCACGCCGCTCATTTGGTCTAACGATTGCGGCAGTGGTCACACCGTGGTGTGCAACATTGGCATCTACGACAAGGTCATGCGTGGGTTCTATGCTTCGGCCATAAGCTTGCTGGGTGATGCCACGGCCTATCCGGTCATCAACAGCGCCGTATTCTATTTGGACGATTTTCCTAGCCCCGTGCCCTCGGGCGATGGTACATATATCAAGCGTGACTACGGCCTTTTCATTGCCGATTTTTACACCAAGGTCTGGTGGCCCGATTTGCAAAAGCTCGCGCAAAAATACGGCATTCGCTATACCGGCGTGATGATCGAAAACTACGAGGATGCTGTCAACCAGACCGAGCCCGCGCGCCAAGCCGATACCACGCAGTTCCGCTACTTTGGCGGCATGCTGCTTCAGATGGGCGGAGAGCTGGGCTTTCACGGCTACAACCATCAGCCTCTGGCGCTCTGGGACACCGACTACGGCACGCTGTACGTCTACAAGACCTGGAAGAACAAAGAGACGCTCGTTGCTTCGCTCAACGAACTTATCGCGTTTCAGGACGAGGTTCTGCCCAATGCTCATGGCTCGGTTTACGTGCCGCCGTCGAATATCCTTTCGGCCCGCGCGCGCAAGCTTATCGGCACCGACGTTCCGCGCATTAAGACTATTGCCAGCACGTATTTTGAGGATGGCACCGACCTGCCGTACGTGCAGGAGTTTGGCGTGGCGAGCGATGGCATTGTGGAGCAGCCACGTATTGTCTCGGGTGGCATGGTCGACGATTCCTATATGCGCCTGGCAGCCGTGTCCGAGCTCAACATGCACTACGTGAGCACGCACTTTATGCACCCGGACGACCTTTTGGACCCTGATCGCGGAGCCAAGGAGGGCTGGGAGGTCTACAAGGGCGGCTTGGTCGACTTCCTGGAGTGGCTTACCAAATCCGCGCCCGACCTGCGGCACCAGACGGCGTCGGAGTGCTCCGGTGCCATCCAGCGTTTTTCGTCCGTGACGGTGAGCGTGGATACCAGCGCGGATGCCTGGACGCTCAGCCTGGGCAATTTCCACGACGAGGCGTGGCTCATGTTCCGCGCTAATAATGGCGAGCCGGGTGCAGTCACGGGTGGCGAGATTACGCATCTGACGGGCGATCTGTATCTAGTTAAAGCCACGGACAAGACGGTGACCATTGCACGCAAGGAGGGTGGCGACAAATGAGAATCTGCTTGGTGCTCGAGGGTTGCTACCCCTATGTGCACGGCGGCGTATCTACCTGGATGCATGGCTATATCCAGGCCATGCCCGAGCACGAGTTTGTTCTGTGGGTGATCGGCGCGCATGCTGCCGACCGTGGTAAGTTTGTCTACGAGCTGCCCGGCAACGTGGTCGAGGTGCACGAGGTGTTCCTGGACGATGCCCTGCGGCTTTCGGGCGAGCAGCACGAAGCCAGTTTTGACGACCGCGAGCGCGAGGCGCTACGCCGCCTGGTGTCGCTCTCCAATCCGGATTGGGACGTGTTATTCGATATCTTCCACCGCCGTCGCGTGCATCCGCTCTCGCTTTTGCAGAGCCGCACGTTTATGGATATCTTTCGCGACGTGTGTCTGGCCGAGTACCCCTACACGCCCTTTGCCGATGCATTCCACACCATGCGCTCCATGTTGCTGCCCGTGCTCTACTTGTTGGGCAGCGAGGTGCCGGTGGCCGATGTGTACCATGCCATCTCGACCGGCTATGGTGGCCTGCTCGCCTGCCTGGGCTCAAGCGTTTCCCATGCTCCGGTGCTGCTGACCGAGCACGGCATCTATACCCGCGAGCGCGAGGAAGAGATCATTCGCGCCGATTGGGTGGTGCCGTCGTTTAAGGACCGCTGGATTCGCTTTTTCTACCTGCTTTCGGAGGAGATCTACCGCCGCGCCTTCCGCGTGACGAGTTTGTTCCATAACGCCCGCAAGACGCAGATCGATATGGGCTGCGATGCGGACAAATGCTTGGTCATCCCCAACGGCATCCAGTTCGATCGCTTTAAGGGCATTCCCTTAAAGACCGATGACGGCTGGGTGGACATTGGCGCGGTGGTGCGCCTGGCGCCCATCAAGGACGTTAAGACCATGATCTATGCCTTCTTTGAGCTGCACGAGCGCCTGCCCAAGGTGCGCCTGCATATTATGGGCGGCGTGGACGACGAGGAGTACGGCGCCGAGTGCCACGCGTTGGTCGATACCCTGGGCGTGCGCGACCTGATCTTTACCGGTCGCGTCAACGTGGTCGAGTACATGGAAAATCTCGACTTTACCATTTTGACGAGCATCTCCGAGGGCCAGCCGCTCAGCGTGCTAGAGTCCCTTGCAGCGCGCCGTCCCTGCGTGACGACCGAGGTGGGCTGCTGCCGCGAGCTGCTCGAAGGCGCCCCGGGTGACGACTTTGGCGTGGCGGGTTTTGTGACGCCGCCCATGTATCGCAAGGGCTTGGCCGATGCCATGGAGCGCATGTGCGTGAGCCGCGCCCGTCGCATTGAGATGGGGGAGCGCGGGCAGCGTCGCGTTGCCACGTACTTTTTGCACGAGCAGATGCTCGCCAACTATCGCGCGCTGTACGACGAGACGGCGCGTGCGTTTGACCTGCCCAGAGAGGGGGGAGTAGCCGGTGGCCGGAATCGGTTTTGAGCTTAAGCGCCTGTTTAGGCGCAAGGGCCTTTTTGCCACGATGCGCGCTTACGGCTACGCCGGCATTGTGTGCACGGGTCCCATGCTGTTGGGCGTGCTGCTCCAGGTGGGTATCTTGGTGCTGTGCGGTCTGTGGGGCGTAGGGCGTGCCAACCAGGATCTGCTGGTGTGCATGGTGACCTACACACTGCTGGCCTCGCTTTTGCTCACGAGCTTTTTCTCCATGCCGGTCACGCGCTTTTTGGCCGATATGTTGTTTGCCGAGCGCGAGGATGAGATACTGCCTTCGTTTTGGGGCTCCAACGCCATCATGCTCGTTGCGGGCACGGTGCTCTACGGCGTCTTTTTGCTGTTCTCGGGCGCCACGCTGCTGCAGGGGCTGCTATGCCTGTGGCTGTTCAACATTATGATCGTCAACTGGAACGGTATGAGTTACCTCACGGCCATCAAGGATTACCGCGGTATCCTGTGCAGCTCTGCGGCTGCCATTGGCGTCGCGTGCCTATGCGCCCTGGCCGCGCTGGCACTGGGGCTGCCGCCGGTCGAGGGCCTGTTGGCATCAATTGCTCTGGGCTACGGCGTCATGCTCGCCTGGGACGTGGTTCTGCTATACCGGTATTTTCCTCAGAGCGACCGCAGCCCCTGGCTCTTTTTGCAGTGGCTCGATCAGTTTATGCCGCTGGCGCTCACGGGCCTGTTAACCAATCTGGGGCTCTTTGCGCACCTGGTGATTATTTGGGCCGGTCCCATTGGCGTGCAGGTCAAGGGCTTCTTTTATGGTGCGCCCTACTACGATGTGCCGGCGCTCATCGCGTTTTTGACGATCCTGGTCACGACCGTCAACTTTGTGGTCTCGGTCGAAGTCAACTTCTATCCGCGCTACCGCGACTACTACAGCCTGTTTAACGACGGCGGCGTGGTAGGCGACATCGTGGTGGCTGAGGAGGAGATGCTCTCCACGCTCAACAGCGAACTGCGTTTTTGCGCGCTCAAACAGTTGTTTGTGACCGCGGCGGTCATCTCGCTCGAGACCACGGTGCTGTCGGCCTTACCGTTGGGCTTTAACAACCTTATGCACGGGTATTTTCGCACGCTGTGCGTGGGCTATGGCCTGTATGCCGTGGGCAATACGGTGATGCTCATCTTGCTGTACTTTACCGACTATAAGGGAGCCGTGCTGGCTTCGGGCCTGTTTGCCGGTGTGGCCGGGCTGGCGACTGCCGTGTCGTTGCTTTTGCCGCAGCAGTTTTACGGCTTTGGTTTTTTGTTGGGTGCGGCGGTGTTTTTTATCGTGGCGCTGCTGCGGCTCGATACCTATACCGCCAACTTGCCGTATCGTATCCTGAGCCAGCAGCCCATTGTGGCGACCGACAAGACGGGTCGCTTTACACAGCTGGGCCGCTTGCTCGATCGTGCCGAGCAGCGCTATGAGGAAGGTCGCCATAAGGGTGAGCCACATGGCGCGTTTGAGCGCGCAGTAGTTCACGTGTATCGCAAGCATTGGGGAGGTTCTGATGATCGATAAGTTGATGTCTCGCCGCTGCCTGATCGAGGCGGCTGCCGGTGCGCTGTTGCTTTCGGGCTGCTCGGTGCAGGAAGACTCCTCGACCAAAAAGGTCAAAAAGCAGGGCAAGATTAAAAAGGCCGAGGCCTCCGACCAGTCCAAGCACCTGCGCGATAAGGACGAGCTGTACGAGGTTTACGACGACTCGGGCATTGTGACCATGTACCTGACGGTCTCGCGCGGTAACAGCTCCGAGAACACCGATCATAGCTGGGCCGAGATCAATACGTACTCGGTGTATGACTATGCCGACATGGGCGTGACGCGCTATCAGGTTATGGGCCTGCTGCAGCCGGGCGACGAAGACGGCCCGGTGGCCGGCGAGGTTGGCTATGGCGAGGAAGCGCCCAATGCCACCGTGCAGGTGCGCGGCCAGACGTCGAGCATGAACTCGCAAAAGAATTACAAGGTGGAGCTCAAAAAGGGCAAGGGTACCTGGCGCCAACAGCGCGCGATTGCGCTCAACAAGCACATGGGCGAGGGTATGCGTTTTCGCAACAAGATGGCCTACGACCTTATCCGTGGGATTCCCCAGATGATGGGCCTACGTACGCAGTTTGTGCATCTGTGGGTGTGCGACCAGACCGAAAAGTCCAACGACACCTTTGAGGACTACGGGCTGTTTACACAGGTGGAGCAGCTCAACAAGACGGCGCTTAAGGCGCACGGCTTGGATAAGAACGGGCATCTGTATAAGGTGAACAGCTTCGATTTCCATCGCTACGAGGACATCATTAAGCTCGCCGACGATCCCGACTACAACCAGGCTAAATTTGAGGGCATGCTCGAGATTAAGGGCGATTCGGACCACACCAAGCTCATCGAGATGCTCGACGCGCTCAACGACGATTCGCAAAAGATCGACGATGTGCTCGACGCCTACTTTGATACCGAGAACCTGGTCTATTGGCTGGCGTTTCAGATCCTGACGGGCAACTGCGATACGCAGAACCGCAACTGCTATCTGTACAGCCCGCTCAACTCTAATACCTGGTACTATTTAGATTGGGATAACGACGGCATGCTGCGTAAGCTGGAGCTTTCTCTTACCGGGTTTTCGGACTACGCGAGCTGGGAGCGCGGCGCAAGCAACTACTGGGGTAACGTGCTGTTTAATCGTGCGCTGCGCAGCAAGGCGTTTCGCAGTGAGCTCGATCGCGCCGTCAAGGACCTGCGCTCGTATATGACCGAGGCACGCCTGGGCAAGATGATCAAGCACTACCGCGATGTGACTGAATCCCTGGTCTTTGCTTCGCCCGATATCGACAATCTGCCTGTCACCAAGGACCAATACGAGCAGATCGCCGCGGCGATTCCCTCCGAGATCGAGGAGAACTACAAGAGCTTTCGCGAGAGTTTTAAAAAGCCCATGCCGTTCTACATCGGCGTGCCGCAGATCGATAACGGTAAGCTGCGTATTAATTGGGATGCGTCCTACGACTTTGAGGCGCGCGACATTCGCTACACCGTGGAGCTGGCGCGCGACTATGCCATTGGCGATGTGGTCTTTAAGGCCGAGGACGTGCTGCTTCCCGAGGTGACCTGCGATGCGCCCGATACCGGCCAGTATTTTGTGCGCGTGCGTGCCACCAACTCCGACGGCTATACGCAAGATGCGTTTGACTACTATGTGACCGACGACGGCAAGCACTACGGCATGAAGTGTTTTTACGTGCAAGACGGCGGTAAGGTCGTGGAGGACACGTATGAGGAGGGCTAGCGCGCTGCTTGAGCGCTTGGCGGCTCCGCCTGTGCGTACCACGCAGGAGCGTTACCGCCACGAGCTCAAATATCTCATTAACGAGGGCGAGCACGCCGCGCTTGCCTGTCGCATGGCGCCGGTGTTTAAGCTGGACAAGCATGCGCGGGCGGGCGGTTACACTATTCGCAGCCTGTATTTTGACGACTACTGCAACTCGGCCTACGAGGAAAAAGACGCCGGCATTCTCATGCGCAAAAAGTATCGCGTACGCATCTATAACGGCAGCGACAAGGTGATTAAGCTCGAGCGCAAAAAGAAGTACGGTAGCTGGATTTACAAGGAGGATGCGCCGCTCACGCGCGGCGAGTTTGAGCAGATTCTGGCCGGCGACTACGACTTTTTGCTGAGGAGCCCCTATCCGCTCTGCCGCGAGTTCTACATCGAGTGCATCTGCAACATGATGCGCCCGCGGACCATCGTGGACTACGAGCGCGAGCCGTGGGTGATGGATGAGGGCACCGTGCGCATTACGTTTGACATGAACGTGCGTGCCGCGGTGGGAAGCTTCGATATCTTTGACGCGACGCTGCCCGCGCTGCCGGTCCTGGAGCCCGGCAAGCTGGTGATGGAGGTCAAGTTTACGGAGTTTTGCCCGCAGCTGGTGCGCGATATGGTGCCGCCGGGAGCGGCCGAGCTTACGGCGGTCTCCAAGTACTGCCTGTGTTACGAAAAGACCGCCTACCTGCGCGGATTTAATTACTGGGAATCGGATTTTGAGAACCGAGGGGATATTTAGACCATGAGCACCAGGGACTTTTTTAAGAACTCCGTCTTGGAGGCGTTTGGCCAGGTCGACCCTGCCAAGATTGGCCTTTCGCTGCTCGTGGCGCTCGCCATGGGCATCCTGATCTATTACGTGTACAAGCGCTTTTTTACCGGCGTGGTGTATTCGCGTAGCTTTGCCGTGACGCTTGTGGGCATGTGCGTGCTCACCTGCATGGTCACGCTCGCGATTTCGACCAACGTGGTCATCTCGCTCGGTATGGTCGGTGCTCTGTCAATCGTCCGCTATCGTACGGCGGTTAAGGACCCGCTCGACCTGCTGTATCTTTTTTGGGCCATTACCACAGGCATTACGGCAGGCGCCGGCATGTACGCACTCGTGGGGCTTACGGCAGTGGTGATTGTGGTGATGATTGCCGGCTTTGCGAGCCACCAGGACAAGGCGCGCGTGTACATGATTGTCATTCACTACACGGGCCAGACCACCGGCGACGATATCGTGCGTGCATTTGGGCGCACCAAGTTTACCGTCAAGTCCAAGACCATGCGCGGCGACAAGGTGGAAATGGCCGTCGAGGTGTTCTCGGACGGTGTTGACATGCCCTATGCGGACGCCATTCGCGCGCTCGACGGCGTTGAAGATCTGACGTTGATCCAATACAACGGCGAATATCACGGGTAATTTGGTTCCGGCGCTCGCTAGCGTTTTTTCGACCTGGGTGAAATCGATTCATCCGGAGTGCCTTCATGGGTATCATGATGAAAGCGATTTCAATGACAGGGGTACTCGTGGTAAAGATGAAAGATGTCGCCGAGCTGGCGGGCGTTTCGAGCGCCGCGGTCTCGCGCTATCTTAACGGTGGCTATATTTCGGCAGATAAGGCCGAGCGCATTAAGCAGGCGATCGAGCAGACCGGCTACGTGCGCTCCAGCCAGGCCCGCGCACTGCGCACCGGGTCTACCAGGCTCATCGGCGTTATCGTGCCTAAGATCAACTCGGAGTCCATTAGCCGATTGACGGCGGGCATTGGGGAAAGGCTTCAGGCCGAGGGGTATCAAATGCTCCTTGCCGACACTGCCAATGACCCGGCGCGCGAGGTTTCGTTCCTTGAGCTTTTTCAGTCGTATCCCGTTGACGGCATCATTCTTGCCGGTACTGTAATTACTCCCGAGCATGAGGAATTCTTTGATTCTGCGCGAGTCCCCGTTGTGTTGACCGGTCAGCAACTTGACGGCTGCAATTGTGTCTATTATGACGAATACGAGGCGGCGCGCGACCTTGCTCATCACGTGTGCGCCAGTTGTGAAGGCCCAATTGCGTATATGGGCGCCACTCGTCGGGACATCTCGGCTGGCGCTCTTCGCGAGGACGGTTTTCGTGCGGGACTCTCCGATGCCGGTCGTGAGCTCGATTCAAAACTTTATCGCGAAAGCTCCTTTACGGTGGATGGCGGTTACAGCCATGCTTGTGAGCTTCTAAAAGAAACGCCTGCCCCCGCCTTTATCGCTTGCGCTACGGATACGATGGCCGCGGGAGCTATCCGTGCCTTAGTAGAGGTTGGCGTGAGCGATCCTGCGCGACACGTTTCTGGTTTTGGTGATAACCAATTTTTGCGTGCCGTTAGCGGCGGAATTAGAACGGTGCACTTTGGCTATAAAACGATGGGCATCACCGCCGCTCAAATGATTCTTGAGGTTACGTCTGGGGGTTCGTTGCAAAAGAAAGACTTCCGTCAGGTTCAGCTGGGGCACAAAATAGTCGAGTGATTTCACTCGGATACCGTTTACCGTGAAATACATACCGTTCATCCCTGAAACAAACTGAAAACGATTTCAGTTTAACTGAAAACGATTACATTTAACTTAGCCACTGGGTTAACACCCGGGAAAACCGCCTAATTGGTTTAAAGGAGTCTTTGGCATCGGTCGATACTCGGTACTTATAAAGGACCAATGAGGTCAAAGTGGCGAAGGTTATTTTGATGAAGAAGGGGAGAGGTGTTCGTTCATGGCAGCTTCGGTTGATGCTAAGAAGATCATCGAGCATGTTGGCGGTAAGTCCAACATTAAGCGGGTTACGCACTGCACTACGCGTTTGAGGTTCAATCTGGTCGACAACAGCAAGGCCAACAAAGAGGAGCTTGAGGCTCTCGGTATTCTTGGCGTTGCTGATATGGGTACTCAGTATCAGGTAATCGTCGGCCCTACCGTTGAGGGTGTTTATAAGGAGATCATCGGTATTCTGGGCGAATCGTTTGGCAAGGGCACCGTGGATGATGAGACCGAAGAGCCCGTGCGCGAGCCTGGCGTTTTGAATGCCATTAAGTTCTATGGAAACAAGGTCTTTGATGTGATTTCGGGTAGCTTTACCCCTATCATCCCGGCCTTCTGCGGCGCTGCTATCGTTAAGGCTATTCTTTCGATTTGTACCATGACGGGCTGCCTCGCTGCGGAGTCCAGCACGTACGCTGTTCTTTCGGCGGCTTCTAACTCCATTTTCTACTTCCTGCCGATCGTTCTTTCTGTGTCGGTGGCACGTAAAATCGGCGCCAACCCGTATCTGGCTGCTGCCGTGTCGGCTTCGCTTTTGGAGCCCAATTTTACAGCCCTCGGTGGCAATGGCGAGATGAGCAGCTTTATCGGTCTCCCGATGGTGCTTATGAGTTATGCATCGACGGTGTTCCCCGCGATGCTTTCGACGACTCTGCTGTACATTGTTGAAAGTCTGCTGAAGCGTGTCGTTTACAAGGACCTGTAGGTCGTTATCGTTCCTACGCTTTGCCTGCTTGTGGTTGTTCCCGTGACTATGCTTCTGGTTGGCCCCTTTGGTTTCTACGTTGGCCAGGCCCTGTGCAACTTTGTGATGTGGCTTATGGCTACCATGCCTGTTCCTGCTGGCTTTATCCTTGGTTCCATCTGGATGTTCGTGGTCCTGTTTGGTCTGCACTGGGCTATCATCCCGGTTTTGATCGCCAACATCGCGGCTTTGGGGTCCGATCCCGTAATGGCAGCGCTTGGTATGACGATTTTTGCAGCCGCTGGCGCTGCTGCGGGCGTGTTCATTAAGGCCAAGAATCCTCAGCTCAAGTCCGTTGCATTCTCGACGATTATTCCTGCCCTTCTTGGCGGTATCACCGAGCCAGTGATTTACGGCATCTCCCTGCGCTACCGTAAATCCATGGTTATCATGTGCCTGATGACCGGCGTCGCTGCTGCTTTTGTTGCCGCAACTGGATGTGGCGAGATGTCTACTGCCGGTGGTTTCCCCTCTATTGTTACGGCTACCAATATTCCGATGTACTGCGTTGGCTGCGCCATTGCTTTCTTTGGCACCGCCGCCCTGCACGTGGTTCTCGGCTTTGGCGAGAAGTCCGAAGAGGAGCTCGGCTAGTATCTTAACGACTGAAACGGTGTCAAGGAGCTTGTTGTGAGTGAGTTAATTGTTCGATGCGATGATTTTGGTTTGACGCAGGGTTGTTCGCTCGGCATTCTGCGAGCCCTGGAAAATGGCTGCATTTCGTCAGTTGGTGTCATCGTTAATACCGGTGTTCGTTCTGATGATGCTCGATCCCTTGCGTCTCATGAGGGCATATCTATTGGCCTTCACGTGAATGTTGTCGCGGGCAAACCGGTATCGAACTTAACTATGGATTCCGGTTTGGTTGACGACGAAGGGTATTTCTTTCCTTCAAGGCGCTATCGAACCTCAGAAGTGGATTTGATCGATGCGGATGAGATTGAAACCGAAGCTCAGGCGCAGGTAGATAAGTTTCAGAGCTTGTTTGGAATGCTTCCGGCCTATATCGATTGTCATTCCGTGGGAACGCCACACGTTGATGAGGGCTTGAGTAGGGTCGCTAAGAGGATTGGAGTCCCCTACGTTGACTTTACTCTTACGAGTCTGAGAAAGCATTCATGGATCTATACGCCCGATTTACCAAATAACATGGTTTTCGATTCGTACAACCCTCTTCATTTTCTGATGAGTGGTGAATCGGGAATTTTGACTCACGAGAAGACGTTCGTCGTGTTTCACCCTGCTTTTCTTGATGAGAGCTTGATGGAGATCTCTTCGTTGCGTGAAGGCAGAATGAAAGATCAGGCTGCGCTGTCGTCTCCGTCTTTGAAAAAGTGGCTAGACGATAACGGTGTTATGTTGCGTCCAATTGGATTTGGCTGCTAAGACAATCGGCACTATGTACGTTGCGCGCTATGGCTATTTTTGGCTATGGCGCGCACTGCATCATCAGTGCGCTGCATCTGGGATAGGATGATTTTGTATGAGCAATTCGCTCACAAGAGATTTGCTTCGACTTGTTGAAGACTGCGAGCTAAATGCCAAGAACGTTTCTTATCGCTGGGCTCAACAGTTTCACTTAATGCCACCGTGCGGGTGGTTAAATGACCCAAACGGACTTCATCAGCGAGATGGGGTATTCCATGCTTTTTATCAGTATGGCCCCACGGATGCTGAGGGCAACGGTTCAAAAATGTGGGGACATGCCATCAGCCGTGACCTCATGAAATGGGAAGACTTGGGCGTCGCCTTGCTGCCGGATGAATCTTTCGATTGCCATGGTGTGTATTCTGGCTCTGCGCTGGTTCATGACGGCATCGTTTCGCTGTTTTATACCGGTAATGTCAAGTTGCCCTGCGGTGACGGTTCTTGTGACTATATTTACAGCGGTCGTGAGGCAAATACCATTTTGGTAAATATGGCGGACGATTCGTCATTTGGTGCAAAGCAATTGCTCATGACTAATGTCGATTATCCCGATGATCTTTCGTGCCATGTGCGTGATCCAAAGGTTTGGTGCTCCGACGTTCCATGCGGACGATATCTTATGGTGCAGGGCGCACGTCGTCGCGTCAATGCCGGGAATGAGTGTCTTCAGGGGTACGTCTCTTCTCGAACGGAGCTGCTTAAGCGTCATAATGGTGCGAATTGCTTCTCTGATCAGGGGGAGGTCCTGCTGTTTTCTTCAGACAATCTTGTCGATTGGAAGCTGCAGAACCGAATCACGACTCCCCAACAATTTGGGTTTATGTGGGAGTGCCCTGACTATTTTGAGCTGTCTGACGTTAGGGTTTTGTCCGTCTGCCCTCAGGGATTGGTTGGTTCCGATTGGGATCGACGGAATCTGTATCATTCGGGGTACTTTACGCTCGACGGAGATATTTGCTCTGAATATGAGCTTGGCAAATTTAATATATGGGATGCTGGATTTGATTTTTATGCACCTCAGACTTTTAGCTCGGAAGACGGTCGACGTATTCTGATCGGCTGGATGAGCCTGCCGGGCGATGAGTCCTATGGCAATGATCCGACTGTCGCTGAGGGCTGGCAGCACTGCTTGACGGTGCCGCGTGAGCTTACGGTTGGTGCCGATGGTGTGGTGCTGCAGCAGCCGGCGCGCGAGATCGAGCATCATTATGTCTCGGTGCGTGTGGGGGAGGGTTCGTTGGAGGTTGCCGACGATACCTGCTTTGACGTTAAGGTCGACGGCGTTGGCGACGCGTTTGCGGCGACCGTTGATGGCGAGCTGAGACTTTCGTTCCTGCCGGCCGAGGGCGAGTTGCCCGCGCGCTTTGAGATGCGCTTTGCGAATGAATCGCGCGCTTCTGCCGGCTGCGGGCGCACGGTGCGCTGGGAGCCCGTTGACGAGGTGCGCAACGTTCGCATTGTGGGCGACGTTTCGTCGGTCGAGGTGTTCGTGAATGACGGCTCGCTCGTGTTCTCGACGCGTATCTATCCTGAGGCCTATGGCGTTGCCGTTGATGCACCGGGTGCGAACGTGAACTACCACGCGCTCAGCATTTAGGTGATTTGTTGCTTATCGGCGCTATACTGCAGCCGTTGCCCACGATGCGGGGAACATCCGCATCGTGGGTTTATGTTTTTGAAGGGATGGTGCCGCATGGGCGTAGAGCAGTTTGAAGAGGCTTGGGCTTTGAAAGTCGGCGCGCGTGAGGCGCGATTGGTCGCGGCCCCGCATGTGCCGGCGGCGCTGTCTCAACTGGGGATTGTGCGCCCCGGCGACCGCTTGGTCGCGTTTGCCGATGACTTTGCCGATGCGTTTGCTTGCGGCTTTGATGGCTGCGATGTGGTGCTGGTGGGGGAGCCGTCTGTCGAGTCGTTTGCTGCTGCGTCCGAGGGTTTTGATGCTTCGTATGATGCCGTGGGACTGCACCTATGGTGGTTCGTCAACTCGATCGGCGGCTTTGGCTTGCGTGTGCCCGATTTGCGCGCCCTGGGTCGTGCCGCTCGTGAGGCTCATGCGCTGCTGGTTGTGGACAACACCGTGGCTGACGTCTTTGGCTGCGATCCGCTGCGGCTGGGTGCTGCGCTGTCGCTCGAGGCGCTCGACCGCGTGTGTGCCGGTAAGGCTCCGCGTAAGCTCGTTGCCGCTTCGGTGGCGCGCTCGCAGCTCAAGCGCCATCGTGTGGATGCTGCTGCCGAGTGCGCGCACGCGCTGATCGAGGGGTGCGGATTGGTCGCGCTCGACTTGTCCTCCGTTGAGGCTGAGGTTCTAGAGAACGGTCTCGCCACGCTCGACACCCGCATGCAGGCGTACTTCGATCGCGCCCGTGCGCTGGCTGAATATTTGGCCGCGAACGAGATGGTGCGCGACGTGCGCTACCCCGGATTGAGCTCGCATCCCGACCACGCGGTTGCAACGGGAATCCTCGAGCACGGCTTTGGCCCGGCAGTTGAATTTGACCTGATGGACTGCACCGCGTGCGAATTCTTCAGCATACTGCCGGACGAATTCCGCGCATCGCCCGCCGGCGGCGCAACAACGCGCCTTTCGGCCCCACGCGGCAAGCAGGGGAACACCATCCGCCTCTTTGCCGGCACCGACGACCCCCTGGTCGTAGCGTCAACCCTAGACAACGCCCTCCGCAACTAGCTAAATCATCCTCAACTCCATAAGTTGCGGTGAAATAGGGATTGGTTTACGGCTTTATCGGTATAAACAGTCCCTATTTCACCGCAACTTATGAGAAGGGGTTGTGCAGCTAAAAAGCCCCGTCCCAAATTAGCTACTTTTTGATGCTGGCGATGAGGTCGTTGGCTTTGGTGGCGATGACGTTGTTGATGTCGGCCTGGAGGGATTCGTAGACTTCGATGGCTCGCTCGCCGGCTTGGGTGAGCGATGATCCGCGGGCTCCGTCGCGATCGATGAGCTTGCAGCCCAGCTGACCTTCGGCCTCGTTCACAATGCGCCAGGCCTTGGAATACGCCATGCCCATGCTCTTGGCGGCGCGGTTGAGCGAGTGCTCGCGGGCAATACCCTGCAGCAGCAAGACGCAGCCGTGGCCGAACACGCCCGGCAAATCCTTGTCGCACGCTTGAATGACCAACTTTGCCGTCGTCTTGTACTTCATACGCTCCACGTCTTCCCGCTAAAGTGTTTGCTGGGCAAACGCAAAGCCTGCGTCAAACCCTCGTGTGCTCTTCTTAAATCATGCATTGTAGCAGTCAAAGTGCGTTAAGATACTTCCCCAGTATTGGGCGCCCAAGGTTGGGCTGGGTCCTACGAGGCCTGCAGCCGACCGGTCGCATGGAAAAAGGAGAAACATGGCTACGTTCTTTCCCGGTGAGTCCCACACGTTTTCGGAGTATCTGCTGGTCCCTGGCTACTCGTCCTCGCAGTGCATCCCCAACAACGTCTCTCTTAAGACGCCGCTGACCCGCTTCAAGCGCGGTGAGAAGCCGGCAATCACCCTGAACATCCCCATGGTTTCCGCCATCATGCAGTCCGTCTCGGGCGTCGATATGGGTGTCGCGCTCGCTACCGAGGGTGGCCTGTCCTTCATTTACGGTTCCCAGAGCGCCGAGTCCGAGGCCGCTATGGTCAAGGCCGTCAAGGATCACAAGGCCGGCTTCGTTCAGTCCGATTCCACGCTGACCCCCGACATGACCATGGAGCAGGTCATTGAGCTCAAGGAGAAGACCGGCCACTCCACCATGCCGGTTACCGACGACGGCACTCCCAAGGGCAAGCTCCTGGGCATCGTCACCAGCCGTGACTATCGCCCCAGTCGCGATGACCACCAGACGAAGGTCTCCGAGTTCATGACCCCGCGTGAGCAGCTCATCGTGGGCGACAAGAACATCAGCCTCAAGGTTGCCAACGACGTCATCTGGGATAACAAGCTCAACGCTCTGCCTATTGTCGACGACAACGATCACCTCATGGGCATCGTCTTCCGCAAGGACTACGACAGTCACAAGACCAACCCCAACGAGCTGCTCGATGGTGACAAGCGCTACATGGTCGGCGCCGGTATCAACACCCGCGACTATGCCGAGCGCGTGCCGCTGCTCATCGAGGCTGGTGCCGATGTCCTGTGCATCGACTCTTCCGAGGGCTTCAGCGAGTGGCAGAAGCGCACCATCGAGTGGATCCGTGCCAACTATGGCGAGGACGTCAAGGTCGGTGCCGGTAACGTCGTCGACGCCGAGGGCTTCCGCTTCCTGGCTGACTGTGGTGCCGATTTCATCAAGGTCGGTATCGGCGGCGGTTCCATTTGCATTACCCGTGAGACCAAGGGTATCGGCCGTGGCCAGGCCACTGCGTTGATCGACGTCTGCCGCGCTCGCGACGAGTACTACGAGGAGACCGGCGTCTACGTGCCCGTGTGCTCCGACGGCGGTATCGTCTACGACTACCACATGACACTTGCCCTTGCCATGGGTGCCGACTTTATGATGCTGGGCCGTTACTTCGCCCGCTTTGACGAGAGCCCGACCGAGCGCGTCAACGTCAATGGCCAGTACATGAAGGAGTACTGGGGCGAGGGTTCTGCGCGTGCCCGCAACTGGCAGCGTTACGACCTGGGCGGCGCCGCAAAGCTCAGCTTCGTCGAGGGCGTCGACTCCTACGTTCCTTACGCCGGCTCCCTCAAGGATGGTGTGGGCGGCACGCTCTACAAGGTCAAGTCCACGATGTGCAACTGCGGTGCCCTCTCGATCCCCGAGCTCCAGGAAAAGGCACGCCTGACCCTGGTAAGCTCGACCTCGATCGTCGAAGGCGGCGCCCACGATGTAGTCGTGAAGGATTCTCAGCAGTCCGTATCTTATCGATAAGGTAAGAGCCTCACATAAAGGTTGAGTTTCAACCACGTTATTTAGATAAAGCGAGATGCCCGCAAGTCGCAGGCATCTCGCTTGTCGTATTTGCTATCATCAGTCAAGTTAACCTTAGGGTCGGGCGGCTTGGCTTTGTTCGCTACAAGTTCCGCACGCAAAGAAGAGCACTTAATGTGCTCTTCGTCTTGCGCAGGACTGTCCGCAGTAGCGAATAAAGCCAAGCCGCCCGACCCCAGCTAAGATTAAAGGAGCTGATATGTGCGATTGCACAGATCATAAGGACGAGATTCCTGTCTACGACGCGCAGGCCATTGAGTCCAGGTGGATGAAGGCCTGGGAGGACTCCAACCTCTTTGCCGTCGACACCGACGACAGCAAGCCCAAGAAGTACGTGCTCGAGATGTTCCCGTATCCGTCGGGCGACCTGCACATGGGCCACGCGCGCAACTATACCATCGGCGATGCCATGGCCCGTCAGGCCCGCATGCGCGGCTACGACGTGCTGCACCCCATCGGGTTTGACGCCTTTGGCCTGCCCGCCGAGAATGCCGCCATCAAGCACAACACGCAGGCTGCCGCCTGGACGTATAAGAACATGGACCAGGCGCTCGCCACGATGAAGCGCATGGGCTTCTCCTACGATCTGGATCGCATGGTCAAGACCTGCAGCCCCGACTACTACCGCTGGGGCCAGTGGATCTTTGAGAAGATGTGGGAAAAGGGCCTGGTCTACCGTAAGAAGAACCCGGTCAACTGGTGCCCCACCTGCAAGACCGTTCTGGCCAACGAGCAGGTTACCGAGGGTAAGTGCTGGCGCTGCGGCACCGAGCCCGAGAAGCGCGACCTGGAGCAGTGGTACTACAAGATCACCGAGTACTCCCAGGAGCTGCTCGACGATCTGGAGAAGCTCCCCGGCTGGCCCGAGCGCGTCAAGCAGATGCAGGCCAACTGGATCGGTCGCTCCGAGGGCGCCGAGGTCGACTTTACCCTTTGCGACCAGGATGGCGAGCCCATCGAGGGCGACGAGGGCAAGATCACCGTCTTCACCACGCGTGCCGATACGCTCTTTGGCGTTTCCTTCTTTGTCCTGGCTCCCGAGTACGCTGGCCTGCACGAGCTCGTCGAGGGCACGGAGTACGAGGAGGCCGTCACCAAGATTGTCGAGGACTCCAAGCATATCTCTGCCGTCGAGCGTGCCCAGGGCACCCTCGAGAAGCATGGTGCCTTCACGGGCCGCTATGTGGTAAACCCCGTCAACGGCGAGAAGGTCCCCGTGTGGGTTGCCGATTATGTCGTCGCCGACTACGGTACCGGTGCCGTCATGGCCGTTCCCTGTGGCGACCAGCGCGACTTTGAGTTCGCCCGCAAGTACGACCTGCCGATCGTACCGATCATCCTGGACGATGACGATCGCGCTGCCGTCGAGGCCAGCGGCGAGACCATCGATACCTTCCATGCCGAGACCGTCGACTGGGATTGCGCTCACGCTGCCGAGGGCACGCTCGTCCAGTCCGGCAAGTACACTGGCATGCGCGGCGGTAAGCACTCCGAGGGTGAGGCTGCCATCGTGGCCGATCTCGAGGCCATGGGCTGCGGCCGTCGCAAGGTCGAGTTCCGCTTGCGCGACTGGCTCATCAGCCGCCAGCGCTATTGGGGCAACCCCATCCCGGCCATCCACTGCGAGCACTGCGGCATCGTGCCCGTGCCCGAGGATCAGCTGCCGGTGACGCTGCCCGAGAACCTGGACCTGGGCGCCGGCGAAACCCTCGCCGAGTGCAAGGAGTTCTACGAGACCACCTGCCCGGTCTGCGGTCGCCCGGCCAAGCGCGAGACCGATACCATGGACACCTTTACCTGCTCCAGCTGGTACTACCTGCGCTATACCGACCCGCACAACACCGAGCTGCCCTTCTCCAAGGAAGCCGCCGACCGTTGGATGCCCGTCGATAACTACATCGGCGGCATCGAGCACGCCATTCTGCACCTGCTCTACAGCCGTTTCTTTACCAAGGCGCTGCGCGACTTGGGCCTGCTGAGTGTGGACGAGCCCTTCACCAACCTGCTGTGCCAGGGCATGGTCAAGGACGAGAGCGGCGACACTATGTCCAAGTCCAAGGGCAATGTCGTGCCCCCGAGCTCGGTCATCGAGCCCTACGGCGCCGACACCATGCGTTTGGCGATCCTGTTTATCGCCCCGCCCGAGAAGGACTTCGACTGGGATCCCAAGGCCGTCGAGGGCGCCAACCGCTTCATCAAGCGCGCCTGGCGTATCGTTTGGCAGCTCGTCCAGTCCGGCGACGCCAACGTGGCCTTCGACAAGTCCGTGCTCGACGAGGCCGCGATGAAGCTCTATCGCGAGCGTCACCGCACCATCGCCAAGTGCACCGAGGACTTCGATCGCGGCCAGTTCAACACCGCGATCTCGGCCGTCATGGAGCTCGTCAACGCGGCGAGCGCCTACCTCAACGCCACCGATAGCGCTTCCCGTGACAAGGCGCTGTGCTACGGCGTGGCTAAGGATATCGTGAGCGTTCTTGCCCCTATCTGCCCGTTCTGGGCCGACGAGCTGTGGCACGAGGCACTCGGCTGCGAGGGCAACGCCTACACCGCCGCCTGGCCCGAGTTCGACTTGGCCGAGTCCGTTGAGGACAAGGTGCAGATTGTGGTTCAGGTGCTCGGTAAGGTCCGTGGCCGCGTCGACGTTGCCCGTGATGCCTCCAATGAGGATATGCAGACTGCTGCCGAGGCCGCCGTCGCCAAGTGGCTCGAGGGCAAGACGGTCGTCAAGGCCATCTGCGTGCCCGGTAAGCTGGTCAACCTGGTGGTCAAGTAAGCATTGCGCGCTTAACTGACGCATAAAAGACGAGGGGCGATCCGGTTGGGTCGTCCCTCGTTTTTCATGTACCTGCCCTGATGTCTGCGGTCAATTGTCCTATTCTTGTGGAGAAGCTGTGCGCACGCTGACCTGCAGATTCGTACTGTGCTTGCACGTTTCCGCAGCTATTGGTATAGTTTGCTTGCAAATGAAGTTGTAATTGAAAGAAGTGGGGTTTCGGCCCCGCTTCTTTTTTGTATGGATGGAGGTGCCGCAATGGTCAAGACCAAGACCGAGCAGGCGATCATCGACGCGCTCGAGGCCGTCGCTCCCCAGCACGATGTCGACATCGTCGACGTCGAGCTCGTGGGTGCCACCAAGGCCCCCTGCGTGCGCGTGCGTATCGAGGGTGCCGAGGGTCAGAGCCTGTCGCTCAACGACGTCACGGCCAACACCAAATGGGTCGGCGATGTGATTGAGGAGCTCGACCCCATCTCTTCGAGTTATACGCTCGAGGTGTCGAGCCCGGGCATGGCGCGCCCGCTACGCCGCCCGTGCGACTTTGCCCGCTTTGTGGGCGAGAACTGCGAGCTCACCTCCACCGCCACCGAGGGTCGTCGCAAGTACGCCGGCAAGATTGCCGCCGCCACCGAGACGAACGTGACCCTTGAGCTCGAGGGCGGCGAGTCCGTTACCCTCGATTTCTCTGATGTTAAAAAGTGCAAGTTGAAGCCCACCTACGACTTCAAGCCCGCGAAGGAAGGAAAGTAAGATGGCAGCATCCGACATGATGTCCGCCCTGATGGAGCTTTGCCAGGAGAAGCACATCGACCAGCTCTACCTGATCGACCGCCTGGAGCAGTCGCTCGCCAAGAGCTATGCCGAGATCCTGCATCTTGAGTGGGGCGCCAAGGTGACCATCGACCGCACCACCGGCAAGATCTACGTCTACCGCCTGGAGCCGATCGACGATTCCATGGACGAGGAGGGCAACTTCACCGAGTTCGAGGAGATCGACGTCACCCCCAAGAACACGAGCCGCATCGCCGCCCAGCACGCCAAGGCCGAGATCAACGCCATCGTGCGCAACTCCGCCCGCGAGCAGATCTACGAGGAGTTCTCCGGCCGCATCGGTGACCTCATCAGCGGTACCGTGCTGCAGTCCACGCCCGACTTCACGATCGTCAAGATTCGCGAGGGCGTCGAGGCCGAGCTTCCGCACTTCGACCAGCGCCGTTACGAGAACGAGCGCAACGAGCGTCCGATGGGCGAGCGCTACCTGCACAACCAGCACATCAAGGCCGTGATCATCGACGTTCGCGACCCCAACTCCAACCTGCAGCCGGTTCGTGGCGAGCACAGCCGTCCGCCGATTGTCATCTCCCGTACCCACCCCGAGCTCATGCGTCGTCTGTTTGAGCAGGAGGTGCCCGAGATCTATGAGGGCACCGTCCAGATCAAGTCGATCGCCCGCGAGCCCGGCCAGCGCTCCAAGGTCGCCGTTCACTCGCTCGACGACCGTTTGGATCCCGTGGGCGCCTGCGTCGGCCCCAAGGGCAGCCGTGTCCGCGCTGTCGTGGGCGAGCTCCGTGGCGAGCGCGTCGACGTCATCCTGTGGGATGCCGATCCTGCCGTCTACGTCGCCAACGCCCTGTCGCCCGCTAAGGTCACCCGCGTCCTCATCGACGAGGAGAAGGCCTACGCCGGCGTCATCGTGCCCGACGACCAGTTGTCCCTCGCCATCGGCAAGGAGGGCCAGAACGCCCGCCTCGCCGCGCGCCTGACCGGCTGGCACATCGACATCAAGTCCGAGACGCTTGCCGCCGACATCCTCAAGAACGTTCCCGTTCACGAGGAGCCCGCCGCCGACCTGATCGGTGACGAGGAGGACGAGGACGTCCGCCGCTGCGAGTACGTGTCCGAGGACGGCATCCAGTGCCGCAACCAGGCTCGTCCCGGCTCCCGATTCTGCGGTGTCCACGACACCGACGCCTTCGATGATGCGGAGGACCTGATCTAGCGCGCGCTTGCGCCGGGCGGGTCCCGGCGCGTCTCCCACGCTCGTTCAGTCTCTAGGCACCCAAGGTGCCAGAAAGGGTAGGTGAAGTCATATGGCAAAAGTCCGTGTGTCCACCCTGGCCAAAGAGTTCGGCATGACCTCCAAGGAACTGATGGGTCATCTCGCCGATATGAAGATTCCCGCTAAGTCCGCTTCCTCCACCTTGGAGGACGCTTATGTCGCCATGGTCCGCAAGCAGCTCGCCTCGGTGATCGAGGCCCGCGCCCAGGAAGTCGAGGCCGCCAAGCAGGCCGAGGAGCAGGCAGCTGCCGCCGAGGAGGCCGCTCGCGCCGCCGAGGCCGAGCGCGAGCGCATCGCCGCCGAGAAGGCCCGCGAGGAGGAGCGTCGCCAGTTTGCTGCAGCCCAGGCTGCCGAGGAGGCTGCCCGCGCCGAGGCCGAGGCCAAGAAGAAGGCCGAGCAGGAGCGCCTTGCCCGCGAGAAGGAGGAGGCCGCCCGCGAGGCCCAGCGCCGCGCCGTTCCCGCTTCCGACTCCGGTTCGCGCTTCCGTTCGCTGCTCGACCAGATCGCCGCACAGGAGACCGTGCTCAAGGAGAAGAAGGACGCCGAGGACAAGGCCAAGGCCGAGCGCGCCGCAGAGCGCGGTAACCGTCGTGGCGGCAACAACGACCGCCGCGGTGGCCGTCGTAACGATCGCAACGCCTCCGACAACAACTCCGAGCGCAACGCCTCCGAGAGCCGTCCGCACAGTCATCGCACTAACGCCAGCAACAACGTCGCTGCCGGCATGGACTTCCCCAACCCCGATAAGCAGGGCAAGGGCAAGAAGCGCAAGGGCGGTCACAACAACGAAGAGGACCACTACAGCCGCATGGCTCGCGAAGCCGAGGAGTACAGCCGCGAGAAGGTGCTCGAGGAGGCTCGTGCTGCCGTCGAGGAGGCCTCTCGCGAGTCCACCGGTCGCCGCAAGAAGCGCAAGGAGAAGCGCGAGCGCGAGGCTGCCAAGGCTCAGGAGGAGCGCAAGATAGAGGAGGCGCTGGCCCAGGGCGTGAACCCCGAGGACCTCGATGCCATCAAGGTCTCCCAGGGCGTTACCGTCCAGGAGCTTGCCGAGGCGCTCGACGTTCCGGCCAACGACATCATCAAGCGCCTGTTCCTGCTGGGTACGCCGCTCACCATGACGCAGTCCATGTCCGACGACCTCGTCGAGCTCGTTGCCGACGACCTGGGCCGTCAGATCAAGATCATCACCCCTGAGGAGGAGAACACCTTCTCGTTCTACGATGATCCCGCCGACCTTAAGCCGCGCGCCCCGGTCGTCACCGTCATGGGCCATGTCGACCACGGTAAGACGTCGCTGCTCGACGCCATCCGTCACACCGGCGTTGCTGCCGGCGAGGCGGGCGGCATTACGCAGGCCATCGGCGCTTCGCAGGTCATGATCAACGACCGTAAGATCACCTTCATCGATACCCCGGGTCACGCTACCTTTACGGCCATGCGTGCCCGTGGCGCCAAGGTGACCGACATCGTCATCCTGATCGTCGCCGCCGACGACGGCGTCATGCCCCAGACGGTTGAGTCGATCAACCACGCCAAGGCCGCCGGCGTACCCATTGTCGTTGCCGTCAACAAGATCGATAAGCCCGGCGCCAACCCCGATCGTGTGCGTCAGGAACTCACCGAGTACGGCGTCATCCCCGAGGAGTGGGGCGGACAGAACATGTTCGTCAACATCTCGGCCAAGCAGAAGATCGGTATCGACGACCTTCTGGAGACCGTGCTGCTTCAGGCAGACGTGCTCGAGCTCAAGGCCAACCCGGACACCTTTGCCTCCGGCAACGTCCTCGAGGCCAAGCTCGACAAGGGCCGCGGCTCGGTCGCTACCGTGCTCGTGACCCGCGGTACCCTGCACGTGGGCGATACGCTGGTCGCTGGTCTTACCTACGGCCGCGTCCGCGCTATGCTCGACCCCAAGGGTCGCGCCGTCACCGAGGCCGGTCCCTCCGACGCTGTCGAGATCCTGGGTCTGCAGTCCGTGCCCAACGCCGGTGACGAGTTCCGCGTGTTCGAGGACGAGCGCGAGGCTCGCGCCCTTGCCGACGAGCGTTCGCTCAAGGCCCGTATCGAGGAGCAGAGCCGCGTCAAGCACGTCACGCTCGAGAACCTCTTCGAGACCATCGCCGACGCCGAGGTCAAGGAGCTCAACCTGATCATCAAGGCCGACGTCCAGGGCTCTATCGAGGCCCTTCAGGACTCGCTCGACAAGATGGATCAGTCCGAGGTCCGCATCAACACGATCCACTCCGCCGTTGGCGCCATCAACGAGACCGACGTCGTCCTGGCCGACGCTTCCAACGCCATCATCATCGGATTTGGCGTCCGTCCCGACGGTAAGGCCCGCTCCGCCGCCGAGCGCGAGGGCGTCGAGATCCGTTGCTACGACGTCATCTATAAGTGCCTCGAGGAGCTCGACGCCGCCCGTATCGGCATGCTCAAGCCCACAGAGGTCGAGGTCGCCACGGGTACCGCGACTGTCCTGGACACCTTCAAGGTGCCCAAAGTCGGTATCGCCGCCGGTGTCCGCGTCGAAGAGGGCGAGATCGCCGCGACCGATTCCGTGCGCCTGGTGCGCGACGGTATCGTGGTCTTCAACGGCAAGATCGCCTCGATGCGCCACTACAAGGACGAGGCCAAGAGCCTCAAGAGCGGTTCCGAGGGCGGCATTGGCCTGGAGAACTTCCAGGACATCAAGCCCGGCGACCAGATCGAGGGTTACCGCATCGACCAGGTTGCCCGTACCGAGTAGGGGGTAGCTCTATGAAGCAAACGCAGGCAACCCGCCGTCTGGGCGAGCAGCTTCGCGAGAAGCTCGGTTATATCCTGCTCTTTGAGGTTTCCGATCCGCGTCTCGACCTGGTTACTTTGACCGCGGTCGAGGTCGCGGTGGACCGTTCGTTCGCGCGTGTGTACGTGTCGTGCGATGCGAGTCGCTACGACGAGGTCATGGAGGCGCTCGCAAGCGCCAAGGGCCGTATTCGCAGCCTGTTGGCTCGCTCGCTCGATTGGCGTGTCACGCCCGAGCTCGATTTTCGCATCGATCGCTCGACCGATGAGGCCGAGCGCATCACGCGTGCGCTGGAAAACGTTCCCGCCACGCTTGCGATCGAAAAGGACGAGGACGGCTATCCGATAGCGGATGCCGCCCAGGAGGCAGCTTTAGATGACTAATTCCGCCGACCTCGCCTCGTGCGAGTCTGCAGATATTCAGCGACGCATCCTCGAGCTCATCGAGGGTGCGTCCTCCATTGCGATTTCGGGACACACTTCTCCCGATGGCGATGCCTTGGGCTCTGTATTGGGTCTGGGCCTTTCGCTCATGAAGTTTTTCCCCAACAAGGATATTGCGCTGCTGCTGGCAGACGATGACCCGGTTCCGCGCATCTACCGCTTTATGGAAGGCTCCGATCGCCTGGTGCCGGCATCTGCGTACACCGGCAATCCGGACCTGTTCATCTCGGTGGACGTGCCGGTCGTCGAACGCCTGAACAACTCCGCCGAGGTGCTGCGTCGATCGGCGCATGTGGTGTGCTTCGATCACCATCCAGCGCGCGAGGAGTTTGCCGAGCTCAGTCTGAGGCGCGTCGAAGCTGCAGCCTGCGCTATGATCATCGACCGGTTCTTGGACAATTGTGGCATTGTCGCACGTGATGGCGTTGCGACCTGTCTGCTGTGTGGCTTGGTTACCGATACCGGTCGTTTCCAGTACCAAAACGCCGATGCCGCCGCATTCCATGCGGCCTCGCGTCTGGTTGCCCACGGTGCCGACCCGGCGCGCGTTGCGCTCGAGGTTTATCAGAGCATGCGCGTTGAGTTTTTGCACCTCAAGTCCATTGTCATGGGTCGCATTAAGACGGTCGCGCATGGGCGCGTGGCGTATAGCTATGCCTACCAGAGCGACCTTGAGGCCTGCGGCGTCACCTCGGACGAGTGCGACGGCCTGGTCGATGTGGTGCGTTCGGTGATGGGCGTCGAGGTCTGCATGTTCTTAAAGGGCATTGAGGGCGATACCAAGGTGCGTGGCAACCTGCGCTCCAAGGGCGACCTCGATGTGTCCGAGATTGCTGCCAACTTTGGCGGTGGCGGGCATCATGCCGCCGCCGGCTTTTCCAACAACGGAACAATTCGCGAGACGCTCGCCGTGGCACTTCCCATGCTGGCCGAGCTGGTAGGGGAGGATCCCGCTTCGGTGACCGTCGAGCTTTAACTTTTTGGATGGTACATGGCTCGTCGTACGCCTTCACAACTGAATATGCTGCTCGCCGTCGATAAGCCGGTGGGATGCACGTCCCACGATGTGGTCTCGCAATGCCGGCGCGCCCTCCATGAGCGGCGTGTCGGCCATGCCGGCACGCTCGACCCCATGGCATCGGGTGTCATGGTGGTGGGCGTGGGCCAGGCCACCCGTCTGCTGGGTATGCTAACCCTCGATACCAAAAGCTATGTCGCCGACATTTCGTTTGGTGCCGAGACCAATACCGATGATGCGGAGGGCGAGGCGGTCCGCACAGTGGCTGTTGCCAACGGGCTCCGCGATCCTGCCTATGCCCGTGAGCACTTGGCCGCCATGCTGGGTCCGCAGATGCAGGTGCCGCCGGCGTTTTCGGCTATCTCGGTCAATGGCGTTCGCGCCTACAAGTCTGCTCGCGAGGGCAATGCGGTGGACCTACCTCCGCGCCCCGTCGAGGTTTATGCCGCCGACCTGATCGCCGTGGGCGGCGAGGGTGATACGTGTGTGTGGACCGTGGCGTTTTCGGTAAGCAAGGGCACCTATATCCGTGCGCTCGCTCGCGACTTGGGCCGCGCCTGCGAGAGCGCCGCGCACATTTCCGCGCTGCGCCGCACGGCCTCCGGTGTTGTTTCCATTGGCGCCTGTCATGCGGTCGAGGAGCTTTCTCCTGAGTCCGCGGCTGGCTTTGCCCTGGATCCCATTGCGGCCCTGGGCGCCACACGTGTTGACTTGCCGGGCAATCTTGCCGACGACCTTCTCTGCGGCCGACGCATTCCCGTTGAGCGTGCGCTTGCCGATTTCGGTGCCTCGAAGGCGCCGTTTGCGCTGGTGCTCGATGGGGGACTCAAGGCGCTCGCCCGCATTGAGGGTGGCCGCTTTGTCATGGAGCACGTGTTTCCGCAGGCAATCGGCGGTGTTCGATGATGTTGTCCGCTCGCGAGCTCGCGCGTATCTTTTTCGCGGGCGAGTCGGACGAGGCTCGCATCGTTACTGCCGATGTGTTTGATAAGTGTGAGCACCTGGGTGCCGCATCGATTGCCATCGGCGTGTTCGATGGCGTGCACCGTGGACACCAGGAGCTCATTGCGGCGCTTGTCCGTGATGCCCGTGCCCATGGCTGCAAGGCGGTCGTAGTTACCTTCGATCCCGACCCGGACGTCGTGGTGAGCCCTTCGCCCGCTCAAAAATTGATGACGACGGCCGACCGTCTGCATGCCCTGGCTCAAACTGGGGTCGATGCGGTGGTGGCCGTTCCCTTTACGCCTGAGGTTGCGGCGCTTGACCATGTTGCTTTTCTCTCGCTGGTGTCGCGTCTGGTCGACATTCGCTCGATTCGCGTTGGCAGCGACTTTAGGCTGGGTCGTGGCGGTGCTTCTGGTGTTGACGAGATGCGCGCCTGGGGTGCCGAGCGCGGCGTTGACGTATACGGGCACGACTTGCTTTGCGAGGGCGGTGAGGCCATTTGCGCCACCCGCATTCGTCACGAGCTGGGACAGGGCCATGTGGAGCTTGCTGCTGAGTTACTCGGCCGTCCGTATATGGTGCGTGGCGGTGTTATTCGCGGCCGTCACGAGGGCTCTGGCATGGGCTTTCCCACGGCAAACCTGCAGGTTCCCGACGGTATTCAGGTGCCAGCCGATGGCGTGTATGAGGGTCTGGTGCTGGTCGATGACACCGCGTGGCCCGCTGCCGTGAACGTCGGCCTGCCGCCAACGTATGCCGACGATGCGGCATCTGCGCATCTCGAGGCTAACTTAATTGGATATACGGGAGACCTGTACGGCGCTTCTGTTTCGCTGGCGTTTACGCGCTGGCTGCGTCCCTCGCGCGTGTTCGATTCGCTGGATGAGTTGATCGCGACCGTCGAGGGTAATATCGAGGACATTCGTCACAACTTGGGTGAGCAGGGGGTGAGCATTCGTGATTAGCGATGAGGAAAAAGATCAGGTACGCGCTGCGTCCGACCTGGTTGCTATCGTGCAGGAAACGGTCGAGCTCAAGCCCCGCGGCCATGAGTTTTGGGGATGCTGCCCCTTCCATGGCGAAAAGACGCCGTCCTTCCACATTATCCCCGCCACGCAGGTGTGGCATTGCTTTGGCTGCGGCGAGGGTGGCGACGTTTTCACGTATATCATGAAGCGCGAGAACCTGAGCTTTCCCGAGTCAATCCGTTACTTGGCCGACCGTGCCGGCATTGAGCTGCACGATACCGGCGCTTATCGCGAGCGCGGTACCAAGCGTGCCCGCATCTACGATTTGTGCGCCGAGACCGCCCAGTTCTATCACACCATGCTTATGCGCGGTAAGGACGGCCGTCCGCGCGAGTACTTTGCCAGCCGCGGCATGGGCGGCGACGTCTGCCGCCGCTACTGTCTGGGCTTTGCGCCGGGCCGTAACGCGCTGGTGTCACACCTGTCCCAGGCGGGTTTTACTCCGCAGGAGATGATCGATGCCAACGTTGCCGTGAGCCGCGGGCGCGGACAGCTCGCCGACCGCTTTTACGATCGCGTGATGTTTCCCATCTTTGACGAGCAGGGTCACAACATTGCCTTTGGCGGTCGCATTATGGGCGACGGCCAGCCTAAGTATCTCAACACCGCCGAGACGAGCGTGTTTCATAAAAAGCGAAACCTCTACGGTTTTAATTGGGCCAAGGAGTTTATCGTCGCGCAGGATACCGCCATCGTGGTGGAGGGATATACCGACTGCATCGCCTGCTGGGAGGCGGGGATTAAAAACGTTGTTGCTACGCTGGGCACCGCGCTCACGGAGCATCACGTCAAGACGCTCACCCGTTTTGCCAAGCGCATTGTGTATATGTTCGATGGCGACGCCGCCGGTCAAAAGGCCGCCCGTCGCGCGATTCAGTTTATCGAGCAGGATTCGATGGATCTGCGCTGCGTGGTGCTACCCGACGGCAACGATCCCATGGAGTTCATCACGGCGCATGGTGGCGAGGCACTGCAGGCGCGCATCGACGCTGCCGAGCCGCTTATGGACTTTGTTTACCGTTCGCTGCAGGAGTCGAGCGACATCACCACGCCGGGCGGTCGCGCCAAGGCGCTGGAAGATGCGCTGACGCTTATCTATCCGCTGCGCGATAGCTATATGATCGACACGTACTTTATCCAGATTGCCGACCTGTTGGGTTTGGATCTGGAGACCGTGCGTGCGAGTTCGGGTCGCGTGTTTCGCGATTTCGCCAAGCGCGAAGATGCCGAGCGTCGTCGCGAGCAGAATTACGAGCGCCAGCGGGCGCAGGCCGAGCGCTCTGGAAATGCGGGCGGTCGGGCATCGGGTTCTCGCGATGCCGGTCGCGGTGCTTGGGCATCGGGCGCTACGCCGCCGGTGTCCGCGCCGGTCGAAGAAGAGCCGTACGACTACGTCCCGCTCGATGCCTACGGTGCCGCTCCCGTGGAGGTCGTCGACGACCTGCCGCCGATCGATGTGCCTGATGGTATGGGCGCTGTGCCTGTGCCTGATGGTTCGAACGCACCGGCTGCGGCGGCGCCGATGGTTTTGACCGATCTAGAGCGCAAGTCCTTGGCAGGGGAGCGCGAGCTGCTGACCATGCTCACGAGCTACCCCGACCTGTTCCGCACGTATGCCGACCGCATCTGCTCCATCGAGTGGGTTGACCCACGTCACGAGTCCATCGCATGGGCCGTTCTGGCAACGCCGCCGGGAACCGATCCTGCAGCCTGCATGGATGCGGCACGCTCGGTGTGTCCCGAGGCGGCAACGCTTGTGAGTGCCGGGCGCATCTCGGCGACGAGCAAGCACCCCACCGAGACGAACATCGTGTTTATGCTCGATACGCTCGAGCTCTACACCATCAAACGCCGCATGCGTGCCGCACAGGCCAAGCTGCGCCAGGACCGTTCGCTCGATGATGAGGCCCGTCGCGCGCTGACCGTTCAGGCCGCGCAAGATTCGCAGCGTCAACGCGAACTGCAAAAGTCGATCGGCGGTGTGGCGGACCCGTTCCGTTTGATCGGCCCGGAGGCCGCAGGCATCGAACAAGCCTAGATGTTGTGGTCAACCAGCGTATTCTCGCCTATATCCAGTCCTCTTTTTGGGTATAGACGTCAATGTGTGTGCTAAAGTATTGAGTCCTGTGGACTATGAAGGGAGAATCTGTGCCAAAAAAGACTGAGAGCACGGGTACTGGGCTGGAATCCTACGTTGCAAAGCTCATGGGCAACGGCTCAAACAGGACTTCGGTAACCGAGGACGAGATTCAGGTCGCCCTGAAGGATATCGATGTTTCTGACGAGCAGCTCACCGCGGTGTATTCCGCGCTGCGCAACAGCGGCATCCAGATTATCTCCGCGAGCGGTAACGACGACGCCCCCATGGACGTCGACGATGACGATAACGATACCGATACCGACGATTTCGATGACGACGACGAGCACGATTCCGGCTCGCTCGACGATCACGAGCTCAAGATGGCCCGTCAGGCCGATGCCGAGATGGGTTCTTCCAAGAGCAAGAAGAAGCGCACCGTGCGCACGTCCCGTTCACGCTCCCGCGTGCGTGGCATCGATGCCTCCACGGTGATGCTGACCGGCGATCCGGTTCGTATGTACCTCAAAGAGATCGGCAAGGTCGACCTGCTGACCGCCTCCGAAGAGGTCGATCTGGCCATGAAGATCGAGGCCGGTCTTGAGGCCACCGAGAAGCTCGAGGCCGCCGATGCCGGTGAGCTCGAGCTCACGCGTGCCGAGATGCGTCGTCTTACGCGCATTGAGAACGTCGGCCTCGAAGCTAAGCAGGCACTCATCAGCGCAAACCTGCGTCTGGTCGTCTCCATCGCCAAACGCTATGTCGGCCGCGGCATGCTGTTCCTTGACCTGATCCAGGAGGGCAACCTCGGTCTGATCCGCGCCGTTGAGAAGTTCGACTACCAGAAGGGCTTTAAGTTCTCCACGTACGCCACGTGGTGGATCCGTCAGGCCATTACGCGCGCCATTGCCGATCAGGCCCGTACCATCCGTATTCCCGTGCATATGGTCGAGACCATCAACAAGCTCGTCCGCGTGCAGCGCCAGCTCCTTCAGGACCTGGGTCGCGACCCGACCCCTGAGGAGATCGGTGCCGAGATGGACATGAGCGCCGACCGCGTCCGCGAGATCCAGAAGATTTCGCAGGAGCCCGTGTCGCTCGAGACCCCCATCGGCGAGGAAGAGGATTCCCAGCTGGGCGACTTCATCGAGGACTCCCAGGCTATCGTTCCGCCCGATGCCGCCAGCTTCTCCATGCTGCAGGAGCAGCTCACCCAGGTGCTCGACTCGCTTGCCGATCGTGAGCGCAAGGTTATCGAGCTGCGCTTTGGCCTTGTCGACGGGCATCCCCGCACGCTCGAGGAAGTCGGCCGCGAGTTTGGCGTCACGCGCGAGCGTATCCGCCAGATCGAGTCCAAGACCTTGGCCAAGCTCCGCCACCCCAGCCGCTCGAGCAAATTGAAGGACTACATCGAGAGCTAATTGTTACGCGGTTTTACAAACCGCGTAACGAGCCGACGCTGCGCGAGCCGCATTTGGACAATCTGACGTTCAACTTCAAGGGCGCGACCAGAAGGTCAGCGCCCTTTCGTTTCACGTCACCTTGTCTCAAATGCGACTCGCTCGCTGGCTTTGCCAAGACATCGGCGTCCCCGCAGCTGTCAAGCCGGCACTTGGGGACGTTCCTTTTAATATGAGCAGGACATTGTCAAGAGGCAAAATCGGGCCTGGCCCCAACG
>USIE01000012.1 GCA_900554645.1 uncultured Collinsella sp. | reverse complement strand
CGTTAAACGGACGCTAGGGAGCCACCCTTACACCAACATTTTCGACGCAATCCGTGACCACCCACAGCAGCGCGTAGCCAAACTGCGAGCCCGCGGCCATGTTGGAGGCCCAGTTGCCCGGATCGATAAAGCCGACGGTGACGAGCAGCCCGGGACCGATGTGCCGGGCGATGTCCAGACCGCCATGGCCTCCGGTGCGGTGCGAGCCAAAGTGTTGTTTGAGATGGTTGAGCATGTTCGGTTCCTGCGTGCGGACGGCGCGGTGTCGCGCCGGGGTCGTGCGGCGCCGCGCGCTTGGTTCGAGATGGGGCTACTTGTGCGCCTTGCCCTGATTGGCAACGGCGTCGATCTTGGCGGCGATGGTCGCCGGGTCACCGATGTAGCGCTTGTCGAGGACGTTGAAATCGGTGTCGAAGGTATAGACGAGCGGTACGCCAGTGGGGATGTTGACCTTAAGGATTTCCTCGGGCGTGAGGTGCTCGAACTTCATGACGAGCGAGCGCAGGGAGTTGCCGTGTGCGGCGATGAGTACACGCTTGCCGGCGAGCATCTGGGGGCGAATCTCGTCCTCAAAATAGGGCCAGGCACGGGCGATCGTGTCTTTGAGGCACTCGGTGTAGGGCAGCTGGTCGGGCGCGATGTCGCGGTATTGCTCCTGGGTGTGGGGGTCGCGTGTGTCGCCCGGCTCGAGTACCGGCGGGCAGACGTCGAAGGAGCGGCGCCAGATGAGTACCTGTTCGTCGCCGTGTTCTGCCGCGGCATCGGCCTTGTTGAGACCCTGCAGCGCACCGTAGTGGCGCTCGTTGAGTTTCCAGGATTTGATGACGGGCAGCCACTCGCGGTCCATTTGGCCGAGCACAATGTTGAGGGTGTGGATCGCGCGCTTGAGGCGCGAGGTGTAGCAGATATCAAAGTCGAAGCTCGCCTCTTTGAGGGCGCGGCCGCCTGCCGCCGCCTCTTCGCGGCCTGTGTCGGTGAGCTCGACATCGGTCCAGCCGGTGAACAGGTTGAGCTTGTTCCACTCGGATTCTCCGTGACGGATAAGGACGAGTTGCATCGTCTGCTGGTCTGCTTGGTTCGCCATAGGGGCCTCCTTGATCTGGCACGTTTGACGTGCCGTTTGCTTGACGCCGCAAAGGATACCCGTTTTAGGCTCAAAAGTTAACCAAGACTAACAAAATTGTTGTATTTGAATAGGATGGTGAAAGGGGATTGCCGAAATGTCTTGATCTGTAACAGTTAGCTGCAAAAACCGGCTCTTCGTGTTACAGATCGAGACATTCCGAACCGTCTCTTGAAAACATCTCAATCTGTAACAGTTAGTCGTCGAAATTGGGTCTTCCTGTTACAGATTGAGATGTTTGAAGCGGTGAGCTTAGAGGCCGAACCTGGGGCCCTTGTTGTCGCCCTTGAGGTCGGCGGTGTCCACTCGTAGGGCGTGCGTTACGCGATTGTTTCGAAACGGGCGGGAAACACAACGGGTCGGCGATGCTCCTAGTATGCCTATTCAACTGACTGTCTAAATATCTAGGGGAGGATCGCGATGCAGGCAGATTCCGCTCAGCAGCAGGGCCTTTATCGCCCCGAATTCGACCACGATGCATGTGGCATCGGCGCGCTTGCCGATATCAACGGCGAGCGCCATCACCAGATTCTGGACGATGCGCTGTCCATTCTGGTCAACTTGGAGCACCGCGGCGGCACGGGACTCGAGAAGAACACCGGCGACGGCGCTGGCATCCTGTTCCAGGTTCCGCATCACTTTTTCCGTAAAGAGGCTCAAAAGTGCGGCCAGATTCTGCCGGCAGAGGGCGACTATGGCGTGGCCATGCTGTTCTTCCCGCAGGACGACAAGGGCGTAGAGGACGCCCGTCGCGTGTTTGAGGAGGGCTGCGCCGAGGCCGGCGTGCCGCTGCTCTTTTGGCGCGAGGTGCCCGTCGACCCGCACGACCTGGGCGAGACGGCCCGCGCCTGCATGCCCACCATCCTGCAGGCCTTCCTGGGCCGCCCCGACGACACGCCCGCCGGTGATGCCTTTGAGCGCCGCCTGTACGTGTGCCGCCGCACCATCGAGAAGAAGGCCGACGCCGAGTTCGCCCTGCGCGACAAGATCTTCTACGTCTGCTCCATGAGCTCGCGCACCATCGTGTACAAGGGCATGCTCGTCGCCACGCAGATGCGCCGCTTCTTCATCGACCTCAACGACGCCGCCGTCAAGACGGCCGTGGCGCTCGTCCACTCGCGCTACTCCACCAACACCACGCCCAGCTGGGAGCGCGCACACCCCAACCGCTTTATCATCCACAACGGCGAGATCAACACCCTCAAGGGCAACGTCAACTGGATCCGCGCCCGCGAACCCAACCTGTACAGCCCCGTGCTGCAGCACGATCTTGAGCGCGTGATGCCCATCATCAACCGCGAGGGCTCCGACTCCGCGATTTTGGACAACGTGCTCGAGTTTTTGGTCATGAACGGCCGTCCGCTCACGCGCGCCGCATCTATGTTGCTGCCCGAGCCGTGGGACCACAACGACAGCCTGAGCGAGGAGCGCCGTGCCTACGACGCCTATCAGTCCATGCTTATGGAGCCGTGGGACGGTCCTGCCGCCATCGCCTTTACCGACGGCCGTACCCTGGGTGCCGCCCTCGACCGTAACGGCCTGCGCCCTGCCCGCTACTACGTGACGCGTGACGGCCGCTTTATGCTGGCGAGCGAGGTGGGCACCATCGAGGTGCGCCCCGAGAACATCCTGACGAGCGGCTGCCTGGGACCGGGCCAGATGCTCGAGGTCGACTTTGCCCGCGGCCGCGTGATCTACAACGACGAGCTGCGCGCCCGCTACGCTAAGGAGAAGCCCTACCGCGACTGGATCGCCGAGGAGACGCTGACCGTCGACGCGCTCGACAAGCCTGCCGCGGCGACGCCGGCCGAGGACGCCGAGGTGCCCGCCGCCGTGCGCATGGCCAAGCTCGGCTACCACTGGGATGATGTTGACGAGGTCGTGCGTCCCATGGCCCAGCAGGGCAAGGCGCCGCTCGCCTCGATGGGCATCGATGCGCCGCTGGCCTGCCTGTCCAAGAAGACGCGCTCGTTCTACGACTACTTCTATCAGCTGTTCGCCCAGGTCACGAACCCGCCGATCGACGCCCTGCGCGAGCATATGGTCACCTCGACCACGCTCTACCTGGGCAATCACGGCAACCTGCTCGAGGACTCCCGCGCGGCTTGCCAGCTGGTGCGCCTGGAGCGCCCGTTGCTCAACGAGGAGGAGTTCGACCGCATTTGCGCGATTGACCGTGTTGGCTTTAAGACCCGCCGTTTCCGTGCCGTCTACCGCCGCGATGCCGGCGAGGGCGCGCTGCAGACTGCGCTCAAGCAGCTTGCAGAGGATGTTGAGGCTGCGGTCCGCGACGGCGTGAACATCGTGGTGTTGAGCGACCGTGCCGCTGCGGGCGAGGTCCCTGTGCCGTCACTGCTCGCTGTGGGCTGCGTGCACAACCACCTGATCCGCGCCGGCGTGCGCACCTTTGCCGATATCGTGGTGGAGTGCGGCGATGCCGTGTCTCCGCACGACTTCGCGGCGCTGGTGGGCTACTCCGCGAGCGGCATCTATCCGTACAACGCGCATGCGTGCATCCGCGATCTGGCGGCACACGGCGACCTGGACGTGACGGCCGAGCAGGGCATCGACAACTACAACAAGGCAGCGACCGCAGGCATCGTCTCCATCATGTCCAAGATGGGCATCTCTACGGTGCAGAGCTACCACTCCGCGCAGATCTTCGAGGCCGTGGGCTTTACCACCGAGTTCGTCAACGAGTACTTTGCCGGCACGGTGAGCCGCGTGGGCGGCATGGGTGTCGAGGACGTCGAGCGCGAGCAGAACGAGCACTACGACGCCGCGCTCGCCATCCTTAAGAGCCCCGCGCCTGAGCAGCTGCCTACGCTGGGTCTGACCAAGTGGCGTCCGCTCGGCGGCGAGGATCACCTTATCGACCCGCAGACCGTCTACCTGCTGCAGACCGCCTGCCGCGAGGACAGCTACGACACCTTTAAGGAGTACAGCGCCCGCCTGCACCGCACCGGCCGTGCCGTACGCCTGCGCGACCTGCTGGACTTTGACGACAGCGGCCGCACCCCGGTGCCGCTCGACGAGGTCGAGCCTGCGCTCAGCATTGTCCGCCGCTTTAACACCGGCGCCATGTCGTACGGTTCCATCAGCAAAGAGGCGCACGAGTGCATGGCCATCGCCATGAACCGCCTGCACGGCCGTTCCAACTCCGGCGAGGGCGGCGAGGACCCGCGTCGCGAGACCCCGCTGGCCAACGGCGACTCCAAGAACTCTGCGATCAAGCAGGTGGCAAGCGCGCGCTTTGGCGTGACGAGCCGCTATCTGTGCAGCGCCTTCGAGATCCAGATCAAGATGGCCCAGGGCGCCAAGCCCGGCGAGGGCGGTCACCTGCCCGGCAAGAAGGTCTATCCCTGGATCGCCGAGGTCCGTCAGTCCACGCCCGGCATCGGCCTGATCTCGCCTCCGCCGCACCATGATATTTACTCCATCGAGGACCTGGCAGAGCTCATCTTTGACCTTAAGAACGCCAACCCCGGCGCACGCGTGTCGGTCAAGCTGGTCAGCGAGGCCGGCGTCGGCACCATCGCTACCGGTGTTGCCAAGGGTGCTGCCGACAAGATCTTGATTAGTGGCCACAACGGCGGTTCCGGTGCCGCTGCTCGCGATTCCATTTGGCACGCCGGCCTGCCGCTGGAGCTCGGCCTTGCCGAGGCTCAGCAGACGCTGCTGCAAAACGGCCTGCGCTCGCGCGTGGTGCTCGAGGCCGACGGCAAGCTCATGGACGGTACCGACGTCGCCGTCGCCTGCCTGCTGGGTGCCGAGGAGTTTGGCTTTGCGACCATGCCGCTCATCTCCATGGGCTGCCTCATGCAACGCGACTGTCAGCAGGACACCTGCCCGGCCGGCATCGCCACGCAGAACTGCCGCCTGCGTCACGGCTTCCGCGGCAAGCCCGAGCACGTTGAGCACTTTATGCTCTTTGTGGCCGAGCAGCTGCGCGAGGTCATGGCACGCCTGGGCTTCCGCACCATCGACGAGATGGTCGGCCATCCCGAGTGCCTGCGCCAGATTGAGGTGCCGGGCAACCGCAAGGCCAACCTGCTCGATCTGTCGCCCGTGCTGGCGAGCGCGACCTGTGAGTTTGGTGCCCACATCCCGGGTGCCGACGGCCGTCACTTCCTGCCCCAGATGGCTGCGGACAGCGAGCTCGGCAAGACGCTCGACTCTACGCTGTTTGTCCCCTATACGGCCGATGCCCGTGCGCACCTGCGTCCGATTCGTTTCCATGCCGACATCGCCAACGTCAACCGTTGCGTTGGCACCATCTTGGGCAATGCGGTGACCAAGGCACATCCCGAGGGCCTGCCCGCCGGCTCCATCACCATCGATTGCGATGGCTCGGCCGGTCAGAGCTTTGGCGCCTTCCTGCCGCGCGGCGTGACGCTCAACGTGTGCGGCGACGCCAACGACTACTTTGGTAAGGGCCTTTCGGGCGGCGAGGTCTCCGTGCGCCCCAACCCGCGTGCAACCTACAAGTTCGACGAGAACATCATCGTGGGCAACGTTGCGTTCTTTGGCGCCACGAGCGGCCGCGGCTTCATTAACGGCCTGGCTGGTCAGCGCTTTGGCGTGCTCAACTCCGGCGCCACCGTGGTGGTCGAGGGCTGCGGCAACCATGGCTGCGAGTACATGACGGGTGGTCTGGCGCTCATTTTGGGCGAGGTCGGGCAGAACTTCGCCGCCGGCATGACGGGCGGTGTGGCCTATGTCTATGACCAGTACGGCACGCTCGATGCCCGCGTGAACCACGAGAGCGTTGAGCTCAAGGCCCCGACGGCCGACGAGCTGGCGCAGATCCGCAAGCTTATCCAGGAGCACGTGGACGCAACGCAGAGCCCGCGCGGCATTAAGCTGCTCTACAGCTTTGACTCGATGAGCAAGCACTTTGTGAAGGTCATTCCGACCGAGTACGAGCGCGTGCTGGCGATTGTCGCCGCCGCTGAGGCCGTCGGCAAGACGCATGCGCAGGCCGAGGAGCTGGCGTTTGACATTGTGACCGGCCGCGCGAGTGCCGCGGATGTTGCTCGCTTTGATGTGGCGGGTGGTGTCGCTGGTGCTGTACCCGCCGCCAGCTCTGTTGCTTCGACCAAGAAGGAGGCGTAAGTGCCATGGGTAAGCCCGGTGCTTTTCTTGATATCGATCGCGTGACCCACGAGCTGCGCCCCGTGGAGGAGCGCAGCCGCGATTTCGATCCGCTGTACGTGGAGCTCGACGACGACGCGCGCCGTGCCCAGGCGAGTCGCTGCATGATGTGCGGTGTGGCGTTTTGTCAGATGGGCGCGAGCTTTGGCAAGGCACGTCCGAGCGGCTGTCCGCTGCACAACCTGATTCCCGAGTGGAACGAGCTGGTGTACCGCGGCCGTTGGGACGAGGCTGCCGAGCGCCTGTCACTCACCTCGCCCATGCCCGAGTTCACGAGTCGCGTGTGCCCGGCGCTGTGCGAGGCCGCATGCAACCTGGGCTCGGTCGATGGCCAGCCCACGACGATCCACGATAACGAGCGCGCGATCAGCGACCACGAATGGGCAAACGGTGGCCCGCGTCGCTTTGAACCGGCAGGGGAGGACGCGTCCTCGGTCGCCGTGGTTGGTTCCGGCCCGGCTGGCCTGGTGGCAGCATGGGAGCTTGCGCGTCGTGGCGCCCGCGTGACGGTGTTTGAGCGCGACGACCGCCCGGGCGGTCTGCTCATGTACGGCATTCCCAACATGAAGCTCGAGAAGTCCGTGGTCGAGCGTCGCGTGGCGCTCATGCGCGAGCTGGGCATTGTGTTCGAGCTGAGTGCCGACGTGACGGACCCTGCGGTGGCGGCCAAGCTCGATGACTTTGACGCTGTCGTGGTGGCTGCTGGTGCCCGTGCCCCGCGCGGGCTTTCGGCTGCGAACATTGACGCCCCCGGCGTGGTGTATGCCGTGGACTATCTGACGGCTTCGACCGTGTCGGTGCTCGATGGCGGCGAGCCCGCTATTGACGCGCGCGGCCTGGACGTCGTGGTCATTGGCGGCGGCGATACCGGCAACGACTGCGTGGGTACCGCGGTGCGCCAGGGTGCGCGCAGCGTGCGCCAGTTTGAGTTCTTGCCGGCGGCGCCCGATAAACGTACGGCGAGCAATCCCTGGCCGCAGTGGCCCAATGTGAAGAAGACCGACTACGGCCAGCAGGAGGTCATCGCTGCCATGGGTGGCGAGATGCGTGCCTGGGGCGTGGATACGCTCGAGGTGCTGCTGGACAAGAAGGGCGCGGCCGCGGGCCTGCGCGTGGTCGATCTGGATTGGTCGGCTGGCAAGCCCGAGCGCATCGCGGGCTCCGAGCACGAGGTGCCGGCCCAGCTGGTGCTCATCGCCTGCGGCTTTACGGGTCCCGAGCATGGCGTGTTCGACGCCGTTGGCGTGCCTGTTGCCACCGCTGGTCGTCCACTGCCGGTGATGGCTGCCGAGGGCTCGTACCTTGCGGCCCGTGTCGACGGCGTCGCCGCGGATGCCGCGCCGGTGTATGTTGCCGGTGACGCTCGCAACGGCAGCTCGCTCGTGGTGAACGCCATGGCCGATGCCCTGGCCTGCGCAGCCGAAGTCGCCGATGCGCTGGAGCTGTAAAGCGGCTGTTCACAACTGAATCGACAAGGGCTGTCCCCAACGGCCGGCCCAAAAGGAACGTCCCCAAGTGCCGTCAGCTGGGGACGTTCCTTTTTTGCCGGCAGTCTGGGACACTCCTTGTGGGTTTGCGAGCGATTTGCTCGTTTGTCGACGTGTGGGTGTTCATCCGTCGACGTTTGCGGTTGTGGCGCTCTGCTGTTTCTGTGGTGGTCGGGCCGGTGCGGCTCAAAACGGCGGGTCGGCTGTCTATATCTACCTGCTGGTTCTTTACGGTGCGCTCATTCGGTCAAGTGTTTTGCCAAGTGTTTGGTCGGCATCTGGTTTGCAGCCGGAGACCCATTTTGCCTGCGCCGGCTGTGGTCGTCCGCCCTCCTCGTAAGCTCAAATTGAGGTCCATCAGTTTGAGGAGGATGCCATGACTGACCAAGTTTTTGACCGAGCGCAGCTGGCCGAAGCCGTCGGCAACGATATTGCCGACATGGCTCACTTTTGGATGCTGCGGAAGTTTCAATTCCTGGAGCCGGCGCGCGAGCAGTTCGAGATTATCGTCGATCCGTGGCTCAGCTATTGCGAGGAACCTTCTCAAAACGAAATCATGGCCTACAACATGGCGTTTACCGATTGGCTGCTGTTTGAGCGCCCCTATCGCCATGGCAAGACGCTGCTCGAGCTGTATGTTGACGAGAGGCCGGCATCGCTTTCGCCTGCCTCGCTCAAGCGGCTCGAGCAGGTACGCGACACGCAGTATTTCTCGCGCTTTGGCATTTTGGACAAGGATCCCGCGGCTGGCATGGTTGAGCTGAAGGATACGCGCACCGATCGACGTTTTGATGTCTACGACCCGCATATCGTGCAAAAGGAGCATTGGAGCGACGGCGCGATTGCGGTGCGCCTCGCTTGCGTCGACGATGTCTGGCTGACGGCGGGACAGCTCTATTTGTATGACATCGCGCGCCTGAGTGACACGGCGGTCGATGGACCGGGTGCGGTGCATCCGGAGGACCTGCAGGATGGCTTTGACACCTCGTGTATCAGCTTCTTTTTGCGCCTGGTCCGCGACATCATGGGTGCCCAGGGGCGCTACGTAAAGTCCCTCAACATCTACGAACAAGAATGGGAGTAGGGGATGTGACTGGTGTCGCCCTACAGCCCTGACTTTGTCTCAATCTGTAACGTTTAGCGGCTGTTTGAGCTCGTAACTGTTACAGATTGAGACGGAAGGTTTGGCGGCTGTCGAAAGATCTTGTTCTGTAACAACTAGAGGCTCAAAGACTGTCTTCCTGTTACAGATCAAGACATTTGTCAGCGGAGGCAACGGTGACGCTGGTCCATTTGTCTGACGTGGTGGTGACGAAAGTGTCTAATACCGTTCTCAAACACAAACATGCGACTCGCAACACGTTGGCGCGGAATAGGATGCTCGCGCGGCTCACGGAGGCGGCCAAGCAAGGTGCGCTGCTCGCAACGCATGACAATACCGAGCTCATGTGGCTGCGACGTCATGTTGGAACCGACGATATCGCGGAGCCCGAGCCGTACCTGTTCTGTTTTCAGCATGATTGGGATGCATTGACGCCGGCGGAGCGAGCGTTGAGGACTATCAAAGGGCTTGCGGAGTTTCATCCCGATTGGGCGTTTTGGGGCTATGACGCGGCGCTTTTGTGGGGTCTGGAGGTGCCGAATGATCTGCTCGGGCCGCGTTTTCTTGTTAAGACAGGTTGTTCGGTGACGTTGAGCAGCGGGTGCAGGTTGTCGCGTCCACAGATGGCGGGCGCGCTCGAGCGTGTTGATGGCGTGCGGGTGACGTCGTTTTGGCGCACAGTGGAGGATTGCTTGCTGCGTGCGCCGTTCTCCTACGGGTTGGCGATTGCCGATTCTGCACTGCGGGCGAAAGGCGTATCACGTTGGGATTTGTGCGAGCGCCTCCGCGCCGATTGCGAGGGCAGGCGAGGGTATCGCAGGGCACAGGTGATTGCGTCGTATGCGGACGGGCTGTCCGAAAACGGCGGCGAGTCTCGGTTCCGAGCGTTCTTTATTGCGTACGGCTTTCCAGTTCCGGAGCTGCAGGTGGAGTTTCGCGACCCGCTCGATCCGAGCCAGGTATTTCGCGTCGACTATTTTTGGCAGCTCGAGGACGGGACGTGTGTCATCGGCGAGCTCGACGGAAAGGGGAAGTATACCTTGCAGAACGGTGAGCGTCGGGAGTCGGTCGACCCGTTCGTGGCAGAGCGTCAGCGGGAATCTCATCTGACAATGCTCGGGCATAAGGTGCTTCGGTTTACGTTTAACGAACTCAAAGACCCGGGGAAGCTGGTCGAGAAAATGAGGCTGGCGGGTATTCCTCGGCAGGCTGAATTGGCTGAGGAGTGGAGGCGTCAGTGGTATGGGCGCTGAGAGGTTTTGTCTCGATCTGTAACGTTTAGAAGTTGTTTGAGTTCGTAATTGTTACAGATCGAGACAAACCGGTGAAACTTCGACCGAATGTCTCGATCTGTAACATCAGGGGGCCCAATAACCCAGTAACTGTTACAGATCGAGACATTCCCCTGATGTTGCTGGGGTGGGGCTGCAACGTATTCCGTCCCCCACATCCCCTCTTCCCTCCGTTAGCCGATATGCTCGACTTTAGGTCGCTGCATTAGGTGATAATGGACAAATGTTCAAGTTAATCGTGAGGGAGGAGCTCGATATGGCGTCTGCCGATCGTTCCACGTTGTTTATCAATGCGACCATTCTGGATGGTTCGGAGCATATGGAGCCGCAACCCGATATGGCCGTGGCCGTTGAGCGCGGTGTCATCACGTGGATGGGGCCGAGTGCTGTGGCGCAGGCGCCTGCGGGTGCCGAGGTTATCGACCTGGCAGGTGCGTATCTCATGCCAGGCCTCATCAATATGCATGTGCATCTGTGCGGTTCGGGCAAGCCGGTTTCGGCGGGCGATGCGGGCGCGCTGATGAAGAAGCTCGATAATCCCGTGGGGCGCGCCATCGTGCGCCATATTCTTAAGGGCAGCGCCCAACAACAACTGGCAAGTGGCGTGACCACGGTGCGCGGCGCGGGCGATCCGCTGTTTGCCGATCTGGCCGTGCGCGATGCTATCGATGCCGGCAAGTATCAAGGTCCTCGCCTGGTGGCGCCGGGAACGGGCGTCACGGTGCCGGGCGGTCATGGTGCGGGACTGTTCGCCCAGGTGGCAAACAGTCCCGCCGAGGCAGCCGAACAGGTGCGCGACCTGTATGCGCGCGGTGCCGACGTCATTAAGCTGTTCGTAACGGGCGGTGTGTTCGATGCGACCGAGGTGGGCGAGCCGGGCGTGCTGCGTATGCCGGTGGAGGTTGCCGCGGCGGCGTGCAAGGCGGCACACGACATGGGCCTTCCGGTCATGGCCCATGTCGAGAGTACCGAGGGTGTGAAGGCCGCGCTTGAGGCCGGCGTTGACACGATTGAGCACGGCGCTCCGTTGACACCCGAGATCTTGGAGCTGTACCGTGGCGCCGCGGGCACGCAGCTCGAGGGGCGTGCTCCGAGTGTGACCTGCACTATCAGCCCGGCGCTGCCGTTTGTATTGCTCGACCCGGAAAAGACCCATTCGACCGATACACAAAAGAAGAACGGCGACATCGTGTGCTCGGGCATCATCGAGAGCGCCCGTGCCGCACTGGAAGCTGGCGTTAAGGTGGGCCTTGGCACGGACTCGAGCTGCCCGTTCGTGACGCAGTACGACATGTGGCGCGAGGTGGCCTATTTTGCCAAGTATGTCGGCGTGAGCAACGCCTTCGCGCTGCATACGGCCACGCAGGTCAATGCCGAGCTGCTGGGGCTGGGCGGCGAGACCGGCACGATCGAGTGCGGTAAGGCCGCCGATATCCTGGTGACGCGCAAGAACCCGCTCGATGACCTGTGCGCGCTGCGTGAGCCGATGCGCGTGATGTGCCGTGGCGATCTGATGCGCAAACTCAAGATGAAGCGTATTCCCGAGGTGGACGCCGAGCTCGACGCGATTATGGCCATGCCTGTCGAGGCATTGGCCGAGGAGCTTGCCCGCGACGGCGTGGCGTAAGCGCGCGATATGGCGATGCGACAAAGGGGCAATCCCTTTGTCATAATCAAAAAAGCCGAGGTCTCAGTGCGAGGCCTCGGCTTTTATTTGTCCCATGGTATGGCGGCTATGAGCGCGTCTCCATCTTGGCATGGCACTTGGGGCAGGTGACGCGGATCTTGCCTTTGCCCTTGGGAACGGAGAGCATCTGGCCGCAGTTGGGGCACTTAAGATAGGCCGTGGTCTTGCGGCCCTTCCACATCTTCTTGGCTGTGCGCTTGGCACGTTCAAAGTCTTCCTTGCTAGTACCGGCTGCGCGCGAGGCGTTGGCCGCTGTAGCTCCGCCGCCCAAGCTAGCTACAAACTTGCCCAAGCCGGGTACGTTTGCAGTCGCGGCGACAAAGGCCTCGTTCTCCTTGTGACGTGCGTCGATATTTTTGGACAGGCCGCGCAGCACGCCAATCACGATTACGGCGATGGCAATCCAGCTGAGCCACTGTATGCGGGCTATCGATCCGATCATCGCGATGACGATGCCGGCAAAACCCATCACGATGGTGAGTTCATCGGCACCATTGCGACCCTTCATAAAATCATTCATGCAAATTGCCTTTCGTTCGATATGCTGCACGCCTTTATACCCGATTTAGAGCAAGGGGGACAGGTTAATCTGCACCAATGTGGTGCAAACATACCTGTCCCCGGAATACCAAGACGGTGCAAATGACCTGTCCCCAATGCCCCAATTACTTGGAGAGTTTGTCGACGACGCGTTCGATTTCGGCGAGTTTGGCGGCTTTGAGGTCTTCGTCGCCCGATTCGATTGCCGAAGTCACGCAGCCCTCGATATGCGCCTTGAGCACGTCGGCGTTAATGCGCGCGAGGAGCGCCTGTGTGGCCATGAGCTGCGTGGAGATATCGACGCAGTAGCGGTCCTCCTCGACCATCCGCAGGATGCCGTCGATCTGACCGCGTGCCGTCTTGAGCATGCGGGTCACCGATTTATGGTCTGCCATCATGGCGGGTCCTCGTTTCTGGTCGGGGGTACGTGCGGGTCGTTATGCGGCGGTCACCGAAAGGGCGTGGAACTTCTCGCCGGCGCCCTCGACAGCGGCGGCGAGCTGCTCGGGGGTCACGGTGTCGGCGCACTCCACCTGGACGGTCTGAGTCTCGTGGTCGGCGTCGGCGTCGGTTACGCCCGCAACGTTGAGCAGCGCGGTCTCGACGGTGGCGTCGCAGTGGCCGCACATAAGGCCGGAAGTCTTAATTGTGAAACGCATGGGTATTCCTCTCTGTTGTGTCGGCTTTCCCAGGCACCCGACCTTGACCTTCAAGCCGTCGCTCGCGTACCAAAGTACGCGTCGCTCCTCTTTCAGGTCAATCTCGGGCACCTGGAAAACCCGTTCTAAATGGACTTAATGGTGATCCTATTTTGCCACTTTGGGCTTAAAGGATTTTAGGCGCAGAGCGTTGCTTACGACACATACGCTCGACAGACTCATGGCCGCGGCGCCAAACATCGGCGAGAGCTGCCACCCGGTGAGCGGGAAGAACACCCCCGCGGCGAGCGGAATGCCGATGCCGTTGTAGAACAGCGCCCAGAACAGGTCCTGCTTGATGTTGCGGATCGTGGCGCGCGAAAGCTCGATGGCGCGGGCGACGTCCATGAGATCGCTGCGCATGAGTACCACGTCGGCGCCCTCCTTGGCGATGTCGGCGCCGGTGCCGATAGCAAGGCCCACGTCGGCGCGCGCCAGGGCGGGGGAGTCGTTGATGCCGTCGCCCACCATGGCGACCTTACTGCCCGCATCCTGCAGCTCGCGCACGTGGCGCTCCTTGTCGGCGGGAAGCACGTCGGCGATGACCTGCTTGCTGGTCAGTCCCACGCGGCGGGCGATGGCCTCGGCCGTCACGCGGTTGTCGCCGGTGAGCATACGCACATCGACGCCGAGTGAACGCATTGCGGCGATGGCCTCGGCGCTCGTCTCTTTGACCTCGTCGGCCACGGCGATGGTGCCGACAAGCTCGCCGTTCTTGGCAAAGAACAGCGGCGTTTTGCCCTCGGTGGCAAATTGCTCGGCAAGGCCGGCGGGAACCTTCGCGCCCAGCTCGTTCATCAGGCGCACGTTGCCGGCTGCGATGACATTCTGCCCCTCGCGCGCCGTGACGCCGCGACCGGGCACGGCGGCAAAGTCCTCGACCATGCGCGCCACGATTCCGCGCGCCTCGCACTCGGCCATAATCGCCTCTGCCAGCGGGTGCTCGCTCGGGCGCTCGAGCGCGGCAGCGAGCTTCAGTAACGCCTTTTCACTCATAGCGGGCGAGCCGTCGGCGCGCGCGGCAACCACAATGTCGGTCACAGCCGGTTTGCCGCGGGTGACGGTGCCGGTCTTATCGAGTACCACGGTGCCCACGTTGCGCAGATTCTCCAGCGCCTCGGCGCTCTTAAACAGAATGCCCATCTCGGCGCCCTTGCCGGTGCCAACCATAATGGCGACGGGCGTGGCCAGACCCAGCGCACACGGGCAGCTGATCACCAACACGGCCACGGCGGAGGTGAGTGCCTCGTTCACGCTGCCGGTCAGCGCCATCCACGCCACGAAGGTCACGGCCGAGATCGCAAACACCACGGGCACAAACACGCCGGCGACCTTGTCGGCCAGGCGGGCGATAGGCGCCTTGGTGGCGTTGGCGTCCTCGACGAGCTGGATGATCTTGGCAAGCGACGTGTCGGCGCCCACGCGTGTGGCACGGAAGGTAAACGATCCGGTGCGGTTGACCGTGGCGGCGTTGACGGTGTCGCCGGCGGTCTTTTCTACGGGGATGGACTCGCCGGTGAGCGCGCTCTCGTCCACGGCCGACGCGCCCTCGAGCACCACGCCGTCGACAGGGATGGACTCGCCGGGGCGCACACGCAGCACCTGGCCGGGAAGGATGCTGTCGACGTCCACGGTGGTTTCGGTGCCGTCATCGGCAACGACGGTCGCGGTCTTGGGCGCCAGGTCGATGAGCGCCTCGATGGCGCCGCCGGTTTTGGACTTGCTGCGCGTCTCGAGGTATTTGCCCACGGTGACGAGCGACAGGATCGTGCCCGCGCTCTCAAAATACAGATTGTCCATGCCCGTCATCATTGCCTCGTGGACCTGGCCCGCGGCTAGCTGGTCGGCCATGATGAACATGGCGTAGAACGACCAGACGATGGAGGCGGTGGCGCCCACGGCGATGAGGGCGTCCATGGTGGGCGCGCCGTGCGCGAGCGATTTAAACCCATTGATAAAGTACGCGTCGTTGACATAGACGATGGGGATGAGCAGGACGAGCTCGGTGAGGGCGAGCGTCATGCTGTGGGTATGGTCGGTGAAAATGCCGGGCAGCGGCCAGCCGAGCATGTGCCCCATGCCTATGTAGAACAGTGGGATAAGGAATACGATCGAGGCGATGAGACGAGTACGCATGGCAGAGGCGGCAGCCTCCAACTTTTTGGTTGGCGACTCCATGTGGGCGGCGCCGGACCTGACTTGTGTGCTGCCGTTTGAGCTGGCGGTGTCGGTGCCCGTGCTGACGGGCGAGGCCGAGTAGCCCGCACGGTCGACGGCGGTGCAGATGTCGTCGGGAGAGACCTGCGCGGGGTCATAGTCGACCATCATGGAACCGGCGAGCAGGTTGACCGCGACGTTTTGGACGCCGTCGAGCTTGCTCACGGCGCGGTCCACGTGCGCCTGGCAGGCGGCGCACGTCATGCCGCCCACGTCGAACTTATCTTGAGCCATGGCTTCTCCTTTCCGTGATTCGGTGTTGGAATTGTTAACCTGCCGATACTATACACCCATACCCCCTGGGGGTGTCCAGTGGAGATTGAAATGTATGTCATTCTGTTAATTGGCCGAGGTGATAGCCAGGTCGGCGGACCGTAGCCGGTCTAATGTCTCAATCTGTAACAACTAGACCCGTTTTTATCGAGTAACTGTTACAAATCTAGACATTACATCGAGCCACAACTTAACGTCTCAATCTGTAACATCTGAGGACCGTTTTGCCTGCTAGATGTTACAGATCGAGACAAACCATTAGAGGGTAACCTGAACATCTCGATTTGTAACAGTAAGACCGATATTTGGGTCCTAGTTGTTACAGATTGAGATGTTGTCTCGGGGGGGTGGGGTTTGTCTCGTTCTGTAACATCTAGACCTGTATCTGCCGAGCTAGTGTTACAGATCGAGACATTTGCCGGGGAGGGGTCCCGTCGCGGCAAGACGCCCGCCGCCTAGATACAGAACCCGGGGATCACACAGGTTAGCTTGTTTGGCTTTTCCGCAGGCGTTGCGTACGTAAAGACGTCGCCGTCGTGCCCCACGCGGTTCATATAGAGCGTGCCTTCGCTCTCCGATGTGTCGGGGCTCACCGTGCGCTCCCACCAACAGGTGTCCTTGCCCTTCCACTGGCGGACCATCGTCTCGTTCGTGGAATACGGGCTCACCTTGAGCTCGCGGAAGAGCTGATACTCCTTGCCCTCGCCGTTGTAGATGTCTGCCAGGTAGTGATAGTCCTCGGTAAACGAATCGGGCGGTTGCGTACCGCACAGCTCGACCATGGCGGGCAGCCAAAGGGTTGCGGGCAACTCGCTCAGGCACGATGCGCTGTTGGCGGCGCCCACATTGTTCGAGACCTTCTTGACCCCTTTAATGAGTGCGCGCAACTCGTTGGGCAGCAGCTTAAGGCCGTCGCCGTTGAGCCATTCCCGCAGCTCGCAATCTGCCCAGCCGGCGCTCGGCGGTTCAGCTGCAGCGTTGCGCTCGGCAATACCCGCATCGAACATAAACGTCAGTCCGGCCTTGCCCGTCCCGTCCAGAAGCTCATCGTGGCGGATGCCCACAAGCTGCGCGCCAACCTGCAGCCCGTTGGTGAGCGTGACGCGCTTGGTACACGGATAGGGGATATGCCCATCGGCATTGAGCAGGTGATAGCGCTTGGCAATCTCGCGTGCCTCGCTACGGGTCTCGGCGGCCTTAATCTTGAGCGAAATCTCCTGCAGCTGATCCCAGGTGTAGTCGTCAAGTGAACCGCGGATGCCGTCAAGGTAGTCGGGGATGCCAAAGCCATGGGTTGCCGCCCCGATAACGCTGAGCCCCGCAACGGCTGCAACGACGCCACCGATAATAAAGCGGCGGCGGGTCATGGCATCGTGCCGGGCCTGCTCCAGGATCTCTCTCGCGCGCTCGCCGGCGACGTCGACCTTAAGGTGTGTACCGGAGTCGATGTCGATTGCGGCGTCACTGCCCGCGCCTTCGCGGCCCTCGGATTCGGCATCGGTGAGGTATGCCGAGAGCACCTCGAGCATCTGCTGCTCGGTGGGACGATCGCACTGCTCGACTGAGAGACCCTTCATGATGATTTGGACGAGCGCTTCATCGCCCTCGCAGCGCGGCTCGAGCGGTGCCGGCTTGGTCTTGGTCTTTACGAGATAGAACGAGCCGGTTGCAGCGGCGTCCGTCGACTCAAAGTCAAACGGTTTGCGACCGCTGTAGAGCTGGTACAGAATGCTCGAAAGCGCATAGACGTCGATTGCCGGCGAACGGCGAAGGGCCGCGATGCCTTCGATATCCTGCGTGAGCATCTCGGGCGCGGCGTATGCGGGCGTGGCAAAGCGCCAGATGTCGGCGCGCCGGGTGATCGTGTCGTCGCCGAGAGCCATGGTCGCGGAGCCCATGTCGATGAGGCAGGGGTCAAAGGAGCAATCGGCAATCTGCTGCTCGAGCGTTCGGCTGGTGGTGCGGAACATAATATTGGCAGGCGACAGGTCGCGATGGACGACCGGATTCACGAGGCCTTGGGTCATCAAGAGCGCACGAAGCACGGCGTTTCCGACGGCGGCGACCATCTGGGTGGTCAGCCCGCCCGAGGCGTCGTGAGGAAGCAGGGGCAGCGCCTGCTTGAGTGAGGTGCCCTCGACCCACTCCATGAGGATGAGCGGGTCATCCTCGCACGATCCATAGCCATAGACGCGCGGAAATCCGCGCAGGTGCGAGACGGTACACAGATGACGGTACTCCTCGAACAGCGCGGCGGTGTTGGCCAGGTGAGCGGCCGATTGCTCGGCGGAGCGGTCGGGGGCGTGGCCGGAAAGGATGGCGTTGTCTTTGAGTAGCTTGACGGCAAAGACCTCGCCGCTTGTGTTGGTCGCGCGCAGCACGTGCCCGATGTTGCCGTTGTTGCGGTGGGCCGTCTGGAGAATAAGCGTCATAAACCGACGCTTGGCGTCGTCCTCGGCGCTGGGGTCGACCGCCACGGCGGTATCGAACGTATCGAGACGGATGAGTTTGTCGCCATAGGCGCTATCGGTAGTATCCATGGCGTTCCTTTGTCTGGCATGGGTTGCCGTGCGTATACGTGAGCAGTGCGGATACCGGTAAAGTACCATGATAGCCGCACTGCTCACGTATACCGCTGAGTATTGTCGTTTACGACACAGAAGGTAGAAGACGAAAGACGGACGGCGACCGTCTTTTGATCGCCGTCCGCGCTAGTCCACAATGACAAGGAATGTCGTGTAGAGACCCAGATGGAGCCTGTCGCTGTTTTCGATTTCCACTGGGGGATAGATCTTGCCGGGCTCGCGTTGGTCGCGCGGCGGCTCAATCACAATATCGCCGTCGCCTGCACCCGATTCGAGTACCGTGCCGTTGGTCGATCCAAGGCCCTGGGCGTACCAGTGCTCACCCTCAAGCCAAATGCGAAGATGCTCGCGCGATGCGTCAGCGCCCACATCGGTGATACTGGGCGAGGTTTTGGGCAAAGAACCAATCACGGTGCCGCGCGGATCGCGTGCGAGGGGATGGATTTGCATGTCGGCGCAGTTGTCGGCATGGGTTCTGAGCAGACCGAGGTTGGGGGCGACGGTGCGCGGCTGCTCCAGGCTGCTCATAAAGCCACGTCCGACGGTAGTTTCGGTGGTGCCAAAGTGCCCGCCCGTCTTGCTGTCGCAAAAGCGCTCGACGGTGGCCACGCCCTGAACGGGATCCGCGAGCGCCCCCGTTGCCACAAAGAGCATAAGGTAAAGCGTGCTTTTCTCGCGCACGGCATTGCCGTCAAAGTTGTCGATGCGATTGAGGGCATTTGCATATAGGCGGCTGTCCAGCTTGTAGCTGGCGAGAGCCGACATCATTTCGTTGGCGGCCGGACCGCGATAGTGCTCGGCGATTGCCCGATAGGCGGACTCGCCGCCGCCGAGCTTGCTGCAGATTGCCGCGGAAAGGTTGAGCGTGGTGACGGTAAAGTCGCTGTAGATGGCGGGCGCGCACTGGTCAGGCTTGCGATGGACGATGTAACGGGTGAGATACGAGCGGTTGGAAGAGCATTTCTCGAGCAGGGTACTGCCGAGATAAGAGTTTCCATTGATGAGCATTCGGGCGATCTCGAGATGTTTAAGACCGCCGAACGAGCGAATATCGTTATAGAGGACCGAGCAAGGCGTCTCTGCTGCCACGGATACCTCCCTTGATTGCTTCCTAGCCAATATGGCGATAGGAATTAATGGCCCCCGGTGGGCGACGTATTAAATGGCTGCGCAATATATAGCGTAACCAAAGCAACATTATAGGCCACATGTTCGAAATTGCAGGAAGACTGAGAGATTTGGTTTGGACTGGACGGAAATCCCCCTCTGTCTTGATCTATAACAATTAGGACCGATTTTACTCGGTAACTGTTACAGATTGAGACGTTTGTGAACTGTGTCGACCGTTTGTCTCGATCTGTAACACGTAGAGGAAGATTTGCCCTGTAGATGTTACAGATTGAGACAATCAGCCGGGCCCGCCTCGTCCGCCTCGTCATCTGTGGTTTACGTGGGGGCATGCGAAGCACGGGTATACTAACCGGCGGCGAATCTGCTCCATCGCTTAGAGCTGCTGCGTCTGGACGGCGCGTGATAGGGCTGCCAAAGCGATCGCCAGCGTGCTGAGCAACGTCCTCTCTGTGCGCACCCGTTTTTGTATGTATTAGCGCACTACCAAGCACGCCCGCGCGGCCGCATGCCGTGCCCATTGCGCGTGCAGATAAGGAACAACAACATATGCGTAATTCTGTATCCGACGTCACCGACGCCGAGATCCTGGACGAGACCCGCGAGGCCATGACCCAGGCTGCCTTCGATGCTGCCGATGAGGCCAATGCCGCCCAGACCGTCGAGTCCGCTACCGAGAGTCTGCCCGCCTTTGACGAGCTGGGCCTTTCCGACGAGATACTTCGTGCCATCGAGAACCTAGGCTACACGGCGCCCACGCCTGTCCAGGCTGGCTCGATCCCCGTGGTGCTCGAAGGCCGCGACTTGCTTGCCGCCGCTCAGACCGGCACCGGCAAGACGGCCGCCTTCTTGCTGCCGACCATGAACAATCTGGAGCACATCGCTCCACCTAAGCCCGTGCGCGAGCGCGGCGGCCGCAACCGCCGCCGCGGTGCTAAAAAGCCCGAGGGCAACGGCCGTGGCCCCGTGATGCTCGTCATCACTCCTACGCGCGAGCTTGCCCAGCAGATCGACGAGGTTGCGAGCAAAATCGCCGACGTCACCGGCCATGTCGCCGTGACCGTCGTGGGCGGCGTGAGCTACAAGCCGCAGACCGCGGCACTCAAGTACGGCTGCGACATCCTGGTCGCCACGCCGGGCCGTCTGGTCGATCTGATCGAGCAGGGCGCCTGCCACCTGAACGAGGTTAAGGTCTTGGTGCTCGACGAGGCCGATCGCATGCTCGACATGGGCTTTTTGCCCGCCGTCCGCCGCATTGTGCGCGAGACGCCGGCCGAGCGCCAGACGCTGCTGTTCTCGGCGACCCTCGACGAGGAGGCCGTGGGCGAGATCACCGACCTGGTGAGCGACCCGGCCCGCGTGGAGATCGCGCCCGCCACGTCGACCGCCGACACCGTCGACCAGTTTGTGTTCCCGGTGTCCATCGAGGCCAAGAACAACCTGTTGCCCGAGTTTCTCAAGAAGGAGGGTCCGGAGCGCACCATTGTCTTTATGCGCACCAAGCATCGCGCCGACAGCTGCTGCCGTCGTCTGGAGCGTAAGGGTATCAAGGCCGCCGCGATTCACGGCAACCGCAGCCAGGCCCAGCGCGAGCGCGCGCTTTCTGCCTTCCGCGACGGTACCGTCGACGTGTTGGTGGCAACCGACGTGCTCGCCCGCGGCATCGACATTAGCGACGTGCGCTACGTCGTGAACTTTGACGTGCCGGCCGAGCCGACCGACTATATCCACCGCATTGGCCGTACGGGCCGCGCCGGCGAGCTGGGCTGGGCCATTACGTTTGTGACCGAGCAGGACGTCGACGAGTTCTACGAGATCGAGAAGCTTATGGACAAGACCGCCGACATCTACGAGGCCGGCGACCTGCACGTGGGTCCCAACCCGCCCGCCGTTGACCCCGAGCGCGATCCTGCCGCCTTTAACGTGAAGAAGAAGACTAAGCGCGGCAAGTCCAAGAGCAAGAAGAAGCTTGAGCAGGCGCGTCGCGACGGCAAGCGCAACGGCGACGATTACGGCGATGTGGCCGGTCGTTCCAACCGCGGTCGCGACGAGCGCCGTGGCGATGGCGAGCGTCCGAGCCGTCCCAAGCGCGGTGGCAAGACCCGCGTGCGCGAGGGCGTTCAGGCTCGCGTGGACGAGGCTGTGGAGAGCGTGGCCCGCGAGGTGGCTGCCGAGGAGCGCGGCGGTGCTGCTGTCGTCGAGCAGGCCCCGCGCGGCAACCGTGCCGAGCGCCGTGCCAAGCAGTTCCAGGGCGAGGCACATCGCCGTCGCCGCGAGGACGAGGACCGCGGCGGTCGTCGCCGTGTCGAGCGCGAGGACGAGGGTCGTGGCTCGCGTGGCGGCAAGCGCGGCTCGGGCGACCGCCGTCGTTCCGGTCGCGATGACGAGCGCGGCGGACGTGACGAGCGCGGTGGCCGTGGCGGCAAGCGCTTTGACGAGCGTCGCGAGGGCGCTCGTGGCAATGGCAGCCGCAGCGGCGCCGGTCGTTCGAACGAGTCGCGCGATCGTCGTGATCCGCGTGCCAGCCGCGATCGTCGCGATGACTGGCGCAACTACGACGACACCCGCGAGGAGCGTCGCGGCGGTTACCGTGGCGGTCGCGGCGGCAACCAGGCCGGCTCCCGTGGCGGTCGTGCCGGCGGTCGCGATAACCGTGGCAGCTATGGCAACAGCCGCGGCGGCAAGCGCGGCGGCAGCTCCCGTCGTCCCGGTGACGGCGGCGGCAAGCGCAAATAACATACGCGTCGCCCGCTAGAGCGAGGCGACCAGAGGGCTCCGGGCATGTTTTTGCTCGGAGCCCTTTTTGGTGAAAAGGTGTCAGGCTAATCTGCACCAACCTCTTGAAGTTGCGGTGGAATACGGACTGTTTTGGCCTTTTGAGCGGCTTTTCAGTCCCTATTTCACCGCAACTCATGATTGGTGCAAACAAACCTGTCCACGATGCACCAGAGTGAGGAGTGTCCCCAAGTGCCGCATTGTGGGTAATGCGTTTTATCAAATATGGCATTTATCTGCGTTAATGTTCTTTTTCACCGCTGAGGACGACGTTTCATACCGCCTGCCGAACCGTATTGTTGTCAAACAACTATTTAGGTCAGTGTGTTGCGTGTAGCAATTTCGCCCGGCCTCGCCTCCGGGCTGCCATGTGAGAGGGGATCTTATGGCTCGACTGCATGTAATGGAACGCAGTCACGCCCAAGCCGTCATGGACGACCTGCACGATGCACTCGGACGCCGTTTGGCGGTGAGCTCGCTCGCCCCGTGTCCCGTGGAGTTTACGGCAGCGCTCGTCAACCTGTGCTCCACCCAGAGCTGCGGCAAGTGCACGCCCTGTCGCGTGGGCCTGAGCGCGCTGAGCGACCTGCTTGCCGATGTGCTCGAAGGGCGCGCCGATGAGTCCACGCTCAACCTGATTGAGCGCACGGCCCGCACCATCTACCTTTCGAGCGACTGCGCCATCGGCTACGAAGCTGGCGCCATGGCACTCACGGCCATTCGCGGCTTCCGCGACGATTTTGAGCATCACATTCGCGAGCACTCCTGCGGCTTTGATCGTGAGGCCCGCGTTCCGTGTGTCTCGGGCTGTCCGGCGCACGTCGACATTCCCGGGTACATTTCGCTCGTCGAGGCCGGCCGCTATGCCGATGCCGTCAAGGTCATCCGCAAGAACAATCCGCTGCCGCTCGTCTGCGGCTTGGTGTGCGAGCATCCCTGCGAGATGCACTGCCGCCGTGGCATGGTCGACGACCCCATGAACATCCTCGCCCTCAAGCGCTTTGCCGTTGAACACAGTGACCTCAACGACCATAAGCCGCATGTAGTGGACAACACCGGTAAGCGCGTCGCTGTGATCGGCGGCGGCCCGGCCGGCCTTTCCTGCGCCTACTACCTGGCCGTGATGGGCCATAAGGTGACCATCTTTGAGCAGCGTCACCACTTGGGCGGCATGCTGCGCTACGGCATCCCCAGCTATCGTCTGCCGCGCGAGCGCTTGCAGGCCGAGATCGACTGGATCTTGAGTGCCGGCATCGATGTGGAACTCGACCACTCCGTGAACGGCGAGGAGCTCGCCCGTCTGCGCGACGAGTTCGATGCCGTCTACCTGGCCATCGGTGCCCATAGCGACAAGAAGCTCGGCCTTCCGGGCGAAGAGGCGCCCGGCGTGGAGTCGGCCGTCAAGATGCTGCGTGCTATCGGCGATGACGAGCTGCCCGACCTGAGCGGCCAGCGCGTGTGCGTCATCGGCGGCGGCAACGTTGCCATGGACGTGGCACGCTCCGCCGTGCGCTGCGGTGCCGAAAAGGTAAGCATCGTCTACCGCCGCCGCATCTGCGATATGACGGCCCAGGACGCCGAGATCGCCGGTGCCCAGGCCGAGGGCTGTGAGGTGCTGGAGCTGACGGCCCCGCTCGCCATCGAGACGGGCGAGGACGGTCGCGTGAGCGGCCTGCGCGTGCAGCCGCAGATTATCGGCGAGCCCCGTCGCGGTCGTCCGGCTCCGCGTGCCGCCGCCACGCCCGAGCGCGTCATCCCCTGCGAGCGTGTGTTCGTCGCCATTGGCCAGGACATCGATTCCAAACCGTTTGAGGAGGTGGGCATTGCCTGCAAGTGGGGCTGCGTGGTCACCGATTCGGACGGTGCCGTGCCCAACTTCGACGGCCTCTTTAGCGGCGGCGACTGCCAGACTGGTCCCGCCACCGTCATCCGTGCCATCAACGCTGGCCGCGTGGCTTCGGCAAATATCGACCGCTACCTGGGCTTCGACCACAAGATCAAGCTCGACGTGGAGCTGCCGACCGTGCAGTTTAAGGGCAAGCACGAGTGCGGCCGCTGCGAGCTGGGTGAGCGCGAGGCTGGCGAGCGTATTCACGATTGGAATCTGGTCGAGCAGGGCCTTACCGAGGAGGAGGCGCGCCAGGAGGCAAGCCGCTGCCTGCGTTGCGACCACTTTGGCTTTGGCGCGTTCCGCGGAGGGAGGAGCCTGGAATGGTAGAGCTCAACAACCCCACTGTCAGCGACAACACCGAAAGCGGAGCACTCAATATGGTCAAGCTCACTATCGATAATTGCGAGGTCGTGGTACCCGAGCACACCACGATCCTGGACGCGGCCAAGTCCGTCGGTATCCAGATTCCCACCCTGTGCTACCTGCGCGATCTAAACGAGATCGGCGGCTGCCGCGTGTGCGTGGTCGAAGTCGAGGGCTGCGATCAGCTGGTTGCCGCCTGCAACAACTATGTGCTCGACGGCATGGTGGTTCACACCAACAGCCCCAAGGCTCGCGAGGCCCGTCGCACCAACGTGCAGCTGCTGCTGTCCCAGCACGATTCGCAGTGCACGAGCTGCGTGCGCAGCGGCAACTGCAACCTACAGACCATCGCCAACGACCTGGGTATTTTTTATCTGCCGTATCAAAGGCATTTGGCGGGCGAGGGCTGGGATTTCGATTTTCCCATCATCCGCGAAAACGACAAGTGCATTAAATGCATGCGCTGTATCAAGGTGTGCGAGAGCGTGCAGGGGCTAGGGATTTGGGACCTGACCAACCGCGCCACGCATACCGCCGTGGGTACCCGCGGGCGCGCGCCGATCGGCAAGACCGATTGCGTCGCGTGCGGCCAGTGCATTACGCATTGTCCGACGGGCGCACTGCGTGAGCGCGACGATACCGAGATCGTGTTTGACGCGCTCGCTAATCCTGACAAGATCGTGTTGGTGCAGATTGCGCCGGCCGTGCGTAGCGCCTGGGGCGAGGAGCTCGGCATTCCGCGCGAGGAGGCTACCGTCGAGCGCCTGGCTTGCGCGCTGCGCCGCGTGGGCTTTGAGTACGTGTTCGACACCGACTTCTCGGCTGATCTCACCATTATGGAGGAGGGCTCCGAGCTGCTCGAGCGCCTGGGTGCCGCCGCTAAGGGTGAGGACGATAGCCGCGGCTGGCCCATGTTTACGAGCTGCTGCCCGGGCTGGGTGCGCTTTGTGAAGGCGCGCTATCCGGAGTTTGTCGACAGCCTGTCCACGTCCAAGTCGCCGCAGCAGATGTTCGGCGCCATCGCCAAGACCTACTACGCCAAGGTGCTGGGCGTGGAGCCCGAGCGACTGTTCGTGGTGTCCGTTATGCCGTGCACGGCCAAGAAGGCCGAGTGCGCGCTGCCGAGCATGGTGGGCGAGGGCGGCGCACCCGATGTGGACGTTGCGCTGACGGTGCGCGAGATGGTGCGCATGATCCGCGCGAGCCACGTGAGCGTGGACACGCTGGTTGAGGAGCCGCTCGATACGCCGCTGGGCTTTGGCACAGGCGCGGGTGTGATCTTTGGCGCCACGGGCGGCGTGATGGAGGCCGCCGTGCGCTCGGCCTATTACCTGGTGACGGGCAAGAACCCCGACGCCGATTTCTTTACCGACGTGCGCGGCCTGGACGGCTGGAAGGAGGCCGTGGCCGATATCGATGGCACCAAGGTGCGCGTCGCCGTGGCGCACGGGCTGGGCAACGCCGCCCGCCTGCTCGATGCGATTCGCGACGGCCGTGTGAGCTATGACTTCGTCGAGGTTATGGCATGCCCGGGCGGCTGCGTCGGCGGTGGCGGGCAGCCTATCCATGACGGTTGCGAGCTGGCGGCAGAGCGTGGGCAGGTGCTCTGGGGCCTCGATGCGAACGCCGAGATTCGCTTCTCGCACGAGAATCCCGATGTCCAGGCGTGCTATCGTGACTTTTTGGGTGAGCCGCTCTCGCCGTTGGCCGAGGAGCTGCTGCACACCGACCACTATGCGTGGACGATGCCTAACGAGGGGGTATGCTAGCGATGCGTGCGTTTGATTTTGAGATGTCGCGCCGGGGGTTCGCCTCGGCGCTCGCCGCGGGCGCATTGTCGCTTGCGTTGGCCGGCTGCGGCGGTGGGGCTGCGGGGGCGGGGTCTGCCGCGGGGTCGACAGCGGCCGGCACGGCAGCGGATACCGCAAAGCCCGTTGCGGTGCACGTGGCTTCGCTCAAGGGTCCGACCTCGATCGGCTTGGTGCAGTTTATGGACCAGGCGGCCGAGGGCGCCACGGACAATGACTTTGACTTTGCCGTGAGCACCGCGGCCGATGAGATTGTGCCCAAGGTCATTCAGGGCGATGTCGATATTGCCCTGGTGCCTGCCAACGTGGCGAGCGTGCTCTACAACAAGACCGAGGGCGCGGTGCAGGTCATCGACATCAACACGTTGGGCGTGCTGAGCGTGGTGACGGGCGACGCGGGCGTGGCTTCGTTTGGTGACCTGGCGGGTCGCACCGTCTACATGACGGGCAAGGGCACAACGCCCGAGTACGTCATGAACTACCTGCTGGAGCGCGCAGGTCTTACGGGCCAGGTGACGCTTGAGTTTAAGAGCGAGCCCACCGAGGTACTGTCGGCCCTGCTCGCCGACTCGTCGGCCGTGGGCGTGCTGCCGGAGCCGTTCAAGACGGCTGCCATCGCCAAGAGCGAGGGCAAGCTTTCGGCGCCGGTGAGCCTGACCGATGTGTGGGACGATCTTGCGGGCGACACGGGCTCGCGCCTGGTGACGGGCGTGACCGTGGTTCGACGTGAGTTTGCCCAGGAGCATCCCGAGGCTGTGGCGGAGTTTTTGCGCTGTCATGCGGCAAGCGTTAAGGCCGTCAACGCCGCGCCGGCGGACTGGGCTCAGGCCGTGGTCGACGCGGGCATCGTCGATAATGCCACGATTGCCGAAAAAGCGATTCCCGGGTGCATGCTCGTGTGCCAGACGGGGAAGGATATGAAGGCGGCGCTTGGCGGATATCTGCAGGTGCTCGCCGATATGGATGCAAGTGCCGTGGGCGGCAAGGTCCCGGCCGACGATTTTTACTACATGGAGTAGCCCGTGCGAGTGTTCGCCCTACAGATGACGAAACATGCGAAGGCGGTAGCGGCAGGTGTTGCCGTTGCCGCCTTTTGGCTTGCCGTGTGGATATTGGTGGCTGCGCTCGTGGCGCAGCCGTTGATACTGCCGGGCCCGGGCGCCGTGGCCTTGGCGCTGTCGCGGTTGGTATGCGATGGCGGCACGTGGGCGATTCTGGTGGCTTCCGGCGCGCGGATTTTAGGCGGGCTTGCGCTTGCCGCGGCGTGCGGCGGCGTGCTTGCCGGGGTCTCGGTGCGCTCGCGCCTGGCTGCCCGCCTGGTGGCGCCGGTGCTTTCATTTATTAAGGCGACGCCGGTTGCCTGCGTGGTGGTCTTGCTGCTCATTTGGCTGGGGTCGGCGCGCGTAAGCATTGCGGCGGTCTTTTTGATGGCGCTGCCGGGAGTGTATTTTTCGCTGGTCGAGGGCTTGACGCAAGCGGATAAACCGCTGGAGCAGATGTTTCGTCTGCATGGCGTGCGGGGTTGGCGACTGTTTTGTGCCCACACCTGGCGCGAAGTCCTGCCGTTTGTGCTTTCGTGCGCCCGCGCCGTGATTGGCATGAGCTGGAAGGCCGGCGTGGCGGCGGAGCTGATCGGCATGGCGGTGGGCACCGTGGGTGAGCGCATCTATCAGGCGAAGCTGCTCATCGAGACGGCTGACCTGCTGGCGTGGACCGTGTTGGTCGTGGCGGCATCGTGGGCATGCGAGCGCGTGCTGGTGTGGCTGCTGCGGGCTTCGGGGCCCGCAGCATGGCGTGCTGCTGTGCGGGCGCATGGGCGTTGTCCTCGCGGACGTGCAGGCGGCTCTGCTGGCGGCAGGGCTGCTGCGGAGCTTGCGCTCGCCGTGGGCGATCGCGCTCCCTGGGCTCCGGCGCTCGACGGACTGGTGCTTCGTGTGCCCGCCGGTGGGCGCGCCTGCGTGATGGGCACCTCGGGCGTGGGCAAGTCGACGCTGCTTGCGCTGGCGGCGGGGGAGTGCGCGCCGTGCTCCATGGTGTTTCAGGATGTGCGCCTGGTAGAGGGCGCCTCGGCTTTGGATAACGTGCTGGTGTGCGCCGACGCACGCGTGGACGCCTCGAGTGCCGCGGCCCTGTTGCGCCTGCTGGTGCCGGGGGTCGATGTGCATGCTCGCGTGGCCGAGCTTTCGGGCGGGCAGCGCCGTCGCGTCGAGATTGCCCGAGCCCTGCTGTGTCCGGGCGGCGCAGTGATTCTGGACGAGCCCTTTACCGGCCTAGATACCGCTGCGCGCGACGCATGCGCCGAGGTTGTGCTCGACTTGCTCGACGGCCGCATGCTGTTGCTTGCCACGCACGATGCCGTCGACGCTCAGGCCCTCAATATCTCGGACATCATCACGCTCTAAATACTTACTCAGCAACAAAATGATCCGTTTTTTCTCCGTCCCCATAGGGTTGGGTATGGTATTCTATCTGCGGGGTAATACTTAGGATTACCAAGTAATACCAACGCAGTAGAAACAAACTCCAGATGCGGGCCAATCGGGTTGCCTTCACAGCCCGTCGCCCAGCCGCGTGGCCCGCATCTATCCGCACCACCGTCGTTTCAAAAAGGAAGCGCCATGGCAGAACACATGACCCCGGTTGTCGCGAAGGTCTTGCCCGAGGAAAAGGCGGCCTTCGCGGCGGCAACTCAGCTCGTGGGCACCACGCCGTCCAACGCCATCCGCATGTTTATCGCTGCGTTCAATCGCTGCGGCACCTTCCCGTTCGACATCTCGCCCAACGGGGCTTTTGGCACTGCGCCCGATTCTCATCAATAAGTGATCCGTTTTCCTCCGTCCCCATGGGATTAGCTCTCTGCCGAGTTGTGGTAGAACTAGGGAACGGTTTTGAGGAGGTTGGCATGCTCAATGCGATGATTTGGGCGCTTGCCTGTTTTGGCGTCGTCGCTGCCGATATTGTCCTGAGCGTCGTTTTGTTCTCCGCCCTTGGCGTCGCATCGGTGTTCATGGGTTTTTCGATCGATGACCTCGACATTCAATTGCTTCAGGCCGTCGCGCAGACGGCATCGTTTTTGATGGCGCTGCTGTGGTGGCGTTATCTGTGGCCGCGTTCGTTTATGGCACGCCGGCAAAGCGAACATCCGCTCGGCGGGGGAGCGCGTGGGGCGTGGAAGCGCATCGCATGCGTTGTCGTGATCGGCCTATCCATGCAGGTGGTCATTAGCTACCTATGCGACGGCGCGCTGTCGCTGCTGCCCGAGGTCGCGGCGGACTATAGCGAGCTCGTCGAGGAAACAGGCTTGGGCGATACCAACCTTCTTGCCGTCCTGACCACGGTGCTCGGCGCTCCGTTTTGCGAGGAGTTGCTGGTGCGCGGCATTGTTTTTGAGTTTTCGCTACGAGCGTTTAATCCGCAGTGCCGCCCGCTTTGGAAGCGCCGGCGTCGTGCGAGCGCGCAGGAGGGCGCCATGGTGCCCTGGGCGGCACCAAGCACGTGGGGTATCGCCGCGGCGATTGTGCTGCAGGCGGCAATCTTCGGTTTTATGCACATGAACTGGGTGCAGGGCTGCTATGCGGGTGCCGCCGGTCTGGTCTTTGGCTGGGTGCTCGTGACCACCGGAAAGCTCCGCTACACGATCCTGCTGCACTTTGCCTTTAACGCCGGGTCGTACCTGATGGGTCTGTTGTGGTTTGTGAACACACCGCTCGACGTGGTAATCACGGTCGCTATCGCCGGCGTCATCCTCGCTGAGGCTATGCGCTCGCTGCGCCACGCGTGTGGGATGGGCGCAGCGAGCGCGCCGCTGCCCTAGTTGCGACGCCCGCCTCCGTTGGCGCCCTGACGCCCCTGAGCTGCACGGTTGCGCCCGGCAGTGTTCTGTGCACGCGACATGCCGCCGTGCCCCTTGCTGCCTTTGGGTCCCTTGCCGCCAGCGCCACCGTGCGGCTTGCCGCCTTTCTTGCCGGTGCCATGCCCACCGCCAGCAGACGTCTCACCCGGGCGCGGCGGCACGGGGCGGATTAGACAGTGTTTGGTGTAGCCGATCAGGTCACGACGCCCGGCTTTTTCCAGCGCCTCGCGCACCAGCTTGTAGTTCTCGGGCTTGCGATACTGGATGAGCGCGCGTTGCATGGCCTTCTCGTGCGGGTCGCGTGCCACGTAGATCGGCTGCATGGTGCGTGGGTCCACGCCGGTGTAGTACATGCAGGTCGACATGGTGGACGGGGTGGGGTAGAAGTCCTGCACCTGCTCGGGCATGTAGCCCATGTCGCGCACGGCCTCGGCCAGGTCCACGGCTTCCTTCATCGTCGAGCCAGGATGGCTCGAGATCAGATACGGCACCACGTACTGCTTGAGTCCGTATTCGCGGTTCAGGCGTTCAAATTTACGACAGAATGCATCGTAGACGGCGCGGCTCGGCTTGCCCATCACGGACAGCACCGCGTCGCTCACGTGCTCGGGCGCTACGCGTAGCTGGCCCGAGACATGGTGTTCCAGCAGCTCGCGTAAAAACTCGTCCGAGGCATCGGCCATGGTGTAGTCAAAGCGGATGCCGCTGCGGACGAAGACCTTCTTGACGCCCGGCAGCTGGCGCAGGTCGCGCAGCAGCTGCGTGTAGCCGCTCTCGTCGACCACCATGTTCTTGCACACGCTCGGCCATAGGCAGCGCTTGTTCTTGCACACGCCGTGCTTGAGCTGCTTGTCGCAGGCAGGGCGGCTAAAGTTGGCCGTCGGTCCGCCCACGTCGTTGATGTAGCCCTTAAACTCGGGATCGCGCGTGAGCAGCTCGGCCTCGCGCATGATCGAGTCGTGGCTGCGCATCTGCAACACGCGGCCCTGGTGGAAGGTGAGGGCGCAAAACGAGCACTCGCCAAAACAGCCGCGGTTGGAGCTAATGGAAAACTTGATCTCGGCAAAGGCCGGCACGCCGCCTGCCGCGTCGTAGTCGGGATGCCAATCGCGTGCGTAGGGGAGTTCGGCAACCTCGTCCATCTCATCGGTGGTGAGTGTTGCCGACGGCGGGTTCTGCACCACATAGACGCTGTTGGGGTAGGGCTCTACCAGACGATGCCCGGTGATGGGGTCCATGTTCTGCTGCTGCACATTAAAACTGCGCGCGTAGTTGAGCTTGTCGGCGGCAAGGTCGTCCCAGCTGGGCAGCAGGTCGTAGTCGTAGACCTCGTCGAGCGAACCCGTGCGGTAGACGGTACCGTTGATGTAGGTGATCTGATCGACAGGCAGTCCGGCATCGAGCGCGTCGGCGATCTCGACAATCGCGTGCTCGCCCATGCCGTAGATGAGGATATCGGCGCCCGAATCGAGCAGCACCGAGCGCTTGAGCTTGTCCTGCCAGTAGTCGTAATGGGCCAGGCGACGCAGGCTCGCCTCGATGCCGCCGATGATGATGGGGGCGTCCTTGAACGTCTGGCGGATGAGGTTGCCATAGACCGTGACGGCTCGGTTGGGACGGCGCCCCTCCTCGCCACCGGGGGTATAGGCGTCGGTGTGGCGGCGGTGCTTGGTCACCGAATAGTGGTTGACCATGGAGTCCATGTTACCGGCACTGACGAGAAAGCCCAGGCGCGGCTCGCCGAGCACGGTGATGCTGGCGGGGTCGGTCCAGTCGGGTTGGCAGATGATGCCCACCTTGTAGCCGTGCGCGTCGAGGACGCGGCTGATGATGGCCATGCCAAAGCTGGGATGGTCCACGTAGGCGTCGCCGCAGATGTAGACAAAGTCGCACTGGTCCCAGCCGCGCGCATCCATGTCGGCGCGGCTGACGGGGAGGAACTTATCGCGGCCCGGGCGCCAGGGACGGGCGGGCGCAGCCGGGGCGTGCGCGACCCGGGTGGCGGGGGAGACCGTGGCCTGCGCCTTGTCGCCGCGCTTTTGCTGCTGGCCGCGCTGGGCATGCTTGCCGTGCTGGTTGTGCTGAGCGTCCTGGGGCTTTTTTGCCACGATTCCTCCCGTTGTTAGTATGCTGCACGTAATTGTAACCAGTCTTTTTGGGACGGGGCTAAAAAGACTGGTGGAGTACACGAGGCTTCGGGTGTCGGCGCCGCGCCCGCCGTTTGTTTCCAGACTGTGTATCCGCGCGTTGGAGAACCCGTCTCGCGCGCACGCCATGTTGTCAATGGGTTACAGTATGAACGGCGGCTATGTTTCCGCCAACGCACGAGAGGGTCGTCAACAAGGAGGATGCACGACGATGCAGCGTGCCAAACAGATATCGGAGTCCATCGAACTGGGCATTATCCTGGCGCTCGCCGGCGGCTTTATGGATGTGTATTCGTACATTGGGCGCGACCATGTTTTCGCTAACGCGCAGACGGGCAACATCTTGCTGGTGGGCGTGAGCATCTCGGAGGGCAATTGGGCACTTGCGGGGCGCTACTTCTTCCCTGTGGTGTCGTTTGCCGTGGGCATTATGCTTGCCGATCTGGTACACGAGCGGTTTGGCAGCGTGATCCACTGGCGTCAGGTGACGGTGTTCTTTGAAGCCGTCATCTTGCTGGGCGTGAGCTTTATCCCCGGTGGCGGTTACAACCTGCTCGCCAACTGCCTCACTTCGTTTGCCTGCGGCATGCAGGTCGAGAGCTTCCGCAAGATCCACGGTCACGGCATCGCCACGACCATGTGCATCGGCAACTTGCGCAACGCGCTGCAAAACGTGGACGATTACATCATCACCCACAGGCGCGGCTTTTTGGAAAACGGCCTGCTGTACTTTGGCGTGATCTTTACCTTTGTGTTTGGCGCCGTGTTGGGCAACTGGTGTATTGAGCGCATGGGCCTGCACGCCATCGTCGTGGCGAGCTTGCTGCTGTTTGTCGCGTTTGCCATCATGTTCATCGACCGCGAGCGCGACTTGCGCTTACGCTGGAAGGTTGCGGCCGAGGCTTGGAAAGAGGGCTGCCGAAAGTAACCGAATGCGGCAAAGGGGCTGTCCCTTTGCCAGATAGATCGATAATGGGGAGGGGACGGCCATCTCAGCCGCCCCTTTTTTGAGTCTTAAGCCTAAGGTGCATGTTTGTAATGACAAGATTTGACGTCAGCAAAGCGTGCTGCTTAAGGCTATAGAATAAAAATGTCATCTTTCTAGCTATAATTATTAGTTGAGGGGATGGACATATGCCAGAGCTTTTTATTCAAAATAAGACGACAGTAATCAAGTTGATGGCGCTCTGCATTTTATCTGCCCTGGTGGAGCTGTCTGTTGTTAAAGCTGAATCGTTGATAATAGACTATGGCCTGCTTCGCTCTAATTATCGTAACGTTTTATGCATTGGGTTAGGCCTGCTAGTATTGCTCTCAGTTGAGCTGGTGACAAACCTGTTCAGATCAAAAAATGCGGAGCAATTGGCTTCCGATGGCACTAACTGCTTCTATAGATTGCTTGCCCGCCATGCTTTAGAGCGGCCCTTAGTTTTAGCAAAAGACAGTGACTACCTGTTATCGCGCATTGAAGAGGCTGGGAACCTACAGCCGATGATTGGAATATTTACAACTGCGTTTCTTCCGTGCCTAGTGACGGGTTTGGTATCGTTTGTGGCACTATCTAATATCTCTTTGTTGCTTTTGATTCCTGTTTGTGTTTCAGCATTGTTTATTTCGCTTCTATATCCGTTCGCTCTTAGTAAGCTATCGACTAAGAGCGAAAAGGCATTGGAGGCCCAGGCGAGGGGTTCTGCTTATTTAGCCCAACTAATAAATTGTCGACTTTACATTCGTGTTTCTCGTTCAATTAACTTGGAATTACTTCGCTATAAAAAGATGCTTAAAGCCTGCAGGAACTCTCGAGTTGAGGAGAGTGTCTTTGCGAGATTGGCAACTGAAATAGTTGACGCTGGCAACATCATTACTGGCTTGCTTTCAGTTCTGCTGCTTATTTTCCTTGTGTCAAAGCGCGGACTGACGGTCGGGATTGCGGTGCAGAGCTATCAACTTGTACTTCTATGCTATTCTCCTTTTCCTCTTGTTCTGAATTGTTGGGCTCAGCTTCAGCCGTCGTTTAGATCGTTGCACCGTGTCTTGGAATTACGTCGTCTTTTGGAAGCTGATAAACCTAATTTGATATGTTTCGATCACGCTGAGCGAATAAGTTGGAAAGGAATCATTCTCTCGTTTTCGTCGAACGAAACTAATGAGAGGATAACAATTCCAGATTGCACGATACAGGCACCTTGTCTGGTTTTAGTAAGCGGCCCTAATGCATGTGGTAAATCTTCATTTCTGGAAGTATTGAACGGATTATTGTCGCCAGTTGCTGGCAGACTGTGTGTTAATGAGTCTACTGTCATTTTCGATGGTTCGACTTTAATCCAGCTACCCTGCGCAACTATGCCGCAAAGACATTTGATAATGGGGGGAACTTTCAGGAAGGCTCTTTACTATGGTCTTGTAGATATTGACTCTGAAAAACTCATCTATCTTTTGAAGGGTTTTAGCCTCGATAAATTATTTGAAGTAAATCCCATCATTGGAGCTAGGGGACACAATTTGTCTGGCGGAGAACTGGCTTCTCTATTACTTTGCAGGGCCTTTCTGAGCAGTTATTCTATTATTATTTTGGATGAGCCTTGCAACAATTTAGATAAGGCTCTGTTAGACCAGGATTGACATGCCGACCTGCCGGCTAACTCGC
>USIE01000011.1 GCA_900554645.1 uncultured Collinsella sp. | reverse complement strand
GGGTCAGCCCGTGGGAGGCCAGGGCGCCGCTGACCGGTGGACGGCACCGAGCCGTCATCGAACTGAGAAGGGGGAGGCCTCGCGGCCTCCCCCTTTTTTGTGTTTATGAGAGCCTAACGATTTTGGAATCCGCTTTCGCTTAGGCGCTCTTACTGTTTGGCTGTATTTTGAATCCATCTTATTTATTTGCGCGATAATAACTCCCATTGGCGTTAGGGAGGGCTAGATGTTTACCGTTTTTGTCTTGGGCAATATTGCTTCGGGTAAGTCGACTGCCTGCCGCTATTTCGAATCTCGTGGCGCTATGCTAATCGATCTGGACGAGCTTGCAAAATCGCTGTATGTGCCGGGCTCTGATATCGTCAATGCACTCGCGGATGAATTCGGTTGGGACATTTTGGATGAGGAAGGCGGCATTCGCCGCAGCATCCTCGCTTCTCGAGCTTTCGCTTCTCCTGATTCGGTCGCACGGCTCAATGGCATTGTTCATCCGGTTCTTATTGAACAGCTTTCGATGAGGATTCTCGATCCGGTTTGTTGCACGGTTTCGTCTCCTCGTTATCCCTTTGCGGTCGTGGAGGTTTCTGCTCCGACTGGTTTTGAGGATGCATTTGGCTTGGCTGATGAAATTCTGGTCATTAGCGCCCCTTTGTCAGTTCGTCGCGAGCGCGCTATTCAACGTGGCATGGAGCCATCTGATTTCGATGCCCGTTCTGCTTGCCAGCCCGATGAGTCTGCGCTGTGCAATCTCGCTACAACGGTGATTGATAATTCGGCAGCCGATAATTCGCTCTTTGAGCAGCTTGACTCATGGCTTGCATGCCACGGGTTTATAGATACTCCGGATAAGGAGGAGGCCGATGCCTAAGGCACGTTTCTTTACGTGGTATCGCGTGGCGCCACTTGCCGTTGTGTTCGTCTTCGGCCTTATTTCGCTCGTCTACTCGTGTGCTCCTGCCGCCTTCTTTAAGCCGCTGTATCCGATTGACTATGAGGCGTACGTGAAGCAATCGAGCATTTCGCATAACCTCGATCCATATCTGGTGTGTGCTGTCATTAAGTCGGAATCGAATTGGGATCCCGAGGCCGAGTCGAATCAGGGTGCTCAGGGATTGATGCAACTGATGCCCGAGACAGCCCAGGATATGATCGCCAAGGGCCTTGTCGACGGTGGTGAGTATTCGGCTGACAACCTTAATGATCCGGCTACGAACATCGAATTTGGCTGTGCGTATCTCTCGTACCTTTTAACCTATTTCAACGGGTCGACGGATAGTGCCATTGCCGCCTATAACGCCGGCATGGGTAATGTCGACGGATGGGCGCAACAGAGCACGTCGTTGCATAATGCGATCACCTTTCCCGAGACTCAAGCGTATCTGATTCGCGTCAATAACGCTTGGGTTCGCTACAAGACCCTCTATCCCGATCAGTTCGTATAGGACTATACCTGCCGCCTGCGTATACTGCAGATATATGAGTTAGGAGTATCCATGGCGGAATTTGAAGTAGAGCGTGTTGGCGGAGAGCTTAAACGTTTTGGCGTTGAGGGCTCTGAGGTGCCATTTAAGGTCGTATCTCCTTATGAGCCTGCAGGTTCTCAGCCTAAGGCTATTGAGTCGCTTGTTCAGGGCGTGAGGGACGGAGACCGCTACCAGGTTCTGTTGGGTGTGACTGGTTCGGGCAAGACCTTCACGATGGCCAAGACCATTGAAGCTCTGGGGAAGCCGACGCTGGTCATGGCTCCCAATAAAACGCTCGCCGCTCAGCTCGCGAGCGAGCTCAAGGAGTTCTTTCCCAACAACGCTGTGGTCTATTTCGTTTCGTACTACGACTACTATCAGCCCGAGGCGTATGTACCGCAAAGCGATACGTATATCGAGAAGGATTCCTCGATCAACGAAGAGGTCGAAATGTTGCGCCATCAGGCGACCGCATCGCTGCTTTCTCGACGTGATGTAATCGTCGTTGCATCGGTTTCGTGCATCTATGGTATTGGCTCCCCCGAGGACTATGCGGGTCTGGCACCGAATGTCGACAAGAAGGTACCGCTCGAGCGCGATGACTTTATCCATGCGCTCATCGATATCCAGTACGATCGAAATGACTATGACCTGGCGCGCGGCACCTTCCGCGTGCGCGGCGATGTCGTCGACGTGTATCCGCCCTATGCCGAGCATCCGTTGCGGTTTGAGTTTTTTGGCGACGAGGTCGAGCTGATTGCCGAGATCGACGAGGTCACCGGCGAGATGCTGCGTGAGTACGAGGCTATTCCAGTGTGGCCGGCCTCGCATTACGTAACTGAGAAGCCCAAGGTCAAGGCGGCTCTGAAATCGATCAGTGAAGAATGCGAGAAGCGCGTGGCCGAGCTCAAGGCGACTGACAAGCTACTCGAGGCACAGCGTCTGCAGCAGCGTACCGATTATGATCTCGAGATGCTCGAGACCATGGGCTTTTGCAACGGTATCGAGAACTACTCGCGTCATCTGGACGGGCGCAAGCCGGGCGAGCCGCCGTTTACCCTGATTGATTATTTTCCCAAGGACATGCTTTGCATTATCGACGAGAGCCATGTGACGGTGCCGCAGATCCGCGGCATGCACGAAGGTGACCGCTCGCGTAAGGTGACGCTAGTGGAACACGGTTTCCGCCTGCCTTCGGCGCTCGATAACCGACCGCTTCGTTTCGATGAGTTTGAGGCCAGGATTCCCCAGTTCATCTACGTTTCGGCCACGCCGGGCGACTATGAGCTGCGCGTCAGCCAGAACGACGTCGAGCAGATTATTCGTCCGACCGGTCTACTCGACCCCAAGATCGACGTGCGTCCGGTTCGCGGACAGATTGACGACCTTGAGGACGAGATTCGCGAGCGCGTGGCCCGTAAGGAGCGCGTACTGGTGACGACGCTGACCAAACGCATGGCAGAGGACCTGACCGACCATCTGCTCGATGCCGGCATTAAGGTTAATTACATGCACTCCGATACGGCGACGATGGATCGTGTCGAGATCCTACGTACACTGCGCGAGGGAAAGATTGATGTTCTCGTTGGCATCAACCTGCTCCGCGAGGGTCTGGACCTTCCCGAGGTCTCGCTGGTAGCGATTCTCGATGCGGATAAGGAAGGCTTTTTGCGCAACCGCCGTTCGTTGATTCAGACGATTGGCCGCGCGGCCCGTAATGCCGACGGCGAAGTCATTATGTACGCGGACGTCGTGACCGATTCGATGAAAGAAGCCATCGAGGAGACGCAGCGCCGTCGCGAGATTCAGATGGCATATAACGAAGAGCATGGCATTGTGCCTAAGACGGTTCGCAAGGCCATTAACGATATCTCGAGCTTTATTGCCGAGGCCGAAAAGACCGTGGGCTCCAAGGGGCGCTCGAAGGGCGATTCGCTGGGACACGGTGCGTTCTATACGCCAGACGAAAACGGCGAGGGCGCCGCGCCGGAGACGATGGTACCCGAGCAGACGCTTGCCGAACAGCTGGAAGGGCTGCCGCATGACGAGCTCGTGCGGATCGTCGAGACCATGGAGGAGGACATGCGCAATGCCTCCGCCGCCATGGATTTTGAGGAAGCGGCCCGCCTGCGCGATGCCGTCGTTCAGATTCGGGCAATGCTCGAGGGTGCGTCTGAGGACGAAACGATCGAGCGTTTGCGTTCGCAGGCTCGTAAAGGTTCCACCTTTGCATCGGGCAGAAAACGCCAGGGCGCGCGGTTTAAGAAATAACATACAGGCCCGAGTTCCCTGTGGGGCTCGGGCCTGAGTCTTTCGGCGCTGGGGTGCGCGAGTTAGAGATCTGCAATCAGGGCTTCGGCGCAGCGAATGCCATCGGTGGCGGCGCTCATAATGCCGCCGGCATATCCGGCACCCTCGCCGCAAGGGTAGAGGCCCGGGGTCAACGTGGCGTGGCACGCTCGATCGCGGGTAACGGTGACAGGTGAGCTCGAACGTGTCTCCACGCCGGTGAGGACTGCATCGGGGCGGTCGTAGCCGCGTAGCTTCTTGCCGAGCAAGGGAATTCCCAAACGAAGCGATTCGACGATATGCTGCGGAAGGGCGTCGTCGATTGCCGTCCAGGTCACGCCAAGTGGATAGGTGGGCTTCACCTTTCCGGGTGCCGTGCTGGCGCGTCCAGCAAGGAAATCTCCGACGAGCTGTGCCGGTGCGTTCCAGTTGGAGCCGCCCAGGCGATAGGCGGCCTGCTCACAGGCACGCTGGAGTTCAATGCCCGCAAGCGGGTCATCGCTGGGAAGGTCGTCGGGCGTGACGTTAACGAGTAAGGCGGCATTGGCGTTGCGCCCGTCGCGGGCATTGAGACTGGCGCCGTTGACACACAGATGGCCCTGCTCGGAGGAGGCGGCAACAACCTGCCCGCCGGGGCACATGCAAAACGAGAACACGCTGCGATCGTTGGGGAGATGGGCCACTAGTTTGTAAGGAGCTGCCCCGAGCGCCGGGTGTCCCGCCGAAGGGCCATATTGCGCACGGTCGATGTCGTGTTGCGGATGTTCGATTCGCACGCCCATGGCAAAGGTCTTTTGAGCGAGGGCCACGTTATGTTCTTTGAGAAGCTCGAATACGTCGCGAGCGGAATGGCCACAGGCGAGAATGAGGTGCTTTGTAGCGATTGTCTCGACCGCGGTTTCTTGGGGCGATTGAACATCGATGTCGGCGATGGCGCCGGACGTATCGGTGCGAATATCGACGAGCCTTGTGCGATAGCGAACGGTTCCGCCGAGCTGTTCGATGCGCTGGGAAATGTTGGTGACGACGGTGGGAAGGATGTCGGAGCCAATGTGCGGCTTGGCGTCCCACAGGATATCGCGGGGTGCGCCCGCTTCAACGAAGGTCTCGAGAATCAGGCGATGGGCAGGGTTCTTGGTTCCCGTGTTGAGCTTGCCGTCCGAGAACGTTCCCGCGCCGCCCAGGCCAAATTGGATATTGCTCTCGGGGTCGAGGATGCGCTCCTTAAGAAAGAGATCGATCGTCTGCGAGCGTCGAAGCGCTGGGTCGCCACGCTCGATAAGCAAAGGTTTAAGGCCCGCCTCGGCAAGGGTGAGGGCGGCAAAGAGGCCGGCGCAACCGGCGCCGACAACAACGGGACGCTCCTTGGGTGCATTGTTGACAGGGGAGGGGAATGAGGGCGCCGCGCCATCGACCATGCGGATGCGCGAGCGGTCGCGCTCGGCAACGCTATCGACTGCTTCCTGCTCAAGGCGGGGGCTTGTCAGCTCAACTCGAAAACTCAAAATAAAATGGACGTCTCGCTTTTTACGGGCGTCGATAGACTTGCGATGGAGCTCGATGGCTTTAATCTGGGAATCCTTGCATCGCAGGGCTCGCTTGGCGGCACGTCTGCCAACGGTAAGGCAGGCATCCTCGTCGCCAGCCTCATCGAGGGACGCGTGGACTTGGGTGATTTCGATCATCAAGGTCTCCTTAGATGCAAGAAAGAGGCCGCCCGGTGTTCCAGACGGCCCGAATGCGTTTTGATTATAGACTGCGCGGCTATAGACTGCTTGCAGTGCGAATGCCCGAGATCCAGGCCCACGCAAGATTAAAGCCGCCACAATCGGCATCGATATCGAGCGCCTCGCCACAGATGTAAAGTGGGGCGGCTGCCGCGTTGCTCACGCAGAGACTGGGGGCTGAGACGCTCTCGATGGGCACGCCGCCGCGCGTGACCTGGGCCGAACGCTCCTCTGCCGTTCCCTCGACGAGCAGCTTAAAGTGCTTGAGGATCGAGACCAGATGGATGACATCGTGCGACCCAGGATGGCACTGCTCGAACGCCGTGCAGACGACGCGGGAGAGTTGCGGGGCAAGCATGCCATCGAACCAGCGGGGATCGTGGGGCGAAAAGCCACCGAGCAGCTCAACGCGCCGGTTGAGCATATCGAGCATCTCGTCTTTGGAGAGGTCGGGGAAAACGTCGAGCAGGATCGTATCGCCGTGCTGGATACGACGGGAGAGGTTGAAGACAGCGACGCCCGAGATACCGAAGGCTCGAAACAGGACTTCACCGTCTTCGTGCCAGAGCTCATTATGATTGCGGGCGAGCGTCAAGTGGGCGCGGACGCGCAGGCCATCCAACGTCTTGAGTGCCGCCCGATCGCCGACGACCGTTGCCGATACGGGGCAGAGGATGGGGCGCAGCGAAGTGAGGGGGAGGCGAAACGTATCGGCGATACCGGTGGGGTTGCCGCCCGTGGCGATAATTACGGCATGTGCCTGCAGGGCCTCGTTCTTGCGAGGGACATCGGCGAGCGCTTTCCGAAGCGAGCGGAGCTCCGATTTTCGGTCGTCGTGCTTTTTTGCCTTGAGCGCCCGCGCTGGACGGTCTATTTGGAGTGCCCAGCCTTCGGAAGCTTTGTGTGCCGAGGCAACGTTGGCTCCGCAGATTAAGGTGATACCCAAGCGGTTGCAAACATTGAGAAGTGCGTCGCGCACCGATTCGGCGCGAAGGGAGCGCGGGTACAGCCGGCCTTCCTCGGAGGTTGTCATGATGCCCAGCGAGGAGAAGAAACCCATAAGCTCTTGTTCGGGCTGGGGGCCCATGACGGATTCGACGAATGCGGGGTGGTTATACCGCTGAGGATCAATCGATTCGTTGGAGAGGTTGCAGCGGCCGTTGCCGGTCGCAAGGAGCTTAAGGCCGCAGGCGACATCGCGCTCAACGATGCAGACGCTTTTGCCAGCGCGTGCGGCCGTAATGGCGGCGGCGAGGCCTGAAGCCCCGCCGCCGATTACCAGGACGTCATAGAAGGCGCTCGTGTTCACTTAGGCCTCGTCGGTCTCGTGCGGGGTAATGGCCTCGACGGCAGAGACTGCCTTGGGCAACATGCCATCGGGCAGCGCGGTCTCGACCTCGCCCTTATCGCAGGCCTCGGCGAGTGCCGGATTAATGGGAAGCTGGCCCAAGATGTCGAGGTTATAGCGATCTGCGACCTCGGGGAGCTTGCTTTTGCCAAAGACCTCGATCTTCTTGCCGCAGTCGGGGCACTCGATATAGCTCATGTTCTCGACAATGCCCAGAATGGGGACGTTCATCTTCTCGGCCATGTTGACCGCCTTGGCGACGATCATCGAGACCAGATCCTGCGGGCTCGTGACGATGACGATGCCATCGACGGGCAGCGACTGGAAGACCGTGAGGGCGACGTCGCCCGTTCCCGGAGGCATGTCGACCAGCAGGTAGTCGATGGGGCCCCATGAGGTTTCGCTCCAGAACTGTCTGATGGCACCCGCGATAACCGGACCGCGCCAGAGGACGGGGTCGGTTTCGTTTTGGAGCAGCAGGTTAGAGCTCATAACCTTGACGCCGTGCTCGGAGATTTCGGGCAGCATAAGGTTGCCGAGGGCATGGACGTGACGTCCGCTCATGCCGAACATCTTAGGGATAGAGGGGCCGGTAATATCGGCATCGAGGACGCCGACCTTGTGACCGTGGCGGGAAAGCTCCGTGGCGATGGCGCCGGTGACGAATGACTTGCCGACGCCGCCCTTGCCGGAAAGCACGGCGATAACGCGCTTGACCTCGGACAGCGTATTCTCCTCAAATTGCGACGGCGACGTTTGCCCGCCGGCTGCCTGTGCGTGCTCGCAACCCATGTTTGACTCCTTTGTATATGTTGGGGCCGGAGCCCCGCGGTGTGACACGAGCGTCATTGTACCCTCGTTTGCGAGCGGGAGTCATTTGCGATGCATTTGGGCCGAGCGTGCTTGCAATACGATGGGTCCAAGCGAATGGGCGGGCTTACTGAACTTTGCTGGCGAACTCGAGGTATTGCATGCGCTGCAGCTTGTCGATCGTCGAGGCGTATGGGCTGTCTTCAGATTCCAAGTCGTAGCGCAGCCCGTCGGCACCAATATAGCCGGCGACATTGATGGTGGGCACATCTGACCTTGTTGCAAGCAGGGCCTTTTGATAGTCAGTGAGCGGGGCGCCAATCTTATTAAGGGTAATAGCTGCAATCTCGTTTGCCCCGACGGTGTCGTAGACGTTGAGCTCGGTATTGCCGGCGATTTCATAGTTAGCCCAGACGAAATAGGTCGACTGATAGATACGGAAAGCGTGGCTTGCCGTATCTTCCTGAGGGTACAGCTCGTCGTTGAGAGTCGTTGCGGCGCTCGGCTGATGGTCGCCAAAAAAGACAAGAACAACCGGTCTGCCGATATTGCGGAGCTCGTTGATAAAGTACTCGAGGTCCCGGTCGGATGCATTGATGCAGGTGAGATAGGTATTGAGCGCGCTATTGGCGCCCTCGCTGGCTCCCTCGACCCAATAGTTTGTCAGCTCTTCGGCGGGAACGGTGCCATAGTCGTAGCCGCCGTGATTTTGCATCGTGACGTCAAAGATGAACTGCGGGGCTTCGTCGGTTCTGAGCAGGTCGAGTATCTTGTCGTAGGTGGCGTAGTCGCATACGCCGGCATGGTAATAGGGCGCACCTTCGAAATCGCCGATTGAAAGAAAGTCTCCAAAACCCAGCTGCTGATAGATTTTATCTCGATGGTAGTTGACGGGGTTTTGCGGGTGCATAGCGGTAGTGGTATACCCGAGCTCTTTAAGGTCCTTTGCCAGGCTGTTGACGCCATTCATCTGATACAGCTGATAGGGGATTTTGCCTAATCCGACAAAGGCCGTTGTCGCTCCGGTCAAAAATTCGAATTCGGAGTTCGCCGTTCCGCCACCGGTGACCGAAGCGAGCATGGTGCCGCGAACAAGTGTGTCGGGAAGCGAGTTGTAGAATGCGGGACCGGTGTACCCGGCCGCCTGGAGCTGCTCAAAGCACGAAAGGTCGCTAAAACTCTCGTTCATGACGGCAACAATCGTCGGCTTGATTTCATTGAACTGGGCAACGGCCGCCGCGCGCTGCTCGCTCGAGCCATACGTGCTGTCGTAGGCGGCGGCGAGCTCCTGCTCGATGCTCTGCGCCTCATCGGGCGTATAGTCTTCGGGCTTTTCAATGGGCAACTCGTTGACCATTTCGGTGAACGAAGTGATAAAACCCTGAGACGCATACGTGGTGATGGGCTGCTAACGGTCAAATCCAAAATCCAGCGACTGCTCCAAGTCGATGTTGGAAAAGCCCAAGAGCCCCACAACGGTCACTAGCAGAAAAGCGCAGAGGTTAGCGGCGATTGCGGGGAAGACATGGGCGGGCGTACGGAGCTTTCGCGGTCGGATAAGCGAAAGAAGCCCCAGGGAAATCTCCAGCAGGGCGAGTGAGGTTACGATTCCTGCAGTGAAGGTGAACTCATATCCCTCACTTACTTCCATTGCGGTGCCCAATGCCAAAATGTCGCTCGGCAGGATGGCCTCGCCTTTAAACGTTATGACGAAGTGCTCGGCAATGCCAAGGGTACAACAGACGACGGGCACGAGGGCCATGACTCCTCCATGACGCTGTCCCAGCAAATAAAGGGAGAGCAGAACCGTCGCGAGCAGCCCAACGGAAAACCCGAATGAGTTGGCGGGAATGCGATAGAACGTTTCGTTGCAGGCAATTTCGAGTGAAACGAACGAGAGCGCTGAAACAGCGGCGACGACAAGGATGTCGCGGCAAATACAGGCAACCGTTCCCGTCGCAAGATCGGTTTGGTCGATAAGTCCCGAAACCAAGGGCTCGACAAGAAGTATGACGGCGGCAGCACCGAGCGCCGAATAAGAAAGGACCCATAGGGAACAGTCCTCATTTACGAGCAATTGATTCGTAATCCATGCAGCTACCATGCCGAGCGGGATGAGGAGCATCGCGCACCAAAAGACGCGGGCAATGGGCGGTTTTTCGTTGTGTCTGATTGAAAAATACACGCGCACGACGACGGCGGCCACGATAAGGACGGCGATGAATATGGGCAGATTGGCCATGCCACTCGAAGTGATTTCAAGGGGGATATCTTCGGTCATGGACGTTCCTCTGTTACAGCAAATTAAGTTCAGTTTTAGATTACTCTAACCTTTCCACGGCATTTCGAGAAACAAAGCACCCGATACGCAAAGCAAAAGGTCTGCGAATCTTGTATTACGAACATCTGTGCGCGTTGAGTGCGCTAAACTCATCGACAGTGTGATTTGAGGTTATAGGAGGCAAGGAGCTTCCATGTCTGATTCTTCTATCGTTATCCGTGGCGCTCGTGAGCACAACCTCCGTGATATCGATGTTTCCATTCCGCGTGACCAACTCGTGGTCATTACCGGTCTTTCTGGCTCGGGCAAGAGTTCGCTGGCATTCGACACTATCTATGCCGAGGGCCAGCGTCGATACGTCGAGAGCCTTTCGAGTTATGCGCGCCAGTTCTTGGGCCAGATGGACAAACCCGACTTGGATTCAATCGACGGCCTTTCGCCGGCTGTCTCAATTGATCAAAAGACGACATCCAAGAACCCGCGCTCGACGGTTGGCACCGTAACCGAGATTTATGACTATCTGCGCCTGCTGTTCGCCCGTGTGGGCACCCCGCACTGTCCCGAATGTGGCCGTGTCATTGAGCGTCAGACGACCGATCAGGTTGCCGACAAGGTCTTGGCGGCGGGGGAGGGCCGCCGCGCGTTTGTGCTGGCACCGGTGGTGCGCGGGCGAAAAGGCGAGTACACCAAACTGTTTGAGGACCTTCGCGCCGAGGGCTTTAGCCGCGTGCGTGTCGACGGTGAAGTGCGCTCGCTCGACGATCCGATCGATCTGGACAAGAAGTTCAAGCACGATATCGAGGTCGTGGTCGATCGCATCGTGATCCGTGAGAACTCTCTGGGCCGTATCGCCGAGTCTGTTGAGCAGGCGACCGCGCTGGCGCACGGCAATGTGAACGTAAACTTGCTGCCCGACCGCGACGCTCCCGAGGGGACCGAAGGCGAGTTGCTGGAGTATTCGCTGGCGTTAGCGTGCCCGGAGCATGGGCACTCCATCGATGACCTGCAGCCGCGTGATTTCTCGTTCAACGCGCCCTATGGCGCGTGCCCCGAGTGCGATGGCCTGGGCTTTAAGAAGACGGTCGATGCCGAGGCCCTAATCGAAGACCCCTCGAAGTCGATCGCCGACGGGGTTTTTGGCAGCCTGTTTGGCAACTCTAACTACTATCCGCAGATTTTCGCTGCGGTCTGCAAACACTTTAAGGTGAGCGTCGATACGCCGTGGGAGGATCTGCCTCCGCGGGTGCGTCGCGCGTTTTTAGACGGCATGGGCGACCAGAAGATTTCGGTCGACTATCAAAAGCTCGATGGGCGCCGTAGCCAGTGGGACACCAAGTTCTCGGGCGTGCGCAATATCCTGTACGAGCGCTATACCGAGACGACGAATGAGAACACCAAGGCGCGCTTGGAGAAGTACATCCGCGAGGAGCCGTGCTCGAGTTGCCATGGTGCTCGTCTGCGCCCCGAGATGCTCGCCGTTACCGTAGGCGGTAAGTCCATTTACGAGGTCTGCTGCCTATCGTGCCGCGAGTCGCTCGAGTTTTTTGAGGGCTTGGAGCTTACCGAGCGCCAACAATTTATCGGCGGGCGCATCGTTAAGGAAATCCTGGAGCGCCTGCGCTTTCTGGTCGATGTTGGACTCGACTATCTGACCCTCGACCGTGCCTCGGCGACGCTTTCCGGAGGCGAGGCCCAGCGCATTCGCCTGGCAACGCAGATCGGCGCCGGCCTCATGGGTGTCCTGTACATTTTGGACGAGCCATCGATCGGCCTCCATCAGCGCGATAACGAGCGCCTGATCAAGACGCTTGAGCGCCTACGCGATATCGGCAATACCGTCATCGTCGTCGAGCATGATGAGGATACGATTCGTGCTGCCGACTATGTGATCGACATGGGCCCCGGTGCGGGCGTGAACGGCGGACACGTGGTCGCCGCGGGAACGCCTGCCGATATCATGGCGTGCCCCGATTCGATGACGGGTGCCTACCTGACCGGCAAGCGAATGATTCGGGTTCCCGATGAACGCCGCAAGCCCGGTCGCGGCTGCCTTAAGATCACGGGCGCCCGCGCCAACAACCTCAAAAACGTTACCGCCAAGATCGAGTTTGGTACGCTTACGGTTGTTACCGGCGTGTCGGGATCGGGCAAGAGCTCCCTGGTTACCGACACCATCGCACCTGCGCTTACGAATGCCATTCACCGTTCGACGCGTCCTGTGGGCCCGTACAAAAAGCTCGAGGGTATCGAGTGCATCGATAAGGTGATCGACATCGACCAGTCGCCGATTGGCCGCACGCCGCGTTCCAACCCTGCTACGTACATTGGCCTGTGGGATGATCTTCGCGCGCTTTTTGCGAGTACGCCGGAGTCGAAGGCGCGTGGCTACTCGCCGGGACGTTTCTCCTTTAACGTGAGCGGCGGTCGCTGCGAAGCATGCAAGGGCGACGGACAAATTAAGATCGAGATGCACTTCCTTCCCGATATCTATGTCCCCTGTGAGGTCTGCGGCGGCAAACGCTATAACCGCGAGACGCTTGAGGTCACCTACCGTGGTAAGACCATCTCGGACGTGCTCGACATGAGCGTCACCGAGGCACTGGCCTTCTTTGGGAATATCCCGCAGATTAAGCGCAAGCTCCAGACGCTGTACGATGTAGGCTTGGGCTACGTGAGCCTGGGCCAGCCCGCTACGACGCTCTCGGGCGGCGAGGCGCAGCGTGTGAAGCTCGCCAAGGAGCTTCATCGACGCCAGACGGGCAAGACGTTCTATATTTTGGACGAGCCGACGACCGGCCTTCATTTTGAGGACGTCCGCCAACTGCTCGATGTGCTGCAGCGCTTGGTCGATGCGGGCAACACGGTGCTGGTGATTGAACACAACCTTGATGTCATCAAGGTTGCCGACCGCCTGATCGATATGGGCCCTGAGGGCGGTAACGGCGGCGGAACCGTCGTGGTTTCGGGCACACCGGAGCAGGTTGCGGACTGCCCGCAGAGTTATACGGGCAAGTTTTTGGCGCCGTTGCTCAGGCGCGACCGGGAGCGTCAGGCTCAACTTGATGCTCAATAAATAGGCGATTCAGTTTATGGGCGCCATCGACTCCTTGTGATTCGATGGCGCTTGCTGTGTCGAAGTGACGTATGCAGCCGAATTGGACATATACTTAATTCTTGCGTCCGAATGCGAGGGAAAGGATATGTCATGGCAAAGGCTGTAAAGACGCCAAAAACCAATGCGATGCGCGAGCTGGAAAGCGCCGACATTTCCTATGTTCTACATACGTACGAAGACGATGGTGATGAGTCGGCGGGCCTGGGGGTCGCGATTTCGGAGCAGCTTGGCGAGGAGCCCGGTCAAGGATTTAAGACCTTGGTCTGCGTGACGCCGTCCAACGACCACGTCGTGTGCTGCATCCCTGTTGCCGACGAGCTCGATCTAAAGTCCGCCGCGCGTGCCGCGGGGGAGAAGTCCTTGGCCATGATGCATATGAAGGATTTGCTTGCGGCGACTGGCTACGTTCGCGGCGGCTGCAGTCCGGTCGGTATGAAAAAACGCTACAGGACGCTCATTGATGAGACATGTGTCCTTTGGGATACCATTTTTATTTCGGGAGGCAAGCGTGGTTATCAGCTCGAGCTTGCACCTGATGATTTAATTGCATTTTGCGGGGCGACAGTTGCCGCGATTACGAGAGAGGACTGAGCGATGCCGCAGGAAGAATTGAAGCGCGGAGCTCATTTTGCAGAAGAATCTGCGCCTCAGACACCCTCATCCGAAACTTCTTCGTCGCGAGATGACACTGATGACATGGGCTCGTCGGACTACTCCACGGTTGGTCGTTCCGCCGGGCTTATGACCATCCTGACCATCGTGTCTCGCGTCACCGGTTTTATCCGCACGTGGGCAATGGCGGCCGCTATCGGCATGTCGCTGCTCTCGTCTTCCTATCAGGTCGCCAACAACCTGCCCAATATGCTCTACGAACTCGTGATGGGCGGCATGCTCGTGACGGCGTTTTTGCCCGTGTACATGGGCGTGAGGCGTGAGCAGGGTCGCGAGGCCTCTAACGAGTACGTGGGCAACCTGCTCGGTATTCTGCTATTGGTGCTGGGTGGCATTTCGTTGCTGGGGACCGTGTTCGCCCCGGGCTTTATCTGGACGCAATCGTTCCTTTCGGGTGACGGCGGCAGCATGGATACCGCTGCGTTCATGTTCCGTTTCTTTGCCATCCAGATTCTGTTTTATGGTTTGGGCTCGGTGTTTTCGGGCGTCCTCAACGCACACCGCGACTACTTCTGGTCGACGTTTGCCCCGGTCCTCAACAATGTGATCGTCATTGCGAGCTTTATGGGCTTTGCGCCCGTGTCCGCACAGTTTGGCGAACGTGCCGGCATCATCTTGATTGCGGCCGGTACGACCCTCGGTGTCTTTGTTCAGATGGCATGTCAGATCCCCGCGCTTGGCAAGCACGGCGTGCATCCCCATATCCATATCGACTTTAAGGACCCCGCACTGCGCCAGACGATTGCGCTCGGTATCCCGACGCTGCTCGCCACGGTGTGCATGTTTGTCTCGACTTCTATCACCAACGCTGCTGCGCTGGTGGTCCAGCCCGAGACTGGTCCTTCCGTCATCGCCTATGCGCGCCTGTGGTACACGCTGCCCTACGCGCTGATTGCCGCCTCGCTTTCGACGGCGCTCTATACCGAGCTCTCTCACGACGCACAGGAGAAGGATTACGACAGCGTCCGCACGGGCATTTCGCGTGGCGTCGCCCAGATGCTGTTCTTCCTGATTCCATTCGCGCTGTACCTGATTGTCTTCGCGCGTCCGCTCAACATGATCTACTGCGCTGGCAAGTTCGATGAGTCCGGTGTGGCGCTGGTGTCGGAGTTCCTTATCTACCTGGCACTTTCCCTGCCGCTCTACGGCGTGGTCGTGCTGATGCAGAAGAGCTTCTCTGCCTTGCTCGACATGAAGCCCTATAGCCGCTATTGTCTGTATTCCGCCATCGGCCAGGCCGGCTCGGTTCTGCTGTTTGGCGTTGTGCTGGGCTTCGGTATGCCCGCAATCGCGCTTTCGTATGTCGTCGACTACGTGATCTTGGTCGGTTGCTCGCTGTGGTGGCTGCGTCGTCGTCTGCGTGGTCTTCAGGTTAAATCTATCCTGCATGGCGGTTTCTTTGGCCTTTTGCTCGGTGGCCTTGGTGCTGCCGCAGGCGCCGGCGTCATGTGGGCGCTTGAGCACTTTGTCGGGGCACTTGGCGGCTCGATTCTGATTACTCTTGGCTACGTTTGCGTTGCGGGTGTCGTCTCGCTTGCTGTTACCTTTGGCCTTGCCGTCGTCCTTAAGATGCCCGAGGTCTCGGCGCTGATTCGTCGCAAGTAGGTGCGCGTGGCCGGTCACGACAACATTCCAACGCTTGCCGAGCAGGTTTCGCGCGTTCCCACGCAGCCCGGCTGCTACCTTTGGAAAGACGCCAAGGGCGATGTCATCTACGTGGGCAAGGCGAAAAACCTGCGCGCCCGTATGCGTCAGTACGTGACGCTGCAGGACGAGCGCCAGAAGATCCCACTGATGATGCAGCTGGTGGCGAGCTTTGACTATATCGTGGTGGAGACCGAGCACGAGGCGTTGGTGCTCGAGCGCAATTTGATTGGTCAGTACCATCCGTACTTTAACGTCGACCTCAAGGATGACAAGAGCTACCCCTTTATCGCCATTACAAAGGGCGACCTGTATCCCGCTATCAAATACACGCGTGAGCGTCATAAGCCGGGAACGCGCTATTTTGGACCTTATACCGATAGCCGCGCCGCACGTGAGACGATAGATACGCTGCGCAAGGTTATCCCCATCTGCTCCGCATCCTGTGCGGAGTGGCGTCGTTGTCGCCGTATCGTCGAGTCCCACAAGGGCGAGGAAGACATCGTCAATATGATTTGCGCGCAAAACGGGCGCCCCTGCTTCGACTATCATGTCGGGCGCGGCCCGGGTGCGTGTGTCGGCGCGATTTCCCCGGCAGACTATGCCAAGAACGTCAAACGTGTCGAACGTTTTTTGTCGGGCCATCGCAAGGACGTCGTCGACGAGCTGACATCCGAGATGACGGAGGCCGCCGAGGCGCTCGATTTTGAGCGCGCCGCCCGCGTCAAACGTCGTTTGGAGGTCATCAGGGGTCTGGACGACCGTCAGCAAGTCGTTTTTCCCTCCAGTGTCGATATCGATGTTATCGGTTTCTATCGCGAGGAGACCATCTCCGCCGCTTGCGTCTTCGTCGTTCGCGAGGGCCGAACAGTTCGCACCTGCGAGTTCATTCTTGACAAGGGTCTTGATGTTGACGAGGAAGAGCTCCAGTCGGGCTTTCTTAAGCGCTATTACGACGAGACGGCTGATATTCCAGCTGAGATAAACCTCTCTGTCGAGCTTGAGGATGCGGAGACGCTGGGGGAGTGGCTTGCGGGCAAGCGTGAGCGTTCCTGCCATCTCCATAGGCCGCAGCGTGGCGAAAAGCATCGTCTGCTCGATATGGCATCCAAAAATGCGCGCCATGCCCTCATGCGCTACATGATGCGAACGGGGTACGCTGACGACCGCACCAATCGGGCACTCTTGGAGCTCGAAAGTGCGTTGGCGCTGCCATCGCCGCCGTTGCGTATCGAGTGCTTCGATATCTCTACACTGCATGGCACCTTTACGGTCGCTTCGATGGTGGTATTTACCAACGGACGCGCCGACAAGAGCCAGTACCGTCGTTTTAAAATTCAGGCCGAATTGGACGAGGCAAACGACTTCGTGTCGATGTCCGAGGTTTTGGGACGACGCTATGCTCCCGAGCGCATGGCTGACGAGCGCTTTGGCTCGCGCCCCGATTTGCTCGTTGTCGATGGCGGTAAGCCGCAATTGACCGCTGCGATCAAGCAACTTGAGGCTCTTGGGCTCGATATACCAGTTTGTGGCTTGGCAAAGGCCGATGAGGAGGTTTTCGTGCCTTGGGACGAGACTCCCGTCGTGCTGCCGACCGGGTCCGCGTCGCTCTATCTAATTAAACAGGTGCGCGATGAATCGCACCGTTTTGCCATCACGTTCCATCGCGAATTGCGCGACAAGGCCATGACGGTTTCGGTACTCGATGACGTTCCAGGCGTGGGACCCACCAGAAAACGTGCCCTTATGCGCCATTTTGGCTCGATGAAGCGTTTGCGCGCGGCGAGCGAGCAAGAGATCGCGGAAGTTCGCGGCATACCTGCCGATGTTGCCAAGGCGGTCCACGAGGCGCTCGTTGCATGGAATGCCGAGCGCGCCGAGGCGGCGGCAAAGCAATCCGAAAACTAAACACGCCTCTAAACAACTGATATACATGATTGCGTGATTTTCAATCATTTATTTCACGGCGATTACCAGCCGATTTCGGGTTTTATTAACGCTAAAACGTTTGACTAGCCATGGTGAACAACCCTGCTATCCTGCGGGTTGACGAAGACTGATATCTCACCTCGGCGATACATACTGTCTGGCGAATCGTTTGTCAATGAATTCGGTGAACGGTAGTAAATACCGTTCAAGCGTATGTATGTATCGGTCGCCGAGCGCGGCACCTCAGTTGGGCTCGTCGGTAGGTAAGGTATATATCGTCCGCAAGTTGCGCGGGGGCACGTCTAGGTGCTCCCGGGTAAGATTCTCTATTGATAGGAGAAGACATGGCCATCATCAACAAGGGTATGTCCAGGCGTTCGTTCCTCGGCCTCACCGGCAGCGTCGCTGCTGTCGCAGGGCTTGGTCTCACCGGCTGCGGTGGCAACTCCAGCGACGAGGGTTCCGCTTCCGGTTCCACCGATTCCGCCAACCGTGGCGGCGGCGTGATCACCGCTGGTTCCGCTTACGCTCCGTCCAGCTTCGATCCCGCCAGCACCGGCTCCGCTGTGGGCCTGGGTGCTAACTGGCACGTCGTCGAGGGCCTCTACGGAATCGATTACCACGACTACAGCACCTTCAACGAGCTCGCCACCGACGATCCCAAGTCTGTGGACGACACCACTTTCGAGGTCACCATCCGCAAGGGCGCCAAGTTCTCCGATGGCACCGAGGTCACCGCTGACGATGTCGTTGCCTCCTACACCGCTTGCGCCGCTTCCGCTACCTATGCTCCGTTCTTCCAGCCCTTCGAGTCCATCGAGGCCAAGGACGCCAGCACCGTGACGGTCAAGACCAAGGTCCCCAACTTCTCCCTGCTCAAGGATCGTCTGGCCATCGTCCGCGTTACCCCGGCCACCCAGACCGAGGAGGATCGCGCCAAGCAGCCGATCGGCTCCGGCCCCTGGATGTACGACTCTATCTCCGATACCGAGATCACCCTGGTTCCCAACCCCGAGTACAACGGTGAGTATGCTGCCGAGGATAAGAAGATCCAGTACAGCATCCTGACCGACCCCACCGCTCGCGTTACCGCTCAGCAGGAGGGCTCCACGCTCGTTATGGAGCTCGTTACCGCTGACGCCGTCGACCAGCTCGAGAGCGCCGGCTGCAAGATCGATAACGTTCAGGGTTTCGGCACCCGCTTCATCATGTTCAACGTCGCCAAGGAGCCTTGGAACAACGTCAAGGTCCGTCAGGCTGTCATGTATGCGCTCGACACCGAGAAGATGGTCAGCAACACCTTCGCCGGCCTTGCCACCGCTGCCAGCTGCTACCTGCCCAAGAGCTTTACCAACTATCATGAGGCTTCCACGGTGTACAAGACCGACGCCAAGAAGGCTAAGAAGCTCATCGAGGAGTCTGGCATCACCCCGGGTGCTATCACCCTGCGCACCACCGACAACGAGCAGATTAAGGGCATGGCCGCCCAGGTCAAGAACGACCTCGACGCTCTCGGCTTCGATGTGACCATCCAGACCGATACCTCGCCGGCCACCTACGCTGCCATCGACGGCGGCGAGGCCTACGATATCCTCCTTGCCCCTGGCGATCCTTCCTGCTTCGGCGCTGACCCCGACCTGCTGCTCAACTGGTGGTACGGCGACAACGTCTGGATGCAGACCCGTTGCCCGTGGAAGGAGTCCGCTGAGTGGCAGAAGCTCCACAGTCTCATGGACGAGGCTCTTGCCGCCGAGGGCGACGAGCAGCAGAAGAAGTGGAACGAGTGCTTCGACATCATTGCCGACAACGCCGTTCTGTACCCCGTTGTCCACGTCAAGACCGTCTCCGCTTCCTGGGACGATCCGTCCACTGCGCCCAACGGCGAGGCCCTCGATGGCTTCAAGGGCATCGGCACGACGAGCATGTCCTTCAGGGGCGTTGCGACCGTCAAGGCGTAAGACTCGCTTGAGTCTGTATGCAGGATGTCGGTCGTTGGGACCGTATCCTCATAGTTGAAACAAAGACCCGGGCGGCAACGATGTCGCTCGGGTCTTGTAATGAGTATCCGTACTCATATACCAGTTGGTCCTACCGACAAAAGAAAGGGGAGAGAACGTGAACAACTTGCTACGTTTGATTGGAAGGCGTCTTGTGGCGCTGCCGATCATGGCATTGGGCGTCACCGTCCTGGTGTTCTTCCTTATGTCGTTCTCCAAGACCGACCCCGCCTACACGGCGTTGGGTGACGGTGCCTCGCCCGAGGCGGTTGCCGAGTACCATGAGAAGTATGGTCTGGACGACCCCTGGCCCGTGCGCTACGTGCGCTATATGGGCGATCTGATTCATGGCGACATGGGCACCTATGGTGCTGCTCGCAACTCCGTTGCCAAGCGCATCTCCACGGCCCTGCCCGTCACGATGCAGCTGACCTTCATCGGTCTTGCCATCGGCGCGGTCGTCTCGTTTTTGCTCGGCGTCATCGCGGCACTGTATCGCGATAAATGGCCGGACCAAGTGATCCGCGTCTTTTCCATCGCCGGCCTGGCAACCCCGTCGTTCTGGCTTGCCGTTCTGTTGATTCTGCTGTTCTCTTCCTACCTTAAGGTGCTCCCGGCGTCCGGTGCTCTGCCTCACTTCACCACCAACCCGGCTGGCTATCTGGGACGTATGATCATGCCCGCTATCGCCCTGGCATTTCCGCTGACGGGTCAGATGACTCGTATCGTGCGTACCGCCATGGTCGAGGAGCTCGACAAGGACTACGTCCGCATGGCCCGTGGCGCCGGCGTTCCCGAGAAGGTCGTCGTCGGCATCAACGTTCTTCGCAACGCGCTGATCACCCCGGTCACCACCCTCGGTCTTAAGATCGGTTACCTTATGGGCGGCGCCGTCGTCATCGAGGTCATCTTCAACCTCCCCGGCATGGGTACTGCGATTCTGCAGGGCGTTCAGGGCAACGAGGCGAACCTGGTTCAGGGCGTCGTCATCGTCGTTGCTCTTGCCTTCATCATCATCAACATCGTGGTTGACATGCTCTACCTGCTCATCAACCCGCGCATCAGGACGGTGTAGATTATGGTAAAGATTCGAGAGAAGCAAACCGAGCAGCTCGAGAAAGCTGCCTCCAAGGGGCTCAAGCTCGGTGGCTGGAAGAAGATGACGCTGTCTTCTAAGATTGCCGCCGTCGTGCTGGTGCTGGTTGCCCTGACCGCGATTCTGGCGCCCCTTCTTGCCCCCTATAGCCCGGTCGAGATTTTCACTGCTCGCCAGGCTCCCGGCAATGGATTTATCTTCGGTACCGACGATAAGGGCCGCGACATCCTGTCGCGTATGCTTTACGGTGGCCGTTACTCGCTGATCATCGGCTTCGGTGCTACCGCCATGGCTCTGGTTTGCGGTTCGGTCGTGGGCGCCCTCGCGGCGGTTTCGCGCAAGTCCGTTTCCGAGGCGATCATGCGCATCCTGGACATCATCATGTCCATCCCGGGCATCGCCCTTGCTGCCGTCTTCGTCTCCATCCTGGGCAACTCCGTGCCGTCGATCATCTTCGCCATCGGCTTTATGTACACTCCGCAGATTGCCCGTATCGTGCGCGCCAACATCGTGTCCGAGTACGGCGAGGACTATGTCCGCGCGGTCATCGTTTCCGGCGCCAAGGCTCCGTGGATTTTGATCAAGCACGTCCTTCGCAACTGCATCGCCCCGATTATGGTCTTCACCGTAACTCTGGTCGCCGACGCCATCATCTTCGAGGCCTCGCTGACCTTTATCGGCGCTGGTATTCAGGAGCCTACCGCTACCTGGGGCAACATCCTCGCCGATGCTCGCGGTGGCGTGCTCGCTGGCCGTTGGTGGCAGGCGCTGTTCCCGGGCCTGGCCATCATGATCACCTGCCTGGCACTCAACATCCTCTCCGAGGGCATTACCGACGCCATGGCCGCTGCTCCCTCTGCCGCCCTGGATCCGACCGACTCCTCCAAGCGCCGCGAGGCCGACCTGCTGGTCTCCGACCCCGTTCGCGCCTACAAGGAGCAGGCTCAGTCCCTGTCCGCCCGTCTTGGCGCTCTGCGTGATGTCGAACTCAAGCGTAACGACCGCCATGTGCCCGATGAGTCCGTTGAGCCGATCCTTTCGGTCCGCGATTTCTGCATCCAGTTTGAGCACCACGGTGACATCAACGTCGTCGACCACGTCAACTTTGATGTCCGTCCCGGCCAGACCATGGGCCTGGTAGGCGAGTCCGGCTGCGGTAAGTCCATCACCACGCTGGCCATCATGGGCCTGACCGACGATGACGAGCATCTTTCCGGTGAGGTTCTTTGGGAGGGCCGCGACCTGCTCAAGATGAGCAAGAAGGAGTGGTTCGGCCTGCGCGGTACCGATATCGCTATGGTCTATCAGGACGCCCTGTCCTCGCTCAACCCCTCCATGCTCATTTCCGCCCAGATGAAGCAGCTCACCAAGCGCGGCGGCACCCGTAGTGCCGAGGAGCTCCTAGAGCTCGTGGGCCTCGACCCCAAGCGCACGCTCGAGAGCTATCCGCATGAGCTTTCCGGTGGTCAGCGTCAGCGCGTTCTGATCGCTATGGCCCTTACCCGCGACCCCAAGCTGGTCATCTGCGACGAGCCCACGACCGCTCTGGACGTAACTGTCCAGAAGCAGGTCATCAAGCTGCTCAACGATCTTCAGGCCAAGCTCGGCTTTGCCATGATCTTCGTTTCGCACGACCTGGCACTGGTCGCAGAGGTCGCCCATAACATCACGGTTATGTACGCTGGCCAGGTTATCGAGCAGGCGCCCACCAAGGAGCTGCTCACCAACCCGATCCACGAGTACACTCGCGGTCTTCTGGGTTCCGTCCTGTCCATCGAGAGCGGTTCGGGCCGCCTGCACCAGGTGCCCGGCGCCGTTCCGAGCCCGCGCGATTTCCCCAAGGGCGATCGCTTCGCACCTCGCTCGAGCCATCCGCGCATTGGCCTGGACACCCGTCCGGTCTTCAAGCGCGTGCCCGGCACCGAGCACTTCTATTCCGAGCTCCCCGATGAGGTGCTCAAGGCAAATGGTTTGACCCCTCACGCGGAGGTGATGTAGATGAGCGAGACCGCAGTCAACGGCGTCGAGCCGATCATCTTCCTTGATGACGTCCACGTCACCTTTAGGACCCGTACCGGCTCGATTCTGCACCCCAACCTGGTTCACGCCGTCCAGGGTGTAACGATTAAGCTCATGCCCGGACAGACCATCGGCATCGTCGGCGAGTCCGGTTGCGGAAAGTCCACCACCGCCAACGTCATGTGCGGCCTGCAGGCCCCCACGAGCGGCAAGGTCTACTTTAAGGGCAAGGACGTTACCAAGCGTACCGCCGAGGACCGTCGCCACATGGGTCGCGTCATCTCGGTCGTGTTCCAGAACCCGGCCACGGCGCTCAACCCCCGCATGGTCGTTCGTGAGCAACTGCTCGACCCCATGCGCGTCCACAACCTGGGTACCGAGGCCGAGCAGGAGAAGCGCGTCAAGGAGCTCTTGGAGCTCACCGGTCTGCCCAGCTCTGCCGCCGAGGTTCTTCCCGGCCAGCTTTCGGGCGGCCAGCGCCAGCGCGTCGCAATTGCCCGTGCCCTGTCGCTGAACCCCGATGCCATCATCGCCGACGAGCCCACCTCGGCTCTGGACGTTTCGGTCCGCGCGCAGATTCTGAACCTGTTGACCGACCTTAAAAAGGAGCTCGGCCTGGCCATGGTGTTCATCAGCCATGACATCCAGACGGTCCGCTATATCTCTGACGACATCATCGTTATGAATGGCGGCAAGATCGTCGAGCAGGGCGAGGCCAAGCAGGTTTTCCAGCACCCTCAGGACCCCTACACCAAGATGCTGCTCGGCGCTGCGCCGTCGCTGCTGCATCCCAAGCTCGGCGAGTAGCCTCGCTTTCCCTCCCGTGCGCCCGGTTCCCTTACCGGGCGCACCTCCGTTACGATTTCGAAAGGTTGGGTTCACGAGCCATGCCAAGTGCTCAGGAGCTACAACAGCAATTTGGTGAATATCGAGGCGCTATGCCCCGTCCATCGGATTTCGATTTCTTTTGGAAGGACCGCATGGCCGAGGCCGACGCCGTCGAGCTCGATTATGCGATTGAGGCGGCTTCGGTTGCGGATTCCGCGACCTGTCGGTTTTTCGACCTCTGGTATACCGGCATGTGTGGTGCACGCCTGCATGCCAAGTACCTTAAACCTGTCTCGGACGAGCACGTGCCATTGGTACTTCAGTTCCATGGATATCCGGGTGCGAGCCGCAGCTGGTTTGAGCAAGCGTCGTTTGCGGGCATGGGCATGGCGCTCATTGCTCTCGATTGTCCTGGCCAAGGAGGCCCCTCCGAGGACATTGGTGGATTTGAGGGCACGACGGTCGCGGGCCATATCGTCGCCGGTATCGACGGCGACCCAGCCAACCTCTACTATGTCCGCCTACATCAGGATATCCGCATTCTGTGCCGTATCGTTCGCGAGCTCGAGGGCATCGATCTTGCCCGTGTGTTTGTGAACGGCGCGTCGCAGGGCGGCGGTTTGGGCATTGCGACCTGCGCGCTTAACAGCGAGCTCATCAATCGCGCCGCCATCCTCTATCCCTTCTTATCGGATTTCCGCCTGGTCTGGGATTTGGATGCCGACGACATTGCCTACGAGGGTCTGCGCTACTGGTCTCGCTGGTTTGACGAGGACTCGACTCGTATCGAGGAAGCCTATGCCAAGCTGGCGTACTTCGATTCCAAGAACTTTGCCCCCATGGTCAAATGCCCCGTGCTGTTTGGCACGGGCACAGCCGATATCGTCTGCCCGCCGGCGACGCAGTTTGCGGTCTACAACAACCTGACCTGTGAAAAGCGTCATGAGTTCTTTGAAGGTTTTGGCCACGAGGAGATTCAGGACTTTGATGATCTGATCATTCCGTTTTTCTGCGAGGGAGGGGAGGCTCATGTCTAAGTGCGAGAGCAATATCGATGAGTTGATTGTCCCCGAGCTTGCGGGGATTACTGGGACGGTTTCGTCAAGGCTCGCAGAATATCGGGACTGGCACGGTGATGTCCAAGCAGATGTTTCTGATTTAGAGACATGCGCTTCGAATCTTGAGATTCAAGGCCTGGCCATTACGGCGATTGACTTTGCTAACCCCTGCGCCCGTTACTCGGAGGTTTCCTTTGAGCTCGGTGACGATGCGGTCCACGCTCGTTTGATTGAGCCTGTTGGTCGTGCCCGAGTATCTGAGCGCGTGCCGCTGTGCCTGATGTTCCACGACGTCGATCGGCCTGTGCGTGGCTGGCATCACATGACGAGATTTGCCGCTATGGGGTATGCCGTGCTTGCACTGGACGATGAGGCGATTGGACTCAGTGATCTGCGGCAGGGGATTACCTCGCCTGCTTTTGTCAGGCGCGTCCGTTGGGGCTGCGCGTTGGCGAAGGTCGCGCGCAATCTTGATGGCGTGGACCCCGATCGCATTTTTGCGTGGGGCGAGGGCCTTGGCGGCGGTGTCGCGCTGGCGGTTTCTGCTCTGGACGAGCGGGGCCTTGCCTGCACGGCGGTTGCCAATCCAATTCCCGTCGGCCTCGAGGCACTGTCGTCTCGGGTGCGCGGATCGGTGCTCATGGGCACATCGCTTATGGATACCGTGAGCGATCCCAAGGGCCAGCTTGCCGTTTTCAACGGTCTTGAGTGTGACCGGAGGCATATCATTTATGCCAAATACGCTCATGAGCGCATCAATGCGTTCGAAAACGAAGTCGTCGACTTCTTTAACGAAACGTTCTACCCGTGTTCTTTGGCCTAGACGGCCTGGACACTGCCAACAAGAGTGGGCGGCATAGGGCCGCCCGCCAGACAACTAAGGAGATTCTTGTGGCAACTCAGAAATTCACCGGCGTTATCCCTCCCGTCGTTGTTCCCGATACCGAAGATCACCAGCTCGACGTTGCCTCCTTTGAGCGCAGCATCAACCGCATGATCGATGCCGGCGTCGATGGCCTGTTCTTCCTGGGCTCCTCGGGCGAGGTCGTCTTCTCCACCGACGAGCGCCGTCGCCAGATTGTCGCCGAGGCCGTGCGCATCGTCGACCACCGCGTTCCCGTTCTGGTCGGCATCATCGATACCGAGACCGAGCGCATGATCGAGCATGGTAAGGTCGCTCAGGAGCTGGGCGCCGATGCGCTTGTCGCCACCTGCCCGTTCTATGCCCTGCAGGGCATGACCGAGGTCGAGGAGCACTTCCGCATCCTGCACGAGGAGCTCGACCTGCCCATCTTCGCCTACGACATCCCCGTGTGCGTCCACACCAAGCTCCCCTGGAAGCTCCTTGCCAAGCTCGGCGCCGAGGGCGTCCTGGCCGGCGTCAAGGATTCCTCGGGTGATGACATCTCGTTCCGCTACCTCGTTCAGGAGAACGAGAAGAACGGCCACCCGATGAGCATCCTCACCGGTCACGAGGTCGTCGTTGACGGTGCCTACCTCGGTGGCGCCGACGGTTCCGTCCCGGGTCTCGCCAACGTTGAGCCCGAGGGCTACGTGCGTCAGTGGAAGGCCGCTCAGGCCGGCGACTGGGCTACCGTCAAGGCCGAGCAGGATCGCCTCAATGAGATTTCGCACATCTGGGATGTCACCTCGGGCGTCCAGGGCTATGCCGGTGGCGTCGGCGCCTTCAAGACCGCTATGAACCTCATGGGTATCTTCGACAGCCCGACCATGCCGCGCCCGGTGAAGGCCATGACCGGCGAGAACGTCGAGGCGATTAGGAAGGTCCTCCAGGACAACGGTCTCCTGTAAAGCTTCCCCAGGCACCCGACCTCGCCGTTCAGCCTTGCGGCCATGACCCATTAGGTCAATGGCCGCGAGGCTTCGCGGCGATCTCGGACACCTGGGAAACCTTTACCAAACTGTGGCGATAATTCTGCCCTCATTTCCTGTAGTTGTTTTTGTCTCCGAAGGAGAACGACATGGAGAACAAGTACGTCTGCTCTGTCGATATCGGCGGAACTAAGATCGCGACTGCCATTATGGAGTATCCGGCTGATGGCAGCGTGCCCCATCCGGTCTTTGAAGCTGAGGTCCCCACTGAGGCCAAAGAGGGCGGCGAGGCAGTTTTCCAGCGCATCGAGGCGTCTATTAAGGCCGCCATTGAGGCGAACCCCGATGTCGAGGTCCTCGGTGTCGGTATTGGCGCCGCAGGCGTCGTCGACCCCAAGACGGGCGCCATCGCGTATGCCAATGAGATTATGCCCGGCTGGTCCGGCGTTCAGTTGGGGCCGCGCCTGCGCGAGGACCTCGGCCTTCCCGTTGCCGTTGTAGGCGACGTGCAGGCTCATGCTCTGGGCGAGGCCCACTGGGGCGTCGGTAAGGGCAAGTTCTCCGTCTTGTGTTTGGGCATCGGTACGGGCATCGGCGGCGCATATGTCGAGAACGGCCGCGTGATGCAGGGCTTCCATGGTGCTGCCGGCCATATGGGCCACATCGAGTGCTCGGCTGCCGCCGGCATTCCCTGCGCCTGCGGGCGTTCCGGCCATCTGGAGTCGGTTGCTTCGGGCACTTCCATTGGTCGTATGTACGATGAGCGTTTTGGCCGCGTCGACCCCAGCCGTCCTTCGGTCGGCCGTGACGTGAACGACCTGTGCCGTGCGGGCGACGCAAAGGCGACCGAGGTCATCCATGACGCCGGCTTTGCGCTGGGTGCCAGCTTGGGCTCGCTCGCTAACATCCTGGACCCCGAGGTCATCGTGCTTTCGGGCGGCGTGATTCACCAAGGTCCCGATTGGCGTTCACAGACGTGGAAGGACTCGGTGCACGAGGGCTATGCCAGCCAGGCGCTCGACCCGCTTCAGGACACGCCGATCCTCATCGGCTCTCTGGAGGGCGACGCGCCGCTCATCGGTGCCGCCGAACACCTTCTTGCGTCGTTGAAGTAAACATAACTACCAAGTGCGCCTTCTGAGGTGCCGCAGATTGACGTGAAAGAGGAGCGAAGCGTACTTCGGTACGCGAGCGACGGTTTGAACGTCAAGGTGCGGTGTCTCAGAAGGCTGTTTTGAGAAAGGTTGAGTCGAACATGACCGTCGATCCTTTGATTCAATCCCTGAAGGGCAAGCTCGTCGTGAGCGTTCAGGCGTATATGGGCGAGCCGCTTCGTACGCCCGAGACCATGGCTCAAATGTCCCGCGCTTGCGAGCTTGGCGGCGCCGCCGCCATTCGCTGCCAGGGCCTTGCCGACATTGCCGCCATTAAGGGCCGCTGTGAGGTTCCTGTTATCGGCCTGTGGAAGGATGGGCACGAGGGCGTTTACATCACGCCGACGCTGCGTCACGCTCGCGCCTGCGTTGCTGCCGGTGCCGATATCGTGGCGATCGACGCCACCGATCGTCCGCGCCCCGATGGTAAGACGGTCGAGGATACCTTCCGCCCGCTGCACGAGGAGGGTGTGCTCCTGATGGCCGATTGTGCCACCATCGAGGACATTCGCCGTGCTGTTGATATGGGCTTTGACCTGGTATCCACCACGCTTTCTCACGGCGTCGCCGCCATCGACTGCACCATGGCCGATGGCCCCGATCTGCCGCTCCTGCGTCAGGCGACCGAGGAATTCCCCGGTCTTCCCATCATCTGCGAGGGCCGCGTGCACACGCCCGAGGAGGCTCGCGCCGCGATCGATGCTGGCGCCTGGGCCGTTGTCGTCGGCACCGCCATCACACACCCCACGAGTATTACGAGTTGGTTCAAGGCTGCGCTTGAGGCGTAAGACAGGCCTCGTATCCGCTCGGGGCGGTATACTCAATATAGGCAATTGACCGCGCGGGATCCGGGTTGCTGGGTCCCGCGCTTGTTTTTGGGAGGCAGCACATGCAAAAGGGAGATGCCATGGATGCGGCGGAGCGCTCGGAGCGCATCCCCGATATCGTCATCATCACCGGAATGTCCGGATCGGGCCGCACACAGGCCATGCACGTGTTCGAGGACATGGGCTATTTTTGCATTGATAACCTACCTCCGCGTCTCATCGCCCAGCTTGCCGAGCTCGTCGGCATCAATACGGGCGTGGGCAGGCATCTCGCCGTCACCTGCGATTTGCGTAGCCAGGGACTGTTTGACGAGTTGCTCGATGCGGTCGCCGCGCTCGAAGAACGCGAGATGAGCTGCGACATCGTGTTCCTGGAGGCTTCTGACGAGGTGCTGATTCGTCGCTACAGCGAAAATCGCCGCCGTCATCCCATTGCCAAGCCGGGGGAGACTACGGCCGATGCCATTCAGCGCGAGCGCCTTCAGCTGCAGGGCGTGCGCGATCGAGCCGATATGATTATCGACACGAGCCGTCTGCGCACCTCTGCGCTGCGCAACAAGCTACGTATGGCATTTTCCGAACTGTCCGACCAACAGCTCATGGACGTCCACGTGTTCTCGTTTGGCTTTAAGCACGGCATGCCCGTCGAGGCGGACATTATGATCGACGTCCGCTTCCTGCCCAATCCGTTCTACGATCCCGAGATGCGCACGATGACCGGTCTCGATAAAAAGGTCTCCGATTTTGTTCTGGACCATCCCAAGACGCAGGAGTTTTGGAAGGCTTGGACACAGCTGCTCGATACAGTGATGCCGGGCTATATCGCGGAGGGTAAACCGCAGCTTTCTATCGCCATCGGCTGCACGGGCGGACAGCACCGTAGCGTCGCCATTGCCGAGGCCACGGCCCGTTACCTGGAAGGCGCCCAGTATCACGTGAGCATCTCCCACCGCGATCTGTCGCGCGCCAACACGAAGGCATAGGCCTGCATGTCGTTTACCGCTGAGGTGCGCGACGAGCTTGCGCGCTGCGAACCCGAATGTGAATACTGCGACTTGTCGACACTTGCCGCCCTCACGCGCGTGAGTGGTACGCTCTCGCTTACCGGCTCTGGGCGGTATCGTTTGACAGTTGCGACTGAGACGGGAGCCGTCGCGCGCACGATGATCACGCTGACGCATCGCATCCTTAAGCTCAAAACGGAATTCACCGTTCGTAAATCGGTCTTGCATAAGGTCCGTAACTATCTCATTACCCTGCCCGATCAACCCGACCTGGACAAGGCTCTGGTGCTGCTGGGCATTCTCGACCGTAGGGGAGGACTTGTCGCCGGCGTGCCCCGACATATCGTTGCCCGTCCTTGCTGTAGACTTGCCTATATCCGCGGCGCGCTCATCGCGGGCGGCTTCGTGGCCGATCCACGCGGCGATTTTCATTTGGAGATCGCGGTGCAGGGCGAGCAATATGCCAAGGGGCTTTGCGATCTGTTGGAGCAGATTGGGGTCCATGCTCGTGTTAATGCACGGCGGGGGTCATATGCCGTGTACATTAAGAGCGCCGAGGAAATCGAGCATCTATTAAAGCTGATTGGTGCCAAGCGCAGCGTTACCGAGATTGAGGAGGCACGCGCGGTCAAGTTGGTTAAGAACGATGTGAACCGTCGCGTGAATGCCGAGCTGGCCAACCAGACCAGAAGCGCCGGTGCTGCCCAACATCAGCTTGCGCTTATCGATGAGCTCGAGCAGCGCGGCCTTCGCGATGCGCTTCCGGATGCCTTGGCGGTCTTTTGCGACCTGCGCGAGCGCTATCCCGATCTGTCGCTGCGTGATTTAGGGGAGATGGCTGACCCTCCCTTGTCGAAGTCGGCCCTCTACCATCGTGTTTTACGGCTTGAAAAGCTCATTGAAGCAAACAGGTAGTTTGAAGTATCGACTTATATACGGATTTAGCTGCTATTTTATTCTTTAAAACGTTTTAACGTAAATTTGATTTTCAATTTCGAGCATTCTCGTGAAATTCAAGTCAAAAAAAAGGTATATTAGGCGAGTGGTTAGTTTGTGGGCCTCAACGGCGGGCGCTGTAGCTCGCGGGGGCCTTACGAAAGGAGACACAATGGCAGTAAAGGTTGCTATTAACGGCTTCGGTCGCATCGGTCGTCTGGCTTTCCGTCAGATGTTCGGTCATGAGGGCTCCGAGATCGTCGCTATCAACGACCTCACCTCTCCCGATATGCTCGCTTACCTGCTGAAGTACGACTCCACGCAGGGCAACTACGCTCGCGATCACGAGGTCGTTGCTGGCGAGGATTCCATCACCGTTGACGGCAAGGAGATCAAGATCTACAAGGAGGCCGACGCCAACAACCTGCCTTGGGGCGACCTCGACGTCGACGTCGTTCTCGAGTGCACCGGCTTCTACACCAGCAAGGCTAAGGCTCAGGCCCACATCAACGCTGGCGCCAAGAAGGTCGTCATCTCCGCTCCGGCCGGCAGCGATCTGCCCACCATCGTGTACAACGTCAACCACGAGACGCTGACCGCTGAGGACAACATCATCTCCGCTGCTTCCTGCACCACCAACTGCCTCGCCCCGATGGCCAAGGGTCTGAACGACTTCGCTCCCATCGTGTCCGGCATCATGACCACCATTCACGCCTGGACCGGCGACCAGATGCCGCTCGACGGCCCGCAGCGCAAGGGCAACAAGCGTCGTAGCCGCGCCTGCGCCGTCAACATCGTCCCCAACACCACCGGTGCTGCCAAGGCTATCGGCCTGGTTCTCCCCGAGCTCAACGGTAAGCTCATCGGTGCCGCCCAGCGCGTCCCGACGCCGACCGGCTCCATCACCAACCTCTACGCTGTCGTCGACAAGAAGGTCACCGTCGACGAGGTCAACGCCGCTATGAAGGCCTACGCTTCCACCATCTCCGAGACCTTCGGTTACAACGAGGACGACATCGTCTCCACCGACATCATCGGCGAGACCCACGGCTCCATCTTCGACGCCACTCAGACCATGTGCTCTGACCTCGGCAACGGCCAGACCCTCGTTCAGGTCACCTCTTGGTACGACAACGAGAACTCCTACACCTCTCAGATGGTCCGCACCATCAAGTACTTCGAGAAGTTCGTTGCTTAATTTAGCTTTTAGCGAATAGCTCGTTGAGCGTCTAAAGAAGGGCGCGGCCTTATAGGGCTTACACCCTAGGGTCGCGCCCTTTTTATAGGAAATCGTCTGCCGTAATGGGAGGCAGACACGTACGAAAGGTAGAAGCAAACATGGCCTTTACCAAGAAGACCGTCCGCGACATCGATGTCGACGGCAAGCGCGTTCTCGTCCGCGTTGACTTTAACGTGCCGATCAAGGATGGCGTCGTTGGCGACACCACCCGTATCAAGGCTGCCCTGCCCACCATCAACTACCTCGTCGAGCACAACGCTCGCGTCATCCTCATGAGCCACCTCGGCCGTCCCGAGGGCACCGGCTTCCAGCCCGAGCTCTCCCTCGAGCCCGTCGCCAAGAAGCTCGCCGAGCTCTCCGGTCTCGACGTCTCCTTTGTCGCCGACACCTACGGCGAGAAGGCTGCCGAGGCTGTCGCTGCCGTCGAGCCGGGCAAGGTTCTCGTTCTCGAGAACGTCCGCTTCGATAAGCGTGAGAAGAAGAACGATCCCGAGATCGCCAAGAAGCTCGCTTCCTATGGCGACGTCTTCGTTCTCGATGCCTTCGGCACCGCCCACCGCGCCCAGGGTTCCGTCGTGGGCCCCGCCGCTTACCTGCCTGCCGTCGCTGGCTTCCTGCTCGAGAAGGAGGTCGACACGCTGACCGGCATCTTCGCCGAGCCCGAGCGCCCCTTCGTCGCTATCGTCGGCGGTTCCAAGGTTTCCTCCAAGATCGGCGTTCTCGATCACCTCATCGACTCCGCTGACACCCTGATCATCGGTGGCGGCATGGCCTACACCTTCTTCCTGGCTCAGGGCCTGTCCGTTGGTCAGTCCCTCAAGGAAGAGGACTGGGTCGAGCGCGCCGGCGAGATGCTCAAGAAGGCCGAGGAGAAGGGCGTCAAGATCCTGCTCCCCATCGACAACCGCGTTGCCGATCACTTTGGCGAGGACGCTGTCCCCGAGGTTGTCGCTTCCGACGCTATCCCCGACGATCGTGAGGGCATGGACATCGGCCCCAAGACCGAGGAGCTCTATGCCGAGGCCGTCAAGGGCGCCAAGACCGTGTTCTGGAATGGCCCCATGGGCGTCTTCGAGTTCGACAACTTCGCTCACGGCACCCAGGCTATCGCCGAGGCTGTTGCCGAGGCCGACTGCACCTCGATCATCGGCGGTGGCGACTCTGTCGCAGCTGTCAACAAGTTCAACCTGGCCGACAAGATGAGCTGGATCTCCACCGGTGGCGGCGCTTCCATGGAGCTCGTCGAGGGTAAGGCCCTGCCCGGAGTGGAGGCGCTTCTCGATGCCTAATCGCACCCTTCTTATCGCTGGTAACTGGAAGATGAACAACGACGTCGCCGAGGCTGCCAAGCTCGCCGACGAGCTGGCTCAGGCTCTGCCCGAGGTTCCGGCTGGCGTCGAGGTGCTCGTCTGCCCTCCGACCATCGACATCACCACGGTTCATGACCGCATTCAGGCTGCCCCCATCGCCCTCGGTGCACAGAACGTGTACTGGGAGGCCAAGGGTGCCTTCACCGGCGAGTCCTCTTGCGACATGCTCAAGTCCGCTGGCTGCACCTACTGCATCATCGGTCACTCCGAGCGTCGCGACTACTTCCACGAGACCGACGAGGACCAGAACAAGAAGGCCAAGGCTCTCGTTGCCGCCGGCCTTGTTCCCGTCTTCTGCTGCGGCGAGTCCCTCGAGGTCCGCGAGGCTGGCACCTATGTCGAGCACGTCGTGAACCAGGTCAAGGCTGGCCTTGCTGGCCTTGAGATCACCTGCCCCAAGCAGGTCGTCGTCGCCTACGAGCCCATCTGGGCCATCGGCACAGGCAAGACCGCTACCGCCGAGGACGCTCAGGAGGTCTGCGGTGCTATCCGTGAGACCCTCAAAGAGATGTTCGGCGAGGAGCTCGCTAACGGCATCCGCGTGCTGTATGGCGGTTCCGCCAAGCCCGGAAACATCGCCGAGCTCGTCGCCAAGCCCGACGTTGACGGCGCCCTCGTGGGCGGCGCTTCGCTCAAGGCTGCCGACTTCGCCTCTATGGTCGTCAAGGCAGGCGAGTAGGACATATGGCACAACGTCATCTTCCTGCACTCCTGATTATCATGGATGGCTGCGGCCTTGCTCCGGCCGATGGCGAGAACGCCGTCGCCGCTGCCAAGACGCCCTTCCTTGATGGCCTGTACGAGAAGTACCCCCACACCACGCTCGGTGCTTCGGGCGAGGACGTGGGCCTTCCCGACGGCCAGATGGGTAACTCCGAGGTGGGTCACCTCAACATCGGTGCCGGCCGCATCGTGTTCCAGGAGCTTTCGCGCATCAACAATGCCATCAAGGACGGCTCCATCGCCAAGAACGAGGTTTTCGTCAAGGCTATGGACGATGTCAAGGCTGACGGCAAGACCCTTCACCTTATGGGCCTTATGAGCCCTGGCGGTGTTCATTCCCATATGAACCACGTCGAGGCTCTGGTCAAGATGGCTGCCCAGCATGGCGTCAAGACCGTTCGTGTCCACGCCTTTATGGACGGCCGCGACGTCGACCCGCAGTCCGGTGCTGGCTACATGAGCGAGTTCTGCGCCTTCCTGGCTAAGATCTCCGAGGAGACCGGTTGCGACGCTCGCGTCGCCACCGTCTCGGGCCGCTATTGGGCCATGGACCGCGACAACCGTTGGGAGCGCATCCAGCGTGCCTACGACGTCATGGTCAATGCGTCCGATGCCGATACCGACCCCGTTGCCGGCATCAAGGCCTACTACGAGAAGGATCCGCGCGGCGACGAGTTCGTCGAGCCCTTCGCTGCCCACAATGAGGGCATCCACGAGGGCGACGCGGCCATCTTCTTCAACTTCCGTCCCGACCGCGCCCGTCAGATGACCCGCGTGTTTACGGACAAGGAGTTCGACGGCTTTGAGCGCGAGCAGATTAAGCTCTCGCACTTTGTGACGATGACCGAGTACGATCCGACGTTTGACGTCGAGGTCGCCTTCCCCAAGACGTTCCCCGAGAACGTCCTGGCCGACGTCATCGCCGCCAATGGCCTGAAGCAGCTGCACACTGCCGAGACCGAGAAGTACGCCCACGTGACGTTCTTCCTCAACGGCGGCATCGAGGAGCCCAAGGAGGGCGAGGAGCGCGTGCTCGTCGCTTCCCCCAAGGTCGCTACCTACGATCTGCAGCCCGAGATGAGCGCTCCCGAGGTTACCGAGAAGCTTGTCGCCGCCATCAACGAGGATCGCGCTGATTTCTACATCGTGAACTTCGCGAACTGCGACATGGTTGGTCACACCGGTGTCTTCGACGCTGCCGTTAAGGCCGTCGAGGCTGTTGACGATGCCCTGTCCAAGGTTGTCCCGGCGATTCTCGCCAAGGGCGGCTTTGCGTTGATTACCGCCGACCACGGCAACGCCGATCACATGTTTGACGTTGCTTCCGACGGTTCCAAGCATCCGTTTACGGCTCACACCACCAACCGCGTGCCGTTCATCATCGTTGATGAGAAGGCACAGCTCACCGGTATCGAGGACGGTCGTCTATCCGATATCGCCCCGACTATGCTCACCATGGCTGGTCTGGAGCCTTCCGCCGAGATGACGGGCCGCGTGCTCGCCGCCGAGGCCTAAAAGAAAACGCCAAGCGTTTCTGAACTGCCTCCCATTTCTTGGACACAAGAAATGGGAGGCTTTTTTATGGCTGGAAACGCTTTGTACGACGTCGGGATGAGACTGCGAGCGGCAG
>USIE01000010.1 GCA_900554645.1 uncultured Collinsella sp. | reverse complement strand
GAAACGGCGGTCGACGAAACTGGAGAGGAGGTATTACGAGCTCCTGTGCGAATTGAAGGGAGCGCTCCCGCAAACTGCCTATTGACAACTTATAGGAGCGTCGGTTTTGATTTCGCAATTCTCGGTATGGTCGAGGGTTACCGGTCAAACGTAGTAAATAGGCCCATTTCGTGACAAGCGAGTCAACTCGGGGCACAGGGTAGTCAAAATAGCCCCGTCCCAAATTGACTGCTTTTGAGTTGCGGTGATATACGGACTGTTTGAGGCTTCTGACTTGTACAACAGTCCGTATATCACCGCAACTGATGAGGGGATGGGTTAACGGAGCAGCCCCGCTACTTCGCCGGCTAGGGTGATGGTGCCGGCTGCTACGAAGGGCTCGCCCGCGGCATCGAGGGCCGCGAGGGCCTCGGGCACGCTGGGATACACACCCGCGAGCTTGTCGGCGTCCACTAGGGCGGCGAGCTCCTCTGCCGGCAAGGCGCGATCGGAATCGGTCTGGGTCACGACCACGCGCGGGAAGGCCGGGATCAGTACGTCGACGATGCCCGCCACGTCCTTGTCGGCCAGCGCGGCGCACAGCAGCGTGGGGCGATTCTCCACGCACGGATCGATCTCGTCCAGCGCGCTCACAAAGTTCTCGCAGCTCTGAGGGTTATGGCAGGCGTCGATCAGCTTGAGCGGATCAGTTCCCAGAACATCAAATCGGCCCGGCGTGGGGCAACCCATAAGCGAAGCATCGAGCTTGTCGTGATCGAGCTCGCGGCCCAGATACCCCTCGCACAGCATAATCGCGCACGCAGCATTCTGCGGCTGATACGCCGGCTTGACCATGCTCGATGTGTAAATCGCACGCGATGTGGTACAGCCAAACTCCACCGTATCGCCCACATGCGCCGGCACCTTGGTCGTGACATGATTCACCACGAGCGGAACAACGCCGCACTCGCGACAACGCGCATCCATCACGCGCTGAACACTCGCCTCGTGCGTACCCTCGCCCAAAACAACCAAGCGCCCAGGCTTAATAACCGCAGCCTTCTCCCCCGCAATAGCCTCGAGCGTATCGCCAAGGACCTTCATATGGTCAAGCCCAATGCCCGTAATGGCGACGGCCACAGGATCGGTCGCACTCGTTGCATCCCAACGTCCGCCCATGCCAACCTCAAGCACGGCAACATCCACCGCGGCCTCGGCAAACACCACAAGTGCGGCAGCCGTCAGCAGGTCAAACGGGGTGATGGTATAGGCGCGCTCCCCCGCCGCCACACGACGAGCATTCACGCGGCGCCCCGCCTCAACGGCAGCAGAAACGCCTCGAGCAAACGCCTCGTCACTCACAACGCGCCCGTCAACCTCCATGCGCTCGGGATAGCGAACAAGCTGCGGCGACGTATACAGCGCGGTCTTGAGCCCCTCGCCGCGAAGGATAGCGGCCGAAAAACGCGTGGTCGAAGTCTTGCCATTAGTGCCGGCAACCTGAATGCAATCGAAATACTCATCCGGACGTCCCAGCTCATCGAGCATATCGACAACCGTCTCGAGCAGAGGACCAGCATCCCCAGAAATCCGCCCTGTATCAGCAGCAAGTCCCACAGCCTCATCAAACGAAAGCAGCTCAAACGAGAAAGGAACGACATACGACCCAGAACGCTTAGCCATAACCCAAAGTCCCCCATAACAGAAAAGAGGCCCACCAAAAAGAATGAGCCCCTCGCGTTGACAATATCAGCCTATATCCGCTTGCAGCGAGATCAAGGCCACAACCAGGTGGCCCTAACCTACCAGTTGCAAGCAGCCATGTAACCGCACTAGGAGCGGCCCGACGCTTTGCTCGATACAAGTTCCGCACGCAAAGGACAGCACTTAATGTGCTGTCCGTCTTGCGCAGGACTGTCCGCAGTAGCGAGCAAAGCGTCGGGACGCGCCCCTCAGTAAGAACTACGAGAAGTCAGCAACCTGCGAGGTCAGTGCCGCCAGGATCTCCTTGAGCTCAGCTGCACGGTCCCTCTTCTTCTGGACCACGGCAGGTGCGGCCTTGGCCACAAAGCCCTCGTTGGCGAGCGTCTTCTCGCAGCCGGCGAGCTCCTTCTGGGCCGCGGCGATCTCCTTCTCCAGGCGCGCCTTCTCGGCCGAAAGGTCGACCTTACCCTCGAGCACCACAAAGACCTCGACGCCGCTGTCGACGACGCCGATGCTCGCGGCCGGCTTCTCAACGTCGGTACCCATGACCAGCGAAGCAGTATTGGCGAGCGGCTCAATGGTCGAGCGCAGGCTCTCGAGCTTCTCGATATCCTCGGCACCGGCGCGCACGACAACGTCGAGCTCGGCCTTGGGGCTCAGGCGATAACGCGAACGCGTGGCGCGGGCGGCCGAAACGACAGCGCGGCACAGCTCAAACGCGCGCTCGGCGGGCTCGTCGACGTACTTGGCGTAGTCGGCGGGCTCGGGCCACTTGGCGATCATAAGCGCCTCGGCGCGGTCCACGTTGCCCTCGGCGTCCAGGTCGAGCACGCTTGCCGGCATGTTGTCCCAAATCTCCTCGGTAACAAACGGCATGAGCGGGTGCATCAGGCGAATGGAGGTGTCGAGCACAAAGATCAGGTTGCGCTGAGCTTGCAGACGGTCCTCGCCCTTCAAGCGGGCCTTGGTGACCTCGACGTACCAGTCGCAGACCTCGTTCCAGAAGAACTGCTGCACGCCGCGGGCCATATCGCCAAAGGTGTAGTTCTCAATACCCTCGGTGACCATCTTCACGGCCTTGGCCAGGCGGCTGAACATCCAGGCGTCGGCCGGCGTCTCAACGACGGGCTCGCCGGGCGTGTAGCCCTCCATGTTCATGAGCAGGAAGCGGCTGGCGTTCCAGATCTTCGTCACAAAGCTCTTGGCCTGGTCGGTACGCGGGCTGTCGATGAGCTTCTTAGTCTTCTTGTCGATGTTCGCGTCGAACTTGACGTCCTGGTTGTTGGTGCACAGCGTCAGCAGGTTGTAACGCATGGCGTCGGCACCGTACATGCCAATGAGGTCCATGGGGTCAACGCCGTTGCCCTTGGACTTGGACATGCGGCTGCCGTCCTTGGCAAGGATCGTCGGGTAGATGACGACGTCCTTAAACGGCACCTCGTCCAGGAAGTACAGCGAGCTCATGACCATGCGGGCGACCCACAGCGCGATGATGTCGCGCGCGGTGACGAGCGCCGTCGTGGGGTGATGCCCCTCGAGCAGCTCCGGCTTTTGCGGCCAGCCCTGCGTGGCGAAGGTCCACAGCTGCGAGCTGAACCAGGTGTCCAGCACATTCTCGTCCTGGTGCACGTGATGACCGCCGCACTTGGGGCACACGTCGGTGTCCTCGGTCAGGGCGTCCTCCCAGCCGCAGTCCTCGCAGTAGAACACGGGGATGCGGTGGCCCCACCACAGCTGGCGGCTGATGCACCAGTCCTTAAGGTTCTCCATCCAAGTGGTGTAGGTCTGCGTCCAGCGCGCGGGGTGGAAGGTGACCTTGCCGGAATTGACGGCGTCGAGCGCCGGCCCCTTGAGTTTGTCGACGGCCACAAACCACTGCTCGGACAGCCACGGCTCAAGCGCAGCGTCGCAACGGTAGCAGTGCATGACGGAGTGGTCGTGCTCCTCGACGTGATCGAGCAGGTCATGCTCCTCAAACCACTTAATGACGGCCTCGCGGCACTCCTCGCGAGTCATACCGGTGAACTCGCCGTAGCCCTCGACGACCACCGCGTGCTCGTCAAAGATGTTGATCTGCGGCAGGTCGTGGGCCTGACCCATGGCGTAGTCGTTGGGGTCGTGGGCCGGGGTGACCTTGACGAAGCCGGAGCCAAAGTTGGCGTCGACATGCCAATCCTCAAAGATGGGGATCTCGCGGTCGACGATGGGGAGCTTGACGGTCTTGCCCACGAAGGCGGCCTTCTCGGGGTCCTTCGGGGAAACGGCAACGCCCGTGTCGCCGAGCATGGTCTCGGGGCGCGTGGTGGCGACGACGATGTAGTCCTGGCCGTTGACCGGCTCGGTCAGCGGGTAGCGCAGGTGCCACAGGTGGCCCTTCTCGTCCTTGTACTCGGCCTCGTCGTCCGAGATAGCGGTGGTGCAGTTGGGGCACCAGTTGACGATGCGCTTGCCGCGGTAAATCAGACCGTCGTGGTACCAGTCGCAGAAGACCTTACGCACGGCCTGGGCGTAATCCTCGTCCATAGTGAAGCGTTCGTTGTCGAAGTCGACGGAGCAGCCCATGCGCTTGATCTGCTCGACGATGATACCGCCGTACTCGTGGGTCCAATCCCAGCAGGCGTCGACAAACTTATCGCGGCCAATCTCCAAGCGGCTGATTCCCTCGCTCTTGAGCTTCTTGTCGACCTTGGTCTGCGTGGCGATACCGGCGTGGTCGGTGCCGAGCACCCAGCGCGTGGACTTGCCGCGCATGCGGGCCATACGGATGATAGCGTCCTGGATGGAGTCGTCGGTGGCATGGCCCATGTGGAGCTTGCCGGTAACGTTGGGAGGCGGAATGGTGACGGTGCAGTCGCCCACGCCCTCGCGGCGCTTGTAGTAGCCGCCGTCGAGCCACTTCTGCAGAATCGCCGGCTCGTTGGTCGACGGATCGTAGTTCTTGGGCATTTCTTCCATATATCTCTCCCTTGCCCACCGGGGAGGAATGTAGGCCCGATTTTCGCTCGGTCAAGTCCTGGGCTCGCTCGAAGACCACATTAAGTGGTCTTCGGCTCGTGCGGAATCTACGAAAATCGGGCCTACATTCCTCCCCTTAGGTATTGATTACTTCAGTCTGAATGACTTCGCTGAGACTTTAAACAAACACACAGAATAACACAGGTAGTTGGGGTTATTGCGTATCTATAAAATAGCCTCCGACCGCGGGTGGCCGGAGGCTATTTGCAAGCACTTATTTAGGCTGGTTTAGCCGTAGATGCGCTGGGGCTGTTCGGTGCCCTTTACGGCGGCTTCGGTTACCACGACCTTGGCTACGCCTTCCTCGCTCGGGAGGTCAAACATCGTCTGCTGCAGCACGTCCTCGCAGATGGAGCGCAGGCCGCGGGCGCCGGTCTTGCGGGCGAGCGCCATGCGGGCGATCTCGTGCAGGGCGGCGTCCTCAAACTCAAGCTCAACGTCCTCGAGCTGGAACATCTTGCGGTACTGGCGCACCACGGCGTTCTTGGGCTCGGTCAGGATCGACACCAGGTCGTCCTCGTCGAGCGCCTGCGTCTGGGTGACGACAGGCGTACGGCCCACGAACTCGGGGATCATGCCAAAGGCGTTGAGGTCCTGCGGGAGCACCTGACGCAGCAGGTCGTTCTCGTCGACCGAGGTGGGGCCGGCGATCTCAGAGTTGAAGCCCACGCCCTTGTTGCCCACGCGATCGGCAATGATCTTGTCCAGACCCACGAAGGCACCACCGCAGATGAACAGGATGTTGGTCGTGTCGATCTGCAGCAGCTCCTGCTGGGGATGCTTGCGGCCGCCGGTGGGCGGAACGCTGGCCACCGTGCCCTCAAGAATCTTAAGCAGTGCCTGCTGAACGCCCTCGCCCGAGACATCGCGGGTAATAGAGAGGTTCTCGGCCTTGCGGGCAATCTTGTCGATCTCATCCACATAGATGATGCCCACCTGAGCGCGCTCGATATCGCCATCGGCGGCGTTGATGAGCTTGAGCAGGATGTTCTCCACGTCCTCGCCCACGTAGCCGGCCTCGGTAAGGGCGGTGGCGTCGGCGATGGCAAACGGCACCTCGAGGATGCGCGCGAGCGTCTGGGCAAGCAGCGTCTTGCCGGTACCAGTGGGACCGAGCAGCAAGATGTTGGACTTAGCGAGCTCCACCTCGTCCATATCGTCATCGAACTGCGAGCCCATGCCGTCGCCAAAGGCGGACACCGCGGCACCGCCCTCAATGACGCGACGATAGTGGTTATACACAGCCACCGACATGGCGCGCTTGGCGTCTTCCTGACCCATCACGTAGGCCGAAAGCTCGGCATAGATCTCGTGCGGCGTCGGCACGTGCGTAATGACCTGGCGAGCGTCGTCCTCCAGCTCAAAGCCCTCGGCCTCGGGGTCGACGGCGGGCTGACCGGCAGCCTGGCCGTGGTCGTTGAGGAAGCCCGGCAGCTTGCCATTGCGGGCAGCGTCCATAAAGTCCGAAGCCAGCGACTCCTCCAGAATCTCGGAACAGGCGGCGACGCACTCGTCACAGATAAAGATGTTAGTCGGGCCCTTTACGAGGCGACGGACCTGGCCCTGCTCTTTTCCGCAGAAGGAGCAGCGGATGGGGTTGCCGTTCTCGTCAAAGTTGTCCTGCATATTACCTGCCATCCTAGGCGTCCTTCGCGGCGAGGTCGCGCGAGGTGACGATACGGTCGATCAGGCCGTAGTCGAGGGCCTCGGCAGCGGTCAGGTAATTGTCGCGCTCGGTGTCGGCCTGGACCTTCTCGATCGGCTGGCCCGAGGCATCGGACAGGATCTGGTTGAGCTCGCGGCGGGTCTTCTTGATCTCCTCGGCCACGATCTCGATCTCGGTCTGCTGGCCCTGGGCACCGCCGCTGGGCTGGTGGATCATAACCTTGGAGTGCGGCAGGCAGAAACGCTTGCCCTTGGCGCCGGCCGAAAGCAGCACAGCGGCCATGGACGCGGCCATGCCCACACAGATGGTGGAGACCTGCGGCTTGATGAAGTTCATGGTGTCCAGAATCGCCAGGCCGGAGTAGACCTCGCCGCCGGGCGAATTGATGTAGAGCGAGATATCCTTCTCGGCATCCTGGCTTTCAAGATGCAGCAGCTGGGCAACGACCAGGTTGGCGCTGACGGAGTTGATCTCCTCGCCCAAGAAGATGATGCGGTCGTTGAGCAGGCGCGAATAGATATCGTAGCTGCGCTCGCCGCGCGGCGTCTGCTCGATAACGTATGGCACGAGGGCGGAATCGAACTTAGCGATCATACGCATCTCCATTTCTCTCTTGCGGACCAAATTGGTTCTAGATAAACGTACGGTGCCCGCATGCTATGCATTGGCTGGCACCGTACGAAGCAACCGGATAACCGGTGTATAACTTTACCCCATCACGGGCACATGCATGCGCTCGCGGGCAAGGTGGCGAGAATTACTCGGCGTCCTTGGCGGTCTCGTCGACCTCGGTCACCTTGGCGTTCTCGACCAGGTGGTCGACGGCCTTGGAGCGACGGATGGACTCGCGGACGGCGGGCATGCGGCCATCGGCAATGAATTCGGCCTTGGAAGCCTCGACGTCCTTGACGCCAGCCTTCTCGAACTCGGCGTTGACGTCGTCCTCGGTGACCTCGATCTTGAGCTCACGGGCGAGGGCGTCGAGCGCCAGGGACTCGCGGGCAACGTCGTTGGCCTGCTTGTGCAGGTCGCCGATGAACTGCTCCATGGTCAGACCGGAAGCGGGCAGCCAGGTGTCCAGAGTCATGCCGCGGGCAGCGAGATTGGACAGGAAGTTCTGGCCAAGCTCCTCAAAGACGGACTGCTCGTAGTCGGCATCCATCTCGTCGAGCTGCAGGCGCTCGGCGAGAGCGGAGACGCAACGGTTCTCCTTCTCGGCCGGGAGGCGGGAAGCCTTGTCCTGCTCGATCTCGATCTTGATGGCGTCGCGCATGGCCTCGATGCTGTCGAAGCCAAAGTCGGACTTGACGAGCTCGTCGGTGAGCTCGGGGGTGTTGCGGACCTTGATGCCCTTGACGGTGACCTCGACGGTGTGAGTCTCGGCCTCCTCGCCCTCCTCGACCTCGTCGGTCCAGGTGACGGTCTTGACGTCGTCAACGTTAGCGCCGATCAGGGCCTCGTTGAACTCCTTAGGGTTGCTGTCGCTACCGGCGATGAGCATGCGGCCCTCGGCGGCAAAGTTGTCGGCGTTCTCGACGGCCTTGAGGTCGACGGTAACGTAGTCCTCGGCCTCGACGGCGCGACCCTCGACGTCCTCGAAGGTGGCACGGTAGTTGAGGAGCATCTCGACCTGGTTGTTGATCTCGGACTCGGTCACCTCCGCAGGGGGCATCTCGATCTCGACGGCGTCGAAGGAGGAGAGCTCAGCGGCGGGACGCAGGGAGAACTCGACGGTGTAGGTGTAGTCCTCGTGATCCTTGGCGAGGTCGAGGTCCTTGTAGTCACCGTTCTTGGTGGGGACGATATCCAGCTCGTTGAGGACGGCGGGCTCGTTGGCGGCGATCAGGTCGTTGGTGGCCTGAGCGAGGGTAGCCTCGGCGCCAAGGGCGGAGTCGATGACCGGACGGGGAGCCTTACCGGCACGGAAGCCCGGGAAGCGGTACTTCTTGGCGGTGTCCTTGTAGGCCTTCTTGATCGCGGCGTCGACGTCGGCGGCCGGGATGGTGACCGTAGCGGTGAGCTTGGCGTCCTTGACGTCAGAAGCGGTGATGTTCAACACGTTCCTCCTCATACTGCCCAGCTTATCTGAGGTGCTGGTACCTTTATGCAACAAAGTGTCGCGACGGCCAAGGCCGACGCAAGTGCGATGGTGCGGGCGAAAGGACTCGAACCTTCACGGGAATCCCACCAGAACCTAAATCTGGCGCGTCTACCAATTCCGCCACGCCCGCATGAGCGCACAGACTAGGAATGATAGCAGATACGAACGGCAAGCGCACGCACACCTTTTACAGGCTCACGACCTCACCACGAGTGCAAAAGGCGGGGCAAGTTGCCCCGCCCCGCCAATTACGACTTGTTCGCTGACCCGCTACTCCCCCAGCAGGGCCTTCTCGGGCGTGATGGGCAGCGAGCGAACCTGGTGGCCGGTGGCGTGCGCCACGGCTGAGGCAACGGCGGCGAGCGGCGTGTTGATGACGACCTCGCCGATCGACTTGGCGCCAAACGGGCCCGTCGGCTCGTAGCTCGGCTCAAAGGCCACGCGAATGCTGCCGATATCCAAACGCGTGGGCAGCTTGTAGCTCATAAAGTTGCCGGTGCGCAGACGACCGCGGTCATCGTGCTCGACGATCTCGTAGAGTGCGTGACCGATACCCTGGGCAATGCCACCCTCGGCCTGGACGCGCGCGAGCGCCTCGTTGATAACGGTGCCGCAGTCCACAGCCGCCGCGTAGTCCACCACGGTCACCTTGCCGGTGGCCTTGTCGACCTCGACCTCGGCGATGCCGGCCATAAACGGCGGAGGCGAAACGGGCAGGCAGGCAGAGGCATGCGAGGTGAGCGCGTCGCCGCCCGCGATGTTCTTGACGCACAGGTTGGCAAAGTCACGCAGCGTGAGGTAACGGTTCTGCTCGCGCGCGACACGCTCGTCGGACAGGCGCACGTACTGGCCATCGAAGACCACGTCGGCGGCGTCCACGTCCCACATCTGGGCGGCCTTGGCGCAAATCTTCTCACGCAGCTCGGTCGCGGCGTTCTTGGCGGCAAGGCCCGTCACGTAGGTACCGGAGCTCGCGTACGAGCCGGCGTCGAACGGCGACACGTCGGTGTCCACGCCGCGCACCACGATCAACGAGCTCTCCACGCCCAGCTCCTCGGCGGCAATCTGCGCCAGGATCGTGTCGACGCCCATGCCGTTATCGGTGGCGCCGGTGCCGATGGTAATGAAGCCATCCTCTTCCAGGCGCATGTCGATGCCGGCGATGTCCACGTTGGAGATGCCCGAGCCCTGCATGGTGAGCGCGCAGCCCAGGGCGCGCACGCGGTCGCCCAGGTCGACGGCCAGCGGCTTATCGCGCCAGCCGATCATGTCCATCGCACGCAGCAGGCAGCGGTCGAGCGCGCAGGCGTTGAGCTTCTCGTTGTAGTACTGCGGCATGATCTCGCCCTCGCGTACAATGTTCTTAAGGCGCAGGTCGGCGGGGTCCATGTGCAGCATGTCGGCGAGCTCGTTGACGGCGCTCTCCACGGCAAACTGGCCCTGGGTGGCACCGTAGCCGCGATACGCGCCGCCGCGGTTGGTGTTGGTGTAGACGGCGTCCCAGCTAAAGCGGCTCGCCTTCACATGGTTGTAGATGGGCAGGCTCTTGTGGCCCGAAAGGCCGATCGTCGTGGTAGCGTGCTCGCCGTACGCGCCGGCGTTGGACAGCGTGTGCAGATCGATGGCCGTGATGGTGCCGTCGTTCATGGCGCCCAGCTTAACGGTCATCTGCATCTGGTGGCGCGAGTTGCCCGCGGTGATGGTCTCCTCGCGGGTGTAGCAGCAATAGCTCGGACGGCCGGTCTGCTGGGTGACGAACGCCACGAAAATCTCGCAGCAGCCCGTCTGCTTGGAGCCAAAGCCGCCGCCGATGCGCGGCTTAATGACCTGCACCTGCGACTGCGGGATGTCGAGCGACTGCGCGACCATGCGGCGCACGTGGAAGGGCACCTGCGTAGAGGTGGTCACCGAAATGCGGCCGAACGCGTCGGTCGTCGCGAAGGCACGGAAGGTCTCCATCGGCGCGGTCTGGGTTGCCTGGCTGGTGTAAGTGCGGGTGAAGACAATGTCGCTCTGGGCGAAGGCCTCGTCCAGGTCGCCATAATCGCAGGTACCGCTGCACACCAGGTTGCGCGGAACGTCGCCGCCCTGCGGGAACATAAAGGTCACGTCGCCTTCGGGGTGGACCACGATTTCGTTATCGAGTGCCTGGGTAAAGTCGAGCAGGGGCTCAAGCACCTCGTAGTCGACCTTAATGAGCTTGAGCGCCTTGTCGGCGGCCTCCTCGGTCTCGGCGGCGACGATCGCAACCTCCTCGTTTTGGTAACGGACGAGGTTCTCGAGGATCAGGCGGTCGTAGGGACTCGGCTGCGGATAGCTCTGACCGGCGATGGTAAAGCGGCGCTGGGGCACGTCCTCGTAGGTGTAGACGCCCACGACGCCGGGCACCTTCAGTGCGCGCGACGTATCGATGGAGCGAATCTTGGCGCGGGCATAGGGGCTGCGCTTGAGTTTGACGATGAGCGCACCGGCAGGCACCATATCGCCGGTGTAGACGGGACGACCCTCGAGCAGGGCCTTCGAGTCCTTCTTGGGCTGCTTCTTGGTGATCTGCTTGTACGCGACACCGTCGCAGCTGGTGTCGTTGACCGGCAGCTCGGGCATATCAAAGCCCACCTGCACGCCAGACTCGTTGAGGAAGCGGACGATGGCGCGCAGCTGGCTCTCGTAGCCGCTGCAACGGCAGAGGTTGCCGGCGAGCTGGCGCGAGAGTTCCTCGCGCGTGGCGACGAGGCTCGGGTCCTCCTTGGCGGCGCGGGCAAGCGCCAGTACGTTCATGATAAGGCCGGGGGCGCAAAAACCGCACTGCTCGGCACCTTCGGCAGCCATCGCACGGGCAAGCGCCTCGGACTCGGCCTTGAGGCCCTCAAGCGTGGTGATGGAGCGGCCCTCAACACGGGCGGCGGGAACCGAGCAGCTCAGCACCGGGTCGCCGTCGAGCCACACCGTGCACAGGCCGCAGTTGGTGGTCTCACAGGCGCAGCGCACCGACGCACAACCCTGCTCGCGCAACAGTGCAAAGAGCATGGTGTCGGGGGCAATCTGAACCTTGACCTTACGGCCGTTGAGCGTAAAGGAAAGATCGATGAGTTTGGCAGCCATTAGCGCACCTCGCTAGAATCGACGCCGGGCACGCGGCGGCAGGAATACTCGTCCGTGGCAAACTTAGGGATCTGCACGCCCTCGAGCTCGTGGGCAAGCGCGGCCGAAAGCTCGATGCCGGCGGCGCGACGCACAGCCTGAATCGCCAGCGGAGCCGAGATGCGGCGACGGTAGTCGGCCGAGCCCCACATGTTGGTGCCGTAACTCAGCGCGCGTACAGACGCGGCCAGAGCGCGCAGCTCGTCCTCGGAAGGCTGCCCGTTGGTAAGGCCGCACGCCTCGCCCTGCAGCAGGGTCGCGCGCAGCGGACGGGCGCCCACGGTGACGTGCCAGGTGTTGCCCCACCAGGCAGCGGTGACATTGAGCGAGGGGAAATCGGTCGCGGCCTTGCGCACGGCCTCGTAGCTCGCGCGATAGTCGCGCTTGACGACCACCACATGCTCGATCACGTCGCGCACGTAGCCCATGTCCACGAACTCGGCGAGCGGCACACGGCCGGCGCCCGTCAGCTCAACATAGGAATCGAGCGCCAAAAAGGCCGAGAGAACGTCCGAGAAGCCAAAGCGGCCGTAGATGCTGCCGCCCACCGTGGCGGTGTTGCGCAGCTGGACGCCCACGATGTCGTGGACGGCGAACTCAAAGACATTGTTGACAAGCGCGTTGAGCCCGGCATGACGCTCGAGCTGGCGCAGGGTGCACATGGCACCGATGCGAAACTCAGTCTCGGTCTCCTCGATCTGATCGAGTCCGCAGGCCGAAAGGTCAATCGCCGTCGCCACGCGACGCGAACCCAGGCGCATCCAGATGCCGCCGCCCACAATCTTGTTGTTGCGGTTCTTCTGTAAGAGCTCATAGGCTTCGGCCGCGTTTCCAACACGGACGTAGGTACCGAACTTGAGCACGTTCTCCCCCATCTCTTCACTTGTCCAGTACCTTTAAGTGTACCAAACGAGGGGGCACAACCCTCGCCACCACAGAAAAAGGCTCCCAGCCAAGAGAACTGAGAGCCTGATTTGGCGCTATGTAGCGAAGATTTAGCAGACACCCTGGGCGAGCATGGCGTCGGCAACCTTCAGGAAGCCGGCGATGTTGGCGCCCATGACAAAGTTGCCCTCCTGGCCATACTCCTTGGCGGTGTCGTCCACGTTGTGGAACATGCCGCGCATGAGCTGCTCGAGCTTGCCGTCGACCTCCTCGAAGGTCCAGGACAGGTGCTCGGCGTTCTGGCTCATCTCAAGGCCGGACACGAGCACGCCGCCGGCGTTAGCAGCCTTACCGGGCATGAAGGCGACGCCGTTCTCCTGGAAGTAGGTCATGGCCTCGATGGTCGTGGGCATGTTCGCGCCCTCGCCGACCACCTTGCAGCCGTTGGCGACGAGCGCCTGGGCGTCCTCGAGCAGCAGCGTGTTCTCGCGAGCGCAAGGCAGCGCGATGTCGCAGGGCAGCTGCCACACGCCGCGGCCGTCGCCCTCGTGCCACACGGCGTTGGGCTTCTCGTCAACGTACATGGCGAGCGTGACGCCCTTGTCGTGGCCGGAGCGCTTCTTGTTGTAGACATGCTCGAGCACGGTGTAGTCGATGCCGTCGGGATCCTCGACCCAGCCATTGGTGTCGGAGCAGGCGAGCACCTTGCCGCCGAGCTGGGCGACCTTCTGGACCGCGTAGATGGCGACGTTACCGGAGCCGTGAACGACGACGTTCTTGCCCTCGAAGGAGTCGCCGCGGCTCTTGAGGTACTCGTCCACAAAGTAGACCAGACCGTAACCGGTGGCCTCGGTACGGGCGAGCGAGCCGCCAAAGGAGAGGCCCTTGCCGGTAAGGACGCCGGTCCACTCGTTGGTCAGGCGCTTGTACTGACCGAACAGGTAGGCAACCTCGCGGCCGCCAACGCCCAGGTCGCCGGCGGGAACGTCGGTGTTGGGGCCGATGTGGCGATAGAGCTCGGTCATGAAGGACTGGCAGAAGTGCATGATCTCGTTGTTGGACTTGCCCTTGGGGTCAAAGTCGGAGCCGCCCTTGCCGCCGCCCATGGGAAGAGTGGTCAGGCTGTTCTTGAGGATCTGCTCCAGACCCAGGAACTTGAGCATGCCCAGGGTGACCGTCGGGTTAAAGCGCAGGCCGCCCTTGTAAGGTCCAATAGCAGAGTTGAACTCGACGCGGTAGCCGCGATTGACCTGGACCTTGCCCTGGTCGTCGACCCAGGGGACACGGAACATGACGATGCGCTCGGGCTCGACGAGGCGCTCAAGCAGGGCGGCCTCCTCGTACTCGGGATGGGCGTCGAGCGCCGGCTGGATGGTGCCGAGGATCTCGGTCGCGGCCTGGATGAACTCAGGCTGCTCGGGATAGCGGGCCTTGAGCTCTTCGAGAACTTTCTGCGTGTAGCTCATGCTTCCTCCAATGATGGGAAACGAAAAGTGTCGGTCGCGGCACCCCATGCGCCGCGAGCTTTATCGTGTATGGATAATATCGCACTGTTGCAGCAAAGTTTCGCATAAGCCGACAAGCAGATGTTTCGTTTTGATTACGATGCAGGTAGAAGCGTTTTTGAGCACCTGCCGAACAAATCGCGTGTTTCGAAGCTGTTTCGTCCACGTGTTCCAAACCACCACATTGGGGACAGGCACCTTTGTGGTGATGTTGGTGGTTAGAGGATGAGTTGGTGGTAGTCGGCGGGGGTTACGCGGCCCTCGGTGGCGGCGCGGAAGGCGGCGAGGGCATCGCCCGAGAACGGCATGGCCCAGCACAGCCCGCAGCCGGCGGTAATGGAGCCGGGCAAAGGCATAATGCGCCCGGGCACGCCGGCATCCAGGCACAGCTGCTCGCATTCCATCACATCGAACGTGCTGTCGAACGATACGATGATCTTGCGCTCATGGTCGAGGGCATCACCGGACGGGCCTTCGCGGTGTGCCTCGCGATACGCCGCGGCGGCCGCTTCCTCTTCCGCGGTATGTCCACAGCCACCGCAACCGCAGGTACAGGGTTCGGACCCGTCACAAGTGCAAGGTTCCCCGGTATCGGGACAAATATCGTGAGACATCGCAATTCCAATCCTCTAGGCGAGTAACTCGGCCGCCGCAAACTCCTCGGGCGTATTGACGTTCTCGAAGCAGAGCGTCGAGCCTGCGACCTTAACGATCTGCGGCTCATCCATATAACCGGCCTGAACGCGACTGATCAGGCAGCGAATGCGCTGTCGGTCGCAGGAGAGCAGCTCTTGGGCAACCGGCGCACACGCGTCACGGCGCCAGACGGCGCAAAGCGGCTCAATCCCCCGCTCCTCGCGCGGCACGCACACGTCGAGCGCCTCGGCCTCAACACAGCCAGCAAGGGCACCGATTAGCTCCGAAGAGACAAACGGCATATCACAGGCGACGATAGCAACGAGAGGCAGCCGGGCCGCAGTCAGCGAACTCGCGATGCCGCGCATGGCGCCCGCTGACCCTTCAAGGTCCGCCACCACACGCGGCACCAAACCGCCAAACGCGCAATCCTCAAGGTAGGCAAGCTCGCTGGGACGCGAAGTCGTCACGACTAACTCGCCGGCAACTGGCGCCAGCCGACCCAGCACGCGCTCGATGAGCGGCTCGCCGCAAAACGCCATGCGTGCCTTATCGCAGCCCATGCGCGACGACAACCCGCCCGCCTGGACGACACAAGAAAGATCGGCCCGTCTTACGGTAGTCATACGGCAAAACACCTCCATCGGCACATTCAAAACCCAACGCACGGGATCAGTTACCGTAGACGGCATGACAGGCGACACGGCGGACCCGTACAAAAACAAAACAGCGCCTTTGCGGCACGCAGCAAGACCGCGAGCACAAAAGCGCTGGTAGCGTATGGCGGGAACGTATGTGAATCGAACACATCCAAGACGTTTAGCACGCCTCGCAACGGTTTTGAGGACCGCGGAGCCCACCGGAGCCCATCCGTTCCCAAGTGCGGCGGTATTTTACCAAATCAAACAGCCCCATCCCAAATAGACGAGCCAGAAGTTGCGGTGGAATAGTTCCTGGAAGAGGTATCTAAACCGGAAAACAGGAACTATTTCACCGCAACTGAGGAGGTGGGGCGGGGTGGCTGGTCTAGCGCAGGGAGCGCAGGCCGCCGGCCTCCTTGTCGAGCACCGTAAAGCGCACGGCATCCAGGTGCTCCAAGATGCTGATGGCGCGTTTACGCGACACGCCCAGGGCCTCGCGCAGCACGCTCGTTGTGGCTGCGCCACCGGCCGCCTCAATGGCAGCTGCGACGAGCTCACGCGCATGGGCCTCGGCGGCAGCGGACAGGGCCACGTCGCGCTCGACCTTCACGATCGAACGGTTGAGCGAAAGCTCGCGCAGGGCGCGCGTCATGGTGTCGCGATCGAGCTGCAACTGCTCGCCCACCTCAGGCAACGTCGGCGCATCGAGTCCGGCCTCGTCCAGCAAGGCAACGATGCGTTCGCAGGCCTCGCGCACCACGCGCGCCGCGGCGGCAGCGGAGTGCGGATCGAACACCTCGGCGCCCTCAGAGGCGCACACGCCGCGCAAGCAGCCCTCGGAAATCAGGGCTGCGGCAATTGCATCGTCAGCGGTAGGCCAAGCAGCATGGGCAACGGCGCCGGGCGTAAAGCCCGTTTCCTTGGGAGCCGCCGCATGCATAGATGACAGGGTCGCCGCCAGCGTGCCCATCGCGGCATCGAGCGCGGAAGCATCTGCATACAGCGAGCCATCCGAGCCAGCAAGCGCGCAAGCAGCGCCCTTCGCCACCAACTCGCGCAACGCTGTCTCAGCCTTGCCGGCAACAAGATCGAGCGCCGCGGTAACATCGGCAGCCGCAACCGGCAGCGCTTGCAGCGCCAGCCACGCACCCACCGCGCCCGCAATATCTCCGGCCTCAAGCGCCGCATACAGCGCGCGCTCCCCCTCAGTAAGTTCGCGCGAACGACGGCAGCGCGAAAGCAGCACGCGCCCGCCGCCGATGAGCATAACGGGCGAATACGACAGCACCACGGCATGGTCTCCGGCTCGTAGCGGCAGCGGCTCCTCCAAGCGCACCTGCACGGTACGGGTCTCGCCCACCGCCATGGGGGCCTCGCCCTCCATGAGCATGATGCGGCCGACGACCTCGGCCGTACCGGCCATCACGTGCACGCGCGCACCCGACTCGAGCACACGCGGCTTGGCGCCCTCGCGGCCCAGGTAGGTGAACGTCATCAAAAAGCGCAACGTCTGACCAAAGCGGTCCGCCACGCCCAGCATCTCGCCACGGTCAAGCGCCGCGACACCGTCACCAACCAGGTTGAGCGCCACGCGTTGCCCAGGCAGCGCGCGCGGCGTATCGCCATGAACCTGGATCCCGCGTACGCGGCAGACCGTGCGCGACGGCAGCGCGACGAGCTCATTGCCCACCGCAACCGGCGCATCGTGCAGCGTTCCCGTCACGACGGTGCCGGCGCCCTTGATCGTAAAGCAGCGGTCAATCGGCAGGCGCGGCGCGGCATCGCTCCGCTCGGCACGCTCGCGACAGGTATCCCAGCAGACACCCACCTGCTCGTCGAGCACCGCAAGCAGCCCGTCAATCCCCTCGCCCGTCTTAGACGACACGGGCACAATTGGCGCGCCCACAAACACAGTACCCGACAAAAAGTCATCGACATCGAGCTCGGCCAGATCAACCATCTCGCTATCGGCCAGGTCGCACATCGTCAGCACGACCACCATGTGCGTAACGCCCAGCAGCTCCAGCACATGCACGTGCTCGCGGGTCTGCGGCATCACGCCCTCGACGGCCGAAACCACCAGCACGGCAACGTCGATACCCGTCGCACCCTGCACCATGGCGCGCAGGTAATGGGCATGCCCCGGCACGTCGACCAGGCCGACGATCTTGCCACTCGGCAGCGCCAGCTCGCCAAAGCCCAGCTCCACGGTCATACCGCGACGGCGCTCAACCTCAAGACGGTCGGGATTCTTGCCGGTCAACGCCTCGATTAGTGCCGACTTACCGTGGTCGACGTGGCCCGCCGTACCAACGATAACGGGACACTCCACCAGCGCCTGAACCTCACTCATCGAGCAATCGCCTTCTCAACGCATGCGGCAAGCGTCGATGCCGCCGTCTCGATATCGCGGTCGCCCACAAGCGTACGGACGTCAAACAAAATGCGATCGTGCGAAGTTCGCGTGACGACCGGCGTGTCGAAGTCCTGGACAAGCGAGCGCTTGAGCGCGTCGACGGACAGGCGCCCGTCGACCGGGCAGACGGCCACGCACATCGTGGGCAGCTCGACGGTAGGCAGCGAACCACCACCGGGAGTCGACGACTCCTCGACGATCTCCACCTGAACGGCGCACGGGCAGCCAGCCTTATCGAGCCCGGCGGCCATGCGATCGCGGAGCTTGCGGGCACGACGCTCCAGATGAGCCTGCGGAAGCGTGAGCATGTTGAGCACCGGCACCTCACGATGGGCCACATCGGCGCCGTCCATATAAATGCGCAGTGTAGCCTCGAGCGCCGCCAGCGCGAGCTTGCCCGGGCGCAGGGCACGCATAAGCGGATGCGACCCGCAGGCCTGGACCAGATCGCGACGGCCCATGATAATGCCCGCCTGCGCGGCACCCAGCAGCTTATCGCCCGAGCACGACACCAGATCGAGCCCTGCCGAAACCGAAGCCGGCGTGGTTTCCTCGCCGCCGCGAACCAGGATGTCGTCAGGCAGCAGCGCGCCCGAGCCCTGGTCCTCGTAGAACAGCAGGCCATGCTTATGCGACAGCACGGCGAGCTCCCTTGAGCTCACCTCCTCGTGAAAACCCTCGATGCGATAGTTGGAGGGATGGACCTTCAGAATCATGGCCGTTTCGGGCGTGATGGCGCGCTCGTAGTCGCCCAGATGCGTGCGGTTGGTGGCGCCGACCTCGACGAGCTTGGCGCCCGAAGCCGCCATGACATCGGGAATACGGAAGCTGCCGCCAATCTCGACGAGCTCGCCGCGGCTCACGATGACCTCTTTGCCCGCGGCATGGGTGGCAAGCACCAGCAGCACCGCGGCGGCATTGTTGTTGACGACCAGCGCGTCCTCGGCACCGGTAAGCGAGCGGATCAGCTGCGCGGCATGTTCCTTGCGCGACCCGCGCGAGCAGGTGTCCACGCTGTACTCGAGCGTGCTGTACCCGCGCGCGACCTCGGCCACGGCCTTGGCGGCCGACTCCGCGAGCGGGGCTCGACCAAGGTTGGTATGGATAACCACACCCGTGGCGTTGACGGCGGGACGCAGGCTCGGCAGCGCAGAGCGGTGCGCACGCCACTCGATAGCCGAGGCCAGCTCGCGCTTGGAGCGCGAGGCGGCACCGGAACGGATGGCAGCACGCTCCTCATCGAGCTCGGCCGTGACGGCGGCATGCACCACCGCGTCGCAGGTCTCCCCCGCCGCCTTCACCACCGGCCACTCGGCAAGCAGCTCGTTGACGGAGGGAATGGCGCGCAGGCGGGCGCGCACCTCATCGGACATGTTCTGGCTATCGCTCATGTGCGACCTTTCAAAACCAAAGGTGAATCAATCGTTCGAACGTCAAACTATCAGCCAATTCGATCGGCTGAGTCAATCAATCGCTATTATCCTCGCGTGCCGCGATCTTTTCCACGCGAACGGCGTTTTCCTGGGTGAGCGCGGCGCCCGTCAACGGGTCCCAACGCAACGGTGTATGGTCGAGCGGGCCGACGCCCAAGGCCTGAGCGCCACCGGCATCGGCGCCAAACGAACGCCCACCGGGGGCGGCCGAGGTGAAGATGCACGCCGGATGCAGATACGGCGTCGTCTCCACGCGCACGCGGTCGCGGCCCATATCGCTCACGAGCTCAACGACCTCGCCATCGGCGATACCCATGCGAGCGGCGACATCGGCATTCATCTGCACGGCATCCAGGTCCGATCCAGCCTCGGCGGCACCTTGGGCCGCGAGCCTGCGCGAGGTATGCGACTCAAAGGGTCGATTGCCGCTAATGAGGCGAAACATCCCCGGGCCAGGCTCCACCATGGGAGCGATCCAGTTGGGTACACAACCCAGGCCGGCTCGTTCCCATACGTCGCTTGCCAGCGCAATTTTGCCGCCATCCAGGGGAATCGCCGGCTCACCCGTGCGCGACGGCAGCGGCACGCCCGTATCGGCCCAACCGCGCTCCTTAAGCGCAGCGAGGTCAATTCCAAACGGCGCCACCTGGGCAGCCGCCAGATCGTCAGACGTAAACTGGAAGTACTCGCCCACGCCACACGCCTGCGCCAGACCGGCAAAAATCTCCCGACCGGGACGTGTGTCGTCATGCTGCACGGGCAGCACGGCGTTGCGGTAGAACACGCGCGCATCGTTGGCGCCTACGACTGTGCCCACACCGCGGTCGGCCTCCAAATACGTCACATCGGGCAGCACGAAGTCAGAAGCACGCGCCGTCTCGGACCAGCGAATATCAATCGTCACGAGCAAGTCGAGCTGCTGCAAAATACCCAGCCAAGCCTGTGAATTGCCATAGCCCGCACCGGGGTTACTGGCATAGACGATGAGCCCACGCAAATCGCCGGCAAGAATCGACTGACCGATGGTCGTGCACAGGCCGCGCACCGGATCGACCAGTGGATAGCGCTCGGACCCCAGCTTGGGCCCGCGTGGCACCGGCGGCGTCGCAAAGCGTGCGGGATCGAGGTCGCCCAACACAAGTGGCGTGGGCGGGTTGAGCGCGCCGCCCGCGTGTCCGATGCAGCCCAGCAGCACATCGACCAAGCAAATAGCGCGCGCGGTCTGGGTGCTATTGGCATACGCGATACCGATGCCGCCATGAAAGCCCGCATCCACCACGGCGGCAGGCGCAGCGGCAGCGAGATCGCGCGCCGTGGCGACAATCTCTGCGGCCGGCACGTCGCACATCGACTCGGCCCACTCGGGCGTCCAAGCACTGGCCGCCTGTGCCAGCTCGTCAAAACCCATGGTATAGCGGTCCACAAACTCGCGGTCGTACAGGCCCTCGTCAATCAACACGTGGGCAATACCCAACAGCAGCGCCAAGTCGCAGCCCGGGCGTACGCGGAGCCAGCGATCGGCAAGCGCGGCCGAGCCGCTGCGCCGGGGATCAACCACGATGATCTTCGCCCCGCGCCGGCGCGCATCGTTGAGCGCATCAACGGCTCCCATCGTCGACGAATCGACAATGGAACGCCCCAGGTACATAATGCAATCAGTATGTGCCAGGTCGGAGGCGGGACTATAACCCAGGCTGTGTTCCCAACCGGTAAGTCGGCTTACCTCGCAGGCGCCATCGGCACCGTACACGTTGGGCGAACCCAGCGCATGCATAAGGCGATAGGCCCAGTAGCGGTCGAACGAAGGAACGCCGAGCGTCATGCCCAGCGCACGGGGCCCGCACTCGTCAACAATCCCCAAAAGACGCTCGGCAATCTGAGCAAACGCCTCGTCCCAGGTAATCGCATCGAACCCCGAGCCATCCTGGCGACGTCGCATGGGGTGCACAATGCGGTCGCGCTCGTCAAACGGCATTGCCAGGCGATGCCGTCCGCGGGCGCACAGGGCACGCGCACCGCACGGATGCCCCGGCACCGGCAACTCGGCCACCACATGCCCATCCTCAACATGGGCCGCAAAGGCGCAATCGGCATAGCATCCCCCGCATGTCGTCACCACGGAGCGACCGTCATGCATAGTTATCGATGCCATCTCGATTATTCCTTCCAGCTCAGGGGTTCAGGCCCCACCGCACCACAGCTCTGCCGCCAGCTGCCGCGACGCAAAGCCCGCAGCATCTACCGCAGCAAGACACGAAGAGCCTCCCAAAAGGCAAACGCCCCTCGGGAGGCCCGTACGTCATTCCGGCTTATTACGCCTCGGACTTCTTAGCGTAGACAAACCAATAGCCGAGCGCGATCAGAACCGCGCCGCCCACGATGTTGCCCAGCGTGGCGGCGGACAGGTTAAACGCAATGCCCGCGGCGTTGAGCGCATCGGCGCCGGCGACGTCGGCGCCATAGCCGCACGCGTGCATCACAGCGCCCATAGGCAAAAAGTACATGTTGGCGACGCAGTGCTCAAAACCGCAGGCCACAAAGGCGGCGATGGGCAGCAGAATGCCCACAACCTTATCGACCACGGTCTTGCCGGCGGTACCGATCCACACGGCCAGGCACACAAAGATGTTGCACAGGATGCCACGGAAGAAGATCGTCACCCAGTCGACCGTCACCTTGCCGGCGGCGACGCTCACCATGGAATTGGCAACCGCCTCGCCGTTGAGCTTGTAAATGCCGGCCATGTACACCAAAAAGACGATGAACAGGGCACCGGCAAAGTTACCAAGCCACACGACGAGCCATGCCTTGAGCATCTGAGCCAGGGTGATCTTTTTGCTCTTGAGCGCGCAGACCATAAGCGAGTTGCCGGTGAACAGCTCGGCGCCGCACACCAGCACGAGCACCAGGCCCAGGCAAAAGCACAGGCCGCCCACGACGCGCTGGGCGCCCCAGCCCAGCGTGCTATCGCTCAAGAACACGGTAAAGAACAGGCCGCCGAAGGCAATAAACGCACCGGCGAACATTGCCAGCAGAAATGCCTTAGCGACCGGCAGGTTGGCCTTGGTCACGCCGGCGGCCTCGGTCTTGGCCTCGATCGCGGCGGGCGCCAGGCAATCGGGAGCGGGGTACTCCACCTTGGAATCTGCCATGTCAATCACTTCTTTCCTAATCAGCAGGAACAAGCGCTCCTATTGCTCTTGCCCCAAGCGGACAAAGTGGGAAAAGTCGTTGGCGGCCACGGCGTCGTACACGGCGTCGACGGCCTCAAAGACTTCCGGGGACATGGGGTTGTAGAACTCCGTGTCGCCCGGCTGAATCCCGACGAAGACGATATCATCACACGATTGCTCAATCTCTTCGATCAGAATCGACAAAGGAAGCGAATGCGTGGTGAACATCGATTTGCGCGCGACGTCGGTCTTATCGAGCAAGCGGATGGCGCCGACGGGCAGCGCCATGTCGGCGGCATCGACCAAAACCAAACGCGACGGACGCTCGCGCTTGACCTCGATGATGTCATCCTCGGGCGTCTGACCGCCGTCGATGGTGTACCAACCGGCGATAGGCGTGTCCTCCATCTTTTTGGAGAGCACGGGGCCGGCGGCATCGTCGGCGCGCAGCACGCTTCCCGCCGTGAGCACGATACCCGCAAATGGGGCGCCGTTCACACGACCATCCACAACGCGACCCATTACTGCAACCTTCCCGTCAGATACACGCCCGACACATCGCGCACGCGCTCAACCAGATCGCGGAACTTCATCAGAAACGCGACCTGCTGGGCATGCAGGCCAAAGTCGTCGTCGAACACCGAGATGCCGGCCTTGGCCGAGCCGCGAAAACCGCGCTCGTCGAGCAGCGTGTCGCAGGCCTCGAGCAGCGACGGCACCGCCGCCTTGTCAAGCTGGCACTCGCCAAAGGAGCGGATGGCCTCAAACTTGGTCTTGGCCTCCCCCTCCGGCAGCGCGTCGACGAGCGAATAGAAGACATCCACCGGCACCGACAGGCGCGGCTCAAAGCAGTCGAGCACGCCGGTGTGGTGGCCCACGGCGAGCGTGTAGTACAGCACGTCGCAGGCCTCCTGAGGAACGTCTTCCTCGGTCTCCACAAACTTACGCGTGAGCTCGTAGAAGACCACCTGGTCGGGCGTATGGCCCAGGCAGGGGTCGGCGACGCCCTCGGCAGCCTCGTCGCTTGCGCGCGAGGCATCACCAAAGGAGCCGCCGAGCATGCCGGGGCCCGCAAAGTAACCAGAGCGGTCCGTGAGCTCCATCTAGCGACCTCCGGCCAGCACCAGATCCTGCAGCGCCGAGTACACCTCGACGCGGCGCGGATCGTCCTGCTTGTCGATGAGCAGCGCCATGGCACCGCGGATATCGCCCTTGGGCGCGCCCTCGAGCGTATCCATAAACTCGTTGGCCAGGTCACGGCCGTAGCGGTAGCCGCTCATGGCGCGAGCCTCACGCTCGATGGCCACACGCAGCTTGTACGGCACGCCGGGGTGCAGGATATCGGCCTGCTCGCCGGCGGCCTCCACCGTGGTCTCGGCATGGAGCTTTTGGTCCAGCAGACCGAGCGCCATGGCAAAGCCGTAGATGGTCTGCGCGGGGCTGGGCGGGCAGCCGGGGATGTAGACATCGACCGGCAGAATCTTGTCCGTGCCGCCCCAGACGCAGTAGTTGTCGTAGAAGATGCCGCCGGTGCAGCCGCACGCGCCATAGGACACCACGATCTTGGGATCGGGTGCGGCCTCAAACGCGCGCAGGGCCGGCATGCGCATGGCACGCGTCACGGCGCCGGTGTACAGCAGCACATCGGCGTGACGGGGCGAGGGCACGACCTTGATGCCAAAGCGCTCGACGTCAAAGACGGGCGTGATGGAACCGAAGATCTCGATCTCGCAGCCGTTGCAGCCGCCGCAGTCGACACGGTAGACGTACACCGAGCGCTTGATCTTCTTAAGAAGGGTCGCCTTGGCCTTCTCGATGCTCTCGTCGAGCTCGATCTTGGTCGGGCGGTACTGAAGCCGCTCGGGCAAAAGCGTGGGTTCGGCCATGGTTACTCCTCCTTCGTTTCAAAATCCATGATGATGCCCTCGACCGGCGCCGGACCGGCGGGAATCTCGGGCGCATCGGGGTTAAGCTCGCGGTCGATATACTCCGGGTTCACGCCGTGGCCGCCCAGATACTCCATGCCGGGGCCCTGGGGCTCGCCGGACGCAAGCGTCTCGTTGGCAGCCATGCCGTGTGCGTTGCCGGTCTTTACGGCCGAGGCGGCGCGCAGGGCGTCGAGCTCGCGCTTGCACTCCTGGCACATACCGACGGTACGGGCAGCCTGCTCGGCCTCCATGCCGCCGGTCTTTTGCAGCAGGCGCTTGGCGTAGTCGATCTCCTTGTGCGGGGCAAACGGCTTGCCGCAACGCGAGCAGTGCTCGAGCGTATAGACGCTCTTGCTGGTGAGGTCGTCCTTGCTCATGACGGCCAGCTCAAACTCCTCGGTGAGCTTGATGGCCTCCATGGGGCAGGCTTCCTCGCAGCGGCCGCAAAAGATGCAGCGGCCGTAGTCGATCGACCAGGTAATGGTATCGGCCGCAAGGTCGGTGTCCATGCGAATGGCATCGGCCGGGCACGCCACGCCGCAGGCACCGCAGGCGATGCAGAGCTCGGCGTTGTGCTCGGGTTTGCCGCGCATGTCCTTGTTGGTGGGGAACGGCGCAAACGGGTACTTGACCGTCGCGTCGCCGGCCTTGGCGTTAACCTTCCAAAGCTTCAGCATATTAGAGCGCCTCCTCATCGAGCGGAGCGGCCATGGTGCCCTCGCCCGCAAGCGGCGACTTGTCGCGCCAGACGTTCTCGAACTGTTCCTTGTCGAGCACGTGGTCGCGCTTGGCGGCAACATCGGTCACCGTCACGCGGTCGGTGCAGGAGTAGCACGGGTCGAGCGAGCCGACGATCAGCGCCGCGTCGCCCACGGTGTTGCCGCGGAACATGTAGCGCAGGACCGGCCAGTTGCTGTACGTGGCGGCCTTGGCGCGCCAGCGGTAGCACTTCTGGTTGTTGCCGAGCATGGCCCAGTGCACGTCCTCGCCGCGCGGCGCCTCGGTGGCACCGATGGCGTACTTGTGCGGGGTGTACTCCCAATCCGTGGTGAGGATGGGGCCCGACGGGCAGTTCTCGAGCATGGTCTCGATCATGTCGATCGAATCGTAGACCTCCTGGATGCGGACGGCGGTACGGCCGAAGGCATCGCAGGTGTCGGCCGTGGCGGCGTGCATCTTTTGGACGTCCGGATCGGCGTAGCCGTCGAAGGGATGGTCAAAGCGCACGTCGCGGGCATAGCCCGAGCCACGCATGAGCGGGCCGACCGGCGAGAAGTCGCGTGCGATCTTGCGGTCCAAGATGCCGATACCGCTCGTACGCTCAATGAAGTTGGGCGTGGAGAGCAGCACGTCGACGAGTTCCTGAACCTCGGAGCGCAGCTGGTGGATGGTCGTGAGCGTGGAGAGCTTCTGCTCGGCCAGGATATCGCGACGCACGCCGCCGATCACGTTGAGGCCGTAGGTCTTGCGGTGACCGGAGAGCTTCTCGGCCAGGTCCATGGACTTCTCGCGGACGCGGAAGAACTGCTGGAAGCCGGAGTCGAAGCCCGTGTAGTGCGACGCCAGGCCAATGTTGAGCAGATGCGAGTGCAGGCGCTCGACCTCGAGCATGATGGCGCGGATGTACTGGGCGCGCGGCGGGATATGGATGCCCTGGGCGCGCTCGACGGCCTCGGCGTAGGCCACCGAGTGGGCGCAGCCGCAGATGCCGCAGATGCGGTCGGCGAGGAACGTCACGGCGTCATAGTTCAGGCGCGTCTCGGCGACCTTCTCCATGCCGCGGTGCACGTAGAACAGACGGTAGTCGGCATCGACGATCGTCTCGCCCTCAACGAACAGGCGGAAGTGGCCGGGCTCGTCGGAGGTAATGTGCAGCGGGCCCATGGGGACGAGCGTGGTCTCCTTGCCCTTGGTGTCGGCCAAGAACTCGTAGTTTTCCATGTCGCTCGCGGGAGCGGGACGGAAGCGGTAGTCCATGGAGTCCTTGCGCAGCGGGTAAAGGCCGCTGGGCCAATCGTCGGGCAGCACCAGGCGACGACGATCAGGCAGGCCCTCGGGAATCAGACCGAACATGTCGCGCAGCTCGCGCTCGCCCCACACGCAGGCGGGGACGAACGGCGTCACGGACGGGAACGTCATCTTGGCGGGATCGACCTCGGTGCGCACGGTCACCCAGCCGGGGTCCTCCCCCTCCATGGAGATGACGTAATACACGGCGTAGCGGCCGCACAGGCTGCGCTCATCGTTGCCGATGATCACGGGAATCCAGCCGTAGCGCTCGTAATACAGGTAGTGGACGGCCTCGGGCAGCTTGTCCTGCTTGACGGTAATCGTCAGCTGGTCCTCGCACTGCCACTCGACCTTCTCGATAGCGCCCGGCACTGCGGCGCGCAGGGCCTCGACGTGGCTTTCGCAACGACGAGCGTAGTCCTTCTTTTCAGGTTCTGCCATGGTGCTAATTCACCTCGCTTGTCTTGGTCTGGGAACTGAACACCATGCGGTAGAGAGGAGCCTCGTGGAGCTCTTCGACGCTCTGGTTCAAAACGACGGACGTTGCATCCTCGACGCCGCTCGTGATGGCGACCGGGGTGGCGATACCGAACCACATGACCACGATCGCGAGGGCGATCTCGGGGATGATCATGAGGGCGGGCACCTCGTGGCGCTTCATGCCCTCGGGCGCCTTGCCGAAGATGGACTTGAGCGCGATGCCGGTAAGGGCAAAGTACACGCCGGTGAGGCCAATGGCCACGAGCACGACCACCCAGATGGGACCGGACTGGATGCCGGCCACGAAGGTGAGGAACTCGGAGATGAACAGGGCGAACGGCGGGAAGGCGGCGAGCGCGAGCAGGGCGATGATGGTGAGCGCTGCCGTGACGGGAGCGATCTCGACGACGCCCTTGATCTTGTTCAGGTCGCGGGTGTGGTAGATGTGCTGGATGTTACCGGCCATGCAGAAGGCGAGCGCCTTCGTGAAACCGTGGAAGATGCAGTGCAGCAGACAGGCGGCGATACCGAGCGGACCACCGATACCCAGGCACAGCGCGACCACGCCGACGTTGTCGACGGAGGAGTACGCGAAGCGGCGCTTGATATCGTCCTGCTTAAAGATGCACAGGGCGGCCACCAGGATGGACAGCGTGCCCAGGATGAGCAGGAGCGTACGCGGATAGGTGTCGCCCACCGTGATGATGGACAGGGAGTAGAAGCGGATGATCACCAGCATGGCGCACTTGAGCAGCACGCCCGAGAGCAGCGCGGAGACCGGGCTCGGAGCCTGGGAGTGCGCGTCGGGCAGCCAGGTGTGCATGGGGAACAGGCCCGCCTTGGTGCCGAAGCCGATGACGATGAACGCGAACGCGAGGCGCACGAGCATCGGGTCGAACTGGTCGGCGTAGGGCATGATGGAGGTGAGAAAGGCTGCCTCATGCGCGTTGGGCATGATATCGGCGGCATTCGCGTAGATGAGCAGCGTGCCGAACAGGCCGAAGGCCACGCCGGCGGTGCAGACCATCGCGTACTTCCAAGACGCCTCGAGCGCCTGCTTGTTCTTGTAGATGCCCACGAGGAACACGGTCGACAGCGTGGTGGCCTCGACCGCCGCCCAGGTGAGGATGATGTTGTTGGACAGGCAGGCGAGCAGCATCGTGAAGACGAAAAGGCTAAACAGCGCGTAGTACTGCTTGGTGCGCTCGGCCGGCATGGTCTTCTCCTCGATATCGATCTTGATATAGGAGATGGAGTACACGCCGGTGATGAACCCGATGATGCCTACCAGAAGGACGAAGATCGACGAGAGCGAATCGAGATGGAGCCACAGGCCCAAAGCGTCGATATTCTGCCCGCTCGAAAGCATGGTTCCCGCGGTGACGACCGAAAGGACGAGGGTCGCCGCGACGGAGATGGTGTTGAGCCCCGCGAAGACGCTGTAGGACGTCGTCTTGGGGAGCGCAGCCATAATCAGGGAGAACACGAGGGGACAAGCGAGCAGGGCGACCGTCAGCATTGAAACATCCATGGCCTACCCCTTCAATTCGGTCAGGTCGTGGGAGTCGAGCGACTTGGTGTCGTTCCAGATCCTCACGACGACGGCGGACATGATGATGACGGCGAAAATGGCGTCGGTGGCGATGCCGATCTCGATGATCTCGGGGGCCGTGGGCGCGAGCAGGGCGAGCGTCACGTGGCTACCGTTCTCCATAAGGCAGTACCCGAAGATTTGCTTGAGGATGTTGCGCTGGGAGATGATGCACGTGAGGCCGACGAAGAAGTGCGCGAAGCTGATGGCGAGGGCCGGAGTAGCCACCTCAGCGGTGGGCAGGCTCAGGCGCGTGACCACCGCGAAGCAGATGGCCACCTCCAGACCGGTGAGGATGATGGTCCAGGCCGGCTTGATGGAGGAGGTCAGCGTGCTATCGGCAGGCGAACCCATCTTTTTGTAGGCACGGTTGAGAATGAACGGAACGAGGATCACCTTGGTGACGAAGGCCGACGCGGCCCACATGAGAAGCTCGGTGGCACCGGTGGTGAGGCCCAGGGTGAGCAGCACGCCCACCAGGACAACCGACTGGATCGCGTACCACTTAATGGCGGACGGGATGGTCTTCGAGACGACCACCATGGTGGAGGTCACGATCAGAAGACCGCCCAGGATATTGACTAACGAATAACCCATGTCCTACCTCCTAACCCATCCAACTAGAGGACAGAGGACCGGCGACGACGACCATGATCATGAGGACGACGAACACGAACGCCATGGCGCGCGGAAGGGGCTGGCCGGCGGCCACGGTCTCGCTCGGCTCACCGGGCAGGACCTTACCCATCCAACGCAGGAACCATGCGAAGGTGGCGACGGTCTCGACGACCATGACGCACACGAGGACGAAGATGACCGTGTTGGAAGCACCAACCGCGAAGCCACCGGAAATAATCTGGAACTTGGAGAAGAACGTGCTCATGGGGGGCACGCCGGCGATAGCGGTCGCGGCGACCGCGAAGCCCACGCCCGTGACCGGGTACTTCTTCATGAGGCCCTGGATCTTGGGCAACATACGGGTTCCCAGCGTGAAGCTGAGGGAGCCGGCGATGAGGAAGAACAGGGTCTTGGTGAACGCGTGGTTGAAGATGTGCTCGACGGCGCCGTTGAACGCCATCTGGCTTCCGAACACGGAGAGGCCCAGGCCGAAGAACACGTAGGCGAGCTGCGCGATCGTCGAGAAGGCGAGCAGGCGCTTCATATCCTTCTGGGGCAGGTACATGAGAAAGCCGAAGAGCATGGTCACGACGGCGTCGATGATGGCGACCCAACCGACGATCTCGGGGATATCGCCGGCACTCGCAAGAGCGCGGGCGAACACGCACACGCCGACCTTCACCATGGACGCGCCATGGAGGTAGGCGGAAACGGGCGTGGGGGCCTCCATTGCGGAGGGCAGCCACATGTAGAGCGGAAACTGGGCGGACTTGGCCCAAGCGGCGAACAGGATGAGCAGCAGCACGACGGTCTTCATACCGGAATCGAGCTGGGAGATCGCGCTCAGCGCGAACGTGCCGGTTCCGGCGAACAGGAAGGCCGCGCCGATGTAGAGTCCCAGAGCGCCGATATGGGTGATGATGAGCGCCTTCATACCGGCCTTCTTGGCCGTGGGCGTCATGTAGTAGCTGATGAGGCCCCAGGAGCACACGCCGGTGATCTCGAAGAAAACGAGCTGGCCGACGATGGTGGAGCTGTAGGCGAGACCGGCCATGGCGCCGATGAACGTGGAGAAGTACACGTAGAAGCGGCGACGGGGCGCGTCGGGATGCTCCTTGTTCTTATCGCTCATGTACGGGAACGAATATATGACGACGAGCAGGCCGATAGCGACGAACGCGGGTGCGAGCAGCGTGCTCATCCGGTCGAATATGAAGCCCATGACCAAGGTCTGGCCCATACTCGCCCAGGTTACATCGACCGCGTTCATGCCGTTTCCGGCAAACGTCGCGGCCAAGCCAACGGAAGCGACCGTGGCGATGCCGCCGGCAAAGGCGCAGATCCATTTAGCGTAGGGACGCGGCAGCATGACGATGAGCAGGGAGCCCAGCATGGGGACGGCGATCGCCACCATGGCAAAGATGGACAAGCTCGATTCGATTGACATAGTTTCTCCCTTCTCCCTACACGCCTACGACGACGAAGACGAACGCGAGGACCGCGATGCCGACGACGGCCCAGGTCTGGTTACCGAGCACCTTGAAGCGCGAACGGGAAACGGAGTTCTCGAGCACGCCGCAGACAACGAAATCGACCAGGCACTTGACAAGGAAGACGACGGCGCCCACGAGAGCGGTGACGCCGATGGTCGCGGGCTCTCCCCAGGGGATGAAGATGGAGGTGAACCAAGCGACGACCACGACCTGCTTCATGCCCATGGCGAGCTTCATCATGGCCAGGGACGGGCCGGAGAGCTCGGCGAGCGGGCCCTCCTGGAGCTCCTGCTCGGCTTCGGCCTGATCGAACGGAAGCTTGCCGAGCTCCATATAGCAGGCGGCCGCGAAGGCGACGCCGGCGAGGATGACGGCGACGACGCTCGAGACGTTGCCCGTAACGATGTGCTGACCCATGGTCGCAATGTCCGTGGAGCCGCACACGATGGCGACGGTAAACAGCGCGATGAGCATGGACGGCTCGATGAGCACGCTCATGAGGAGCTCGCGGATACCGCCGAAGCCCGCGTAGGCGTTGGAGGAATCCACGCCGGACAGCGCGAAGAAGAAGCGGGACAGCGCGAGCGCGTACATGATGGTGATGGCGTCACCAAAGACGGGCATGGGGCTCTCGAGCGTGAACATGGGCAGGCCCATGGCGAGCATGAACGACACCGCGAGGAACAGCGGCGGCATGATGCGCAGCACGAAGCTCGAGTCGGAACTCACGGACTCGGGACGCGCCATGAGCTTCGCGAGGTCCCGGTAATCCTGAAGGATGGACGGACCGCGGCGATTGTGCATCTTCGCGCGAATCACACGGGCGAGGCCGGAGAAGAAGGGCGCGACCAGCATGACCACGAGGCCCTGCGCTATCGCAAGAACGATGTTCATAAATATCCTCTCCCCTCTCTAGACCATGACCACGGCGAGCACGAGGAAGACCACGAGCGCCGCGACGATGTAGCAGATGTATACGGAGTAGTTGCCGCCCTCGATCTTGGAGGCGAGGCCGGCCAGCTTATCGGCACCCTCGCTCGGTGCATCGACCAGGAAGCGGTCGGGCAGGGGCTCAACGCCCTGGGCGACACCGGTGAGCTTCTGGAACACGTGCGCGATGGACCAGCAGATCTTGGTGCATACCTCGCGCAGGGTGTAGAGCGGGCCCATGAAGAGCTCTACGTCTGACGCGAAGCTCGTGGCGACGACGGGCATGTGCTCGTTGGGCTCGTAGCCGCACGCCCAAGGGTCGGTCTTCTTAGCGGGGGCCTTGGTGCCGAGGCAGGACCTCAACACGAACGCGAGGCCGGTGAGGACCACGAGCGCGATGGCGATCGCGGGGGTGGAGGTGGCGGCACCGGAAATCTCGTTCACCAGAGACACGCCCGAGGTGGCTGTGACGGCAGAGCCGGCAAGCACGCTCTGGGCGACGTCGCCCAGAACCGGGGCGATGACGGGAGAGCCGATTCCCAGCACCACGCAGATGGCCGCGAGGAGCATCTGCGAGAACAACATCGGAGCCGGGGACTCCTTGGCGTTCGCAGCCTCCTGGGAACGAGGGCTGCTCGCGAACGAGACGCCGTAGGCCTTCACGAAGCACGTGACGGCCAGGGCACCGGTGATGGCGAGGGCGGCCGCGGAGGCGACGGCGAACACCATGACGACCGGGTCGGAGAGCGTCGAGATGTTGAACAGGGACTGGTAGGTGAACCACTCGGAAACGAAGCCGTTGAGCGGCGGGATAGCCGAGATGGCAAGGGCACCGATGAGGAAGCAGACGGCCGTGACCGGCATACGGCGGAACAGGCCGCCCATCTTCTCCATGTTGCGCGTACCCGTGGCATAGAGCAGGGAGCCCGCGCCGAGGAACAGCTCGCCCTTGAACATGGCGTGGTTGAGCGTGTGGTAGAGGGCGGCCATGAGCGCGATCGTCGCGATGACGTCGTTGCCCAGGGCGTGCGCCGTCATGGACGCGCCGACACCGAGCAAGATGATGCCGATGTTCTCGACGGAGTGGTAGGCCAGCAGGCGCTTGATGTCGTGCTCGTGGAGGGCGTAGACGACGCCCAGGACCGACGAGATGGATCCGAAGACCAGGACCATGAGGCCCCACCAGAGCTGGACGCCCGAACCCGCGAGCAGGTCGAGACCGACCTTGAGGATTCCCAGGATGCCGATCTTGATCATGCCGCCGGACATGAGGGCGGACACGTTGGACGGCGCCTCGGGGTGCGCCTGGGGCAGCCAGGAGTGCAGCGGGATGATACCGGCCTTTGCGCCGAATCCGAAGAACGCGAGGACGAAGCACGCGGAGGAGACGGCGGGTCCAAAGTCATGCGTACGGAAATCACTGAAGCTGAAGGAACCGCCCACGCCGTTGGTCATGAGCAGGAAGCTCGCCATGATAAGGACAAAGCCCACGTGCGCGATGACGAAGTAGAGCCAACCGCCCCTAATGGAGTTCTTGTTCTCCTCGATAACGACAAGGAAGTAGCTCGTAAGGGACATGAGCTCAAAGGCGACCAGGAACCAGAACACGTTGTCGGCGGTGATGACGAGCATCATCGAGGCGACGAAGGTGTTCATGAAGAAACCGGCGCGCCCGACCTTGCCCGGGTACTCGTCGAAGTAGGACAGACCGTAGATGAAGCCCGCAAAGGCGAGGATTGAGATGAGGACCACGATCAGGCCCGCAAGGCCGTTGAGCAAGAGCTCGAGACGGGCGAACGGGAAAAAGAAGACCGTGTTGAGGGACGAAACGTCGCCAAGCACGGCCTCGAGGCCCGCGATGAACGACAGCACGGCCGCGACGGCGCCGATCAGGCAGCCGGCGGTCTTGGCGGCGTTATCGGCCTTAATCAGCAGAACCGAGGCGAGCGCACCGATGCACGAGACGGCAAGCGATGCGATAAACAGCGTCATGCTATCCATTGTTTACGCTCCCTTCTGCTTTCTCGGACAGACCCTGGGCCACAGCCGCCACGTCGACGGCAGGGCCGTTCTGAATCGAACGCAGGCGCTTGGCCTCGTCGAGTTCGCGATCTGCCGCGCCGCCCATGACGGTGAGCGCCTTGGTGGGGCAAGCCGCCACGCAGTGCGGACCCTCGGGGTCGAAGGCGCACAGGTCGCACTTGACGGCACAGGTGTACTGGCCGGGCGCCCACGTAAGCAGGCTGCTCAGGGACTTAGGGTACGAAGGCGTCGGGTCGCACATGCCTGCGACACCGGCGATAGACGTGCCATCGGGATGGATGGCTCCGAAGGGGCACGCGATGGCGCACAGCCTGCACCCGATGCACTCCTGCTCCTTAACGTGGATGCGGTCGCCATCGTGCTCGATGGCATTCACCGGGCAAACCTCGGCGCAGGGGGCACCCTCGCAATGGTGGCAGGCAAGGGCGGCCGAAATACCGCCGGTCTTCACGAGCGCCAGGCGCGGCGTATCCTGAAGACCCTGCATCCGGTGGGCGTCGGCACAGGCGGACTGGCATGTTCCGCAGCCGATGCACCTCTCCGGGTTGATGTCGATGAAGCGGTTCATCCCCACTTCCTTTCAAAATAACGGGCCGGGCTCCCGAACGTACGGGACGCCCGGCCCAAATAGCCAACGAGAACGTGACTACACGATTTGGTTCACGTGCGTCTCGTCGTCGAACTTGGCGGCGCCGGGCTCAACGTCCTGGGGAGCGGCGGCGTCCACCAGAGCCTGCTTGAGCTCGGTGTACTGACGCTCGACCTCGCCCTCGGCCCAGACCTGGTCGGCGATAGCGTCGACCTGGCAGGCGGAGAACTTGTCCTCGGGCGTATGCGAGACCGGGTCGACCTTGTGCATGGTCAGCTCGTTGCACTTGCCGATCCACCACTGGTAGGTCATGTAGACCGTGCCCTTATTGATGCGATCGCTTATGTCGGCGCGGCTATATACCTGGCCACGGCGGCTGTGGACCGAGACGATGTCGCCATTCTTGATGCCGCGTGCCTGGGCGTCCGCGGGATTCATGCGGACAAAGCCGGGCTCGTCGGCAAGTAGCGCCAGCGTCTTGCAGTTGCCGGTCATCGAGCGGCAGCTGTAGTGGCCGACCTCGCGGACGGTGCACAGGATGAGCGGGTACTCATCGTCGGGAAGCTCGGAGGGCGCCTCCCAGTCGTGCGCCATCAGGTTGGCGCGGCCGTCCTTGGTGGTGAACTTGCCACCAGCGAACATGTCGGGCGTACCGTGGTCGTTCACATCGGTGCTCTTGACCGGCCACTGGGCGTAGCCGCCCTCGGGAGCCATCTTCTCGTAGGTCGCGCCCACAAAGTTGGGGCACAGGCTAATGCACTCGTTCCAGATCTGCTCGGTGTTGTCGTAGTGCATGGGATAGCCCATGCGCGTAGACAGGTCCGCGAAGATCTCCCAGTCGTGACGGCACTCGCCCTTGGGCGGAACAGCCGCGTCAAAGTGCTGGAAGCTACGGTCGGATGCGGTAAAGACACCCTCGTGCTCGCCCCAAGAGGTAGCGGGCAGGATGACGTCGGCGAGCATGGTCGTCTGCGTCATAAAGATGTCCTGGCAAATGAACAGATCCAGCTCGGAGAGCGTCTTGCGCATACCGGCCGAATCGGGCTCGGTCTGCACCGGGTCCTCGCCGTAGTTGTAGAAGCAGTGCACCTTGCCCTCGTCGACCAGGTGGCCCAGGTCGGTGAGCTTGTAGCCCTCCTCGAGCGGGAGCTTTTCCTCGGGCACGCCCCAAGCCTTGGCAAACTTGGCACGCACTGCCGGGTCGGTGACCTTCTGGTAGCCAGGGTACAGGTTGGGCAGCATGCCCATATCGCAGGAGCCCTGGACGTTATTCTGACCACGCACGGGCGCGAGACCGGAATTGGGTTTGCCGATCTGGCCGGCAACGCAGGCGATGGAGGCGATGGTGTGCACCGTCTTCAGGTTCTGCTTCTGCTGGCATACGCCCATGCCCCAGCCAATGATGGCAGAGGGCTTCGCCGTGGCGTACATCTCGGCAGCTTGGTGGATCAGCGCGGGCTCGACACCCGTGATGTCCTGTACGGATTCGGGAGTGTAGTTCTTGATGGTCTCCCACCATTCGTCAAAGCCGTTCGTGTGTTCGGCGACGAATTCCTTGTCGTAGAGGCCATCGTTGACCAAGCAGTTGGCAAAGGCGTTGAGGAACGCGACGTTGCAACCGTTCTTGATCGGAAGGTAGAGATCGGCGATACGCGCGGTTTCGATATGGCGCGGGTCGGCGACGATGATCTTGCAACCCTTTTCTTTGGCTCGCACGATACGCCTTGCGACGATGGGGTGCGAATCGGCAGGGTTATAGCCGAAGAGGAAAATGCAGCCCGCATCCTCCATACCGGGGATGGAGCATGACATGCAACCTGAACCAACCGTGTCCATCAGACCGAGGACAGTAGGGCCGTGTCAAGTACGGGCGCAGTTGTCCACGCTGTGGGTGCCGATGCACGCACGCGTAAACTTCTGCATGACGTAGTTCGCCTCATTGCCGCCGCCTCGCGAAGAGCCGGTGGTCATGACAGCGTTAGGACCATATTCGTCAATTATGGCCTGCATCTTAGATGCGGTGAAATCCAGTGCCTCGTCCCAGCTTACGCGCTCAAGATCCGCGCCCTTAGTGCGGCGGATCATCGGGTGCAGTACGCGAGGAGTCAAGATCTTGGTGTCGTTGATGAAGTCGTAGCCGCTCATGCCCTTAAGGCACAGCTCGCTCTGATTGGTGATGCCGTTGAGCGGTTCGGTACCCACGACCTGGCCGTTTTGGACCAAGAGGTTAAACTGGCAACCGGCGCCGCAGTACGGGCAAATCACTTTATGCTTCTCCATGACACCCTCCTTCCTTTCTCTGCTACCGAATACTCGGTACTTATTTGACAATCATTGGGCCTGTCGCCCGACGCTTACGCCTCGTTTTCGATGGTGGCGCGGGCACGCTCGGCAGTCAGCTCCGCCAAACGTTCCTCGTCTACCAGGGTGAGGCCCTTGGTCGGGCACGCCTCGGCACACGCCGGACCGCCGGGACGGTCCACGCACAGGTCGCACTTGAGCACGAAGCTCTTAGTCTGCGAACCCACTCGCACGTCACCCATCAAGACGGGGACCTGCGTGGTCGCCACGCTCACGGCGCCAAAGGGGCATGCCATGACGCAGCTCTTGCAGCCGATGCAGTTGTCCTCGTTGACGCCGATGCGATGGTTCTTTGGATCAAAGAACAAGGCGCCCGTAGGACAGGCCTTCGCGCACGGGGCATCCTCGCAATGATGGCAAGCCACCGGTGCGGAGATCTCGTACGTACGCGTCACGCGCAGGCGCGGCGCGGCGATGTTGCCGGGAATATCGTGTGCCTCGATGCACGCCGCCATACAGGTTTGACACCCAATGCAGCGTGAAGAATCAGCCACGACTCGTTTATTGCCCATGTTGTTCACTCCCTCCTGAATCCCATGCCGGAGAGACCCTGTCGACGTTGCCCCAAGCCGCCCGTGGCCTGGCGTCGGCATATCGAATGCATGCGGCGAAACAGACACTCGGTAGAATTTCTCCAACGGTATACAGGTTAAATATACGCAGTTGCAGGTGGCAAACTTGAGCATAACCCCTGCAATACGGGTGTATTGCAGGGGTTATGGCAGGTTGGAATTATTCTCTAGAAGCTATAAAGGTGAGTGTATTACATGCGTACATCCAAGGGAGATTTCACGCTCGTTTCTGAAAGATGTAGTACGTTTGTAATATCGTTTACACTCAATTACTCTAGTGCAATAAAGTAGTGGTTGTAAGATTGGCTATTATTAGCCGATGTTGTATTTGACTATTCAAATTGCACGCTCATTAAGGGAGGCCAGTGATGTCATCGACTCAAAAACGAGCCATCCTGCAGGTGCGCATTCGCGAGGAAGACAAGCAGCATGCCGAGCATCTCTACGATGCCATGGGCACATCGCTCGCCGAGGCTGTCCGCTTATTTGTCGCGCAAAGCATTTTGATGCGCAAGCTCCCCTTTCAGCCGGTCGCCGTGCGCTCAAAGGACGGCACCGCCGCCTATGGATCGCTCAAAGCATATGGTGACCCCAATCGCCGCGCCGAGGAGCGCAATGCCTGGATTGAATACCTAGCCACAGAAAGCGATGAGTCGGTTTTGGGTCCCGAGGAAGTAGATATCCATGAGTAGCACCATCATCGACGAGACCGTCATCCTGCGCTACCTGCTTAACGACGACGAGGTCCTGTCACCGCGCGCCGCCAAGGTCATCGCCACGCGCACCGCTCGCGTCTACCCCGAGATCATCACACGCGTCGCCGTTACGCTGCGCGACGTCTACAAGGTCCCGCGCGTGGAGATTGCGACGGCCATGACCAAGCTGCTCGATGACGTCATGGTCGACGAGCCCACCGTTATCGCCCTTGCCATCAAACTCTTTGGCAAGACTCATATGGACTTTACCGACTGCCTCCTCGCAGCCCGAACCGCCATCTATAACGACGACGTCGTGAGCTTTGGCAAGCCCATCATCCAAGGCATGATCGACTACCGCCGCCAGCGCCAAACCGCCGCCGACGACCGCGACCGCGCCGCCGAAGCCCGCAGCCGAAGCACCGACTCCACCATCGACAAGCTCCGTCACCGCCCCCGCAGCTAACCCCATCCCCTCCTAAGTTGCGGTGAAATACGGACTGTTTTTGCTGGTCAAACCGCAAAAGGGGGTGCGGACGATTTCTTGGACCGCGCCTAGGCGTATCCAAGCTTCCTGCGGTACTCCATCGGGCTCAGCCACCCGAGGGACTTCTTGATCCGCTCCTCACGATAGTACACGAGGTAGGCCTCGAGCCTTCCCATGAACTCCTCGGCCGTCACGCCCTCCCAGTCCCTGTAGTGGAAGAACTCGT
>USIE01000009.1 GCA_900554645.1 uncultured Collinsella sp. | reverse complement strand
CTTCGTTAAACGGACGCTAGGGAGCCACCCTTACACCAACATTTTCGACGCAATCGACAAAACAGCCTCCCCCGCCGATCGGTCGAGCAAAACAATCTGATACTCAGATTCCAACTTTTTGATTGCCGACGAAACGGCCTGCGGACTCACATGAACGGCGCGAGCTGCTTTGCGCACGCCGCCATAGTTCGCTACCGCTTGAAGGTATTCGAGTTGAGAAAGCTGCATAGATTACTCCAAAGGCAGCCAAGTCGACGGGCTACGTGTCCTCAGATGAGGTTCTCGCCCAGGTTCTTGCCGCCGAGGACATGCATGTGGAAGTGCATGACGGTCTGGCCGGCGTTGACACCCTTGTTGGAAATGACGCGGAAACCGTCCTCCAGACCCTTGGCCTTGGCGACCTCCTGGACGGCGTGGGCCATGGCGCCCATGGTCTCGGCGGGCACGTTATCGGCGATATCGCTGTAGTGCTTCTTGGGGATCACGAGCGTGTGGACCGGCGCCTGGGGATTGAGGTCGTCGAAGGCGATGACCTGGTCGTCCTCATAGACAACGGTCGAGGGGATCTCGTGGTTGGCAATTTTGCAGAAGATGCAATCGCACATGGTTGGTTCCTTTCTCACAGACCAAGGTAATTATATTTGGTCGGGATGGTTAGAACGAGAGGTTGTCGTCGGTGTTGGCGGCTTCGCCGTCGGCGAGCACGTCGTTGCCGTCGACGTCCTTAAGAAGCACCGAGACCTTCTGCTCGGCATCGGACAGGCGGGTGCGCAGGCTCTTGAGGAGCTCGACGCCGCGGGTATAGCTCTCGAGCGACTCCTCGAGCTCCATATCGCCCGACTCCAAGCTGCGGATGATGAGCTCCAACTCCTGCGAAGCCTGCTTGTACGTAAGCTGCTCGACCGGGGTTTTCTCTGCCATATCTGTTTCCTTTCCTAAAGGTTTATCGCTATGAAACGCGGCCTACTCGACCGTATCGACCGTTGCCGTCACGTTGCCGTCTGCCATGCGCACGCGGATGGCGTCACCGGCCTTAAAGGTCTTGGCGCTCGTGGCCACCCCATCATCGCTGTACGCGATGGAATAACCACGGGCAAGCACCTTGAGCGGCGACAGGGCATCTAGCGAGGCTGCCGCACGGCCCAGGTCGGACGCGGGCTTGTTGAGCATCGTGCGCCCCTGATGCTCCAGACGGGAACTCGCAAGCGCGAGCGCATGGCGCTTGCCATCGAGCCCCGAGGTGCTTGCAACCAGACGCTCGGGCAGGCGCTCAAAGTTGGAGCGGAATGTCCCGACCGAGCGTACTATGGCGCCCGACAGGCGATCGGCCGTCAGGGCAAGCTCAGACTCGCGACGCTCGACCATAAACGTTGGGTCGTTGAGGCACGGGCGGCACGCAGCCGCATCGAGCGCATCGCCCAAGCGGGCCGTATAGGTATCCCAGGCGCGGCGACCGCGCTGGTCGAGCATCTCCAGATCAACCTGATTCGACCCAATCATCGATGCCATCGCGGCACCCAGACGCTGATGGCGCGCCTCGAGCACATCGGCCAACTCCGTCATAGCCGGCGCCACCGATTCTGCCGCCGCCGTGGGCGTGGAGGCGCGGCGGTCGCTCACCATGTCGCAAATCGAGGTATCGGGCTCATGGCCAATGCCGGTCACCACGGGCACAGGACAAGCCGCCACCGCACGGGCAAGCTCCTCGTCGTTGAAGGTCATGAGGTCCTCGAAGGAGCCGCCGCCGCGCACCAGCAAGATGCAGTCGGGCGCTGGCGTGATGGCGGCGGCACGGCGCAGGCCCTCAATAAGCTCGGCCGGCGCACCCTCGCCTTGAACCTTAGCGCCCACGCAGACGAGCTCGACGAGCGGGTTGCGACGACGCAATGTGCGCTTGACGTCGTCGATTACGGCACCCGAAAGCGAGGTAACGACCGCCACGCGGGAGCAAAACACCGGGATGCGGCGCTTACGCGCTTCGTCCATCAGGCCCTCGCGGCGTAGCTTTTCGGCCAGTTGCGCCACTTGTTGACGCAGCAGACCCTCCCCCGCCAGCGAAAACGAGCGAGCGACAAAGCTCATGCGGCCCGTGGCCTTATAGAGATTGAAGCTGCCCTTAAAGCTCACCTGCATGCCGTCGCGCAGATCGAACGTGCGCTTGAGATAGGCGCCCTTCCAGATGATGCAGTCGACGGCCGCCGAGTCGTCCTTGATCTGAAAGTAGCAGTGGCCGCTTCGGGCGTTGGGACCACGAAAACCCGTGACCTCGCCCAAAACGCTCAGCTGCGGAATGGCATCGAGCGCGCCGGCGGCGATCTCCACCGCCTGGCTCACGCTGAGCTCCTTGCGCTCCTGATCGTCCGAACCGTCGAACTCGGCGGAAACGGCATTGCCGGTTAGATTCCAGCCCGCCACGCAGCCTCCTTTCGTCATCGTGCACATGGGCTCCGGCCCTGCGCAAATTCAAGTCCAACACATAGTACAGCGCCGCGGGGACACGAATCCCCGCGGCGCCTGCCTGTCCCATTTGTTATCGGTTGGAGTTTCTGTTGTAGCGAGCCATAAGATAGAGCAGCTGAATAATCGAGGTGAGCGCCGCAGCCACATAGGTAAGCGCGGCGGCCGTCAGCACCTTCTTGGCACCGTTGACCTGCTTGGAGCTCATACCCGACTGCTCAATATACGCCACGGCACGCCGGCTGGCATCAATCTCAACCGGCAGCGTAACCAGTTGGAACAGCACGCTAAACGAGAAGAAGATCAGTGCGAGGGTCGTGAGTCCCGCGATGTTCATAAACAGGCCCAAGAGCAACACGATGGTCCAGGTGTTCTGGGTAAAGTTGACGACCGGCACGAGGGCGGTGCGAACCTTCATCATGGCGTAACCGCTTTGACGCTGGGCGGCATGGCCCGCCTCGTGGCAGGCGACGGCAACGCTTGCGACCGACCCGCCCGAACGGTTGGCATCCGAGAGATACAGGTTATTGTCCTGCGGGTTGTAATGGTCGGTGAGCTCGCCGGCGACACCCTTGATACCCACGGCGTTGCAGCCGTTGGCGTCGAGCATGCGGCGAGCGACCGTGGCGCCCGTGTCGCCGTCCGAGCGAACCTTGGACCAGGTTTTGTACGTCGAGTTGATATAGTTCTGTGCGGCAAGACCAATCACCGTGCAGACAAGAACAACCAGCAGGTACAGCGGGTCGATGCCAAAGCCGTATCCATAGTAATAAGGCATGCGAATTCCTCCGAATCGAGTTACACGTTGGAGGCATTCTACCCACTCAAGCGGCTAGGCTTCCTTACAGCAATTCAATTTTGCCATCTTTGACCGTCAACCCCATGTTGCCCGAGAGCAGATCGTCCAGGCGCGAGCCCACAAGCTCAAAGCGCCAGCCTTCGCGCAAGGGGCTCTGCTCGGGATGCTCAATGTAGTCGGCCAGGTCATCGCGCGAGGCAATGACCGAGGTCGCCACTCCCGAGCGTTCGGCAACCAGGCGGATGAGCGCGTACATGAGATCCGTCACGCTCTCCAACTCCGGAGAGATCTGGCGATGCCCGCGCACCATGAGCGGCAGGCGATCGTGCGGGCAGCTTGCGCCGCGCTTGATGGCCATGAGCGCACCGTCCACGTCGCGCTCCCCCAACTGATCGGTACCGCGAATGCTGCGGAACTCCTCAACGCGCACGGGATTGCGTTTAACGAGCGCAAGCAGCGTGTCGTCGGACATGACCCATTTGCGCGGGATGTTGCGGCGCTCGGCGCGGTCCTCGCGCCAGGCGGCGAGCTCGCGCGCGATACCCAGCTGGTGACGACTGCACGAGTTGATGCGTTTGACCTTGCGGAACGCCTCGTGGCGATCGGCGCGATAGTGCGACTCGTCAGCCAGCGGGCGCAGCTCGTCGAGCACCCAGTCCACGCGGCCCAGCTCGCGCAGGCGGCTCATCATCTCGGTATAGGCCACGATCAGATACTTGACGTCATCGATCGCGTACTCAATCTGCTTATCGGTCAGCGGGCGGCGCGACCAGTCGGTCAGCGACTCGGTCTTGGGCAGCGATACACCGCAGAACGTCTGAACAAGCGCGCCATACGAAATCTGCTGGCGCTCGCCCAAAAAGGCGGCGGCCACCTGCGTGTCAAAAATCGGACGCGGCAGCACGCCTACGGTATGGAGCATGACCTCCATATCCTGCGAGCACGCGTGAAAGACCTTGGTCACGCTCTCGTCGGCCATAAGCTCGGCCAGCGGCGATAGGTCGTCGATTACCAGGGGATCGACCGCTACGCTCTCGGCAGGGGTGGCAATCTGAACCAAACACAGACGCGGATGGAACGTGCGCTCGCGCAAAAACTCGGTATCGACGGCAATCGCGTCGAACTCACGGGCGCGCTGGCAAAAGTCGAGTAGAGCCTGATGTGTGGAAATGTACATATCAACCCATCGAATAAGGTTAGGCCCGAAAAACACGGGTAGGATATCAGCATTGCCTTACAACTATACTCGGTTAGTCACAGAACGGGAACGTAAGTATGCGCTGCCTTATCATCCACAACCCGGCATCGGGCCCCAGCTCAGATGAAATCTTCGCATTCACGCACGCCCTTGCACAGGGCGGCGACGAGGTCGTGATGCGCTTTATCGGCGATGGCATGGAACCCGAGGACGCCGTGGCAGACGTGCGCGAGTTTGACCGCGTGGTCGTTTCGGGCGGCGACGGCACTGTCTCCAACGTGCTCGACCAGATGCGCGGATGCGGTGTCCCCACGCTCGTCTTCCCCTCCGGTACGGCCTGCCTGTTCTTCAACAACATCGGTAATGCCCCCGAGGCAGCGGCGCTTGCCAAGGCTTGCCGTGCCGGTCGCACGGTCAAAGTCGACATGGGCGAGCTCTTTTGGCTCGACGAGAACGGCAACGAGAAGCGCCACGGCTTCATCATCATCGCCGGCTCGGGTTTCGACGCCGAAATCATGATGAAGGCCGCCCCCACCAAAAACGACATCGGCGAGATCGCCTACTTCCTCTCTGCGCTCGCCACGCCCAACCCTACGGTAGCGCACTTTACGATTGAGCATGACGGCATTGTCGAGGAGCTCGACGGCATCTACTGCATGGCCGGCAACACCTCGGTCATCCAAAACGACATCAACCTGTTCCCCGACTGCCGCATGAACGATGGCATGGTCGACATTGCGGTCATCGAACCCGTAAAAACTGTGCAGCTTCTACCGACTGTGATCACCGCCGCACTCGACCCCGCCGGCAAGGTACTCGGGCGCCCGCAGTTCAAGATCATCCAGACCAAGGAAGCCAAGATCACCTGCACCCCGTCGCTGGGCATGCAGTTCGATGGCGAGATCATCTCCAGCAACTCCGGTGTCTTTGGCGCTCGCGCACTACCGCAATGTCTCGACCTGATCGTCGATGAATTCTCACCACTCGGTAAATAGGAGGACCCCATGAACGACAATCCCCTGCTCGGCTTTATCGTCATTGTTTTGGCCATGCTCGTAGGCTATGCGATCAACGTGATCCACCGTCGGAAGAAGTAATTCCACATTGGTATGATATTCATCCGATTATCATCTCCCCCGCTGTTTATGCATTTGCCAAACAGCGGGGGATTTTTCATTTCGGTATTTCCAGACGCTTTATCCAGATACAGTAATTGCAGGGCGTCTTTATTTGGCTAAAGCTACAGACTGAGTATAATTAACCGCTCATCGTATATTTCATTACGCTTATCGAGTAAGTATTTTTCATAGATGAATATTGTTTCCGATTCGTTACGCTAAGGGAGTGTCTTTATTGGCTGAAGCCCTCTGGCGACAGAGGGCTTTCGCACGCTGGGAGGGATTATGAGGAAAACTCACCCCGTCAACGCGCTCAAAAAGCTGGGCATAGGCCTCGCCTTTGGAGCTGCAACCATCATGTCCATGCCGACCTCTGCGCTCGCCTGCACGCAGATGTACATGGGCAAAGATCTAACGGCCGACGGCAACACGTACTATGGCCGTGCCGAGGACTTTGGCAAGCGCTATCTCAAGCACTATGGCATCGAACCCGCCCACGAAGCCGGCTTTACGTACAGCTCGAATGAGTCTGCTTTCGAATACACTTCGAATAAGCCTACATATCGCTACAGCTACGTACGTGACCATCCCTCCAATTGGGAGGGCCACACCGACGCCTACTCCGAAGCCGGTATCAACGAGAAGGGTGTCTCTTGCTCCGCTACGCTGAGCACCTCCTATAACGAGGATGCCAAAGCAGCAGACCCAATCGATGAGGCTACCGGCATCGGCGAGTACAGCTACGGCAGCGTCATCCTGGGCCAGAGCGCCAATGCCCGCGAGGGCGTCGAGCTCCTCGGCAGCCTGATCGACGAGCAGGGCACTTGCACTAACGACCAGATCATTATCGCCGACAACAACGAGACCTGGCTGTTCGCCACGCTTTCTGCCCATCAATGGATTGCCATGAAGCTGGCCGACGACGTCGCCTCACTCAACCCCAACATCGGCAGCCTCAACTACGATGTCGACCTGAACGATACTGAGAACTGCCTGCACTCCAAGGACATCGAGTCCATGCCCGTGGAGAAGGGTTTCGCCAAATACTCCGCTGACGGTAAATTCGATGTCGCCCAAACGTATGGCGAAAGCCTCGCCGATTCTGGCGTTAACCAATGGTCCCGCTATGTGCAAGGCCGCCATTATTTTGCTAGTCAGCTGACCGAAGGCACGGATTACGAAATTAAAACTATCACCGATAAGGATGGAAAACCCGTCCAAAAGGGAGCTATGGTCAGCGAAATCCAGCCTCTGTTCTTCAAGCCTGGCAAGTCTGGTTGGAGCACCTTTGAGCTGATTCGTGCCTTCGGCAACCGCGGAGAGAACGTCCCTGGTCTCAACGCGAACACTGATGGCGTTTATTGCATCGGCAGCGAGCGCAACACCGAGATCAATCTCTTCCAGATTCGTCGCGGGTATGATCCCGAAGTCGCTACCATCCAGTGGGAAATGCTCTCCCGTGCCGCGTACTCTGTCGCCATCCCGCTGTACTCCGCTCTGATAACTGAAGTTAGCCCCTACTTCAGCGATCAGACCGTCTCCTTCGACCACTGCAATGCGAAAGACGTCGTGTACAACGAGGAGCCCGAGAACTCCATTAACTACGTCCTCATGGACATCAGCTCGCTCTGCTTTGAGAACCCTGACACCCTTGGTACCAGTGTCCGCACCTACCTCGACGCGCTCCAGAACGAGCTCATCGAGCAGAACAAGGAAGTTGACGCCGCTATGCTGGCCGAGACGACCACCGAGGGTCGCACCGCTCTGGCCAACAAGGCAGGCAAGGCTGCCACCGAGAACACCTACAAGAAGTGCAAGGCCCTGCTCCAGGAGATGCGCGCTTATCAGAAGGCCGGAAACTTTGACGAGCGCTTCACCCCGAGCGACCTGAACACCGAGACCAAGGGCCTCAAGGAGTCCATCACCTACGCCAAGGACGCCCTTGCCACCGACCCGGTCACCCCAGATCAGCCCGGCACTCCCGAGCAGCCCGGTAAGCCCGAACAGCCCAGCACCCCCGAGCAGCCTGAGCAGCCCACTAAGCCCGAGCAGCCCGCTGTCAAGCCTGAGAAGCCTGGCAAGTCGGACAACACCACGACCACGGTAACCACCAACAAGACGAACACCAAGGGCGGCCTGCCCACCACTGGCGATCGTTTTGATGGCCGCATGGTGGCCGCATTCGCCATCGCTGGCGTTGCCGTCATCTCCGCAGGCGGTTATATCCTCTATCGCCGCAACAAGGAGTAATCCCTCACTGGTGCGGGCGGGATGGCACGGTTCGTCCCGCCTGCCTTTTTGACCAGTGGGAAACACCGCTGAAATCTTTTCAAAAAAGATTTCCCCGCAAACACTTTGCTGTGCTATAGTGCAGCGCAACAGCAATCAGGTGCTACTGCGCCACGGCATCACGAAAGGAGCCACCGATATGAAGAACACGATGAAGTCTCTCAACAACTGGTGGTGGCGTGATGCGAATACGATCGGTCGACGGTGAGCCCCTCACGCCTGTTTTTGCGCTCTAGGTGATTGGAAGGCCTCCGGTTTCGACCGGGGGCCTTTTTCTATCTCGAGCCCGATCGCATTCGCATCACGCGCCTCCGCTTTTCTCTTACACCCCCTTCCGAAAGGATTTTCACCATGTCCCAGAACACCACCGCCACCCAGCCCCGTACCGTCCAGACCGCCGACCGCGGCAAGCTCGATGTCCGCGCCCTTGTCCTGCTCGCCATCCTGCTTGCCGCCGGCTTCATCCTCAACTTCACTGTTGGCAAGGCCATCTCGGGCATCTCGGGCGGCATGATCAGCCCCGAGTTCATCATCTCGGCCTTCTGCCTCACTATCCTGGTCGTTCGCCCCAATATTGGCCAGGCGCTCGTCATCGGCCTCATCTCGGCCGCCGTGATTCAGATCACCACCACCTCGCCGTTCGTCGATTTTGCCGCCGAGGGCATCGCCGCTATGCTCATGGCCGCCATCGTCAACGCCGCTGGCAAGAACGGGCAGGTTAAGCCTGCCATCGCCATCGTCGCAACCTTCGTGACCACCTTTGTCTCGGGCGTTATCTTCATGGTCATCAAGATGGCCATGCTCGGCGTGGTGGGCGAGCTCGCTGCCGCCATGCTGCCCGTCGTCGCCATGACCGCCGTCTTTAATGCCATCCTGGTCGGCGCCCTCTACCTGCCCATCCAGAAGGCCCTGAAGCTCAACTAACCCACAGTGCCCCATCGGTAAAGACTGTCCCAAACAACTAGCTCTTGGGGACGTTCTCAAACGACTAGTCATTTAAGAACGTCCCCAATGACTATGAAAGGTATCCATGGAAACGATCATCAACGTCGACGATGTCTCGTTCTCCTATGGCACGCAGACCGAGCAGGCGCTCAGCCACATCTCGCTCAGCGTGAACAAGGGAGATTTCATCGGCATCATCGGGCCTTCGGGCGCCGGCAAGTCCACGCTTGCCGCCTGCCTGTCGGGCGCCGTGCCCCACCACTACACCGGCACGTTCTTTGGGTCCGTCATGGTTGACGGCCACGACACCTGCGAGGTCTCGTTGACCGACGTGTCGCAAATCGTCGGCAGCGTGCTGCAGGATATCGACACGCAGATGGTCGCCTCGGTCGTCGAGGACGAGATGCTCTTTGGCCTCGAGAACTTTGGCGTTCCCCACGACCAGATCGAGCAGCGCGTGAGCGAAACGCTCGAGACCGTCGGCATCAGCGACCTGCGCGACCGCGAGATCGCCACCCTCTCGGGCGGACAGAAGCAAAAGGTAGCCATCGCCGCCATCCTCGCCATGCGTCCGCGCGTCTTGGTTCTCGACGAGCCCACCGCGGCACTCGACCCCGCCAGCTCCACGTTAGTCTTCGAGACGCTGCGTGAGGCAAACCGCACACTTGGAATCACCATCGTCGTCGTTGAGCAAAAGGTCGCCCTGCTCTCGGAGTACTGCAACCGCGTGCTCGTGCTCAACCATGGCGAAATCGCGCTGCAGGGCGAACCACACGAGGTCTTCGCGCATACCGACGAACTCCGTGCCATCGGCGTCGACTGCCCTCGCGTCACGCGTGTCTTCAATAGCCTCGAGGCCGATGGCCTGGTAAGCGGTACCCCTTGCTTGGATGTCGATGAGGCCGAGCGCCTGATTTCGGGCATCGTCGACCCCGCACGCGCGGTCAGCAAAGCCCAGGCGCCCGCCGGCTCCCCGCATGCACCGTCGTTGCGCCCGCACGCCAAGGACGCCGAGCCCGTGCTCACCTTCGATCACGTTGAGTTTGCCTATCCCAATGGCGGCGCCGCCGTACACGACCTCAACCTGACCCTCTATCCCGGCGAGCTCGTGGGCATCGTCGGCCAAAACGGTGCCGGCAAGACCACGCTCACCAAGCTGCTCACAGGCCTGCTCAAGCCCGCCTCGGGCAGCGTGCGCGTCACGGGACTGGATACCGCGGCCGTTCCCACGAGCCGCATCGCCCGCGAAGTCGCAACCCTCTTCCAAAACCCCGACCGCCAGATCTGCAAGGATACCGTACTCGACGAGGTCGCTTTTGGCCTGGAGCTTGCCGGCATCGACCGTGCCGAGGCTCTGCGTCGCGCTCGACTCGTTATCGACCGCTTTGGCCTGCCTGCCGATGAGGCACCTTTCTCGCTTTCGCGCGGCCAGCGACAAATGGTGGCGCTTGCCTCCGTCGTAGTGGTTGAGCCCAAGATCGTCGTGCTCGACGAGCCCACGAGCGGCCTTGATTACCGCGAGTGCATGACCGTCATGGAAACGGTGCGCACCATGGCCGAGCGCGGCTGCGCCGTTATCATGGTCTGCCACGATATGGAAGTCGTCTCGGATTTTGCCGAGCGCATTGTGGTAATGGCCGACGGTAGCATCCTCGACCGCGGCCGCACGCACGAGCTATTCTCGAACATCGATCTCATGCAGCGTGCCTATGTTGAGCCGCCCCAGGTTATTGAACTCTCGCGCCGTCTGGCATCTTCCGTCTCGCCCGCTTTTGCGCAGGTGAGCGAGGTCACCGATGTCGTTCGCATTACCAAGGAGATGGTCCGCCGTGGTTAACGTCATCGACTACATGCCAGGCGATACGCTGCTGCATCGCCTGAACCCCGTCGTCAAATTGGGCCTCGCCGCCGCCATCATCGTCGGCATCTTCTTGTCCGACACCTACGTGGCGCTGCTGGGCTTTTTGGTGCTCACCCTTGCGCTGGGTGCCTATGCCGGCGTCGTCGACCGTCTGTTCTCGCTGCTCAAGTTGCTGATTCCGCTCGCGCTTATCATGCTGGTGCTCCAGCTTGCCTTTATGCGCGATGGCAACGTTGTGTGGGGCTTTATCACCGACACGGGCCTCATCACAGGATCGAAGGCCTGTCTGCGCCTGCTGGGTGTGGCGTTACCGCTCATCCTCATGCTCATGGTGACCAAGCTCAACGACCTTGCCAACGCCTGCGTCGAGGTGCTGCACGTACCGTATCGCTATGCCTTCACCTTTACCACGGCGCTGCGCTTTGTGCCGGTGTTTGGTCAGGAGATGAACGCCATCATGGAAGCGCAGACCGCGCGCGGCGTCGAGTACGACACCAAGAACCCTATCAAGAAGCTTAAGCTCATGCTGCCACTGTGTGTGCCGCTGCTCATCTCGAGCGTGGGCAAGACCGATGCCACGGCCTTGGCGGCAGAACAGCGCGGCTTCTATCTGCGCACGCGCGCCAGCTCGTACAAGCGCTACCCCATCAAGGGCCTGGACATCGCCGTACTCATCGTCAGCATCGCCCTCATCGCCATCGGCTTCCTGTTCTAGTTCGCCACCGACAGCAACCGCCCAACGCAAAAGGCCTCGGCTCGCACCAAACGAGCCGAGGCCTTTATTGTTTCACCAGATAAAACCTACCAAAATTAACCTGTCCCTTTTTGACGGGTCGGAAGCTAGAGGCGGTAGGGGACGCCGCTGCGGATGATGGATTCGCGCACCAGGACATCCATAGCATCGAGGGTGATCTCGGGCATCTCTCGATACTTCTGCAGCACCGATAGCTCGGTGCAGGCCAGAATGACACGGTCGCAGCCACTACGGGCGAACTCCCACATCACGCGGTCGAACTTATCCATATCGGGCTCACGTCCGGCTTTCACATCATCGTAGATAAGCGACATCACATCGTTCTGACGTTTCTCGCTGGGATAGACAACCTCAACACCCGCAGCCTCGCATTCGCAGCCGTAGACGCCCGCGCCCACGGTTCCGTCGGTGCCCATAATGCCAATCTTGTGCACTGGCTCGGCCGGCATACTCAGGTTGGGGTCGAACTCGCACTCCCCCATCACCGCACCCGCAAGGGCATAGCGCACCGACTCACGCGGCATGTGAATAATCGGCACCTTCGTAAACGACTGGATCTGGTCGTAGAAGTAGTGCGACGTGTTGCAGGGAATGGCAATGTGCGCACAGCCCAGCGACTCGAGTGCCTGGGCACACTCTTTCATGGTCGCCAGCAGCTTGGCATGCTCGCCGGTCTTAATGGCAAGCGTGCGGTCGGGCATGGTCGACTTGGAGAGCACCACCATGTCGATATGTTCCTGATCGCAGGCAGCAGCCGTATGGCGCACCACCTGGTCGTAGTAATACGACGTGGCCTCGGCGCCCATGCCGCCGATAACTCCCAGCTTTTCCATCGCCGCCTCCTTGGTGACGCTTGCGCAATTGCGCGTATCATACCCGCGCCCGCCCGATGCAAACCGGACGGGCGCCGCACCCATCTACTTGTAATACGTCTTGAACAGCTTAAAGTGGCGCAGCTTGGTGTGCCACATGCGCAGCCAGCGGTTAAAGACAAAGTCGCCCTTCATAAACGAAGGGTCGGCGCCCTTGCCTTCCTTGTCCAGGCGATGCACCTTAGCGCGCAGCTCGGGATCCTTGACGTACTTGTCGACGACGCCCATGGGAACGACCATCCACAGCGCCTCGTCCTGCGCCGTCACAAACTCCGGCTCAAACGGGCGGTTGAACACATACTCGTCCACCACATACTTGGCAACGTTAAAGCCGCTGTTAGTGACGTAGTAGTTGCTGCGACCTTGGCGCGTGTTGAAATCGAAGAACTTAAACGAGCCGTCGCGCTCGTCGTACTTAACGTCAAAGTTGGAATAGCCCACAAAGTGAAGGTCCTCGAGCAACTTGCGCACGCCGCCCATGAGCTCGTCATTGGGCTCGGTGATGATACAGGCGTGGTTGCCGACACCGTGAGGCTGATGCTCCTCGAGCAGCACGTGACCCAGGCACATCATGCGCACCTTGCCGTTGCGGTCGGAATAACTGGTGAGTACGCGCATGTACTCGTCATTGCCGGGCACGCGATCCTGCAAGATCAGGTCGTCGGTGTAGCCGCTGGCATACGAGTCGCGAATGACCTGTTCCAGCTCGGCACGGTCGGCAATCTCATAGGCCTTTTTCTGGCCCTCGAACTCATGCTGCCACCACATGATGCCGTCAGAAGGCTTCAGAATCATCGGGTAGGGAAAATCGATCTGGTCGAGCACTTCGGCAGGCGCCTCGCCTTGGGCGTTCAGCATCGCCATGGTGAAGGTAAAGGTATGCGGATAGGGCACGCCATGCTTCTCGCACAGCTCGTAGAAGATCTCCTTCTTCTGACACTGTTCAAGCATGCTATAGGGAGCGTAAGGCGCGACGATGTTATCCGCCAACTCATGGGCATCCTTGGCCTGAGCCACGAGGGCAACATAGTTATCGCCACAGCCCACAAGGACAATCGTCTTATCGGCATGCGCTTGGGCAATGCCGTTGACGGTCCTGAGCATCACGGGCATGGTATCGATATCCACGTTGGGCGTGTAGTCGATAATCTGGCTGCGGTACGCGGGACCCGTCTGATACTTGCCAAAGACCAGACTCTTGACCTGGTACTCCTCATAGAAGGCGCGCGCCACCGAATAGGCGTTGATGTCGCCACCGAGCAGCACGGGAATGAACTCGCGCTCTGTAAACTGCAATGCCATGGAAACTTCCTATCATGAACTGCCCACACAACGGGCGGTCTTTGCGCAACTGGTTTATTCTAGCGTGCCAAGCCGCCGGCGCCCAAAGCTCCACCGTATCTATGGCAATCGACGCAATCGTCCAGCACGAAGACGGCGCTCACCGTTGTATGACAATGGGCAATGAACCTACCATTGTTGTAGGATTCAGCGTATTGACATCCTCGAACGAAAGGCGCGCACGTGCCCCAAGACCATCCGACCGATAATCCTATCCTCAATGCCACGAAGCGCGGGCTGGCGGAACGCGCACAAACGGCCGTTCCCCTACGCACGGCAAACGATGCCTACGACAGGCCCGCCCGCATCGTCTCAATCAACACGTCGGCGCACAAGGGCACACGCAAGTCGCCCGTCGCGGATGGACACGACACCGTTATAGAACAATTTGGCTTCGCCTCCGACGCACACGCCGGGCATTGGCACCGTCAGGTTTCCTTTTTGGCCGCAGAGTCCATCCAGACGGCGCAGGCCCGCGGACTCGATGTGCGCCAGGGTGACTTTGGGGAGAATTTCACCACGCAAGGCATCAATCTACTCTCGCTCCCCTTGGGCACGCAGCTCAAGCTTGGCAGCGAGGTGCTTGTCGAAATCAGCCAAATCGGCAAGGTCTGCCACACACGCTGTGCCATCTACTATCTCACCGGCGACTGCATCTTTCCCCACGAGGGCGTTTTTGGCGTGGTGCTAAAGGGCGGAGAGGTCCATATCGGCGACGACATCCAGGTGGTCAAGCTCGGCGACGGCACCTGCTCGTTCACCCCTGCCGAGGCCCTCGGAGAGATTGAGCAGGCTCGTCAGAAAGGCACGCTGTAGTTGTAAAACCCCACGTTGAGATAGCTTTTACAGCCCAAAACACCTCTCAAACAGGGCTCTGTAACGTTAAAGTTGAACTCTATGGTTTCTCAACAATTCATCATAACTGCAGGTCAAAGCCAAAGGGTCAAGTTCAACTTGACCCTTTGGAACCTTTAAGGTTCAAGTTGAGGTCGAAAGCAGTAGTAGAATACCGTTCGAACCATAACCTACGATTGATTGCAGAGGGACTGGATGCAGCATTCGAATCATCGCGCCGCAGCGCTCATTGCGTCGAAGCCGGCTCGTATCATCACGAGCGCCGCGCTCGCCGTTGCGCTGACGGCCACGCCGATGCTCTCCCCCGTTGCGGCGTATGCCGCCTCGCAGGCAACGCAGGACCAGCTTTCCGCAGCCCAGCAGAAGATCGAAGCCGCCACGAGCGCCTACAACGACGCCCGCACCAAACTCGATGACCTGCAAAAGCAGATTGACTCCAATGAAGCAAGCATCGAGGAAATCGAGGCCAAGCTTCCCGAGCAGCAGGCCAAGGCAAGCTCCGCCATGCGCGATCTGTACAAGTATCAGAAGGGCACCAACCCCATCGTGAGCTTCCTGGTCAACGCGCAGAGCCTGGGTGAGTTCATCACGACCTGCAAATACACCAACCAGATCACGAGCTCGAGCGTCGACGAGATCGAACAGCTCAATAACATGCAAACCGAACTCGAGCAGAACAAGGCTGAGCTCCAGCAGGCCAAGTCTCAGCTTGAGGCAGAGCAGAAAAACGCCGAGGATGCGTTGGCTCAGGCCCAGCAGCTCCGCAGCGAGGCGCAGGCAAAAGCCGAGCAGGAAAATGCCGCCGAGCTTGCCAAGCTTGAGGCCGATAAGGCCGCTGCCGCCGAGAAGATCTCGGGCGAGGGCGTAAGCGGCAACAATTCCAGCAGCCAGGCCACCAACACCAACACCACCATCGACACCACGGTGAACAACGCCAATACCGGTAGCTCCGATTACGATTCGTTCATTAATGAGTGGACGAGCCGCATCGACAATTATCTCGCCGGCTCCCCCATGGCAGGCCAGGGCTATAACTTTGCCGTCGCCGCTTGGAATACCGGTGTCGACCCCCGTTGGTCCCCCGCCATCGCCTGCATCGAGAGCACCAAGGGTGCTTATTGCGCCAATTCTTACAACGCCTGGGGCTGGAGTGCCCGTGGCGGCGGTTGGCGCAGCTTTGGCAGCTGGAGCGAGGGCATCTCCGCTCACGTTGCCTATCTGGGCGCCAACTACGGCTCCACCCTTACCCCGGCAGCGGCCAAAAAGTACTGCCCGCCCACGTGGCAGGACTGGTACAACAAAGTCGCCGCTCAGATGAACCGCATCTAGGTGCAACTGCAAAGGGCCCCAATGGGGCCCTTTTCTTTTAGGTAGCGGAGGTATCGACGACGCCGGTCGCATTGGCAACCGCGACTATGACGATCATGCATAGGAGCAGCACACCCAATGCCTTGAGCCAAAGTTTCGCGAGTTTCTTGCCGCGATAGCTGTCGAGCAGTGCGAATCGCCGACGAAGACGGCGCTTATCGAGTAGCGCAAAATGCATAAGCACCATAAGGCCATCGACAAAGAAAAAATACTCGATTATGAGAAGCCACGTCGGGTAGCTTTGGTTTGCTCCCGTGGGGTGAAAGACGGCAAAGTGACTTCCGGCAAAGAGCACAAGTAGCGAGAAGCAGACAAGCGTATTCCAAATGCGCCCCAGAGACTCCGGAACGCGAGAGAGCAGACCGCATGCAGCGGAGGCGGCAGGCCTAGGAAGCCCTGCGGGGTTCTGGAGCCCTTGGAGCGTCAACACCGTCTCCGAGGCCGGAGTACGGACAGGCGCAGGTGTAGAAGGCCGCACGGGGCGGCTCAGATCGTATGCCGAGCGCGTCGCCCGTCCCAACGCTTCCGCACTCGCAAAACGCTTGGCCGGGTCGAGCGCCATCGACATGCAGACGGCATCGGCAAGTGGAGTGGGAATGCCACGCGCCTCGCATTGCTCGCGCATGTCGAGCCCTGGTTTAGGGTCGACTCCCGTCAAGCAGAAGAACAACAGGGCGCCAAGTGCGTAGACGTCGCTGCGTACACTCGTCTGCCCAAACCCATACTGCTCGGGTGGCGCATAGGGTCGCGTGCCGAACTTGACGGTGTCTGCATCGGCGCCATCGCGCCACACGCGCGCGATCCCCAAGTCGATAATCACCAGCGACGAAAACGTCAGGCCGTCATCAGACGTATAGTTGGCACCCGTCACGATGATATTCGACGGCTTGAGGTCGCGATGGATCACCGGCGCCGACGTCTCCCCCGCCATTGCAAAACCGGCGTGGAGCTCGCCCACGGCATCGCATAGGGCAGGATACAATTCACGCGCATAATCGGAGGTGGCTCCCAGACGGTCCACCAGCGCCCTGAGCGTCTCCCCTTCGATGTATTCCATAACCACGTTGAGCTCGTCGCCCACACGATGACAATCGACGATTCTGGGCAGGTGCTCAAAACGCCTGCCTGCCCGCTGGGCGGCAAACAGACGCTCGTATGCCCCGCCGATTTGAGCCGAAGCATCGATGCGTTTACGGACAAAGGGGCCGAGCGAACCACCGCCGGTTCCTTCAAAGTACACGAGCTCGGTTGTTTCAACGGACGAGCGCTTAAGTACACGCTCCACGCGATAGCTGTCGTCGCGATCGAGCGACGCCAGATGTTCGGCAAGCGCTGCGGTCAGCTCGTCATCGGAATATGTTGTGGTCTGAGTATCCATAGCCTCCATCATAGCGCAGGGCGCAGACACCCCATGGCATCCGCGCCCCGTTCGTTTGCATCGTTGTTCGGCAGCTCCGCCGGCTCAGATATCAGCCGCTAACTCACCGTCTCCTCGCCAAAGCGATACAGCTCCTCGTTGACCTTTTGGAGGCTGCACCCGCGATCGATGCAAAAGATGATAATCGCATCACGGCGATCCTTGCAGTTGAGGACGCTTACCCCGGCAGCCGTCAGTGCACGGTTGGCCTCTTTGAGCGTCATCGCCATCGCAAAGGCAATCTGCAGCACCTTATTGCGACTCGGGTGACGCGCACCGGTAAAGATCTGATAGCCAAAGGTCTCATTGAGATCGGCCATACGAACCACGCGCGAGCGCTCCAAGCCCTTTTCCTGCAGCAGCTGCTTCAGGTAGTCCGAAAGCGACGGGGCAGCAAAGTCGTGCTCCCTGATATAGCCATCGATGTTCGGCGCATCGAGAAGCTCATTGAGCAGCTCCTCGGTCAGCTTTTTATCGGGCATACGACTTCACCTCCCCCAGTGCATGCAACATGCTAGAAACCGCTTACGTCCGAACGCTCCCAGCTAGCAACCTGGTCGGGAGACACCGTACTCAGCGCCTCGAACTTCCAGGAGCCGCCCGCCTTCAGATGATTGGTGTTTGCAAGAGCCGTTCCAACCTGGTTGCCATCGGCATCATACAGAACATACTCAATCTGAATGTAGCTCTTTTCCTTGTCCGTGTTATTGGTAAGCGTGCCCGTGATCTTATAGGCAAACTGACTGGAGGTGTCTTCAGCCTCGTCAGCAATGATATACGGTTCTTGCGGTTCTTTTTGCTCCTCAGCCTGCTGTGTCGCCTCGGCAGGTTTTGCCGAATCGCTCGCAGACGAATCGGTTGAATTGCCGCCCATAGAACCCACGGCACCGACGATAACCAGCACCACGATGACGCCTAGGACAATCTTGCCGATCGGCTTCTTTCCCTCTTTTGCCATTATTCATCCTTCCTACGATCCGGCTACCGTGCCGGCACACAGCACATCGTAGGAAGGATTGAACTTGAATTCATTAGCTGAGGGCTAAGGTTGCGGTAAACGGCCAATGCAGCTATCCAGACGCCGAGCAAACGCACTTTGCGTGACCGTCTGCTGGCAGCGCATCAACCCACCGTGACGGATTTCCCGGTAAAGGCACTGATCATCATTAGGACAAAGAACACCAGGTAGCTGATGCTCAATAGGTACGCAATGATCAGGAAGACGACCCAGCCGACATTGGTCTTACCGTCGGCGCGGCGCTGCTCGCGAGAACGGCACAGCCAGACCGTCACGCCGATGGCGGTGATAAACAGTACGAGTGCCGCCGCAGCCAGCCCAGCAAACACAAACATCACGCCAATGCTCACAGCGATGACCGGAAGCAGCAGCAAACCGCATCCGCATCCACCCGGACTATATACGGCAGACTGTCGGCGTCGTTCCATCGTCACTCCAAGCCAAGCAATCGTTTGTAGACATCGAGGCCTTTGAGTAGGATTTCCTCGTCAAAGAGCATGGTATCAGTGTGAAGGGCGCTCGTGGCATAGGCGGGACAGCCATCCGAATCGATCGGATTATCTTGTCCCTCCGGCACGCCCGTACCCAGGAGGAAGAACACGCCTGGCAGATGGCGCTGATAGAAAGCGAAGTCCTCGGCAATCAGCAAAGGCTCATCCACGAGTTGCAGCTCGGACAAGGCAGGCGCAATGTGGGCGAACAGCTCGGGGTCGTTATCGACCGGTGGATAGCCCTCGGCAAAATTGAGATCGTACGTGCAGCCCGTTGCGGTGCACGCCTCATCGAGCACACGGCGTACGCCCTCGCGCGCACGGTCGAACATGGAGTCCGTAAACACACGCAGGCTGCCGGCAACATGAGCCTCCCCCGCCACCGCATTGCAGACGGTGCCGGCCTGCAGCAGGCCGAACTTACCAATGCAGGGCTCGTCGGCACCCAACTCGTCCATGAGCTCGCGCTCGGAAACCAAGAACTTGGCAGCCGCCAGCGCCGCATCGTGCGACTCCTCGACCGGAACGCCATAGGTCTTAGCGATATGGATGCTCGTGCCATGGATATGAATGTGTGTCTCACTCGAACGCGCCAGCAACGGACCAGAGCAGCTCGCCAACGTGCCGGCGGGCAGATCGGGCCACACGTGGAAGCCGAAGATGCGATCCACCCCGTAGCGCTCGAACACGCCGCTCTCGCACACCGTCTTAGCACCACCGGTCGTTTCCTCGGCCGGCTGAAACACAAAGAGCACATTGCGCTTAATGGCGCCCGGCTGCTCACGGATCGCACGGTCGACAAAGGTTGCCGCCGCAAGCGCCATGGCCATGTGTCCATCGTGGCCGCAAGCATGCATCTTGCCGGGATGGGTCGAAGCGAACACTGCCCCCGTTGCCTCGGCAATGGGCAGCGCATCCATATCGGCGCGAATCGCCGTGGCATGCGCGGCGCCCGTGCCGGCATCGAAGAAAGCGCAAACGCAGCTGGGGCACGGATGGGTCACCTCGCAGGTGAGCGGTGCCAACACGCCCTCGATATAGGCGATCGTCTGCGGAAGATCGAAGTCGAGCTCCGGGATCCTGTGCAAGTCGCGGCGGTAGCGACAGAGTTCTTGGAGCTCGGCCATATTGGTTCCTTTCGTAGGTGCGCGTCGGCTGCTATCTATTGTGCCGCAAGATTGCTACACCCTTATTTCCAGCATATCCCTGCATTTTTTAAACGTTATATACGAATACTCTTGTTTGGTAAAGTGCAACGTGGTAGGGTCGTTACCACTTGATAGAGGCGCGGGCACGAAGAGCCGCGGGCGAGCCGGCAGGCTTTGACCCCGCGGGGAGGCGAAACCCGCCGAACTGGGTTTTTCGGGCACGAACAGCCTGGTGGGCCTGCGGGAAACACCCGCAGGACTGTCTGCAGCAATGCGGGAGCGCTATCCGGACATTGGGTCCACGCTATGTGGATTCGATGCGCAGGTAGCGCCGTCTGGATAGCGAGGTTTACGGGATATGTCATTGACTCCCAACGAGGCATATGCGGCCAAGCAGCCGTTTGTGGACAAGGAGACGCTCGAGCATATCGTCGAGCAGTTCCCCACGCCGTTTCATCTATACGACGAGGCGGGCATCCGCCGCAACATGCAAGAAGTGCGCGACGCCTTTGCATGGAACCCGGGCTTTAAGGAATACTTTGCCATCAAGGCCAACCCCAACCCGGCACTCATCTCCATTCTCAACGAATACGGCTGCGGCTGCGATTGCTCGAGCTATACCGAGCTCATGATCGCCCGCTCGCTGGGCATCACCGGACACGACATCATGTTCTCGTCCAACGACACACCGGCGGCGGACTTTGAGCTCGCCGACAAGCTGGGTGCCATCGTCAACTTTGACGACATCAGCCACATCGAGTTCTTTGAGCGCGTTGCGGGACCCATCCCCAAGACGGTCAGCTGCCGCTTTAATCCGGGCGGCCTATTCCAGCTCTCCAACGGCATCATGGATAACCCCGGCGACTCCAAATACGGCATGACCACCGAGCAGCTCTTCGAGGCCTTCCGCATGCTCAAGGCCAAGGGCGCCGAGGACTTTGGCATCCACGCATTCCTTGCCAGCAACACCGTCACCAACGACTACTACCCCAAGCTTGCGCGCATCCTCTTTGAGCTTGCCGTGCGCCTGGAGCGTGAAACGAGCGCACATGTCGCCTTTATCAATCTGTCCGGCGGTGTGGGTATCCCCTACCTGCCCGAGCAGCAGGCTAACGACATCCGTGCCATCGGCGAGGGCGTACACGCGGCCTACGACGAGATCTTGGTTCCCGCCGGCATGGGCGATGTGGCGATTTGCACCGAGATGGGTCGCTTTATGATGGGCCCCTACGGCTGCCTGGTGACCAAGGCCATCCACGAAAAGCAGATCTACAAGGACTATATCGGCGTGGACGCAAGCGCCGTCGATCTGATCCGTCCTGCCATGTATGGCGCTTACCACCACATTACGGTGATGGGACAGCCGGGTGGCCCTGACAAGACCGCAGCACCGGTCACGAACACGTATGACATCACGGGCAACTTGTGCGAGAACAACGATAAGTTCGCTATCGACCGTGAGCTGCCGCAGATCGACATGGGTGATGTACTCGTGGTCCACGATACCGGCGCGCATGGCTACTCCATGGGCTACAACTACAATGGCCGTCTGCGCTCCGCCGAGGTCCTGCTGCGCCCCGACGGCTCGGCAGATCTCATTCGTCGCGCCGAGCGCCCGGGCGACTACTTTGCCACGCTCGACGTGCTGCCGTGCGGCCGCGAGCTGCTGGCAAAGTCGCGCGCCGAAAGTGCTCGTCGTCGCGCTCAGGACGAGCGCCTGGCCGTCGCCGCTCAGTGGAACAAACGCATCCAGATCGCGGAAGCGAAGGAGAAGAACATGGACATCCGCAATCTCGAGGGTTCAATCGCCGCCCTTGTCACGCCGTTTAAAAAGGACGGCAGTGTCGACTTTGACGCGCTCGAGCGCCTTATCGATTTCCACCTGCAAAATGGCACCGATGCCATCCTCACCCTGGGCACCACCGGCGAGAGCGCCACGATGACCGACGACGAGGACAACTCCGTTGTCGCCGCGGTGGTCAAGCAGGTTGCAGGACGCGTCCCCGTCATTGCCGGCTCGGGCTCCAACTCCACGCAGACCATGCTCACCAAGTCGCTCACCTATCAGGGACTGGGCGCCGACGGCCTGCTGCTCATTACCCCCTACTACAACAAGTCCAACGAAGAGGGCATCTACCGGCACTTTAAGACCGTGGCCGACGCCGTGGACATCCCCTGCATCCTGTACAACATCCCCGGCCGCTGCGGCTGCGGCATCAGCGTGCACAACGTGGAGCGCTTGGCCGCGCACCCCAACATCATGGGCATCAAGGAGGCCTCGGGCAACGTCGCCTACGCGGCCAAGATCGCCCACCTGCTGTCCGATGACTTCCGCATGTACTCGGGCGAGGACGCCCTCACCGTGCCGCTCATGAGCCTGGGCGCCTCGGGCACCATCAGTGTGTGGGCCGATGTTCAGCCGCAGCTCGTGCACGACATGTGCCGCGCCTATCTGGACGGCGACGTAGCGCGCGCCCGCGATATCCAGATTGCCGGCCAGCCGCTCATCAATGCCCTCTTTAGCGAGGTCAACCCCATCCCCGTTAAGGAAGCGCTCGCTCAGATGGGCATGATCGAGGCAAACTACCGTATGCCGCTGTGCCCCATGGCCAACGACACACGTGCCGCACTTACCGATGCTCTGAAGGGAGCTGGTCTGCTTGATTAAGACCGTCATTATGGGAACGGGCCGCATGGGCTCGCTCATCCGCACTACCGCCGAAGGCATTATCGACGCCGCCGGGCAGCCCGTTTTTGATATCGTGGCCCAGATCGGTTTTGATCTGTCCGAGCTCGAGAGCGCCCCGGCAGCCGACGTCATCATCGACTTCTCGAACGTCGTGACCTTCGATGCCGTCGTCGCCTATGTCGAGTGCACGGGCGCGGCGTTGGTCTCGGGCACTACAGGCTACACACCCGAGCAGATGGATCGCCTGCGCGAGCTGGGTCAGAACGCCCGCGTCATGCACTCCGGCAATTACTCCATCGGTATCGCAGCCCTGCGTCATCTGGTAGCACAGGCCACACGCGAGCTGCCCGGCTTTGACTGCGAAATCGTCGAGACGCACCATAACCAAAAGGTCGATGCCCCCAGCGGCACTGCCAAATTGCTGCTCGATGCCGTAGTCGAAACCGAGCCCGAGGCAGGCTACCACCCCGTCTATGGCCGCGAGGGCATGTGCGGAGCGCGCGACCCCAAGGAGATCGGCATGCACTCGCTGCGCGGTGGCACTGTCGCCGGCGTGCACGAAGTGAGTTTCTTTGGCCAGGACGAAGAAATCACGCTCACGCATCGCGCCACAAGCCGTCAGATCTTCGTCAACGGCGCCCTGGCAGCCGCGCAGAAGCTCGTCACCCGCGAGCACGGCTTCTATACGTTCGACCAGGTCATGTTTGCCTAACCAGGTATCAACCGGATCCACCCAAAGGAGAGACAGCAAATGAGCAATGCAGCCGAGATGGATGCCCAGGAGATTATCAACTACATCGCCACAGCGCCCAAAAAGACGCCCGTCAAACTGTACGTGCGCGAGAAGCCGGGCATGAAGGTCCAGTGGGGCAATGCGCACGTCTACGGCGGTCGTCGTGGCAAGACCGTCTTTGGTGACTGGGATGAGCTCAAAGCCATCCTTGATGCCAATGCCGATTCCATCGATTACTACGATGTGGAGAACGATTGCCGCAACTCCGCCGTGCCCATGCTCGACCTTAAGGGCATCAACGCCCGCATCGAGCCGGGCGCGATCATCCGTGACCGCGTCGAGATCGGCGATCGCGCCGTCATCATGATGGGTGCCATCATCAATATCGGCTCCGTCATCGGTGAGGGCTCCATGATCGACATGGGCGCCGTGCTGGGCGGCCGCGCCACCGTGGGCAAGAACTGCCACATCGGCGCTGGAACCGTGTTGGCAGGCGTCGTTGAACCCGCAAGCGCCACGCCCGTCATCATCGAGGACGATGTCATGATCGGCGCCAACGCCGTGGTCCTGGAAGGCGTGCACGTAGGCAAGGGCGCTGTCGTTGCCGCCGGCGCCGTGTGCGTCGAGGACGTCCCCGCTGGTGCCGTCGTGGCCGGTGTCCCCGCCCGCGTCATCAAGATGCGCGACGAGAAGACCGACAGCAAGACCGGCCTGGAAGAGGGCCTGCGCCAGCTGTAATAGTTACGGCGTTTTACCAAACGCCGTAACGACTCGACGCTACAAACGCCCCAGAGCGGCAATCTGACGTTCAATCGTCGGGCATGACCAAAAGGTCAATGCCCTCCTCTTTCACGTCACCTTGCTCGCTCTGGGGCGTTTTCGCTGATTTATGCTCAACCAGTAGCGTAATTAAGCCCCGAGTAAAAAGGGCCGAAGCCCTCATCCGAGGCTTCGGCCTTTGTTTTTCTGCAGCGTCCAAGCGCAGTTTATCGATTCTCGATGCTGCCGATGTTTTTGAGCTCGATGGAGATGAGGCCGTTGGGTTCGTTGACGAACTCGATGTACTCGGAGTTCGAGCCCATCTCGGCCGGAAAGCTGATCTCGATGCCCGTGTCGGTACGAATCTTGTGGTTGCGCACGGCCGCACGCTCGACCTGCTTGCGCTCCACGGGCACACGCTCGGGCACCTTCTCTTCGGTCAGCGCCGCACGTACGCTCTCCTTGATGACCGGTTCGTCCTCAAAGACCTCATCGACGATATCCCAAGGCGGAAGCTCCTCGTCATCCTCGACCTTCTCGGCAACGGCAGCCTTAACCTTAGCGAGCGCTACGGCCGTATTGGCACCGTGCTCCTCGGCGACTTCCTCGACCACACGCGTCACGGTGTCGATGACCTCCTTGCCCGATACGCCCGTGTCGCACTGCAGCAGGCCATCGGGGATAAGCATACGGTCCTCGCCGGCAATCTTGCGCTTCTTGTCCACGTAGCCGATCTCCATGGTACTCGCGCGCACGATGGCATAGCTCGGCACCTTTTGCGAGGGGTTCGGCAGAATGGCGTAGTGGCGCGCGATGTCGTTGCGCACCTCTCCCTCCTCGCGGCCCACTTCGTGCATAAAAGCCTGCTTGGAGCCCAGCAGCATCACGGCAAACCAGCGGGCATCCTCATCGTCGTCAAAATCGGCCACGAGCACGTCGGTTGACTCGGCTTTCTCGGCTTTGGTGAGCTCGGAGGAGATAAACTCCGCAATCTGCTGCGACAGGTCCACGAACTCGCGCTCGCCAAAGAAATAGCCCTTGAGCTCGCCGCCAAACGCAGAGTTCTCGGCAAACGTGGCGCGTTTATTGTCGGCCGAGGTACGTGCGCGGCGCAGATGCGTGGTCACGAAGTTGCGCACGGTACGGCTCTCGATATCGAGCTCGCGCTGGCTCATAACGTTGACGGCAGAGTCAAAGTCCAGGATATGCAGAATCGCGTGATTGATTTTCATATACGGCATTCCGTTCTAGATCGATTTCGGCACGAACCAGTATAGCGGTCGAGCCCGCCCCAGGCGCATCGAAGCTTGGTGCATCGGGGACAGGTTGCTTTGCACCAATGGTTAGCGCAGGAGCTCGGACTGCCAAGCCTCGAGCTGTTCTGCCAAACTCTTGCCGGCAGCGGGCATGTCGATCTGGGGTCGTTTGGGCAGCAGTGCGCATTTAAGGATTGCCACGATGGTCTGTGAGACAAAGCGTCGCGTATCCTCGTCAAAGCCTTGCGCAGCCTGGAGCATCACGGGCAGGCTCTCGCGCAGATTCCCGGCGATATCCGCAAACCGCTCAGCACCCGTAGCCTCAAACACGGAGAACAACGCATCTACAAAACGCTCGCGCTCGCTAGGCGACACTGCAAGCAGCATCTCGCGAATGGAGCCATCAACGTATCGAGCACCGGCGGACAGGCGCTCACAGTACACGAAGTCGCGACCATCAACCACCCAGCTAAAGGGATTGTGCTGCAGCAGGCTGAACTCGGTGCTCTCAACGATGGCATAGTCCTCCTGTGTCTCGAACATCATGCCAAAGATCGACGACCGAGGTAGCGTCTTATCGATGCGGCCGGAAAGATCGGCAAAGGCGTTGCCGTTCAGAAACTCCTCGACGAAGCCAGGACCATCATGGGAATACACCCGTTCGATTCGCTCACGGGCGACATCGGAGCACATCGCCGCACCGTACACCGCAAGGTTTCCACCCTTGGAATGACCTCCGCACAAAAGCGGCCCGTCAATCGCATCCGCCGCCTCGTCCACATAGCGCGCCGCGGATTCCTGGGCCGGCACAGGACACCGGAACGCCATGTTAAAGTCCTCTTTCCAGCCCACAATCGTACTGTCGGTCCCCCGGAAGGAAAGATAGCTAAACCCCGCCGGAAACCGGAACGCCATGGCTGCAAACTGCTCTGTCGCCACCACATCGCTCACGGCACGATAGCCGCAAACGTGCACGCCACGGTAGCGAGGGCTTGCTGCCACGGCCTCCAACAAGGCCCTGCTCCCCTCTGGATCCCACAGGTCGCCAATCATGTCCCGATAGCACTCGGCACGAAGCAGCTCGCGTACGTCTAGGCCCTGCCAGTTCGTCAGCTCCGCCATATCACCCGGCAAACGCAAATAGGACAACCACGCAAAGACCAGGCTATCCACAGCGCAGAACGGCCGTTCCTCAAACGGGTCAAACGCCGTCTGGGCATAGGTCAAAAAATTAGGCGAATCCGACATGGCCCTCCCATCAACTATGGTGCATCGAGGACAGGTTATTTTGCACCAAAAAGGCGCCCGGACCGTGTGGACTCGGACGCCTTCATTGTAGCTTTTCGCTCTCGCGAGCTTGATTTAGCAGGAGAAGTCGACGCTGTCGATGATGTCCTTGAGGGCCTTGGCGGAGGCAGTGAGCTCATGCTGCTCGTCATCGTTCAGCGGCACGGGGACGCGGCAGACAACGCCGTCGCGGCCAACGACGGTCGGCATGGAGATGGCAAGATCGGACAGGCCGTACTCGCCCACCATGAGCGAGGAAACGGGCAGAACGGTCTGCTCGTCACGCATGACGGCAGTGCAGATGCGCTTGACGGCCATGGCGACGCCGTAGTAGGTGGCGTGCTTCTTCTCGATGATGGTGTAGGCGGAGTTCTTGACGTCCTCGGCGATGCGCTTCTCGGCAGCCTCATGCTCCAGATGACCGTGAAGCTCGCAGAAGGTGTTCAGCGGAACGCCGGCAACCTGAGCGCTGGACCAAGCGACAAACTCGGAGTCGCCGTGCTCACCCATGACATAGGCCTGGACATCGCGCGGGTCGACCTCGACGTGGGCACCAAGCATCTGCTGCAGACGGCCGGTGTCGAGTACGGTGCCGGAGCCGATGACATGGCCCTCGGGCAAGCCGGACATCTTGATGGCGGCATAGGTCAGAACATCGACCGGGTTGGAGACGATGAGCAGAATGCCGTCGAAGCCGGACTTCTTAATCTCGGGGATAATGGACTTAAAGATGTTGACGTTCTTGTTGACCAGGTCCAGGCGGGTCTCACCGGGCTTCTGAGCAGCGCCAGCGGTGACGACAATCATGGCGGCGTCGGCGACATCGGAATAATCGCCGGCGTAGATCTTCATCGGCTCGGCAAACGTCATGCCGTGCGCGATATCCAGGGCCTCACCCTCGGCGCGGTTCTTGTCCACGTCGATGAGGACCATTTCGGAGAACAGACCGCTCTGCATCAGCGCGAACGCCGAAGACGAACCGACGAAACCGCAGCCGACAATAGCGACCTTCTTCTCGTTAACCATTAGAAACTCCCATCTCACTCCACAAACAAGCCGCCCGGGAACGACCCGAGCGGCTTGCCGTAATCCCAATACATCCAATCGGGACTTTGATTATGCTCCTATTCGCAGCCAAAAATCGACCGTTTACCGAAATTATTTGCAGGATTCGTAAAATAACTGCACGAAATCGGTTTCGAGCTATTGACGAGCCGAACTAGCTTTCTAATACAGGCCCGCCTCGCGAATAGCTTCAACAGCCAAAGCGATCTGATCGGGCGGCAGGACCAGCGCCATGCGCACGTGCCCCTCGCCCGAAGGACCAAAGCTCGCGCCCGGCGTCACGACGACTCCGGCCTTCTCCATGAGCTCCTCGCAAAACGCCATCGAATCGGTGCGACCACCGGGAAGCTTGGCCCACACAAACATGGAGCCATGCGCGTTGGGTCGCTCCCAGCCCAGGCCCTCAAGACCGTCGCACAGGGCATCGCGACGCTCCTGGTACTTCAGACGCTGCGCCTCGACCTCATCGCGCGGACCGTTCAGACAGGCGATGGCGGCCTTCTGGATCGGGAAGAACATACCGAAGTCGATCTGGCCGCGCAGCTTGGCAAAGGCAGAGACCACATCCTCGCGACCGACCAAAAAGCCGATGCGGGCACCGGTGACGTTAAACGACTTGGAGAGCGAGAAGAATTCAACGCCCACCTCGAGCGCGCCGGGATACTGCAAGAAGCTGCCGCCCGGCTCGCCGTCGAACACGATGTCGGAGTATGCGTTGTCATGGACGATCAGCAGGTCGTGCTCGCGGGCGAAAGCGATGATCTCCTCGTAGACCTCGGGCGTGCCCACCGAGCCGACCGGGTTCGCGGGCAGCGACACGATCATGTACTTGGCGCGGTCGGCGACCTCGGGATCGATGCCTGCCACATAGGGCAGGTAATTGTGCTCGGCAACCAGCGGATAGTATTCGAGTTTGGCGTCGGCAATCTTAGCGCCCGCCTCAAAGACCGGATAGCACGGATCGGGCACCAGGATGGTATCACCCGGATCGAGCAGGGCCAGGCCCAAATGACCCACGCCCTCCTGCGTGCCGTTGCACGACTGCACCATGGACGGCGTAATGCCCGAAACGCCAAAGCGACGCTCATAGTAATCGCACACGGCCTGCTTGAGTTCAGGCAGGTCGCGCAGGGCATACTTCCACATCTCGGGATCTTGGGCTGCCTGCGTGAGCGCCTCGACCACATGGTCGTACGGCTTAAAGTCGGGCGTGCCCACGCTCATGTTGTAAATGGTCTTGCCCTGAGCCTTCAGCGCGAGAAGCTTGTTGTTGAGCGAGGCGAAGACCTCCGCGCCAAAGCGGTCGAGACGCTGCGATGCCTGCATGGTGCCACCTTTCGATATAAAAAACGCGGCGCTCCGACAAGAGCGCCGCGCGATACGGGCCATCAGATTGCAAAAGTGTAACGCTTGCAACCCCCGTATTGGTTCAATTTAGCCAACCTTAGTCAACTGGATTGAGCGCGTCGATCTGCGCAAGCCACAGACGCGAGCTAGCGTCACTCGGCATACGCCAATCGCCGCGCGGGCTGAGCGTCACCGAACCCACCTTGGGACCATCGGGCAGGCAGCTGCGCTTAAACTGCTGGGCAAAGAAGCGACGGTAGAACGTACGTAGCCACGTGTGGACGGTCTTGGCGTCGTAGACGCCCTCGAAGCTCTTGAGCGCCATGCGGTAGATCTTGCCCGGCTCAAAGCCAAAACGCAGCAGGTAGTAGAGGAAGTAGTCGTGCAGCTCATACGGGCCCACCAAATCCTCGGTCTTCTGCGCAATCTCGCCGTCGCCCGTGGGCGGCAGAAGCTCGGGGGACACCGGCGTATCGAGGATGTCGAGCAGCGTCTCGGCAATACGCCCGCCAAACACATCGGCCGCATAGCGCACCAGATGGCGCACAAGCGTCTTAGGCACGCTCGCGTTGACGGCGTACATGCTCATGTGGTCGCCGTTATAGGTAGCCCAGCCGAGCGCCAGCTCCGACAGGTCGCCCGTGCCGATGACAAAACCGCCAGCCTGGTTGGCCAGATCCATCAGAATCTGCGTACGCTCGCGCGCCTGGCTGTTCTCGTAGGTCACGTCCTGCACGGCCGGATCATGCTCGATATCCTTAAAGTGCTGTTCCACGGCAGCATGGATTGAGACCTCGCGGAAGCTCACACCCAAGTCACGAGCGAGCGACTCGGCATTGGACTTAGTGCGGTGCGTCGTGCCAAAGCCGGGCATGGAAACCGCCGTGATACCCGTGCGCGACAGCCCCAGTGCATCGAAGGCACGCACGGTCACAAGCAGTGCCAGCGTGGAGTCCAAGCCGCCCGAAAGGCCGATGACCGCAGCCTTGGTACCCGTATGGGCGAGGCGGGTCTTGAGGCCCGCAGTCTGCAGGTCGAGGATGGTCTCGCAGCGCTCGGCCAGGTCGCCGTGGTCGGCCGGCACAAAGGGCGCGCGCGGGAAAACGCGGTCGATATCGCAGGCATCGCGCAAGACAGGTTCTTCGGCCAGCACGCCCTCAAACGAAAACTCAATGGTCGTGGCCTCCGGCGCATCGTCCGCGCGCGTCCACGTCGTCGAGCGACGGCGCTCGGCAACCAGGCGGTCAAGGTCAACGTCGGCGATGGCCATATCGCAGGTAAGCAGTTTGGTCGCGGCGAGCTTGGAGCCGTTTTCGTAGACGAGGTTCTCGCCCGCAAAGACCATGTCGGTCGTGGACTCGCCCTCGCTCGCGTCCGCGTAGGCATAGGCGCAGTACAGGCGCGCGCTCTGGTTGGAAATGAGGCTGCGGCGGTAATCCGCCTTACCGATAATCTCGTCCGAAGCCGACGGATTGAGGATCACCGTCGCACCGGCAAGCGCCATCTCGGTCGAAGGGGGCGCCGGCACCCACAGGTCCTCGCAGACCTCAACGCCCAGCACCATATCCTCGGCACCCTCATCACAGCAGCGGTAGACAAGTCCCGAACCCAGCGGAACCGGACCCTGACCGGCAAATTCAACCCACACGGGATCCGCAGGCGCCGGAGCAAACCAGCGACGCTCATAGAACTCGCCATAGTTGGGCAGATACTTCTTGGCCGTGAGGCCCAAAAGCTCGCCCGCACAGCACACGGCCGCGCAGTTGTAGATGTTTTCAGCCACCGCAACGGGCAAGCCAACGGTAAAGACGATCGGCAGCTCACGAGTCTCATCGAGGATATGCACCAGAGCAGCCTCGCAGGCATGCAGCAGCGTGCGATTATGGAACAGATCGGCTGCGGTATAGCCAGTCAGATTAAGCTCGGGCAACACCAACGCACGAACGCCGCGCTCGGCAGCATCGCGAACAGCCGCCAGCGCAACCTCGGCATTGCCCTCGACATCGGCAACGCGAATCTGCGGCGACGCCGCCGCCACACGCAAAAAGCCATCAGACTGAGAAAGGTGAAGATTCATAAGAATGCTCCCGTGCGTAGACGCCATTCACAACAATTAGCAAGCCCTATTGTAGTTCAACCGCCGGGTGTAACCGCATCCCACCAACTTGGTGAGCTATTGATGAGTTGATGGTATCTGTTAAATGTCATGTACGATTCACATCTGGTGGGTACCCTGATGGCTAAACGAAACGAAGCAGATTTACACCGGGAGGACCCCGTATGACAACCAAGTACACCGACGCGCCGCGCACGCGCGTCATGACACCGGCCGCGCTCAACAACGGCGTGCACGAGAACCATTCCATCGGACAAACCATGGCCATCGCGCCCAAAAAGGGCCTGTTCGACGACATTTCCATTCCCCAAATCATCGCCGGCGCCGCAGCTGCCGCCACGAGCGTCGCGCTTGCTTCAAAGATCGGCATTGCCGGCTCGGTGATTGGTGCCGCTGTGAGCTCAGTCATCACTGTTGTGTCCTCGCAGGTCTATCGCCACTTTATCTCCGCCAGCGCCGAAGCAATCAAGGGCACGCATGCCGCTGTCGACTACCCTGCCGGCGTCTACGAGCCCGTTGAGCCCAATGTCGAGGAGCACCTGGGTGGCGCCGCGACCACGCAGGAGATGCGCCAGATTGCTGGGCGCGCGACCACGGCGCGCGTCGCCCCCAACAGCCTGCGCGCCAAGGCGGCGGCAGAGCGCAGCCAGACGCAAAAGAAGGTCATCATCTTCTCGATCGCCATCGCCATCGTCGCGGTCATCGCCTGCGCCGGTGCCATCCTTATCACCACTGCCGGTGAGGGTCTGGGCGAGCGTCCCGAGCCAATCCTGTCGTCGCGCACGACCGAGAGCGATGCAAATGGCAACACCCAGTCGCAGGATCAGCAGGCACAGACGGACGACACGCAAGACAGCTCTGCCTCTGCCAATTCGTCCTCGAACACCCAAAACCAATCGCAGGGCACCGATTCCTCTACGGCCAACAGTAGCTCGCCGTCCGGCACGACCAACTCAAGCCAAACGGCTGACGGTTCGCAGACGAGCACGGGCGACCAGACGAGCGACACCACTTCGGGAACGGGCACAGCAGACAGCAGTAACACCAACAGCTCGAACAGCTCGAGCGGAACCGCGTCCGGCACGGCATCTGGCAACTCGAGCCAAGGCACGGCATCGGGCAACTAAGCACATTTGCCTCTCACAGATAACCGACCTGTACAACGGGCGCGAATCGAAAGCGGTTCGCGCCCGTTTGCCTTGGGCGCCGTCATGGCGAGCGCCATGCGATGGTAAGATGCTTTACATGTGTAAAGAGGAGATTTGCCATGAGCAAGACAATAGTTACGCCCACGCTTTCGCTGGGCAACCACATCTATCTGTATCGCCTGCTGCGCGATGCAATCGGATGCGGTAAGCAAACGTTTATGACGCAGGTCGAGGAGGCTCTCGCCGCTGGCGACATGGCTGCTTATGACCTGGGCTTCGAGTCCACGCGCGAATTGCTCGAGGAACTCGACGACTGCATTAAGCTGACTGTCTTTAAGGGCGGTCGCCTGTATGCCACGGTCATCGCCAACGAGGCATGGGATGCCGCACTTGCCAAGGGCGAGGACAAGCCCAAGGCCACCAAGGGCGCCAAGCAGTCCTACAAAAAGAAAAAGCGCGGCGAGAAGGACCTGAAGGCCGTGCGTCCCAAGCACGTTAAGCTTCCCGAGCCCGAGTCCGTGGCCGAAGTCGCTCCGGAGCCCGAGCCCGAGACAGAGATCGAAGTCGCTATTGAGGTAGCAGCAGAAGCCGAAACCGAAATCGCCGCCACGACCGATCCCAAAGCCATGTCAAAGCAGGAAGCCGCTGCGGAGCTCAACGAGACCCCCAAGTCGACAACCGAAGAAGCCGCCAACCAACCCGAGACGCCTGCGTTCCAAAACAGCGATGTCTTTGGCAACGAGGCCGAGGACGATCAGTCCGACGAGCCCGCCGATCAAGGCGCTACCGAATCGGCACCGGAGCCCGAGACGCCGCTGCCCGCCATCTCGCTCACGGTCGTCTATGACCCCGAGAACGCCAACGCCGGCATCACCACCATGGCCTCCACACCGATCGAGGCAAAGCCGTCTGTCGAGGCAGAGGACGCCCCGCAAGCCGACGCCAAAACCGAGACTGAAGACACATCCGTCTCCGTGGAACCGACAGATTCCGCAGTTAAGCCAGAACCGGCGCCCGAGTCTGCACCCGTCATCGAGTCCGCATCCGCACCTGTCTATGACCAAATTCCCGCACCGGTACCGGCTTCGGTACCCGCAGCAGCACCGGCCCCCGCACCCACAGCACCGACCATCCCCGAGGACTTCCCCGTCGATTTCGCAACCGAGGTCTTCTGCCCCGGCCCGTTGCTACACCAGCTGTCGACCTATCTCCCCTACGGCGCCGACACGCTCGGCATCGTCGGCGAGTACTACTGGATCGCCCGCGAACGCGGCACCATCGAGGCCGCGCGAAACCGCGCAATCTTCCCCCTGCGCTACACGCAGGCCGGCGAGCGCCACGAAGTCACCGTGCGCATCCGCCGCAACACCACCGGAGGCCTCGGAGCCACCTGGACCGTCGACAAGGTTGAAGAATCCAACGAATAGCAAAATGCGGCGAACGTCACAAAAACGTTCGCCGCATTTTTTTATTTTCCCAGGTTGAGCATAAGTTCGTGTGACAAAGGGGCTGTCCCTTTGCCACATCAAACTAGTCCCTGGTAAGTTTCCTGTGGATACGATGCGGCTGGGCTGCGTCCTCGCCCAGGCGCTCGATACGGTTGGCCTGATAGGCCTCAAAGTTGCCCTCAAACCAATACCAGTTGCCCGGGTTCTCGTCGGTGCCTTCCCACGCCAGGATGTGCGTGGCGACGCGGTCCAAGAACATACGGTCGTGGCTAATGACCACCGAGCAGCCCGGGAACTCGAGCAGCGCCGCCTCGAGCGAGGACAGCGTCTCGACGTCGAGGTCGTTCGTGGGCTCGTCGAGGAGCAGCAGGTTGCCGCCCTGCTTGAGCGTAAGCGCCAAGTTCAGACGGTTGCGCTCGCCACCGGAGAGCACGCCAGCGCGCTTCTGCTGGTCCTGGCCCTTAAAGCCAAAGCTCGCCACGTACGCGCGGCTCGGAACCTCGGTCTCGCCGACCATCATGTGGTCCAGGCCGTCCGAGACGACCTCCCACAGGTTCTTATCGGGGTCGATGCCGGAACGGTTCTGGTCGACGTAAGAAATCTTGACGGTCTCGCCCACCTCGAGCTCGCCCGAAGTCAGCGGCTCCAGGCCCACAATCGTCTTGAACAGCGTGGTCTTACCGACACCGTTGGGGCCGATAACGCCCACGATGCCGTTGCGCGGCAGGGTGAACGAAAGGTCATCGATGAGCACGCGGCCATCGAACTCCTTGTGCAGATGATAGGCCTCGAGCACCTTGTTGCCCAGACGCGGGCCCACAGGGATGCGGATGTCGGTCCAGTCGAGTTTCTGGCTGGCGCGGGCCTCGGCCTCCATCTCCTCGTAGCGAGCCAGACGGGCCTTGTTCTTGGCCTGGCGAGCCTTGGGCGAGCTGCGTACCCACTCGAGCTCGGCCTCCATGCGCTTGGCGAGCTTGGCGTCGCGGTTGCCCTGAGCCTCGATACGGGCGGCCTTGGTCTCCAGATACGTGGAGTAGTTGCCCTTGTAGGGATAAAGGTGGCCGCGGTCGACCTCGCAGATCCACTCGGCAACGTTATCCAGGAAGTAGCGATCATGCGTGACGGCAAGCACCGCGCCCTGATAGTTGTGCAGGAAGTGCTCGAGCCACAGGATCGATTCGGCGTCCAGGTGGTTCGTGGGCTCGTCGAGCAGCAGCAGGTCGGGAGCCTCGAGCAGCAGCTTGCACAGGGCCACGCGACGGCGCTCGCCGCCGGAAAGCACGTTGACCGGCATGTCGGAATCGGGCAGCTGCAGGGCGTCCATGGCCTGACCGAGCTTGGAATCGATATCCCAGCCGTCGGCGGCGTCGATCTCGTCCTGGAGCTTGCCCATCTCGGCCATGAGGGCGTCCATATCGCAATCCGGGTCGCACATCTCCTCGCCGATCTTGTTGAAGCGATCGACCTTGGCAATCATATCGCCAAACGCCATGCGCACGTTCTCGATGACGGTCTTGTCGTCATCGAGCGGCGGCTCCTGCTGCAGGATGCCCACGGTGTAGCCGGGGGTAAGCCTGGCATCGCCGTTGGAGACTTCCTCGATACCGGCCATGATCTTGAGCAGGGTCGACTTACCCATGCCGTTGGGGCCCACGACGCCGATCTTGGCACCGGGGTAGAAGCTCAGGGTCACGTCGTCAAGGATTACCTTGTCGCCATGGGCCTTACGAGCCTGATACATCTGGTAGATAAACTCCGCCATTTGCCTGTTTTATCCTTTCTACCTTCTGTTTCCCTATTCTTGATTCGCTTTAGTGGAAACGAAATGAGGAAACCAGCTCTGAAACTAAACGAAAAAGGGGCATGGTTGCCCACACCCCCTAATACTACCTGGGAATAATCCCCCGGAACATACTATGAACTGCGTACGCTAGTTTTCCGCAACCTTAACGAGCGGCTCGCTGCGATTTGCGCCACAGCAGATACGAATAGACGTAGGCAGCTCCAGCTGAACCAAACGCCAGAACCGCAATCACCGCGGCGACGACTTCACTCGAAAGCACGCTACCCGCCACGCCCATCACAATCAGGCCAACGCCCAGCACCATAAAGCAGGCACCGCCAAAACGCTGCGTACGGCGCCAGTTCTCGGGATCGGCAAGCGCCCAGGGCGTCTTGATACCGAGCGTGTAGTTCTGCTTTACGCGCGGTAAGTAGTTGCCCATACCAATAAAGAGCAAGCCGATAGCGCCTGATACCAGCAAATTGACCGTTCCTACCACCGGCACGATGCCCCACACCGTTAGCTCCCCCAGCCAGCTTATGGCACACATGAGCAGCGTGAAGGCGATTACGAAGCCCTGATAGAACTTACCCGAGGTCCGATACGCCTCGCCCTTGGGGTCAATGCGTGGCACGACGTAGAACATCGCGAGAAGTGCCAGAGGCAACACGCCGAGCGCGGAGGCCATCCAGCTAGGGCCCCAACCGTCGACGGCGCCATTCGCGCCCCAGTGCGTGGGAATCTGCGCCGGCAGGCTCGGCATCACTATCAGATGCGCTGCGACATTGGCAACGCACAGAGCGACCAGTGCAATCCACACGCGCGACGATACCCCCGTGGCGTGAATGCCCTTGTTTTCGTTATTCATCCTTATCACCTTCAGTGTTTGTAAAGCCCATAAACCAGCCAATCAAGTCCTGCATGACGGTGGTATTTAAGCTGTAAACGATGTTTTGGCCATGGCGCTCATCGGTCACCAGCCCGGCGTTTTTAAGCGTTGCCAGATGATGGCTGAGCGACGGTTTGCTTATGTCGAAATGCTCGGCGAGCTCCCCCGCCGTGCAATTGCCCTCGCGCAGCAGTTCTAAAATGCGCCGCCGCGTTGGATCGGCCAGCGCCTTAAATCCCTCTCCCGGCATAGAACCTCCCCTCGTCACTTCTCACGACACGCACACTATACTCAATATTTAGATGTTTGTCTAATTATCTAATTCAGCAATAGCCATAGAACACTCGTTCGCTTTTAGTTACAATACCGTTAGAAGCAGATGGGCCAGCTCCCCTCTACCAGAGAAGGAGATGGACTATGAGTATTGACGATGTCCTGACGTTGTTATTGCTTGTAATCGCGGCCGTGGAGCTCGGCATCCACATTGGAGGTCGAATGAAATAGCCGCCCCCGCGTAATGCGAAGACGGCCACTTCTCACGCCATAAACGTGTTTCGGAGTTGGCCAACCCGCGGCCACGGGTGCCATCTGCTTCAATCTTATGCGAATCCCCGCTTCATTTCAACATGCCCCAAGGCCTCAAATGGAGGCAGAATAATACCTATAATGGCGATAGCCAATTACGTTAATTACTTCCCCATCGGAGGATATCTATGACCGAAACCGCAGCCGCCGCTCCCGTCGAGACGCGCGACACCAAGCTCGAGATCATCATGGGGCGCGAGGCGCTCGACAAGCTCGCCGACGCCACGGTGTTGGTGCTCGGCTGCGGCGGCGTGGGCTCTAACTGCTGCGAAGCGCTCGCCCGCGGCGGCATCGGCCATTTCGAAATTCTGGATAAAGACATCATTGCGCCCAGCAATATCAACCGTCAGGCCATCGCGTTTCACAGCACCATCGGCAAGCGTAAAGTCGACGTCATGGAGGCCATGATCCATGACATCAACCCTGCCGCCACCGTCATCAAGCGCACCGAATACCTGCTGAGCGACAACATCGACGAATTCTTCGCGAGCGTTCTGGAGCAGACAGGTGGCACGCTCGACTACGTTATCGACGCCATCGATACCATCTCGGCCAAGCTCACCGTCGCCAAGTATGCTCAGGACCACGACATTCGCCTGGTGAGCTCCATGGGCGGCGGCAACAAGCTGCATCCCGAATGCCTGCGCTTCGCCGATATCTTTGACACGGTGCGCGACCCCATGAGCCGTATCATGCGCAAAGAGTGCAAAAAACGTGGCATCAAGAGCCTGCACGTTCTATTTAGCTGCGAGGAGTCGGTCAAGACTCAGCGCCGTGACCCCTCCAACATCCACGAGCGCACCGAGCTCGGAACCGCCAGCTTTATGCCGCCCATCATGGGCCAGATGATTGCCGGCGAGGTTATTCGCAAGATCAGTGGACGCGGTACCGAGCGCGTTCGCGCCGACGGCCAGCGCCTGGACTAACAAGGCACACCGCGATGAAGCTGCAGTCCTTTGATGTTCACTGTCACCTCGACCTGATGGCCAGCCCGAACACCGTTGCCCACGAAGCCGCAGCGATGGGACTGGAGCTCTTTGATTGCGGCGTCGATCCACGCGATTTCGCGTCAGCATCCGAACGCGCCAGCAGTAGTCCCAACGTTATTGCAGGGGTGGGCCTCCACCCCTGGTGGATTGCCGACGGCCGATGCGGAAGCGCCGAGGTCGGCCTGCTTTGTGAACTCGCCATCCGGGAACGGTTTATCGGCGAGGTCGGGCTCGATTTCTCGCCACGCTTTGCAGGCACCGAGGGAAACCAGACGCAGGCATTTGAACGGCTATGCCGAACGTTATCGCAGTCCCCGCTACCTGGACGCGTTCTATCCATTCACGCCGTTCGCGCGGCGGGAGCAACTTTGGACACTTTGGAGTCGAACGACCTTCTAAAGGACGTCCCCAACTCCCCCACCATTATCTTCCACTGGTTTAGCGGCACCTCAGATGAGTTTGTCCGCGCACGCATTGCGGGCTGCTACTTTTCCGTGAATGAACGCATGCTTGCGACCAAACGTGGGCGCGAATACGCGCGACAGATTCCACTTGATCGCTTGCTACTCGAAACCGACGCGCCGGCCGAACCAGACGCGGAAACATCCGCGCGACAGCTCGTCGATTCACTCATAAGAGTATCCGAGGTCATTGCTGCGCTTAAAAACTGCCCCGAGGAGAGCATCAAGTCGGTCGTCCTGGAAAATTCCCACTCCATTTTCGACTTCCGCTGACCTCGGTGGGCAAAAAATGCCAAATATGAGTACTGTTGTAGGTAGCGCGCAGAGATGTGGTGTAAGAGGCGGGGCATGCCCCGCCTCTTCCCT
>USIE01000008.1 GCA_900554645.1 uncultured Collinsella sp. | reverse complement strand
GGATTTGCAGCGACGGACCTCAGGACGCCCTTACACCACGTCTGCGCGCGCGACCGCGCTCGGCCGCCTCGATCACGTGTTTGGCGAGGATCGCCGTCGTCACAGCGCCCACGCCGCCCGGCACGGGCGTGATGGCGTTAACGACCGGCTCCGCAGCATCAGAATCGACGTCACCCACCAACTTGCCAGCGGCCTCGTCCCAATTAATGCCAACATCAATGATCGTCTGGCCCTCTCGAACCGCATCCACGTCAATCGTACGCGCGCGTCCAACGGCGGCAACCACAATGTCGGCAGCACGGCACTCGGCAGCAAGGTCGTGCGTATGCGTATGGCACGTCGTCACTGTGGCATTGCGAGCCGTAAGCATGGCGGCAACGGGACGGCCAATCACCAGCGACCGACCAACGACCGCGACCTTGGCCCCATCCAGCTCAACGCCGTAATGATCCAGCAAAGCAAGCACGGCTTCGGCTGTGCAGGGGGCAAAACCCTCGCCGCGCCCCGAAAGCGTGGTGAGCAGCGAAGCCGGCGTCATGGAGTCAACGTCCTTGGCAGGATCGAGTGCCGCGGCAACCGCGTCCTCGTCAAGGCCGGCGGGCAGCGGGCGGAACATCAGGCAGCCATGAACAGACGAATCGGTATTGATGTCCTCGATGGCCGCCAACAGCTCGTCCTGCGAAACATCGGCGGGAAGCAAAACGCGGCGAGCCTCAATGCCAACCTTTTCGCAGCGCTTGAGCGCACCGCGCTCGTAGGATAGGTCGTCCTCGCGTTCACCCACGCGCACGATAGCCAGCGTCGGCACAACGCCGCGCTCGCGCAAAGCCACGCAGCGAGCAGCAAGTTCCTCAGTCAAAGCGCGAGCAACGGGGGCACCCTTCAGCAGTTCAGCCATGGCTATCCCCTCTTCCTTGCGGCGTCGGCGGCGCGGCGCGCCAGCGCATCGGCGCGCGGCAACCACATGTCGAGCAACTCATCACACGCCGTCTCGAGCTCCTCAGCACGAGCGCGATCCTTCATAGACGTGGTGTTCGCAAAGAGCGTCAAGCTCGCGCCCTGCATAGCGGAACGGCAGAACACGGCGCCGCACGCCACATCGGACAGCAGCTGACGCGAACCCTTGTCGGCCATGTCCTCGAGCAGCGCCAGTGCACGCCCGCAGGCATCCATAATGCGATACGGCGGCATAGCGGCCACATGCAGCGCATCCTGAATCGCGGTCGCTCGAGCCGGATCGCCACGCGGAATACCGTACGCCGCGGACACCTGCCCATATGCACGAACGTCCTCGGCAACCAACTCGACAAGCTCCTGGGCCAACTCATCTGCCTGGGCAAATGCGCGCGTCAGGTCATCCGCGCGATCGGCAAGCGCAGGATTGGTCGCACCATAACGAGCGACCATTCCACAAAGCGAGGCGCCCAGCGCGCCCACAAAGGCGCTCGCGCTGCCACCGCCGGGAACCGGCTCGCGTGCGGCAAGTGCCTCGGCAAACTCTCGACAGGTTTTATCCATCATCTCTTGGCTCATACGCACGCACCTTCAAGTCATATACATCGGTCAGGCGGCAACCGCCGACCAACCGCATCGAACACGTAATGGTGCTAAGTCTAGCCCATAAGCACATGGGCGTCAGCGCACCTGGCCATCGCGGATTTCTATGACGAACGATAGGCCATGCCAACGCAAACATGGGACACATGGCCCACGTTTCGAGACTCCCGGGCAGCGGCAACTGGGGCATACATATAGGTAAGGAGCCCCATGTTGGGGCAACGCTCATCACGGCACCGGACGACGAATGGAGGAATCACCGCACAGCAAACAAAGTCATCATGTGCACGCGCAACCGCCGCCCCAGCGATCCGCGGCACACGATGTCCCTGGCAGACAAGGAGGACACCACCATGAAGAAAAAGACCCTATCGATCCTTTCCCTTTGCGTCGCCCTCTTTGCCGCATTTGCCCTTGTCGGCTGCGGCGGGAGCGCATCGGGCGGAGGCGGCAGCACCGCCAAGAGCGAAAGCAAGGAAAAGGCCCCCGTCGCCAAGAAGACCGACTTTATCTGGTTTAAGGTCGAGATGCCCGAGGGCGTCGGCGTAAGCGACTCCGCCGGCAAGAATGCCGACAGGGTCCAGCTCACCTTCCCCGAAGACGAGAACGCCTCGGCCGATCGTTTTATCCCCGTTTGGAAAAAAGCGCTGACTGCCGAGGAATCCCACGCCGACCAGGCGGAAAAGAAGGGGGATACGTTCCAGTGGAAGGATGGCGGGTCCGTCGAGTATAACGGCAGGACGTGGCTCGTCGGAACGTACGAGGACAACAGTGGCATCACAACCCTCCTCTTTACCGACGTTGAGCCGGGAAGCGTCTACGTCCTCATCTCGAACTTCGACCAGCACAAGAAAGAAGCCGAGGCGCTCCTCAACTCCATCGAGTTCCCCGATGACATGGCAGAGGCAGTTTCCGAGGCACGCGAAGTCGAGATTTCGAGCATCGAGATCAAGTAACGGGACACCCGCACGCGCCTACGCGCACCAGCGCGCATGCGCCCATTAAAACAACGGGCGCCCAACCCGGGGAGGGCCGACAGCATCGGCCCTCCCCTCTTTTGGACCCGCGCATATTGCCACTTGTCGGCGCAATTCCAGCCCTCAGAATGGGACACATGGCCCACCACCCTAGCGAGCCGTCCACGCGTACAGTAAAGGCAGGTAATCCATGGGCGGTTACAGATCGAGGAGGACACGACCATGAAAAAGAAGGCCTTTGCGATTCTCACCCTCTGCATCAGTCTCTTTGCCGCGGTTGCCCTGGTGGGTTGCGGCGGAAGCGGCGGCGCTACCGGCAGTGGCGGTGGCGGCGGCGCAGAAAAGCCAGCCGTGGATATGAGGACCGACTTCATCTGGTTTAAGGTCGAGGTGCCCGAGGGCGTCGAAATCACGGACGTCGCAGGCGACACGGCCGATAGGGCCCAGTTTAAGTTCACCGAGAGCGAGCACGCCAGCGACCGCTTCATCCCCGTCTTCGACTCTGACAAGAACGCTGACGAGCTGTTCGACTACGAGGCCAAATGGAAGGCCAACTTTGAGTGGACCGAGAATGATCCCGTCAAGTACAACGGCAAGACCTGGCGCAACGCTTCCTATACACACTCGGGCGGCGTGACGACTGAGTACTTCACCGAAGCAGGCGGCGGCAGCGTATACGTGAGCATCGACAACGTCGAGGAGCACAAGGACGCCGTCGAGACCATGATGAAGTCTCTGGAATTTGCCGACGACATCGCCGAAGCCAAGACCGAGGCCATGGACGTCAAGCTCGACGATATCGAGATCAAGCGCTAAGCAACTGGCGAGCGCAGCGGGAAACACGGGCGCAGTGCAAACAAGCGACGGTGCCCCAGCGTTTCGTACTAAGGGAGGGCCGGTAAACCGACCCTCCCTTTCTTATGCCGGCACCTGACGAACGCGAGGATGCCGGACGCCGGAACCACCCCAAATGTGGCAACGGTACGAAAACGGCAAGCACCCAAACACGTCCGCCCGCCGATTTATAGCGCCGCGCAGACAATTAAACCAGCATCTTTAAACATCTGGGCAGTATAGTGACCAAAACTATCGCATAACCGCACTCTGCGAATGGAGAAGTTATGACCGAACACCATGCCATCAGCCGCCGAGCGTTTACGCTGGGCCTAGGGCTTGCGGCGTTGTCACCACTTGCAAGCCTGCCCGAAACCGCAGCGCCGGGCATTCCCCTGCGAGCGGCATTTGCAGACAACACACCCGCACCGTCGGACAGCCTCGACAATTTCGTCATTCGCCTTCGCCCCGCGGGCTATTTTCGCACCGCGAGCGTCAACCAAGACGGCAACGTTCGCGGCAACGTCTGCCACCTGTTTAACGACGGCACGTCCAGCAAGCTCATCCTTGAGAACGTAACGACCAAGAATGACGATACAAACTGGTATGCTATCCGCACCTTGCTCAATTTCGAAGAGCATAAAAAGACGGGCTACAGCATTTGGTCGGTCGACGACGACTCTGACAAAGATGGAAAGGTCATCCACGTATGGGGCGGCGAGTATGACAACAAGCCCAGCCGCGCTTTTGCGTTCGAGCGTCAATCAAACGGAACCTATATCATCCGAGACCGCACGGTCGAGAAAGAAACCGAGAAAAAAGACATTAAGTACCTGGCAATAGAATCGAACGGCGAAGACCAGGACAACAATAAGATCTGCCATAAGAGTAAGAGCATTCCGTGGGAGCTCGAACTTATCGGTTACGACATGAAAAAGAACGATGCCACGGTTAGCAGCCTCGACTGGATCACGTACAGCAGCTACGTCGATGGGCCATGTTGGATGAAATACGTCGACGACAACAAGTTCCTCGACGAGCTGAGCATCCCGGGTACGCACGATTCGGGCACCTGCAGCGTGGACAACGACACTGAGCCCCAATCCTCGCAAGTAAAATGCCAGCAGGATTACATTCCCACGCAGTTGCTCGAAGGCATTCGCTATTTTGATATCCGGCTCGGAAAGGGCGACGACCCCGGTATCGACCACGGGGATTACTACCTGCTCAAAAAAGACGCGTACTTTATGCATCTTTCCGATGTCATAGGCTACTTCAAAACGTTTTTGAACGAAAACCCGACAGAAGCGCTCATCATGCTTGTATCACGAGGCAACGACGAGGCTACCGACGAAAGTGTTACGACGGCTTTCGCCAAGGTTTTGGACGACAACCCCAAACTGTTCTATACGTCGAGCCGAATCCCCACGCTACACGAGGTGCGCGGAAAGATCGTTCTGCTGCGTCGATTTAGGCTCGCCGGCAACAGTGTAAGCGGCCACACGTGGGGCCTCGACCTTACCGAATGGGATGACAAGATCAAGGCTCACTCCGACAGCGCCACTATGTGTCTCGTCCAAGACGCGCGGGGCTTTGAAGCCGCGGGGGAAACAGGCGACAAAGAGCCCTATTGCACCAAGGTATACGCCCAGGACAAGTACAAACTCACGGGAACCGACAAGCTCAGCTGGGTCGATAATGCGCTGAAGGAAACGACCGGGCGCACGCGCAACGAGGTAGATGTCGAGGACGATAACGGGGCCAAGGAGCAAGTCCTGGAGCGCTGCTGGTCTATCAACTACACCAGCTGCACGGGCTTGTCGCACGGAGGCAATCCTTTTACCTCGGCACGAGTAGTCAACGAGCATCTGTATAAGAGCCCGTACATCAACCCCAGCGGCACCGAGGATACAAAGTCAGATTACCTCAAGCACATTGGCATCATCGCATCCGACTTTGTCGATGCGGCGCTGGCCCGGAGCATCTACCAGCGCAATTACGATACGGAGCACAAGCAGACGGCTTCGTACTATCTCCCGTACTATCTCCCGACCCGCATGCGCATGACGTACGGCGACTCGCTGAGCGATGCCTCATTCCAGGATGGCAAGACCGTTGGCGAGGGTCATTTCCGCCTTGCCGACAGCAGCAACGCGCTCAACGCGACAGCTTCGGGCCATGCGTTTGCCATTGAATACGTGGATGTCGACGCCCTGGGCAACGAGACCGTTACGGGGCTGCAGGGCTCTGTGCCCATCGATATCGATCCACGCGCGCTGACGCCCCATTTTGAGGGACTCGAAGGCCTTAAGGCCGGCGAAGACGTGCGCGCCAAGATTGCGGCATCACTCGAGGGCAAGCTCGAAACCGATGCCTGCACGGCCCAGCTCGAGTTTGTGCACGACGCGAACGGCGCTCCGGGCACGGCAATGGCCGAGGGCGAAACATTTGCCGCAGGAACGTACTGGGTGCGCGTGAACGGTCTCTTGGGCGACGCGGCGCAGAACTACACGCTCGCCAGCGACGGAGCCGCAAGCTTTACCGTAGCGGCCTCGGGCAGTGCAGGCGGCACCGGCGCCGGCAACGGCAGCGGCACGGGTTCCAACGCAGACAGCGCTGATAAGAATGGTAAGGGCAACAAGGGCAAGGGCTCGGGCGGAAAGCTCGCCAACACGGGCGACGGTTCCGGCATTGCCGCCGGGCTCGCCGCTGCCGCCATGGCGACGACAGTCGCCGGCGCAGCAATGCTTGCCAGTGACCGCAACAATACCGAGGACGTTAACGAATAGGCAAGCCAGTTTTTTGGGCGCATCAACTCAATCGGGGCGCAGAATACCGTTCTGCGCCCCGATTTTTACCTTGGACCGAACGCCGTTATCGGCTACATCACCATGTTCAGCGCATTCACGAACTCCTGAGCTTGGGAGCGGCTGCTCAGGCTAAAGACACAAGCAGTCAACAGCCTGTTACGTAGGAAAACGTCGCGGCCCTTGATCCTGTTGACCCCCGTGATGTCCTTAAGATAGACAATCTCGGTGTGCTTGCCGCCGAAAGTACCCTTCCTGAGCACCTCGATACGATTGGGGTAGATCTTGACGTCTTTAAACCTACCCGAACCTTTGTCCTGGAATAGCAGCGTGTTGTTGTCCATACGCGTCACTCCCGTGGGGTTCGCTAAAACTGTCTCTATTGCCACATTTTAGTCACCGCAAGGCTCCCATGCGAAGGTGCCAGACAGCAAAGCAATTCGTGTCCGCGCGAGGCTTTAAACTAAATGCAATCAAGATGCATTCCACAAGAGGAAAGTGGGGCGACAGTGATGGGCGAACTGGTAAACCGTGGAGAATCGGCAATCGTGCCCGAAGGTTTTTACAAGCAGGTCTCCTCAATTCTCAACGCCGCTCGCGACAAGGCCTATACCGCCGTTAACTTTGCGATGGTTGAGGCGTATTGGGAGATCGGCAAGAGCATTGTTGACGAGCAGGGCGGAGAGGAGCGCGCCAAGTATGGAGACGCGCTGCTCAAGGCCCTCGCAATCAAACTTACCAAGGATTTTGGTAAAGGTTTTGAAGCAAGAGAGCTACGTAAAATGCGTCAGTTCCATCTTGCATTTCCAATTCGGGACTCACTGCGTCCCGAATTGAGCTGGACACATTACCGCAGGTTAATACGCATTCCTGACCCCGAAGCTCGAACATGGTACATGAACGAATGTGCCGATTCTCGCTGGAGCACGCGTCAGCTCGAACGCCAGATCAACACCATGTTCCGAGAGCGCCTACTTGCCAGCAAGGACAAGGAGGCCGTCACCAAGGAAATCCAAAAGAGTGCCCCGGCTCGTCGCCCCGAGGATATCATCCGCGACCCATATGTACTGGAGTTTTTAGGTTTCTCGGACGATACTGCGTTTCGCGAGAGCGATCTAGAGCAGGCGCTCATCACGCATCTTCAGAAGTTCCTGCTGGAGCTTGGCCGTGGTTTCGCTTTCGAGGCGCGCCAAAAGCGCATCACCTTTGATGGGCGCCATTTCTATATTGACCTTGTGTTTTACAACTATCTGATGCGCTGCTTCGTGCTCATCGACCTTAAGACCGATGACCTTACGCATCAGGACCTGGGCCAGATGCAAATGTATGTGAACTACTACACGCGCGAGCTCATGAACGAAGGCGACAATCCGCCCATAGGCATCGTGCTCTGCGCGGACAAAAGCGATTCGATTGTCGAGTACACGCTGCCCGAGGATAACGACCAGGTATTTGCCGCCAAATACCTGCCGTATCTTCCAAGCAAGGAAGAGCTGGCGCGCGAGCTGAGTGCCGAGTACCGCGCCATCAACGAAGCGACTAATGGCGAAACGCAAGGGTAGCAGCACGTTGCGACCGAAACGTCCGCACGCCTGCGAGCCGTCCCGCGCTGCGCTTCCCTACTTCCCAAATATCGCAGCGAACAATCCCTTGCGTTTGGGCTTTTCTTCTCGGTAAGAACCATCGGCGACCGCTGCCACCTGATGCTGCTGCTCGCCGCCTCCACGGCGTACGATCTGGTATAGGAAGGGCGATTTAACGTATTTGACCTCGATGGGCGTGGCATGCACGGTACTTTCGCCGGACAGATGCAGACTCGGATTGAGCGACGCCACCACATGCGTCTCGCGCTTGTCACTAAACACCACCGCTGCCGCACGACCCGTCTGGCCGTTTACGGCAATGCGCACCTGCTCGCCATCGCGGCTGTCCGTCGCCGGACGATCGACAAAGTAGACCGGCACCATCACCAGACCGTCCTTATGCTTGCGGGCCTTGCGCGCCCAGGTTCGGATGCTCTTTTTATTGAGCCCAAGCACTGCCTCGGCATCGTTGCCGGCAATGTCGAGCGCCAGCTTATCAATGACCACCTGGTCCTTGGTAGACGCATCGACGGAGACAACGCGAAAGTCACCTTCCTGCATGGCCGGGTCAAACGGCCCAACCTTGGCAAAGTCCCACGGCTCCAAAATGCCCATAAGGCGAACATCTAGATAGTTTGCCCGCGGATACGCCCAGTCGAGCACCTCGTAGTACACCAAGGTCTCCTTGCTCAGGCCCTTGCCCGGGAAGCTCGCCATCATGCGCAGGTCCGCCAGCGCCATGGGGAAATAGAAGAGCATCATGTCGTTTTGGATCGCATCTTCCACGTCGTGCCCGGCAAAGGCGTCAGGGTACTGACGCACCAGCTGCAGCGCGTTGGCACGTGCCTGCTGCGGCGAGATTTCGCAGGGAATGCCCTGCTCCGGCACATACTCCGCACCAACGCCCATGGTCAGGCGCTTGCTAAACGTTCCGGGCTTGAGCAGGTCGGCAATGCCGATCTTGTTGCCGCAGGACGGGCACTCAAACACACGCTGCGTTGACTCGCCCTCAAAGGACGCTCCGCAGAAGGGGCAAGGAATGCTCACATGCGTGGCCTCTTGGAACTCCTGCGCCGTGCCGCGATCCTCCCACAGCAGATGTTCCAGGACCGACTGATTGCGCCAGTGCGAATTGAAGAAATACCAGTCCGGGTCCTCCGGGCGCTCGAGTTGCGACACATGCGTGAGCTTGAGCAGTCCATCCACCACCGTCAACGGCGTATGGCGAATGCCCAAAGCGCTCTTGGGCTCTCCGGCGTCCGCCTGCCACGGAATGACCGCGCCGCAATAGGCGCACTCAAAGCTGCGCTTAGCCTGGTGCGAGTACATAGGGCCGCCGCAGTTTTGACATTTAATGGCAAACATCTCGTCCATGGAAACGTCCTCCTTTGCACAGGGGCTATCGACGTTAAGTATGTCGAGCAAACAGGCACATGCCCATACCCATGTGGCCCAAAATGGACCACCCAGGCAGACGAGAAGGCTCGCTCGTTAGCACCGGCAGACCATTGCTGCATTTTCTGAGCATCGGTGCACAGCGCCTCCGCGCGAGCTACACTATCCCCTTAAACATGATTGTGAGGACGACCGCTATGCTATTTGTAAATCGGCTGGTACATACGCTTGTTCCCGGCAGCGAGGGCGAGCCGGTCGATACCTCCTGCCGCACCAACGCGGGCTTCGCCGCAAGCCTCATCTGCATTGGCCTCAACATCACTCTGTGCCTGGCCAAGGGCATCGCGGGCCTGCTCGCCGGCTCTGTCTCGCTCATCGCCGACGCCTTCAACAACCTCTCCGACGCCTCGAGCAACATCGTGAGCCTGCTCGGGTTCCGCCTTGCCAGCCGCCCGGCAGACGAAGGCCACCCCTATGGCCACGGTCGCTACGAGTACCTAGCCGGTCTGTTCGTCGCCGTCCTGGTTTGCGCCGTCGGCATCAACCTGATCCTCGAGTCGGTCACTAAGATCATCAAGCCTTCCCCCACTGCATATTCGGTGCTCTCCTTAGCCGCCCTCGTCTTGTCCATGCTCGTTAAGCTCTGGATGGCCGCGTTCAACCGCACGCTGGGCAACCGCATCGACTCGGAGACGCTCATCGCCACAGCACAGGACTCCAAAAACGATGTCATCACCTCGGGCTCGGTCTTGGTGGCGGCGCTTATTTCGCAGACGACCGGCTTCGACCTCGATGGCTGGGCAGGCCTGGGTGTGGGCATCTTCATCTGCATCAGCGGCATGGGTCTAGTGCGCGACGCCATCAGCCCGTTGCTGGGGCAAGCGCCCGACCCCAAGCTCGTCCAGGCAATCCGCGACAAGATCATGTCCTATCCACAGGTCTTGGGCACACACGACCTGATGGTGCATGACTACGGCCCCGGTCGTCAGTTTGCCAGCGCCCACGTGGAGATGCCCGGCGAGGGCGACGCATTTGAGCACCACGAGATCCTGGACACCATCGAGCACGACATCAAGCGCCAGATGGGCATTGGCATCACGCTGCACTGCGACCCCATCGCCACCACCGGCGACGACCTGCGCGGCTGGGTCAAGCGCGGCGTCATGCAGATCGATCCCGCGCTCTCCATCCACGACCTGCACGAGCACGACGGGTTCGTTTCGTTTGACCTGGTGCGTCCCGACGGCTTTGACATATCCGACGAGGAGCTGCTGGAGCTCGTCACGCGCATCGTGCACGAGCGCCGGCCCGACGTCTCGTGCGTCGTCACATTTGACTCGGGCTTCAGCTCGCCCGAGCGTCCGGCCGAGCAGCTGTAGCCCGCTTAACAGCTAGTTTCCCTGCGCGCCCGAAATGCCGTTTTGCAGGGCATCCCAGGCGTTCGTTGCCATATCGCCCAGGCTCTGCGCGGTATCGCCGAGATTCTGAGCCGTGTCACCCAGCTCTTGGGCCTTATCCCCAAGCTCCTGTGCCTTGTTGCTCAAGTCCTCCAGCGTATTGGAACTCGAGCTGTCGGTACCGCTTTGGCCGTCGGACGAGTTGCCCGAGCTATTCTTGTGCGTGAGTTGAATTTCGAGGTTGCCGTTGTCGTTATAGTAGGCAGAAGTAACGACCCAGTTGGAATCGACGACGGGCGTTGAGCCATCATCAGTCAGGACCACGGCATTCGAAAGATCGGCGCCGCGCGACTTGAGGAGCTTCTTGGCGTTGGACCAGTACTGCCCCGGGATATCGCTCAGATCGACGGTGCTAGACGAGGCGGATTCGGTTTGCTCGGCAGCGGTATCGGCCGTTGAACTCCCTCGCTTGTTGAGCATGCCCGACACGATGGCAAACACAATCGAGAGGGCAAAGAAGATCGCCAGCACAATCAGGATCTTCTTGATCACGCTCGACGAACGCGACGGCTTCTTCTCCTCGTCCTCGCCATATTGCGGAATCGACTTGGGGTACTCGCGATACGGCTCGCGCGACTCATAGCGAGGCTGCGCCGTGCGAGGCATATACGTCGTCTGCTGAGGCTGCGGAATGGGATTCTGCGGCAGGTCATCATAAGGATTCGGTGTCGAGGCAGCATAAGAATCCTGCGGCGCGTAATCAAACGGGTCCGGAGCTGCGTTGCCATAGGGGCCTTGCGAAGATGCAGCGTAAGAATCCTGCGCCGTGTCGCCATAGCCCATAACCCGGGTGGGCTCGGCAGAAGGCTGCATCGCGGCGGGGTCGGTATAACCGGGGTTGGGAACAACGCGGGTCACATCGGCGCTATCGCCAGCCTGCGCGGAACCGTAGCCGCCCATCACGGTTGTCTTATCCTGGTCCATGCAACGATTCCTTTCCGTCGCCCGTAAGCATCAAGTTATCCATGCATTCTACCCGCGCAAAAGCCTATGATGGGCAGAGCCCGTCGGTATCTACAAGACATGCGCGGGCCTAAGGATAAAAAAGCCCCGCCGGGCCTTGTGGGCACGGCGGGGCGGGCTAGCAGCTATGAACAGCAGGCTTAGAACAGGCCGGTGATGTTGCCGTCGTTGTCGACGTCGATGTTCTCGGCCGCGGGGACCTTTGGCAGGCCCGGCATGGTCAGAACACTGCCAGTCAGTGCGACCACAAAGTGGGCACCGGCGGAAACCTTGAGCTCGCGCACCGTGATGCGGAAGTTCTCGGGAGCGCCCAGGGCCTTGGCGTTGTCGCTAAAGCTGTACTGCGTCTTGGCGATGCACACCGGCAGGTTGCCAAAGCCGTTCTCGCGCAGCTCGGCAAGCTGACGCTTGGCAGCCGGCGTAAAGTCGACGCCGTCGGCGCGGTAAACCTTGGTGGCGACGGCCTCGAGGGCGTCAGCCACATCGGCGCCGTCCTCATAGGCAAACTTGAGCTCGCTCGGCTGCTCAATCAGACGCATGACCTCATCGGCCAGCTCGAGCGCGCCCTCGCCGCCCTTGGCCCAGACCTCTGAAAGCTTAACGTTGACGCCGAGCTTCTGGCACTCGGACTCGATGAGCGCAAGCTCAGCCTCGGTGTCCGTCGGGAAGCGGTTGATGGCGACCACGCAGGGCAGACCATAAACGTTCTGGATGTTGTCGACGTGACGCAGCAGGTTGGGCATGCCGGCCTTGAGCGCCTCGAGGTTCTCCTCGTTGAGGTCGGCCTTGGCAACACCGCCGTTGTACTTCAGCGCGCGAGCGGTCGCGACGACCACGACGGCGCTGGGGCGAACGCCCGTCATGCGGCACTTGATGTCGAGGAACTTCTCGGCACCCAGATCGGCACCGAAGCCGGCCTCGGTAATGGCAACATCGCCAAAGCGCATGGCCATGCGGGTGGCCATGATGGAGTTGCAGCCATGGGCAATATTGGCGAAGGGACCGCCGTGGACAAACGCAGGCGTGCCCTCGAGTGTCTGAACCAGGTTGGGCTTGAGCGCGTCCTTAAGCAACGCGGCCATGGCGCCCTGGGCCTTAAGGTCGCGGGCGCGGACGGGCTCGCCGGCAAAGCTGTAGCCGACGACGATCTCGCCCAGGCGCTCCTTGAGGTCATTGATGCTCGTGGACAGGCACAGGATTGCCATGACCTCGGAGGCAACAGTGATGTCGAAGCCATCCTCGCGCGGCACGCCCTGGGCCTTACCGCCAATGCCGTCGATGACGTGGCGCAGCTGACGGTCGTTCATATCGACGACGCGCTTCCAAGTGATGCGTTTTACGTCGATGCCAAGCTGGTTGCCCTGCTGGATGTGGTTATCAAGCATGGCGGCCAGCAGGTTATTGGCGGCGCCGATAGCATGGAAGTCACCGGTAAAGTGCAGGTTGATATCCTCCATGGGGATGACCTGAGCCCAGCCGCCGCCGGCAGCGCCGCCCTTAACGCCAAAGACGGGGCCGAGCGAAGGCTCGCGCAGGGCCACGGCACTCTTGACGCCGCGTCGGCGCAAGCCATCGGCCAGACCGATGGTCGTGGTGGTCTTACCCTCGCCCGCAGGCGTTGGGTTGATAGCAGTCACGAGGACGAGCTTGGCCTGGTGGTCAGTCGGCTCGTTGAGCAGTGAATAGTCGACCTTAGCCTTGTCGAAGCCGTACGGAATAAGGTGCTTAACGTCGACGCCGGCGTTCTTGGCCACCTCGGTAATAGGCAGCGGCGTGACAGAACGTGCGATTTCGATGTCAGTAGGCATGGGCGGTCCTTTCGTTACCGAATGAGAAAAAGACCAATTCAGCATAGCACGGGCGCGCAATAGTAAAACACCCATAACCGATGAACGGCGATATGTTTACCCGATGCCCAGCGATAGCCCAACAGCCCGCCAAAACAAAGCGCCCTAAACGGTAGGTTCAATCCCCAGGTGCTCAAAGGTGCGAAGGGTTGCCTGACGGCCCTGCGGCGTACGAATCATCAACCCGCACTGCAGCAGATAGGGCTCATAGACATCCTCGAGCGTGCCCGGGTCCTCGCCCACCGCGCTGGCAAGGGTCGTAAGTCCCACGGCACGACCGGAGAACGTCTTAGCGAGCGTCTCCAAAATGCGAATATCCATCCAGTCCAGACCGAGCTCATCGATCTCGAAGAACTCGAGCGCCTGGCGACAGATATCGAGCTCGATGGGGCCGTTGCCGCGCACCTGTGCGTAATCGCGCACGCGCTTGAGCAGGCGGTTGGCAAGACGTGGCGTGCCGCGCGAACGCGAGCCGATCTCGAGTGCACTGGGATGGTCGATCGTCACGCCCAGGATAGTCGCCGAGCGCGTCACAATCTGCGCGAGCTCCTCGACCGTGTAGTAATCCAGGCGATATGAAATGCCAAAGCGGTCGCGCAACGGGCCTGTCAACATGCCTGAGCGGGTCGTTGCCGCTACCAACGTAAACTTGGGAATATCCAGGCGAATCGAGCGCGCCGCCGGACCCTTGCCAATCACGATATCGAGGGCAAAGTCCTCCATCGCGGGGTACAGGACCTCCTCGACCGAACGGTTGAGGCGGTGGATCTCGTCTATAAACAGCACATCACCCGGCTGCAAGTTAGTAAGGATGGCCGCCAGGTCGCCCGTGCGCGCGATGGCAGGGCCACTCGTGGTCTTGATCTGAGCGCCCAGCTCGTTGGCGATAACGGTGGCCAGCGTGGTCTTGCCCAGACCCGGAGGACCCGAGAAAATCACGTGGTCGAGCGTCTCGCCACGGCTCTGCGCCGCTTCGATCAACACGCGCAGGCTCTGCTTGATGTGCTCCTGACCACAGTAATCGTCCAGGCGCTGGGGGCGCAAAGTGCGGTCGACATCGAGGTCCTCGGCCGTCAGCTCCGAGCCCACCATGCGCTCGCCGTGCGCCATGGATGCCGCCGGCGAGTTGCCGGGCGTCGCCCACAGGTCCTGAGAGTCATCGGCTTCCCACATCACGCATCCATTCCGAGTCGCTTAAGCGCCGCGCCGAGCAGATCCTCGACACGCATATTCTGCCCATCATACCCGCTCAGGGCAACATCGGTCTCCTGCGGGCTAAAGCCCATGGAAAGGAGCGCCGCACGAGCATCATCGATCGCCGAAGGAGCGGCGGCGGGAACCGGCATCGCAACCTGGCCGGGAATCACGTCGACCGGCACAAAGCCCTTATCCTTGGCAAAGGTGCTCTTGAGTTCCAGGATCAGGCGCTGCGCGGTCTTTTTGCCCACACCGGGTACCTTGGCCATGCCCTTGTCGTCCTCGGCCATCACCAGCGAATACAACTGGCCCACGGTATAGGTGGAGAGCACGGCAAGCGCCAGGCGCGGACCGACGCCCGAGACGGACACGAGCCGGTCGAACATCGTGCGCTCATCCTTAGAGGAAAAACCGAAAAGTGTCATGGCGTCCTCGCGCACCTGCATGCGCGTGTAGAGGCGGACCTCGCCGCCGGGCGTCGGCAACGTGGCCGCAGTGCTGCCCGAGATGCCGAGTTCAAAGCCAACGCCCGACACGTCGACGACAGCAGAGCTCATCGTGGCCTCGACAAGCGTTCCGTGGAGCTGGGAAATCATCAGTATCCGGTTCCTCTCTGTTGATAGAACTCGCCGCCGGTAAGCGCCCGGGTGCGGCTGAGGTTAACGTGGCAGATGGCGCAGGCCAAGGCATCGGCGGCATGGTCGGGATGCGGGTCGTGATCGAGCTGCGTGAGCGTGCGCACCATGTAGGCGACCTGCCGCTTATCTGCGGCACCGGTACCCACCACAGCCTGCTTAATCTGCATAGGCGTGTACTCGCCGATCTCGAGTGCGCATTCCGAAAGAGCCACGAGTGCAGCGCCGCGGGCATGCGCCGTAGGGATGGCCGAGCGAACGTTGGCGCCAAAGTAGATGCTCTCGATGGCAGCGGTATCGGGTCGATAACGCTCCACGACACCCTTGAGGTCGCGGGCGATATGCGACAGGCGCACCGCGAGCGGACTACCCGCGCTGGTCTCGATACAACCGTAGGCACGGCAGCGAACCTCGCCACGCCGCTCCTCGATAATCCCCCAACCCGTATGAGCCAAACCGGGGTCAATGCCCAAGATAACCAAGCCAACCTCCCCTCGCCACAAGCGCAGCGCAAGACAAGGCCCCGCGCATCATTCACGAACGTCTGTTCTAGAATAACACAATGCTAGCCCTATAAGTCAGCCGAGATCGAATTGTAGGTTGAGCATACGCAAGCGAGCGCCCGCCAGAGCGAGCAAGGTGCCTTGAAAGAGGAGGGCATTGACCTGGTGGTCATGCCCGACGATTGAAAGGCAGATTGCCGCTCTGGCGGGCGCGCAGCGTCAACTCGTTACGCGGTTTGGCAAAACCGCGTAACCTTTTTAGTTCTGGCTAAAGAACGGGAACTGCCTCGGATCCACCGGCGGATGCGGCATCGGCGTGCCCTGGGGTCCACCCTGCGGGCCACCCTGGCCGCCCATCATCTTATCGATGGCGTCCTGAACCTCGCCCTCGAACTTTTTCATTCCCTCGTGCAAACGACGTTGACCGTCCTCAGAGCGCAGCTCCTCCATCTGCTCGGGCGAGATACCCAGTAGCTCACCCAGCACGCCCATCATCTCGTTTCGCATGCGCTCGCTCGTATCCTCGTCAGCAAAACGGCGCACCTCGGCGCGCGCCAGCGAATCGACCGTCATACGCTCCTTGCCGTTGAGCCCCAGGTCGGACCACGCGAGCATGTACGGCCAGGAGCGCTCGGCAAACGAACGGGACGAAACGATCGGCGCCGTCGGCAACATACGGCGGGCAGCCTCACCCTGTCGAACGAGCATCAGCAGCAGCGAGCAGGCCTCAGGCTTGCCAGCGGCCATCGGGATATCGTCGAAAGATCGATTGCGATCCACGTGCGCCTCGAGCGCGCCATCGACCTCACCCGGCTCAAGCCCGCCGAGCAGCTGCGCCGCGCGGTCGAGCATATCGACCGGGCCGTCGAGCGTCGAGAGCGCCTGCGCCAGCACGCGCTCCATACAATCTTCCACCGCGTTGAGCGTCACGAGCTCTTGGGGCACCACAGCAGACGTGCGGTTGCGCACGCGCGCCACAAACTCAAGCGTCGACAGGTACACATCGCCAAAGGGCGCAAAGTCGCCCTGGTAGCCGCCGCAAAGCGCCGGCGCCGCCAGCGCGTACTCGGTTTTGGACAGCGGGCTCAGCGCCATCGCACCCAACTCGAGCGCCGTGTCCTCCAGCATGAGGCCCAGCGTACGCGAGCGCAGACGCTCGGCATCGCCCGCCGACACGTCGCGATCGAGCACACGCGCCGCATCCGGCGCATCGCGCTCGACGGTGCGAATGTGCAGACGCTCAGCGATGGCGCGGACGGCGGCACAGCGGGCAGCCTCGGCCTCTTCCTGCGCCGGCGTAAAGATACGGTTACGCCCCAGCACCAGGCCAATCACATTACGCGGGCCCAGAGCGTCGACGGCCAGCGCCGCCAGCAGGGACGACGGCAAGTCGCCCTCGAGTGCCACCACAGCACGCGACGCACCGTGGGCCCGGGCGTTGTCGCGCACGGCGAGCACCAGCGCCTGCCACAGCCACTCCTCGGAACGGAACTCGGGCAGTTCGTGATCTTCCAGGGCATCGAGCATCACGCCGCGCTGGATCTCCTGAACCAGCAGGCTCTCCTCAAAACACGGCGCCTGGGCCACCACGCGACCACAGTCGTCGAGCACAAACGAACCGCCGGTATACACCGACTCGTCATAGGCACCGATCGGCGCCATGCAGGCAAACCACACGCTGCGCTTGGATGCAATCTTGCGGTAGGCGCCGCTGCGAACGGCGGCGATCGCGGCAGTCTCGCGGTCGGTCATGTCAAACGCGTTGAATTGGAAATACGCAATGAGGTCAACACCGGTCGGCAACATCTCGAGTTCGCGGTCCAAGTCAAAAATCACGGCGATGCGCACGCCGTCCACGTCGAACACCGGCGGCGCCCAACGCGAGTCGTTGTTCTCGCCACGCTGCAGGGCAATGCTCGAACGCGCCGGCACCACATGACCGTCCTTGAGCATCATATAGTCGAGCAGCGGCTGGCCCTCAAACGAAACCGCCGCGGGCACGATGCAGATCATGTCAAGCTCCTGGATACGCTCGGCGACATCAGTCAAGCCGGCAAGCATGTCGTGCTCAAAGTCGGCAGAGCCCACCAGGCCCCCGGGTATGGCACCCATAAAGAGCGGAGCCGGAACGCACAGCACGCGCGCCCCGCGCTCGTGGGCCAGACGAGCCTGGTCCTCGATGCGGCCGCAAATGCCCTCAATATCACCCAGGCGCATATCGATCTGTGCAAGCGCGAGCTTCATGGCTCAGCCCTTTCCGTCGTAAACCATCGAAATCGTAGTAAAAGCGCCGGCCGCATAATGCAGTCGGCGCTTGCATGTGCATATGCTAGCTATGATACCCCGAGCGGGGGCGCGCTCCTAGAATGTCGCGGACCACAGCCCGTGCAGGTTGCAGTAGGCATAGACGGTACCGGTCTTGGAACCGCCGGCAAAAAACGTCGTGGGCTTCATGCCGGGCTCAAGGTAATGGACCTCTAAGCGGCCCTCGGCCTCAAGGGCGATCCACTCAATATAGTGCTCGGGCAGGCTGGGGTGCTCGACCGAGCCCACGCGTGCGCGGATCACGTGACCGTCACGCTCGCTCTCGACGACCGGCACGTGCTTCTCGTGCGCCGCATCCTCGGTGTTCGCGGTCAGCTCCGTGCAGCCGGCAGGGGTTGCAACGTCGTTGCCAAGGGCGGCAATGAGCTTGCCATTGGGGTCCTTAAAGAATTTCGCCATGATGTTCTCCTTTGCTGATGTGCCAATGTTCTTGATGGTTCTTATGCCCAAAGGCAGACAAACCATCCACGGCATTGCAAATGAACACATAACGGGCGGGGACGATGGGGCAGCGTGTGCCATCCGCCCTGGCGGCCCCACCCGAGCGGGTTAGCGCCCGTCGCCGCCCAGCAGTGCCAGAACATCTTCGCGGGTAAACAGCGCCGACGAGATGCCGTCGCCGCCGAGCACGCTGTTGACCAGGTCGCGCTTGGACTCCTGCATCTGCATAATGCGTTCCTCGATCGTATCCTTGGCGATGAGCTTGTACACGGTCACGGTATGTTGCTGGCCAATACGATGCGCGCGGTCGGTCGCTTGGTCCTGCGCCGCCACGTTCCACCACGGGTCATAGTGGATGACCACGTCGGCCGCCGTCAGGTTGAGGCCCACGCCGCCCGCCTTGAGCGAAATCAAAAAGACCGGAACCTCGCCCGCTTGGAACTGCGCGACCATCTTGGCGCGGCTCTCCTTAGACGAAGCGCCCGTGAGCTTAAGGAAGGCGATGTCCTCCTTGGCCAAGCGCTTACCGATGATATCGAGCATACCCGTAAACTGGCTGAACAACAGGATGCGATGCCCGCCGTCGAGCGCGCCGTGCACGAGTTCCATGCAAGCGTCGAGTTTGGCGCTCCCGGCCTTGTAGTCCTCGTAGTGCAGATGCGGGTCGCAGCAGATCTGGCGCAGCTTGGTGAGCTCGGCGAGCACCTTGAGCTTGTCCTTCTTAAACTCCCCAGCCTCGCGGTGCTGCACCTGCTGGGCGATGCGGTCCTGGTTGGCCAGGTAGAGCTTGCGCTGCTCGCCGGCGAGCTGTGCCATGACGGTGTCCTCGATCTTCTCGGGCAGGTCGGCCACCACGTCTTCCTTAACACGGCGCAGCACAAACGGCGACACGAGCGCCTGCAGGCGAGCGGCGTTGTCACCCTCGGCGTGCTCGACCGGGCTTTCGAAGCGCTTGGCAAACGACTCGCGCGTGCCAAGCAGGCCCGGCATCAAAAAGTCGAAGATGCTCCAGAGCTCGGACAAGCGGTTTTCGATGGGCGTGCCCGTCAGGGCAAAGCGCACGCCGGCAGGCAGTCGCTTGGCGGCGCGCGCCACCTGCGTGAGCGGGTTTTTAATGTACTGGGCCTCATCGAGCACCACGCGGGCAAAATCCTGCTCGACGTACTCGTCGATATCGCGCCGCATAAGGTCATACGACGTTACAACCACGTTATGCTCGGCCACGCCGGCAATCTGTACACGACGTTGAGCCTTGGCGCCCACAATGGCGCACACATCGAGCGACGGGGCAAAGCGCTCCAGCTCGGCAGTCCAGTTGTACACGAGTGAGGCCGGGGATACCACGAGCGTGGGCTTGGTGTCCCCCGCCTCCACGCGCGCCAGGATATGCGCGATCATCTGGAGCGTTTTGCCCAGGCCCATGTCATCGGCCAAGATGCCGCCAAGGCCCAGGTGTTCGAGCGAGCCGAGCCACTGGTATCCGTCGACCTGGTAGCCGCGCATCGTTGCCTTGAGCGATGCCGGCACCGTAAAGTCCATCTTGCCGAGCGTGTCCAGGCGCTCGACGGTGCGGCGGAACGCGGCGTCGCGATCGGCCTCGAGCGCCGGCGTGCGCGCGAGCATGCTATCGACAAAAAGGGTGCTCGACGCGGGAAGCGACACGCCGTCGAGCAGGTCGACGGCATCGACACCCAGATCTTCGGCAAGGCCAAACGCGGCGCGCGCTCCCTCATCCAGGCGCACGATGTCGCCGGACGTCAGGCGCGCAAACGTCTGGTGGCGCTTGTACGAGTCCAGATAGATGGCAAGATCTGCCGCCGAAAGCCCGCTCGCGCCCAGCTCGACATCGAGCAGATTGCTCTTGACGGTCGCACGAACCGAGAGTTTGGGCGCGGGACGCACCGAAATCTGGCGCAGACGGTCGCTGAGCATGACCTCACCCAGCTCGGACAGGACGGACAGGCCCTCGGTCAGCAGGCAGAACAAGTGGGCATCATCGCGCTCCTCAAACGCCAGACCGCCCTCGTAGAAATCGAAGTACAGAGCCGCTGTATCCATAACGCGAAACTCCGCTATCTCGTCGCGGGGCGGCACGCCGGGGCGTTGCTCTTCGAAGGGACTGCCCGGAGCGCCCAGGCTAAAGAGATCCGCCGACCAATCGCCGTAGGTAACCGTAATCTTGCAGGTCACGAGCCCATCGTCGACGCCGATCGCCATAGCAAAGCTCGGCTCGGGCGCCACGGTATCGAGCGCGGCGGGCGCGGTGAGGTCGGTATAGTCGCGCAAAATGGGCAGCGCCATGCGGCAGAACTCACCCACCTGCTCGGCGGCAATATGGGCGGGCGTGCGGCACGGCAGCAAGCGTGACAAAAAAGATGCGGCATGCTGAGCAAATGCAGCGTCGGTACGGCGCGCGCGGCGCGTGTCAACCAAGTAGGCGGCATCGCCCGACGCAAAGCAGTACATATCGGCGGGCAGGCGCAGGTCATAGCTACCACCAGCCGCCGGCGCGATTTTGGCGGCAAGGAGCGGCGGGCGCTTAGCCAGCGCCTCGTCCTCCCCTTCCGGAGGCACCTCAACCGCCACGTCATAGGTGCGATGCGTCGTCGTCCCCCGCGACCAGGCGGGCTCAAAGGAGATGGTCTGGCCGCGCAGCAGGTCCAGCACATATACGATGCTATGCTCGGACAGCGGCAACTGACGCTCGGCAACAAAACCGCTGCGGGCAAAGTCGTACGACGCCGAACGCGAGCTTGTGATGTCATCGAGATAGGCAACTGTCGTCACAACAAGGTTGAGCAGCTTTGCCGATGTTTCGTCAAAGGCCTCAGGTGAATGGGCAAACGTAAGCTTCTTGCCGTACGAGAACATGCCGCCGCGCACGTAGGCATCGGCCATGCCGTCGATATCCTTGACCACGTAGGAGACCGATCCACAGCGGATGCGGAACTCGAGCGCCCAGCTAAAGCGGTCAGCGAACAGCGGATTGTAGTACGGCACCAACGAGGGCTCCAACGCCGCTTTGGGGGCGTCGGGATCAACAGTACCGGCAAGCTTGCGACGCATGCTCGCCAGCTCATCCATGCGCGCGTCCGAAAGATCGGAGAGCGCCGCCACAAGGCTCGGGCTCGTGGGGACGGGCGCCGGAAAGGGAAAGTTGGGGTTGACGGCCGGCGCGGCGGACGCGGCGCGCGCGGGCTGTTTCGGCTGCGCCGTAAACGTGCGAACCGGCGTGCGCAAACCTTCGACGGGCTCGGCGCCGCTGGCATCCAAATACGCCAGCGCCGTGGCAATAGCGTGCTTACACATACCGGGATAGCGGTATGCGGCGGGGCAGTCGCAGTCGTAGTCGATAACCTCGTGCTCGTCCATGTCGAGCGCCACGTGCGTCTTGTACAGGTCACCGCGCGAGCCGCGCACCGTGCCCTCGACCGTCACGTTTTTGGAGAAGCGCGAGCCGCTGTCCTCGATCGACAGCACGGCACCGTTGAGCATGAGCGAACGCCCCTTCATAAAGGTGCCGCTCAACGCCGCCTCTTTGCGAAGCGCCTGCACAAACGTCCCCTGCGCCATCACTTCCTCCAATCTCACCCGGGGTAGCTTAGATCACCGTCACGCGACCCTGGTTACCCACAATGGCCTTGGCCTCGGCCAGCAGCGGAATCGAACGCGCGTTGACCTTGGCAGGTACCTCGGCACGCAGCACGCGCCCGTCCACCTGCTCGATAAAGATCTCCACGCGGTCGCCGCCCGGGTTAGCGGTGAGCACCGTGGCCAGGCGCGCCATATTGCCCTGGCTAAAGCGGCTGTTAGGCACCATGACCTCAAACACCTTGGGCTTGTTGTTCTCCTCGTTGAGCTCGAGCGGCACGATCTCCTGCGCGATGATCTGGTCGCCGCGGTCCGAGCGCTCGAGCTTGCCCTTAATGCGCACAAAGGCATCGGACAGCTGCGCGCCGGTCTCGGGATCGACCTCGCCGTACAGGTACCCCTCGGCCTCTTTATAGGTCTTGGGGAACACGACGACGGTGGCCTCGCCTTCCATGTCCTCGAGCTGCACGATGCCCATGGGGTCACCGTTTTTGGTCACGCGCTTGGACACGCTCGAGACCATGCCGGCCCACCACAGCGCCTTGCCCTCGGGAATCTCCTGGTTGATGGTGCCGCCCGTAGGATTCTGAACTTCGTAGCCGGTATCGATCTGCGAGAACGAGAAGTCGCGCGCCTTGGCTAGTGCATACTCAAACGGGCGCAGCGGGTGATCCGAGACATAGATGCCCAGAACCTCTTTCTCCTGGCTCAGCTTGAGGTGTCGGTCCCATTCCTGGCCGTCCGGATCGGGCACGCTGACCTCGAAGCCCGAGCCCTCAACGTCGCCAAACATATCGAAGAACGAGGTCTGGCCGCTCGCGCGGTCCTTCTGGCGCTTTATCGCGGCGTCGATGATGTTCTCGGGGTTGTTCTTGTCCACAAAGTGCATCATCTGACGACGCGGATACCCCGTGGAGTCGAAGGCGCCCGCCTTGATGAGCGATTCGATCACGCGACGGTTGGCCTGGCTCGAGTCCACGCGCTCGACAAAGTCGTGCAGTGTCTTAAACGGACCGCCCGCCTCGCGCTCGGCGATAATCGCCTGCGCCACGCCGGTGCCCACGCCGCGGATGCCGGCCAGACCAAAGCGCACGCCCTCCTTGGTAGCCGTGAACTCGGTACCGGACTCGTTGACATCTGGCGAAAGCACGGGGATGCCGTCGTGACGGCATGCCGAGACGTAGTGCACGATCTTGTCGGTCTTGCCCGTGTAGGACGTCAGAACGGCCGCCATGTACTCGTGCGGATAGTGCGCCTTGAGCCACGCCGTCTGCATAACCAGGATGGCGTAGCCGGCGGAGTGCGACTTGTTAAAGGCGTAAGATGCGAACTCGAGAACATCGTCCCAAATCTTCTGGGCGACCTCGCGCGTGTAGTTGTTCTTGATAGCGCCGTTCATCCAGTGGTCGTAGGTGGTCTCGTCCGAGCCATCCTCCCAGTGCAGCACCGTCGACGTGAGCAGCTTGATCTTTTTCTTAGCCACGGGTTTACGGATACGCGAGTCCGATTCGCCCTTGGAGAAGCCGCACATCTCGACGGAGATGAGCATAACCTGCTCCTGGTAGACCATGGTGCCGTAGGTTTCGCCCAGGATGTCGTCCAGGCGGTCGTCGTAGGAGACGGCCGGCTCCTTGCCGTTCATACGGTTGATGTAGGACGAGACCATGCCGGCGCCCAGCGGGCCCGGGCGGTACAGGGCGATCAATGCTACGACGTGCTTGTACTCGGTGGGCTTCATGTTCTTGATCGTGGCCGTCATGCCGGCGGACTCGACCTGGAAGACGCCGGCGGTGTGGCCGGAACCCATGAGCTTAAAGATCTCGGGGTCGTCAAAGGGAATCTCTTCCTCTTTGATGTCGATGCCGAAGTTCTTTTTGATGTTTGCCTTGGCCTTGGAGATAACAGTCAGCGTGCGCAGGCCCAAGAAGTCCATCTTGAGCAAGCCCATGTCGGCAACGGTATGGCCCTCGTACTGGGTAATCTCGACGCCGCCCTTGGTGTCGAGCTTGGTGGGCACGTGCTCGTTGACGGGGTCGCGGCAGATCAGAACGGCGCACGCGTGCACGCCCTCGCCACGGGTGAGGCCCTCGATTGAGAGCGCCGTGTCGATGATGCGGCGGGCGTCGTCGTCCTTTTTATATGCCTCGGCAAAATCGGGGTTAAACAGGTCCTCTTTGCCGGGTTGCTTTTCGAGCACCTGCTTGAGCTTGACCTTGGGGTCGCTCGAGACCATCTTGGACAGACGCTGGCCCATGTAGACCGGGTAGTCCAGGACGCGAGCGGCGTCGTTGATGGCCTGCTTGGCCTTAATGGTCGAGTAGGTGATGACGTGGGTGACCTTCTCGGGGCCGTAGAGCTGGCGAACGTGCTCCACGACCTCGAGGCGCCGCTCATCGTCGAAGTCCATATCGATATCGGGCATCTCGGTACGCTGCGGGGACAGGAACCTCTCGAACATCAGGCCGTTCTCGAGCGGGTCGAACGCGGTGATGTTCATGGCGTAGGCGACGATAGCGCCGGCAGCCGAGCCACGGCCGGGGCCGACGCCGATGCCGTTGTCCTTGGCCCATTGCACATACTCGGCAACAATCAAAAAGTAGGCGGCAAAGCCCTTGTCGCAGATGACTTTGTATTCGTACTCAAAGCGCTCTTTGATGTTAACGCCGCCGATCTCGCGCGTGGCCCAGTCGTCACCGTAGTGCTGGCGCAGGCCCTTCTCGCACTCGCGGCGGAACTGACTCTCGTGCGTCTCGCCGGGGTCGAGCAACGGGAAGCGCGGAAGGATGATGGAGTCCCAGTCCAGCTCGACGTAGCACTTGTCGGCGATCTCGAGCGTGTTGTCGCAGGCCTCGGGGCAATACGGGAACATCGCCCGCATCTCCTCCTCGGTCTTCATGTAAAACTCCGAGCCGGTCATGCGCATGCGGTTGGGGTCGTCGACCTTGGCGTTCATGCCGATGCACATGATGACGTCCTGCACGGGAGCGTCCTCGCGGCGCAGGTAGTGGAAGTCGTTGGTGGCGATGACCTTGACGCCTACCTGCTTGGCGATGTCGATGAGCGTGCGGTCCATCTGCTCATCGGTCAGGCCGTTGTCGGTGGTGATGCCGTGTTCCTGGATCTCGATATAAAAGTCGCCAGGTTCGAAGGTATCACGGAAGGTCTCGGCCCACTTGATGGCGCCCTCCATGTCACCGCGGTCGATGTATTTGGGAATGATGCCCGCGATGCAGGCGCTGGTGCAGATCATGCCCTTGGCGTGGCGGCGCAGGTTGTCGAGCGTCACGCGGGGCTTGTAGTAAAAGCCCTGCACGGCTGCCTCGGAGACCGTCTGCATCAGGTTGACGTAGCCCTCCTGGTCCTTGGCCAGAAGGATCATGTGGTAGAGCTCGGGCTTATGGTCGCGAGCAAGGGTCTCGTCCGGCGTAAAGTAGACCTCGCAGCCAAAGATGGGCTTGATGACCAGAGGCGGCTTGAGCTCGTCGATGTTGCCCTTCTCGTCCCACATGGCCATGTCCTTCACATACTGGGCATGCTCGCGCGGGTTTTCCTCGGGATCGGGCTCCACCAGCTCGTCGCGGCGATCCTTTTCCAAAAAGGCCTTGTCGTGACTCCAGGTTTTGTACTCAGGCGTGTTGTGGTTGACGGCGTCGCAGGCCAGCGCCAGGTCGGGCACGCCATACATGTAGCCGTGGTCGGTAATGGCGACGGCGGGCATGCCCAGCTCTACGGCGCGATTGACCATATCCTGGATACGGGTTGCGCCGTCGAGCATGGAGAAAACGGTGTGGTTGTGCAGATGGACGAATGCCATGTGATGAGCTCCGATGCGGGTTCGTGTTCTGACTGAACGATTTTACCGCACGGCACGGACAGCACCCGAACCTAGCCAAACCCACACGGCTCCTATTGAGTTGCGGTGAAATACGGACTGATTGGCGGCTTTTCTGGCCAAAACAGTCCGTATTCCACCGCAAATTATTGAGGTTAGAGGTTGTAGGTGACTACTTGGGGCTCGGCGGGTTCGACGAAGAGGGTTGGGTCTGGCTGCTCCACGCGGACGAACTTGACGGTCACCGTCTCATAGCCCGCCTTGTGCAGAACGTCCGAATAGACGCGCGCCTGCAGGGCATGCTTCTCGAGCAACTGGTCTGGCGTCTCGTCCGGCGTGCCACCTGTCTTGTAGTCGATGACCAACGCACGCGACGGATTGGCCGGATCGGTCGCCAGCGCATCGATAGCGCCCTCGGCATACGCACCGTAGCGGGCGATGTCCTCGTCCTCGCAGCCTAGCGAGAAGAACGGCACCTCGGCGCGGACACATGGCCACGCGAGCAGGTCGGCACGGACTGCCGACTTGAGCCAGCGATTCAGGGCAACGTCGAAACGCTCGCGCTGATCCGGCGTCAGGTGCCACAGGCGCGTCAGCGCATCGGCGCGCTCGGCAGGCAGTTCGTCGGCGCCCATCTCGATCAGCCACTGGCAGGCGGCATGGAACGCCGAACCCAGCGCCACGGGATTGCCGACAGGCTCAACGGTGGCCACATCCGCATCCGTCATCTCGGAGCCATCCGACTCCGCATCATCGCCAGCCTCGTCCATGGGCACGCGGGCCTCGGCCGCATGGTCCTCGGCCTCGGCATGCAGCGCCGCGGCAATCGACGAGTAGCTGTACGAATCGCGCGCCGGATACGGACAGGTGCCCATACGAACGCCCACGGCCTGGGGATACACAAGCTCAAACGCATCGGGCTCGGGATCGGCAGGACCGGGCGCGGCTGCGCGAGTACCCGCATCAGCAACCTCCGCGTCCGTATCACCGCGGACAAGCCCGCCCTCGGCATCCAGCGAAGCGTTAGCCTCAAACGTCTGCTCGCCAAAGGTAAAGTTTGCCAGCGAGATGAGCTCGTAGTCGCCCGACTGCGAGTTATCGAACACCAAGTGGTCGGCATCGAGCTGCGGCATACCTAGACCCTGGCCAGGCAGAATACGGCGCAGCACGTCATAGGTCAGGTCGGACTCGACGTCGAAAGACGGCGCCGGCACCTTACCGCGGCTCACGGCAACGTCCATCGCCAGAATCACCAGCTCGCGCGCACGCGTCATGGCGACGTAGAGCAAGCGTGCCCGCTCCTCGAGCGAAAGTTGCAGGTCATCGTTGCGCAGGCGTACAAATGCCTCGGCGGGAGAACCCGTCGCGCAGACGTCGTCCATAAGTTCCGGCGGAAGCCACAGCGACGTGCCCTTGCCCTTAAATGCGTGCTCAAACTGCTTTTTGACGTCGTCACCCTTGACGAGGGTCCCGTCGGCGAGCTTAACGCCATCAAAGCGCGCCGGCAGCGCCACAACCTGTGCGCCGCCCTCGACACGCCCCATCTGGGCAGCTCCGGTCGACTTACGTACGCCAAAGCACTCGGAAACCGCCACGACCGGATATTCCAGACCCTTGGACGCATGCACCGTCATGATGCGCACTGCGCCGTTACCCTCCTCGTTGAGCGCGCCCGGCGCCTCCTTGCCCGCCAAGAAGCGATCGAAGGCGAGTGCAATGGAGCGCGGCGAGTTGCCGACCTCGGCCTCTGCCTCGGCCACGGCATCGAGCGCCTTGAGCGCGTTAGCGGCGATGGCCTTGCCCTCGGGGCCACGCTGCGCCAGGCGCACAAACCAGCCCGAGGCGTTGACCACATCGCGAGCGATAGCGGCAAACGAATCGCGGCCCACGCGACGGAACGCATAGCGCAGCACCTCGCGGGCGCGCGTCAGCAGCGGCAGATCCCGCAGGCCGGGCACGTCGCAATCGCTCATGATGCCCGCATCGATATTGCGGCGCGAGGTCTCCCCCGTCTGGTCGTCGAGCTTGGTCGCCAGCGCCAAGAACTCCTGGGCACCGAGCGCAAACATCGGCGAGGCCAGCAGGGGCATAAGGCCCTGCGCCGTGTCCGCCGGGTTGGCAAGCGCGCACACCAGGGCGCGAATCGTCTGCACCTCGGCAGCCTGCGCAAAGACCGAGCCGCCCGCGATGACGCAGTCGAGTCCCTGGTCGCGGAACGCTTGGGCGTAGACGTCGGCATTGGTCATGCGGCCCAGCAGCAACACCATATCGCCCTGAGGCTGTTTTTTATCGGCAAGCGCACGGAACCGCTCCGCGATCGCGCGGGCTTTTGCCAACGTGCGCTCTTGCGTGCTGCCGCCGGCAACGAGCAGCGCCTGGCGGCGCGAAGCCTTTGCCCTGAGCTTGTCTTCGCGCTTATCGCTCGGCTCAAGATCCAAAAAGCCCTGCATAAGGCCACCGGTATCGCCGTCAAAGACACGCGCCACGTAGCGCAGGACCTCATCGTGGCTGCGAAAGTTGCGCACGAGTTTAACGAGCTCGCCGGCGGGCGCTCCGGACGAAGCCGGAGCCCCGGACGCAGCGAGAACGGAGCCCGGGGTTCCGGCAGCCACCGCCGCGCCCAAAGCGCCCACCTTGCGCTCCTGGCGGCGGAAGACCTCGACCTCGGCGCCACGGAAGCGATAGATCGACTGCTGTGCGTCGCCCACCGTGCACAGCGCACGCTCGCCCGCACCCGTCAGGTAGCGAATCAGATCGACCTGCATCTGGTCGGTGTCCTGGAACTCATCGATCATGACCATCTTAAAACGGCCCTCGTAGGCGGCTCGGATAGCAGGATAATCGCGCAGCGCCTCGTATGCCATGCGCAGCAGATCGTTGTTATCGAGCGCGGACTGGTCGGCTTTGAGCGCGCGGTACTCCGCCTCCACGGCACGGGCAAGCCCCGTCAGTGCATCGAGCGCCGGGTCGCCGCAAGCCAGCACAATGTTGACAAACGTGTCGGCAGCCTCTGCCTTGAGCAGTTCGACATTCTCCTTAGGGAACATCTTGCTCGCGCGCGGCATGCCACACGACATCATGAGCCGCGCCACATCCGCCATGGTCTTGTCGCTCGCCTCGAACGTGTCGATGGCCTCGAGCGCCACCTGCGCCTTCTCGGTCGCGGCCTTGCTCGCGCCGAGCGCCGCACGATAGGCATCGGCAAGTGCAGAGGTATCGGAGCAGCCGCGAAGCACGCACACGTCGTCCATACCACTCGGCAGCTGGCTGGACAGCTCCAGCAGGTCGCGCACCAAACCCTTGATGGTGGTGCCGCCGCCAAAGGGACCGCCCTCGCCCGCCATGGGGTACCAGGCATAGAGGGCTTTGAGCGAGGCGGCAAGCTCGGGGGCGGCATCGGGCGCCGTCGCACGGCCCAGCACATGCTCGACAGCCTGGTCCATGAGCTCATCGGTATCGGTGAGCACCGTGAATTCGGGGTCGATGCCCAGCTCCAGCGCATGCGCGCGCAGGATACGCGAACACATGCCGTGGATGGTCGAAATCCAGGCGTCGTCAACCGTCAGGGCTTCCTCGTCCATGCCCTCTTCGATAAGCGCACGGCGCACGCGGTCGCGGATCTCGGCCGCGGCGTCCTTGGTAAAGGTAATGGCGAGCACCTGGTCCAGATGCTCAACGAACGGACCGGATTCGGGCGAGAGCGCGTAGACGATACGGCGCGTAAGGGTGAAGGTCTTGCCCGAACCGGCGCCCGCCGAGACAAACAGCGGACGGTCGAGCGTTTTGACGACTTGCAGCTGTTGCGGCATCAAAGTCGAAAGATCCATGGTCTACACGTCCCTCCTTACAAACGTTCCTTCGTGGTTATACGAGCAGCGCGCATGCGCGGCGTGAGCCGACGTCGGATCGACGGCAGCAACGTTGCCTGCCTCGAGCTCGCGCAGGCGCTCGGCAATTCCGGCCTCCACGCGGTCGAGCAGGGTGTCGAAGTCCATATTGCCGCCCTCGCCCGGAAAGCCCTTCTTAAGGCCCGGAATACGACCGTCGCCGCGCTCCTCCTCGAGCAGCTCGTCACTCGCGGCGCCGCGCAGCGCCGGCTTGCCGCCCTTGGTCGAAAAGTAGAGCGCCGCGCGCGTGTTCAGATCCAGCGCCCGCCGCATGGCCTGCGCGTAGATGAGCGTCTGGGTATGCGGCGGCAACCAACGCGGGTCGTCGGCGGGCACCGCGCCCGTCTTCTCGTCGAACACCGTGGGGTCGGCGAGCTTATATTCCTCGACGCCCGAACGATGCTTGTAGTCGATCACCACGGCACGGTTCTCGGCATCCACGTCCACGCGGTCGATGCGCCCACCGAGCGGCCAGCCGGCATACTCGACCTTAAGCTCGTTAAACGCAAACTCCAGATAGCGCGGGACAAAGGGCGCAAGCGCCTCGGACTCATAGGCGAGCACGCCCTCCAGCTGCGGCAAGATCTCGGCCACCTGGCGCTCCTCCACCGGAGAGAGCGGCACGAGCGGGCCCTCGGTACCGCGCTTGCCGGCGTGCTCGGCCAGGGTCTCGTCGAAGACCTCGCGCAGCAGCTCCTGCGCACGCGGAAGGTTCATGGGCGTCACGCGTTCCATGCCTTCCTGCGGCAAACGAGCATGCAGGTGCTCCAGCACGTCGTGTACAAAGTTGCCCTTCTCCATGTTGCCAAAGCCCGCATCGATAGACTGGGGTTTTACGCGATAGGACACAAACCAGCACAGCGGGCAGGTGGAATAGGCCTCAATCTGCGAGGCAGACGTCAAGCGTGGCACAAGCGGCGCATCCTCGCCCTCACCATCGCGGCGGCGCAGAACCAGATACGGCACGGCCTCGGCGCTCAGATGCTGAGGGGCTTCACAGGTCACGCGCTCGCGCTTGAGACCTTCGCCCGCCGCGGGATCGAAGTCCCTTACGATATCGCCCTCACCCACGCACTTCGCCTTGTCGGCGCCAGCGGCCTTGTCGTCGTCAGTGGCCTTAGCGTCGTCAGTGGCCTTAGCGTCGTCAGCTGCCTTGTCGGCGTCTGCGGCCTTAGCAGCTTCAGCGGCCTCGGCATGCGCCCGCAACTCGGTCCACACGGCAGCCGGATAGCACTCGCGCGCCTGGCGATCGTGCGTCACGCGCGCAAGCGCAACCGGACCACGCGACGCTTGCATCGCACGGCCAAAACGCACGCGCAGCAGGGCCGCGGGCTCAAGCGTCACGCCACTGCGACCCAACTCTTCCGTCAGTGTGGCCAACGGGCCCTCCTCATGCGAGAGCGGATAACTGTCCAGGTCGACATCGGCAAACAGCACCGCATCGTAGCTGTTGGGACGCAGCGCCGCCGCATCGGTAAGCGAAACAAAGCGCACCTGGGCACGCGGGGTGCGATCGACCTCGTAGGTCTCGTAATCGTAAGCGGTGCTGCGCTTGTCCACCTTGGTGCGGACACCGTCGAGCACGGGTACGGTCGCGGCCTGCGACACATCGAGCGCGCGGGCGTCGTTCATGAGAATGCCGATAGCATGGCGTAGCAGGGCCGCCTCGGCCTGGCGGCGGGCCTGACCGTCGAGACCGCCAAATGCGCGGTCGGGCAGTGCCTCGACAACGGCAAGCATGGCCTTGAGTGCCGTCACGGGCTTGTCACGCCACAGCGCTTGGAACACGTCCGAGACCACGCACGGCACGTTCTTAAACCAATTCTGGTCGCTGGCCGCCTTGCGCGCGCCCCTCACCTGGCCCTGCACGCTCTGCAGCAGGCTCTTCACGCCCGCAGTGGTCTTGCTGCGCGACAGGCGCATGTTCTTATCGAAGGTTCGCGCGCTGGCGGCGTCGGCGCCCGAAAGTGGGCTGTAAATCCAGTCGGTAAGCTCCGGGGAGGGCCACCACTCGGTCTTGGAGGCGGTGCCCTCGTCGGCGGCCTTCATGCGCTCGATCAGATTGGCGAGCGCCGTGAACTGCCTGCCCACGATGGATTGGGAAAACGCCGTGAACTCGGTTGTCTCGGCCGCGATGTGACGCGCCGCCAAACGTGCGGCAAGCTCGCCGAACAACTGGGGCGCCCGGGCGGACACCACGAGCACGCGCGCAGGATCGGCCGGTGCCGCAGCGCCGTCGCGCGGTGCGGCACCCTCGCGCGCCTTTACCAACTTATCAATAGCATTCGCATAGGCATAGGCGCGGGCATGGGGACCGGCAACCTCTATAAAGGCAGGCTGAGCGGCGGGCTTAGAGGCAGTCTTAGACGCAGTAGCGTCCTCCCCCAGCGGCGCAATCTCAAACAGTACGCCGCGGGCATCAAAGGCCGCAGCAAGTTCCTCGCGCATTGCCGCCTGCTCGCGAGCGAGCAGCACGACGACCTCTCCCCCGCCATTCGCCACGGCAGACAGCAGCTCGAGCAGGCCGTGCGCAAACGACGTGACGCCACGCACGAACACAGCGCGGACGCAGGTTGGCAGATTGTCGGCTAAGGCACCGGCCATCATGTCGGCCGCCTCGCAGGGTTCGACCATATCTCGGCGGTCCAAGCCACTCGCATAGACGCGCAAAAGTTCGAAGACACGAGCCTCGGCGTCGCTTTTGGGCTCGGGCTGGCAAACGCTGCCACAGCGGCGCTCTGCACCCGTCCCCGCCACGCCCGGAAGCACATCGCGGGCCATACGCGCGAGCATGCGCACCGTACCCTGGCTGCGCGAAAGTGGCTGCAGGTCGGCATCGTCGCGACGGGCAACCATATCCGAAAACAGCATCTGGCGCTGCAGGTTGTCGACGAAGCTGCGGCCGTCGCCCAAGAGCTCCCACAGCGAACAGAGCCACGACGAAGGGGTCTTGTAGTCTACGCCCAGCGAGACGCCGGCCACCGCCGCAGCGTGACGGCACAGATCGAGTTCGGCAAACGAGGGCGCGAGCAAAACGGCGCGTCCATGGCGGGCAACAAGGTCGGCAAGAATCGCCGCCTCGGCATCGCTCAGGTCCGCGCCGGCATTGGTGGTATAGATTCGAACAGGCATGGTCCTCCACTCAAACCGTTCGCAATATTCAATGTATCCATCCTACCCGCCCACGCGGACAGATTTGCCCCACGCCAACAGATTTGATCCCTTGGGGACGGAGGAAAACGGATCACCTAGGGGGTCAATCTAACCCGGTGATCCGTTTTCCTCCGTCCCCAATGCACCAAAAAAACCGCCCCCGGAGGGACGGTTCTGTGCAATTCGTTTTTGCCGTTGGCTTACTCGCCATCCTCCAGTTTGATGAGGATCTTGCGATAGCCGCCGTACTCGCCGTTGAGTGCCTTGGACACGCGGCTCACTGTGGTGGACGAAGCGCCGGTACGGGCCTGAACCTCAACATAGGGCTCGCCCTCGTCCAGATAACGCGCGACCTGCAAGCGCTGGGAAAGATCGCAGATCTCGCGCGGCGTGCAGATATCGGTCAAAAACGCTTGGATATCCTTCTCATCGTCCAAAAGACTAAATGCGTGGACCAGCTGCTTGACATCAGGCTTGTCAAACATGTTCTCGATATTCATCGATCACCGCCAAACCCGCCAAAAGGCATCGAAGTTGATACTGACATCGGGCATCGTTCGCCCGTAATATGCAATAAAACAATGCATGGGGCATTTGCCCGTAGCAGTGTAGCACACCACCAAACTAAAGCGACAAGACTCTCTGCAAGCGGCGCGTTTTTCAGGACGAACGCCGTTTTGAAACTAAATGCGCACGTAAGCTCCACGAATATTTGCGACAATGGGCGTCCAAACAAAGCGACACACCGTCTGCGCAGAAAGGGATCACACCATGCGCTTTATGCTTAACTGGCTCTTCACCTCGATCGCCATTGCGATCGCCACGTTTCTCGTCCCCGGCATCCAACCCTTCGGTTTTGCCGAAGCCTGGGTCTGTTTTGCCTTTGTGGGGCTGTTCCTGAACATCGTCGACTCGCTCGTAAAGCCGTTCCTCACGGTCATTTCGCTGCCGCTCACCATTATTACGCTGGGCATTTTCCAGCTTGTGGTCAACAGCTTTATGCTCGAGCTCGCCAGTTACCTGTCGGTTAATCTCCTAGGCGCCGGCATTTCTATCGCCAGCTTTGGCTCGGCCTTTATGGGCAGCATCCTGGTGTCCATCATGCGCAGCATCCTCGACGGCGTCGCCAACGATTAAAACAATCCGTCGTCAGGAGTCACAGAAGCTCAAAGCAAAGGCCGCCCATCGCAAAAATGGGCGGCCTTCTTTGTCCAGTCTCAGAGGGTCAGAAATTCTTCCATTTCCACCCTGTCCCCACGCGGCAGGTGGGGCTAGATCACGTAGTCGTAGCCCTCGTTGTGAGCGACAAGTTGGTCGAGCGTCACGCCGTCGAGGTAGTCGTTGATGAGCTTGTCCAGGTTCTTCCACACATCGAGCGTGGGGCACTCATCCGAGCGCGAACAGCCCTTGCAGTCACCGTCCAAGCATGCGACCGGCGCCAGACTCCCCTCGGTCAGGCGCAGGATCTCGCCCACCGTGTACTGCTCGGGCGAGCGCGTGAGCACATAGCCGCCGCCCTTGCCGCGCATGCCCGAGAGCATGTTGGCGCGCACGAGCGTCGCCAGAATATTCTCGAGGTACTTCTCCGAAATACCCTGACGTGCCGCAATCTCTTTAAGCGGGATACGGCCAGCCGCCTGGTGCTCGGCCAGGTCGACCATAACGCGCAGGGCGTACCTGCCCTTAGTAGAAACCAACATATATAGTGCTGCCTTTCGGTCTTTTAATTCGTAGAAATTCTAGCCGAAAAATTGGTTTTGAAAACTCCCGTTCCAGTCCAGCGGGTTAATCATCTTGCAATAAATATCTTTTTCCTATTGCATTACTAGGCTTTACTGTCTACTATGCTTTCCAACAGCTAAACGAACAACCTATTAGGTTTGTGGGTTTGGCTGTTAGACACACCGTAAAACCACACGGTATCCAGCAACTTGAACACTTTGGAGGTTCACCATGAGCAAGGTTTACACGTCCATCGATCAGCTTATCGGCCACACTCCGCTTCTGGAGCTCACCCACTTTGAGGCCGACGAGGACCTCAAGGCCCGCGTGCTCGTCAAGCTCGAGTACTTCAACCCCGCCGGCTCCGTTAAGGACCGCGTCGCCAAGAATATGATTGACGAGGCCGAGAAGGCCGGCAAGCTCGTGCGCGGCGGCGATTACACCATCATCGAGCCCACGAGCGGCAACACCGGCGTCGGCATCGCCTCCGTGGCGGCCGCCCGCGGCTACAAGGTGATCATCACCATGCCCGAGACTATGTCCGTCGAGCGCCGCAAGCTCATGCAGGCGTACGGCGCGCAGCTCGTACTCACCGACGGCTCCAAGGGCATGAAGGGCGCTATCGCCAAGGCCGAGGAGCTGCAGAAGGAGACCCCCAACAGCATCATCGCCGGTCAGTTTGTGAACCCCGCGAACCCCGCCATCCACAAGGCCACGACCGGCCCCGAGATCTGGGACGATACCGACGGCAAGGTCGACATCTTCGTCGCCGGCGTTGGCACCGGCGGCACCGTGACCGGCGTGGGTGAGTTCCTCAAGGAGCAGAACCCCGAGATCAAGGTCGTCGCTGTCGAGCCCGCCACCTCTCCGGTGCTCTCCAAGGGTCAGGCCGGTCCGCATAAGATCCAGGGCATCGGCGCCGGCTTTGTGCCCGACGTCCTCGACACCCAGGTCTATGACGAGATCATCCCCGTCGAGAACGAGGACGCTTTTGCTACCGGTCGCGCCGTGGGCAACAAGGAGGGCGTGCTCGTGGGCATTTCGTCCGGCGCCGCCGTGTGGGCCGCGCTGCAGTTGGCCAAGCGCCCCGAGAACGAGGGCAAGACCATCGTGGCCCTGCTTGCCGATACCGGCGAGCGCTACCTGTCCACGGCACTCTTCCAGGACTAAGGGTCCGTCTCTTGTCGATAGGCCCAAGGCACGCCGGTCTCCCCTCTCTTCTGGCGGCCTGAGCCCATCTCGTTAGGGTGTCCCACGAAGCACCCGAACTTGCTACAATGTCTGCGGCGCGGAACCAGCCTCCCGCGCCGCTTTTCTTTTTTGGCCGCATGCCACCAAGGAGAACCTCCCCATGCACAACAAGCGCGTGCTCGTCGCCATGAGCGGCGGCGTCGATTCCAGCGTGACCGCGTACCTGCTCAAAAGCCAGGGCTACGAATGCGTTGGCGCCACCATGCGCCTCACCTGCCCCGCGCCCGATCCTGTCACGGGCATGAGCAAGGTCGACCGCGACATCGCCGACGCGAAGGCCGTTGCCGAGCGTATCGGCATCCCCCACCACGTGCTCGACCTGCAGCAGACGTTCGACCGCAGCGTAATCGAGCGCTTTGTGACCGCCTACCAGGAGGGACTGACGCCCAACCCCTGCATCATCTGCAACCGCCACATCAAGTTTGGCGCGCTGCTGGACGCTGCGCTGGACATGGGCTGCGACTATATCGCCACGGGCCACTACGCCAAGACGAGCCAGGCGCCCGATGGCACCTGGCAGCTGCATCGCGGCGAGGACCCCAAAAAAGACCAGAGCTATTTTTTGTATTCGCTTACGCAAGAGCGCCTCGCGCACACGATCTTTCCGCTGGCAGGCCTGGACAAAGAGCGCGACGTGCGCCGTATAGCCGCCGAGCAGGGCTTCATAAACGCCAAGAAAGCCGAGAGCGAGGATATCTGCTTTATCGCGGACGGTGACTGCGCGGGCTATATCGAGCGCCGCTGCGGACATCCCGCTGCACCGGGCGACATTGTGTGGCGCGACGGCAGCGTGGTCGGGCGCCACAATGGCGCGCTGCGCTATACCATCGGCCAGCGCAAGGGCCTGGGTGTCGCGATGGCGCATCCCGTGTACGTAACGGGCGTCGATGCCGCCAGCAACATTGTGCATCTGGGCGAGGCAGAGGACCTGACCGCCGCTGCCCTCACGGCCGATGAGTGGATCTGGAGCGCGCCGGACGCATGCATGGAGGCCGAGCTGGACGCCGGCGGCATTCGCGTGGACGCCAAGTACCGCTACCGCCAGAAGGACCAGGCGGCGACCCTTACGCGCGGTGCCGACGGGCAGATGCTCGTGACCTTTGACGAGCCCCAGCGCGCCATCGCGCCCGGCCAGGCCGTCGTAGTCTACCGCGGCGACGTCGTCCTCGGCGGCGGTACGGTGACCGGCGCCATCAAATAGCCCCATCCCCTTCATAAGTTGCGGTGAAATAGGGACTGTTTAAGCGTTTCAGGCCGCTAAACAGTCCCTATTTCACCGCAACTTAGAGAGGGCGGCCTCGGTCGGTACTGCTGTGCCAGCCGAGGCCGCTGCTCCCCTAGCGCTGCACGTAGGCGCGGACGAGCTCGTAGGTGTTACGCACGCCGTCCATGTGGCTGCGCTCGTAGTTGTGGCTCGCGTACACGCCGGGGCCGATCAGGCCGTGGCGGATATCGTAGCCGGCAGAGAGCGTGGCCTCGACGTCCGATCCGTAATGCGGGTACACGTCGATGGCGTAATCGAGCTCGAGCTCGCGCGCGATATTGGACAGCGTGGTCACCAGATCGTAGTTGTAGGGGCCACCCGAATCCTTGGCGCAAATCGACACCATGCGCTCGGTGCAGCCCAGGTCGTCGCCCACGCAGCCCATGTCCACGCTGATCATCTCGCGCGTGTCGGCCGGCACAAAGGCACCACCGTGGCCGACCTCCTCGTACACGGTAAAGAGCAGCGACACCTTGCGCGAGAGCGACACCTCGCCGTCAGCAACGGCGCGGGCCAAACCCAGCAGAATCGATGCCGACAGTTTGTCGTCAAGGAAGCGACTCTTGATGTAGCCGCTCTCCGTCACCGTGGTACGCGGATCCATAGCGATGATGTCGCCGGTCTGAATGCCCAGCTCAAGCACATCGTCCTTACTGTCGACATTCTCATCGAGCAGGATTTCCATGTTCTTCTCGATGGTCTTGACCGGCTCGTCGGCCACATGCGCCGAAGGCTCGGTATTGAGGACCACACCCGTGTAGACATTACCGTCACGCGTGTAGACGGTGCAGTTCTCGCCATCGGCCGTAGACCACTGGTGCCCACCAAGCGTCGTGGGACGCAGGCGACCATTGTCCTTGATGGAGCGAACCATAGCGCCCAGGGTATCGACATGACTCGCCAGCACGAGTGGCTCGCCCTCGCCACCAAGCTCAACCAGCACGTTGCCCTTATTGGAACGCTCAGGGCCAAAGCCCATATCGCGCAACGTTTCCATTAGATAATCAGTCGCCGCACGGGTATAGCCGGTAGGCGAAGCAATCGAGGTAAGCGCCTTCAACTGGTCAGTAATGTAAGAGAGCGTAGAATCCATCTTGGACACCAAAGTCACCCTTTCATGTCGAATTAAACCCACAGCAACAATACCACCGCGCACAATTATTTACCTAGCGAGACAACCCATCGAGCTCTTCCGAACAGCGCCCGCCGAACCAAGTTAGGCAGCCGGGCAGATCTTCTTGAAGAGCTCGATGACGTCGTCGAGCGTCGCCTCGCGCGGGTTACCCGGGAAGCAGGCGTCGGCCATGGCGTCCTTGGCCAGGACCTCGATCTCGTCAGCCTTCATAGCCTCGCAGACGTGCGGGATGTTCACGTCGGCGGAAAGCTGCTTGACGGCGGCGATAGCGGCGTCAGCAGCCTCGTCGGTGCTCATGCCCGTGGTGTCAACGCCCATGGCGACGGCAACCTTGGCCAGGCGCTCGGTGCAAACCGGCTTGTTGAACTCCATGGCGATCGGCAGCAGCATGGCGCAAGCGACGCCGTGCGGGGTGTCGTAGTGAGCGGACAGGGTGTGAGCCATGGCGTGATCGATGCCCAGGCCGACGTTAGAGAAGCCCATGCCGGCGACATACTGACCAAGAGCCATGCCCTCGCGGCCGGAGCCGGGCTGACCGGACTTGGCCTCGGCGACAGAGTCGCGCAGATTCTCGCTGATCAGTTTAATGGCCTCAAAGTGGAACATGTCGGAGAGCTCCCAAGCGCCCTTGGTGGTGTAGCCCTCGATGGCGTGGGTCAGAGCGTCCATGCCGGTAGAGGCGGTCAGGCCGGCGGGCATGGAGGCCATCATATCGGGGTCGACGACGGCGACCTCGGGGGCGTCGTTGGTGTCGACGCACACGAACTTGCGGACCTTCTCGGGGTCGGTGATGACGTAGTTGATGGTCACCTCGGCGGCGGTACCGGCAGTCGTCGGCACAGCGATGGTGAACACGGCGTGGTTCTTAGTGGGAGCAACGCCCTCGAGGCTGCGGACGTCGGCGAACTCGGGGTTGTTGATGATGATGCCGATAGCCTTGGCGGTGTCCATGGAGGAGCCGCCACCGATGGTCACGATAGCGTCAGCCTCGGCGGCCTTGAAGGCCTCGACGCCGTCCTTGACGTTCTGGATAGTGGGGTTGGGCTTGATCTCGGAGTAGAGGCTCCAAGCGATGCCGGCAGCGTCGAGCTCGTCGGTCACCTTAGCGGTAACGCCAAACTTGACCAGATCGGGATCGGAGCAGACGAAGATCTTCTTGTAGCCGCGACGCTGGAGCTCGCCGGGAATCTCCTTGATGGCGCCGGAACCATGATAAGAAATGGTGTTGAGAACGAAACGATTAGCCATTGATAGCCTCCCATCGTGTGCGGGGCACCCATTACGCCCCACGCTACGAGTCCCATCCTAACGCTTTTGAAACAAAAAACACGTGAGAACGTCAAATTAGTTAAAGCGTTTCAACATGATAACGGAGTCCTAGACCTTCCCTCCCGACAGCAGCGAAGGCTAGATTATAGAAGCAATCGCCCAAAGGATACGACCACTCAGTCTATAAATTGTTTCTGTTTTAGCAATATATGTTTGACAATACGTTTATAAATGGTTACCTTTTAGTAAACATCTTAGTTCACTAAAATAACATTAGTGAAATGAAAGAGGCGGTAGAGATGTTAGTTCTACCCATAAAGACCCTCTTGGGCCACTACATTTATGATGCCAATCGAAACGAGATACTTGCAGTAAGCAAAGATCTCTTCAATTACATCTCAGAAGTCCAAGCAGGCGAAGTTTGCCCCGACTCCTATAAATCAGACCAAGAATTCCAGTTACTACAATCATGTGGCTACTGCTGCGATTCGCCATTGCAGAATGTCGCTTATCCATCAATTGACCTTTTGAAAGTTAAGCTGGAAAGAAATTTACGGATGATAACCCTTCAGCTGACTCAATCTTGCAACTTCCGATGTGATTACTGTATCTATTCCGAAAACTCCTTATACAACAGAACCCACAGTCATAACTCTATGTCTGTTTCGACGGCCAAACATGCAATCGAATTCTTTAAGATGCACTCGATTGACAACCCAAACCCGGTCGTAGCATTTTATGGAGGAGAACCTCTCCTTCGATTTAGTGAAATTAAGCTAATTACTCAATATGCAGAACAGGTATTTGAAGGAAAACACATCTCATTTCGAATTACAACCAATTGCTCTCTTTTATCTGAAGATATGGTTAAATTCTTCTTCGATTCTGGGCATGAATTCTATTTGTTAATCAGTCTTGACGGGCCGCAGCAAATCCATGATAAGTCTAGGCATTACGCTAATGGTGAGTCCTCATACCAAGCAGTTATAGACAATGTTCATATGATTTTAGACAACCATCCTGAACGCAACAAATATATTCATTTTAATGCCGTAGTCGACACGAACAACATCTATAAAACAGTCTCTTCCTTTATAAATGATAAGGATATCGAGGCTTGCGATGTTCAATTCAACTACTTGGATTGCGTCGAAAATGTTGGTGTAAGGGTGGCTCCCTAGCGTCCGTTTAACGAAG
>USIE01000007.1 GCA_900554645.1 uncultured Collinsella sp. | reverse complement strand
GCGCAACGCGTTGCGCTGAGTCCTGAGGCTGTTGCAATGAAAATGACAATCAAGGTTTACAAATTCGTAAACTTTTTTGAAAAAAGTGCTTGCACAGTTCTCGAATCATAGGTTATTATCTTCCTCGTTGAACGCGCGGGTCCAACAAAACGAACCGCGAATCAACAACATAGCATGTCGGAGTGGCGGAATTGGCAGACGCGCTAGCTTGAGGTGCTAGTGACCGCTTTTTGGTCATGCGGGTTCAAGTCCCGCCTCCGACACCATCGCATTTGAGAAGCCTCCTCGGAGGCTTTTTTGTTACCGATAGACGGTGAGGTCCACGATGGAAACGCTTGAGCGCAACGAGTGGGCAGACGTTGCCCAACTGGTCGAGATCACGAGCGATGCGGTCATCATCTGCGAACTCGACGGAACCATTCTGCATGTGAATAATCGCTTGCTCGACCTGATGTGTGAGGAGCGCACCGATGTCATCAATGGTGACGTTAAGGACGTGCTGTACTCTTCTGCCTTTGAGCGCGCGACTGAACATCGTCTGCCATTTGAGACCGATGGCTCCGAGAGTGAGCTGATGCTCAAGCTGAGCGACGGGTCGTTTATTCCCGTCTTGGTTCGCGCGGGTTCCGTCACGCCGCCGCGCATCTTTGGACGCCGTGCGCCGCGTGTCCTGGTGGCGCTTCACAGCATCGAAGAGCAGTATTCCCACGACCGTCAACTCAAGCGTGCGCTATCGGAGCTTAGGGTGGCGAATAAGCGCCTTTCGGGCACGCTTTCGGTCATTATGAGTACCGTTGGCTCCGATGAGCTTCCCAGATTGCTCGACACCGTTTTGAATCAGCTTGTCGGAACGCTCGATGCATCGGGTGCCGCCATCTATTTTTCCGAGAGCGGCGGTTTTAAGCTCCGTGGTGTTTCCAAGGAACTTGAGGACAGCTATCTGCCCGAGTTCATGCCCTATGGCGCTGGCATTCCGACGTACGTGCTTCGTGAGTCGCGCGCTTGTCGTCTATCGATCCAGCAGGACCTTGAGGGCGATCGAGTCGCCTCGGGCATGTTCATGGATCTGGATAATCGTTCCAAGCACCTGCTGCGCGTGCAGGATATGCCGCCATACCGCAGCGAGATCTGCCTTCCCGTGTTTTACGGCACGCAGGTCCTCGGTGTGCTGGAAGTCGGCTGGAAACGCCCCCAGGCGCCGCTTGCCTATGACGTTAACGTGCTCGAGGTCATTTGCGATTATCTGTCTATCCAGTTAGTCGGTATGGCATCGAGCTTGCGCTCGCGTCGTACCGCAGAGCTTGGCCGCTCGCTCAATGTGTTGCGCGATGAGCTCTTTACCTATCTTGATGATTCGGTCGCCGCTTCGCACGCCGTATCGTCCGAAATCTGCGCTGTGCTTAATTGCCATTTCTGCCCTGTGGAGTACGATGCGGGCCTTGAATGCTTTGTCATCGATTTTGAGGGAGGCAGTCGTGTGGCGCTGCCAGGGGACCCGGAGTCGCTCTTTTTTTCGACTACGGCGCCTGCTGCGCGTTTGGGGGCCGCTTCGGATGGCTTTGAAGTGTCAGTCCTGGGCGGTGCGAGCGCTGACGACCTGAAGCATGTTCGCTTGACACGTGTTGATGAGTCTATGCCCATGGGCGGATGGTTGAGAGCTCACGGCCTACCGTGCCAAGGCATCTATGTTGACTCTGGCATCGAGGTGGGGCATTATCGCTCGGATGCTGACAGCAGGCGTAGCAACGATGCGATCGTCCCGGCCGATGTTGCCAAGGGGCCGACGACGCGCGCTTTGCTGCTTCGCGATGGCAGCCAAGAGCCGATTGACGACCTTGAATACGACTATCTGGTGCACTTAGCCCACGATTTTGAGTTGATCTATGAAGGTGAGTCGCAAAAGCGCGAGGAGCGCCATATCGCCCAGACCCTTCAGGTCGGAATGAGGAATTCGCTCGGTGATGTTCCGGGCATCGCGACCGACTCGGTGTACCTGTCGGCCACGAACTCCGCGTTGGTCGGCGGAGACTTCTATACACTCATCCGCCTTCCCGACGACTGCGCCGTCATGATTCTGGGTGATGTGTCTGGCAAGGGTATCGAGGCGGCATCCATGTCCGCGCTCGTCAAGACGGCCCTGACGGCCTATGCCTGGGAGGGCGCTGGCCCTGCTCGCATGGCACGCTCCCTCAACAGCATGCTCATGGGCTTCTCGAGGGTCGAGACGTTCGTGACGGCCTTTATCGCCAAGATCGATCTTAAAGCGGGGCGCGCGACCTATTGCTCGGCGGGCCATCCTCCAACCATGGTCATCAGGCCCGAGTCGATCCCGCTTGGCGGTGACGAGGCTCGCGGGGGAGAGGTTGAGCTCCTTGGATGCCAGTCGGGCGTGATCGGCGCATTCGAAAGCATGGTGTACGAGACGGGCGCCTTTACCTTCGCTCCTGGTGACATGCTCTTTATGTATACCGATGGAACGATTGAGGCACGCGATCGCACGGGGGCGTTCTTTGGTGAACAGCGCCTACGCGATCTTTTACTATCGGTTTCGGGCGAGGGCGTATCGGGTATCTGCGGCAAGGTTTTGGGAGAGCTTGATCGCTTTACCGAATCGGCTTTGGACGACGACATCGCACTGGTGTCCCTTGAGTTTTTGCGGGGCCGGTCGTAAGTGACGTTGGCCAGGCCTAATCCGTACGGTTGGGGAAATGCATGCATCGAGTAGGCTCTTTTGGGGAACCATGGTCGTATGAATGAGTGGAATGACATAGCGGTTTTGACGCCACCGAGCGATATTGACATCGCCTCGGTGCCCGCGCTGCGCCGACGGTTAGATGCTTTGATCGACCGCGGCGTGCGTCGAGTTGTCATCAATTGTCAAACTGTTGGCTTTATCGACTCGACAGGTTTGGCGTTCCTGCTTACGCGCGCTCGCGAACTCATGAGGCGCGAGGGCCTGCTTTCGCTCGTCAACGCATCTGATGAGGTCGTTCGCTTTTTAGAGATCGCCCGTCTCGTCGATATCCTTCATGTTGCAGGTCCGGCACGGGAGTCGATTCCCGCCATTCCGGTGGGGGAGCTGCCGCGCTGGAGTAAGAGCGTCGAGGTGCGTCAGGGTATCGAGAACCTCCCATATTATCGGCACCGTATTGCCGAGCTCCTCGAGTCGCTTCCGTTACGCCGCGACGAGCGCTATGACGTCGCATTGGCATCGGGGGAGGCGCTGGGCAATGCGTATGACCATGCGGGCGGCATCGGGTGCATCCTGACGGTTCAGGCTTATGGCGATCGAGTGGTAATCGAGGTCGTTGACCGTGGGATGGGCTATTCGATCGACGGGTCGAGTGAGCCGGTTGCGACCGAAGAGCGTGGACGCGGTATCAAGCTTATGCGCATGCTGGTCGACAATGTGGAGGTTGCCCGTCGCACGGACGGCGCCGGGACGCGTGTCCGGATGGTGAAGCTGTTTAACGGAGCATTGGAATCGTGCGCCTAGTACATCGTTTGGCGTGTTTACCTGCCGAGAACATGTGCCAGACAACTTTTTTGAAAAAAGTACTTGCGTCTTTTGGGCAACTCGCGTAAATTAATAACCCGCAAGCGGACATGGCTCAGTTGGTAGAGCACAACCTTGCCAAGGTTGGGGTCGCGGGTTCGAGCCCCGTTGTCCGCTCCATTGCGTTTCCGGACCGTCTCATGCGGTCCTTTTTCGGCGAAGTGGCCAAGTGGTAAGGCAGAGGCCTGCAAAGCCTTTACCCCCGGTTCGAATCCGGGCTTCGCCTCCAGGCAACATCCGGGCGCTCCGGCGCCCGTTTTGTTTTACATATGCGGACATGGCTCAGTTGGTAGAGCACAACCTTGCCAAGGTTGGGGTCGCGGGTTCGAGCCCCGTTGTCCGCTCCAAACGCAACAGCCCGACTACCAAGGTAGCCGGGCTTTTTCGTACCCATTGCATGGACTCGAACCCGAGAGGGAGCGAGCTTTTTTGGGCGTAGGTGGGGCGTTGTTTGTCGCGACTGTCTGCCTTGGGCGTATCATCGTGAGCATCTAAACCTCGTTGCAAGGGAGATGCGCCCCATGGCTACAGAAATAACCTCTTCGCGCTCGTGGATGTCCGATGCGGCGATCTATCAGATTTATCCGCGCTCGTTTAAGGATTCGACTGGTACGGGTTTGGGCGATATTGCGGGCATTACCCAGCAGATGGATTATCTTGAGCAGCTGGGCATCGAGGCCATATGGCTGAGCCCGTTCTACCCATCGCCGCTTGTCGACGGCGGCTATGATGTGGCGGACTACTGCGATGTCGACCCGCGTCTTGGCTCGCTTGACGACTTCGATAACATGGTCGCCGCTGCCCACGCGCACGACATCAAGGTCATCGTCGACATCGTGCCCAACCACTCATCCGACCAACATCCCTGGTTCAAAGCTGCTCTTGCCGCCGGCCCCAGGTCGCCCGAGCGCGCCCGGTATATCTTTCGCGACGGTCGAGGCGAGTATGGCGAGCTGCCTCCCACCAATTGGAATGCCAACTTTGGCGGCCCCGCCTGGACGCGTGTTGCGGACGGTCAGTGGTATCTGCATATGTTTACGCCCGAGCAGCCCGATTTTGACTGGTCGTGCCCCGAGGTCCACACATTCTTCTGCGACGTCCTCGCGTTTTGGAGCGATCGTGGCGTCGATGGTTTCCGTATCGATGTGGCACACGGTCTCGCCAAGGACCTCGATCGCGATGATCTCGACCGGTGGCATCTCGCCGAGGGCGATGACATGGTTGACGACGGTACCCATCCGCTGTGGGACCGCAACGAGGTCCACGAGATCTATCGCGAGTGGCGCCGCGTATTCGACCGCTATGATCCGCCGCGTAGTGCCGTTGCCGAGGCGTGGGTGCTGCCCGAGCGCCAGCATCTCTATGCGCGCCCCAGCGAGCTTGGCCAGACGTTCAACTTCGAGTTCGCCAAGGCCACTTGGACCTATGACGACATGCATGCAGCAATCGAGGAGGGCTTGAAGGCGGCCGTCGAATCCGATTCTGCCTCGACCTGGGTGCTCTCCAACCACGACGTGCCGCGCGTGGCGACACGCTATGCCCTGCCGCAGATCAAGGCGACGCGCTACCACCAGATTGCGCTTGACTGGCTCTTGCGCGACGGGTCGTCTTATGACGAGAACCGTGAGCTCGGCGAGCGTCGCGCGCGGGCGGCCCTTTTGCTCGAGCTGGCGCTTCCGGGCTCGGCATACGTGTACCAGGGTGAAGAGCTCGGCCTTTTTGAGGTGGCTGATATCCCGTGGTCTGCACTCGAAGATCCCAGTGCAACCAATACACACGGGCCGAAACGCGAGAAAGGGCGCGACGGCTGCCGAGTTCCCCTGCCGTGGGTGTCGGCGGACGATCCCGCGCAGGGCGGATCGTTTGGGTTTTCGCCGGCAGGCGCCGATGGAGCGCCTCATCTGCCGCAGCCTGCGTGGTTTTCCGACTACGCTGTCGATAGGGAAGAGGCGGACCCGGCATCGATGCTCGCGCTCTATCGCGAGGCCCTCTGGCTGCGGCGCAAGTTGCGCGGGTGCACCAACGATCTTGCGTGGCTCGATCTTGACGGGCGCACCGGTCTTGCGGATGGTGCCGAGGGTGCCGAGGGCGGCGTTATCGCCTATCGCCGCGACAACGGCTGGGCGTGTGTGACGAACTTCGGCGCAGCGCCCGTGAAGCTGCCGGCGGGCAAGGTCCTGCTCACTTCATCACCGCTCGCAGACGGTAAGCTCGCACAGGACAGCTCTGCCTGGATTTTGCTCGGCGAGATGTAGAGGGCATCTCATGTGAGTCTGCGTTTGTCCGCGCCTTTCGTGGCGACTGATGCCTTCGCGAGGGCACCGCAAAACTTTTCAAAAAAAGTTCTTGCATAGGATGCGGGCATCACGTATGATTAATCCTCGTAAGCGGACATGGCTCAGTTGGTAGAGCACAACCTTGCCAAGGTTGGGGTCGCGGGTTCGAGCCCCGTTGTCCGCTCCATTTGGGCGTTTAGCTCAGGGGGAGAGCGCTTCCCTGACACGGAAGAGGTCAGAAGTTCAAATCTTCTAACGCCCACCAAATGTTCGCAGCTCAGAGGCTATGTCCTCTGGGCTGATTTTGTATCTGTCCAACTGATGTCAAAACAGCTGTCCAAATTCGGCGGGATTCACCGGACGATATGGAATGTCAAGTTATGCATGGACTTGAGTATCGGCACCTTGAGGTGCCGATATAATGCCACCAATATTCCATAATCATCTAACCATTATTCGGCTCATGTGATTCGGGAGCCGGACTCTTCAGTTTCTGGTCGTAGGGTAGAATTGCTTGCATGATGGATGATGCTAAGAAACTCACAGCTTGGGGTATGGATGACGGCGTGCATGATGCGCTATCCCTTAAGCCCATAACGACTCCTGAGCAGCAGATCGATCTGCTCAAGGGCAAGGGCGTCACGTTTGAGCGCTGTGCGGAGGAGCGCGCGCTCGATATCCTTTCGAGTGCTGAGACCTACCTACACCTCTCCGCCTACCGGGTGCTTTTCCAGCGCCATGAGGACGGCTTCGACGCTGGGAAGTTCGTGAGCCTCGACTTCGGGGACCTCTTGGACGTGAGTTCTCTTGACGACGTCCTACGCGAGACGTTTCGCCTCATGGCGAAAGACGTCGAGCGCGCGGTCAGGGCATGGCTCGTGTCCGAGGCCGCCGGGCGCGGGGAGGACGGCTATGGCGTCGTCGCCGACTTCGTGTCCTCCCTGCCGCGCGGCTTTCGCGAGGGGCTGAGACGCGACCTCGTATCGCGGTCCCAGGCGGACGAGTACGCTGGGTCGCTGATCGACCACTACCGGGATGCCATGCCCGTATGGGTGCTGTTGGAAGTGGCACCGTTCGGGACGCTGCTCGCCTTTTACCTCGTCTGCGTTGAGCGCTGGGAGGAGGTGGGTAGGCGGGAGATTCACTACGCTCTCAAGGACGTGAAGGCCGTCCGCAACTGCGCGAGCCATGCGGGCTGCCTATGCAACGGCTTCGTGCCCGAGCGCGAGACGAGGCACGCAACCTCGGGAGTCGCGCTCGAGTGGCTGAACGCCCACGGCATCCGCAACAGCAAGGGCCGTCGAGCCAGACTGCGCAACCGTCGCACGCAACAGCTCGTGACCACCGTGGCGCTGCATGACATGCTTGTGGGCAAGCGCGCCGCCCCGGCAGCGCTTGACGCGGTCGCTGGCCTCCGTCCCCTAATGGACGACGCGATCGCGCGCTATGGGACGCAGAACCCCCTCGTGTCCCACCTTGCGTTTCTTGCGAGGGTTCTTGACGTGGCACGAGGCTGATGCCATGATGTACGCAGATGCAAAAACCTTTGAGGTTTTGTAAGGGCCGGTCCTCTCGGGGACTGGCCCTAGTTGTTTATGGGGCCTGAATTGATGCTGGATGCCATACGGTGACAAGGAGAACAACCGGTGGGTGATGTGATGAACGGCGAGGAGCTCAACGGTGTAGTCGCGTCAGTCAGGAAACTCTCCCATTCTGACCTTCCTGCACTGCTCTCCCTCTGCCTCGGCAACCCGCAATACTACGCATTCCTCGACGAGGAGCCGACGCTGGACGCGCTCGCCGCCGAGATGGTCGAGCTGCCTCCCGGCTGCTCCTCAGATCAAAAGTCCTATCTTGGCTTCTTCGATGCCGGCGGGAATCTCATCGCCGTACTCGGCCTCGTCCGGGGCTATCCAGCGGAGGGGTGTGCCTTCATCGGGTTCTTCATGGTCGACGCCTCTCGGCAGGGGACAGGTGTCGGGAGCCTGCTCATCTCACAGTTACTCAACCGCCTCCGCTGCGAGGGCGTTTCTCGTGTGCGCCTCGCCTACGTCGAGGGGAACGAGCAGTCCCGCCGCTTCTGGGAGAAGTGCGGCTTCGTCGAGGTGGATGCACCAATCGGCCAAGGTGAATATAGGGTCGTACCTATGGAGTACCGGCTGACGTAGCCTATGTGACCTGAGTTCTCTGCATATGAGGCACGAAGCTCAGCGAAGAATCGGGACGAAAGAACTAGAGATCAAAGGCGCGATCGGACACCTTCTCAGCCTGCCACGGTGGTGACGGAGGCTGCCATGAGGAAGGTGCTGCGAGCGCCTATGACAGGAGAATCTTCTCGATAGATGTTGACGCCTGATACCTAGCGTCATATAGTGTGTGTAGCACAGTATACGACGAAGGAAGGTGTGCGGATGGAGGCCCAGATGAAGCGCGGTTTCCTGGAGGCCTGCGTGCTCGCGGCCGTCTCCGGCGAGGAGTCCTACGGCTACCAGATCGTGAAGGACGTGCCGGCGAGCATGGGGCTCACGGAGTCGACGCTCTACCCGCTGCTCAAGCGCCTGGAGAAAGCCGGGTGCATCACGGCGCGCTCCGCCGAGCACAACGGGCGGCTGCGCCGGTACTACCGCATCACGGACGACGGGCGAGCACGCATCGAGGAGTTCCTGGCCGAGTGGCCGTCCGTACGGGAGATTTACGCATACGTTGAGGGGGCGCACCATGACGCGCGATGAGTTTCTGGGCCGGTTGGGCGAGCTGCTCGCCTGCCTGCCGGCCGAGCAGGTGGAGGAGACCAAGGCGTTCTACGCGGAGGCCATCGCTGACCGCATGGAGGACGGCATGAGCGAGGAGGAGGCCGTGGCCGCCATGGGCACCCCCGGCGAGGTTGCCGAGGCCACGCTCGACGACTTGCCCGCCGTGCCGCGCGCGATCGCGAGGACGCGCCGGCGCAGCACCGCGCTGCTGTGGGTGCTCGCCATCGTGGGGTCGCCGGTTTGGGCGCCGCTGCTCGTCGCCTTCGCCGCCGTGGCTCTCAGCGTCTACGTCTGCATCTGGGTGCTGGCATTCTGCGTGTGGGTCATCGCCGTGGCGCTCGGCGCCGTGGGCGCGGCGGCACTCGCGCTCGCGGCGGCGGGCGTGACCGTCGGCCACGTGCCCTATGTGCTCGCGATGCTGGGCTGCGGCCTTGCCTTTATCGGGGCGGCACTCCTCGTGGGCGCGGGGGCCTGGGCGGCCTCCAAGCAGATTGCGCGCCTCTCGGCGCTCTGGGCGAGGAAGGTCGCCTCGCCCTTCTGGAAGGTCAAGGGCGAGAAGGACGACACTGCCGCGTACCTCGCGGCGTAGAAAGGAGCGAGTACCATGACCAGCGCGAAGAAGATCTACCTCGCCGTGGCGGGCGGGCTCGTTGCCGCGGGCGTCGTCCTCGCGGGCATTGGCTTTATCGCCTCGGGCTTCGACCCGGCCGTATTCACGACCCAAATCGACATGCGCGACGACACCGTCGTCCTCGGCGGCGTCGAGGTGGGCGACCCCGAGGGCATCCCGTTCATCGGCCAGCTCGCAGATTTGGGCGAGGTCGACACTTCCGGCACCACCGCGTCCGAGTCCCCTGCTGCCCCGGGGGCATCCACCGCTCCCTAGGCATAGCGCGCCCGGACGCCCCGTCCGTCGGGCTGTTCAAGCCTGTGGAACCCGAACCTCAACCTCAACCCAACCGGCCTCAAGCCTGCGTCGATTCGCTCCCCGCCCTACGCGGGGCCCGTGACGCATACCCAAAATCCGTCCGAGGAGAAAGGAACGCAATGACGACAGCCATGCCCCTCCGCCTTTACGGGGTCCCGGTGGACGTATAGACGTTGAGGGTCATGGCCGCATTTGCGTGACCGAGAAGATGGGAGACGGTCTTCACGTTCACCCCTTGGGAGATAAGGCGCGTGGCGAAAGTGTCGCGGAGGTCGTGGAACGTGGCTCGCTTTCCGGCAACCCCGATGAGGTTCATCGCCTTGGCGAGCGACGTGAAGTCTTTCGTGATGCGGTCGGGCGTGTAGAACGAATCTCCGTCTCCGAGGACATAGCGGTCCTCTCGCGCTTACCCCGAGAGAGCTCCTGAGGGAGCGCAGAGTATCGGCGAGCCCCTTCTCGAGGACGGCCTCCCGTTCGCCCGCCTCGGTCTTCGTGCCCTTGAGATAGGGCCTGCCATTCGACACCCCGACGGCGCGACCGACTCTGATTCTGTTGGCGACGAGGTCAACGTCGCCCCACCTGAGGCCAGCGACCTCCTCCCTTCTGAGCCCGGCGAGCAGCCCGAGGCGCGCCGCAACGCTCTGCTTGGTCGTGGGGGACGCGTCCAGGACGGATAAAAGCATCGAACGGCTCCTCTCGTCGAGCGCGTTCGGACGAGGCTTCCGACGCTTCGGCGGCTTGGTCGCCTTGTTGAAGGGGCTGCGATGGATATGGCCCATCTCGCAGGCGTAGTCCATAACCTGCTTGAAGAAGCGATGGTCCTTTGCAACGGTGTCGACGACGAGGCCGTCCGCGAGCAGGGCCACCTGCACGTCCATGACGTTCTCCGGCGCTATCTCTTCGATTGAGTAACCCTCGAGATAGCGTGCGAGATGCTTGATGGAACTGCGGTAGTTGGTTGCGGTGCTCGCCTCTATCTGCTGGGAGCGCTCGAGCTCGTCAGCGTAATACAACATGTACGCAATGAGCTCGCGACTTGAGGCGCCGTCGCCGTCCTGCTCGATCAGCTCCCTTCTGATGTCCTCCATGATGAGGGTCGCGGCTCGGCGAGAGGTCGCTTCGAACGATCTGGTTACGATGCTCGAGCCGTTTCCGTCGGTCCGGCAGAAGCGTGCCTGCCAGTGCCCCTTGCTTCGCTCGCGCAGGCTTCCTTTCGAGTAAGTTGCCACTGAGACCAGCTTCCGAATGTCTGTCCAAATGAATGATGTCTGCTGTCCAAACGCTGTCCAAAATAGGTTTGGACTCACCGTAACGGACGGCCTGTCTGGAATTATAGGGAATCAGAAAAGCCGAGATAGACGGACCAATCGGACGCTCTGGATGCATGAAGTGTGAAGATTGACTCACTGGGAAACGCCTGTTGGCGGAGCGGCAGGGCGCTGACACGGAAGAGGTCAGAAGTTCAAATCTTCTAACGCCCACCAAATGTTCGCAGCCTAGAGGCTTTGCCTCTAGGCTGTTTTGTTTTCTTGAGCAATTCAGTCAAAATGCTTCGGCCGTGGCTGATGGATGACTTTTGAGTTTGAAGGATCGCTTGTGCCGGACTTGATATCAGCTCGACCGCAACATGTTGGTCAAGCATTATCTTTTGGATTCTTTTGGCGTGAGCGGCTTGGTTTTGGTAGGATTTGTCGGCGGCTTGACTAAGGGTGTTTTATAACTGCCTTGCAGGTAGTCGAGTTGGTAACGTTTTAGCGGCTTGCCAAGAACCTCTCATTTTTAATGCGTCTGCAAATAGACTAATTGCTTTGACCTGCTGAAACACTATATGTTGTGTTTGACCTAAAAAAAGAATACAGGATATAGATGCGTCTTTGTCGTATGATAGATGGCGGACAGAGAACGAAGACCTTACTCACCCCATTCGGATAGATCTTTGAGCCGTTTGATCGGCTGCAAGGTTTGTCCGCATGAGGACTTATGGTTTATCGAGAACACAGATTGCGCGACGGCGCCGCAAGGCGGGGGCAAGCCCTGCCGGGCATCGTTTGGCTCTGAAGCGCAATGAGATTACGACGCGAAAGAGGCAAGAGGATGAAGATCATCAAGCGCAGCGGCACCGAGGTTGTCTTTGACATCGATAAGATCGTCAATGCCATCCGTGCTGCAAACTTGGAGGTTGAGGAGGGCTCTCGCCTTACCGACCGCCAGGTGATCTACGCGGCTCAAAACGTCGCCGAGGCATGCGAGAATGCCGGCCATACCGTTTCGGTCGAGGAGATCCAGGATCTGGTCGAGGACGAGATCATGCGTCTCGACTGCTACGAGGTCGCTCGCCACTACATCATCTATCGCTATGTTCAGAGCCTGAAGCGCCAGAAGAACACGACCGATGACAAGATTCTGTCGCTCATCGAGTGCAACAACGAAGAGGTCAAGCAGGAGAACTCCAACAAGAACCCGACCGTCAACTCCGTTCAGCGCGACTACATGGCCGGCGAGATCTCCAAGGACCTGACCCAGCGCGTGCTACTGCCCCAGGAGATTGTGGACGCCCACAATGAGGGTCTGATTCACTTCCACGATTCGGACTATTTCGCCCAGCATATGCATAACTGCGACCTGGTGAACCTGGAGGATATGCTCCAGAACGGCACCGTTATCTCGGGCACGCTGATTGAGAAGCCGCACAGCTTCTCGACGGCCTGCAACATCGCGACGCAGATCATCGCCCAGGTTGCCTCCTCCCAGTACGGCGGACAGTCTATCTCGCTGACCCATCTTGCCCCCTTTGTTGAGGTGAGCCGTCAGAAGATCCGCGGCGAGGTCGCGCGTGAGCTCGAGGAGCTCGGCGTTTCCGCGTCTGTCGAGAAGGTCCGTGAGGTCGTTGAGGACCGCCTGCGTGACGAGATTCGTCGTGGCGTCCAGACGATCCAGTATCAGGTTGTGACCCTTATGACCACCAACGGCCAGGCTCCGTTCGTGACGGTCTTCATGTATCTTAACGAGGCTCGCTCAGCGCAGGAGAAGCACGACCTTGCCATGATCGTGGAAGAGACGCTGCGCCAGCGCTACGAGGGCGTCAAGAACGAGGCCGGCGTGTGGATTACCCCGGCATTCCCCAAGCTCATCTATGTGCTCGAGGACGATAACGTTCACGAGGACTCCCCGTACTTCTACCTCACCCAGTTGGCTGCCAAGTGCACCGCTAAGCGCATGGTGCCCGACTACATCTCCGAGAAGAAGATGCGCGAGCTCAAGTTGTCGAAGGGCGAGACCGCGGGCAACGGCGACTGCTATACCTGCATGGGCTGCCGCAGCTTCTTGACGCCCGACCGCTCGGGCAACGGTTTTAACAACGTTGCCAACGCGCTGAACTACGACCCGAACAAGCCCAAGTACTATGGCCGCTTTAACCAGGGCGTCGTGACCATCAACCTGCCCGACGTTGCGCTGAGCTCGCATCAGGACATGGACAAGTTCTGGAAGATCTTTGACGAGCGCCTCGAGCTGTGCCACCGTGCCCTGCTGTGCCGTCATGAGCGCCTGATGGGTACACTTTCTGACGCCGCGCCGATTCTGTGGCAGTACGGTGCCCTCGCCCGCCTGAAGAAGGGCGAGACGATCGACAAGCTGCTCGTGGGCGGATATTCCACCATTAGCCTGGGCTATGCCGGCCTGTATGAGTGCGTCAAGTACATGACGGGCCACAGCCACACCGAGAAGGAGGGCACGCCGTTCGCTATGGCCGTCATGCAGCGCATGAACGACAAGTGCGCGGAGTGGAAGGCCGAGAGCGACATCGACTTCTCGCTGTACGGCACCCCGCTTGAGTCGACGACGTACAAGTTCGCCAAGTGCCTGCAGCGTCGTTTTGGCATCATTCCGGGCGTGACGGACAAGGGCTACATCACCAACAGCTACCACGTCCACGTGTCCGAGGAGATCGATGCTTTCGACAAGCTTAAGTTCGAGGGCATGTTCCAGCAGCTTTCGCCGGGCGGTGCCATCTCCTACGTCGAGGTTCCCAACATGCAGGACAACCTCAAGGCCGTCATTCGCGTGATGCAGTACATCTACGACAACATCATGTACGCCGAGCTCAACACCAAGAGCGACTACTGCCAGGTGTGTGGCTACGACGGCGAGATCAAGATTGTCGAGGATGACGGCAAGCTGGTGTGGGAGTGCCCCAAATGCGGTAACCGCGACCAGGAGAAGATGAACGTCGCCCGTCGTACGTGCGGCTACATCGGTACCCAGTTCTGGAACCAGGGTCGAACCGAGGAGATCCGCGACCGCGTGCTGCATCTCTAATATCCATCCCAGGCTACCCCGTAGCGAGCCCCCGGACCTTTGCTCGCTATTTCGGACAGTCCTGACTCACGACGGAGGCGCCACTGGCGCCTCCTGTTCGTGCGGAACTCATATCGAGCAAAGGTCCGGCGTCTCGCTACGGTGCAGCCAAGTTGACGTAGCTGAGATGCAGCACGCGGTCTGCTCACTCCTCGAAGTTCTTAGCGGAAATGAGTTGACCTGCGGTGGCGATTTGCTTTCAATGGCGGTTGAGCTGCAGCCCATTTTTTATTGGACCTCGAACCCTATGCTCGATGTTCGCTTCGTTCATTGAGTTACCCTTTGCATGAGGCCGGGACATATCGTCCCGCCCGCAGTTTCGCAGGCCGCAGGCCGAGAATGTTTGAGGACGGGATGATATGTCCCGGCCTCCCGGGAGAGTCACTTATGAACTACGCGAACATTAAGTATTTCGACATTGCTGATGGGGAAGGCGTTCGTACTTCTCTGTTTGTGAGCGGATGCCGTCGTGGGTGCAAGAATTGCTTTAACTCTGTCGCCTGGGACTTTGCTGCGGGTGAGCCCTTCGATCGTGCCGTCGAGGACAAGATTATCGAGAGCCTCGACCATCCCTTTATTGACGGTCTGACGATTTTGGGCGGCGAGCCTATGGAGCCCGAGAATCAGGCGGGGCTTGTTGACTTTGTCGAGCGTGTTCGCGCTGCCTATCCCGTAGAGTCGGGGAAGACTATTTGGTGCTTTACCGGTGATGTGCTCGAGGAGCTCATGCCGGATGGCCGTCATCATACCGAGGTGACGGACCGTATCCTTGCCTGTCTTGATATGTTGGTGGACGGTCCGTTTGTTCAGGATCTGTACGATATCACGCTGCGCTTTAGGGGCTCGAGCAATCAGCGTGTGATCGATATGAACGCCACGCGCGCCCGTGCTGCGCGTGAGGATGTTGCGCTTTGCGACGCTGTGGAGCTTTGGCGGGACGATCCTGTCTATTCGACCCATACTATGTAGCTGGTGGCGGCTGTGCGCCGGCGTGGTACCATAGTGCGAACGTTTAATCGGAAAAGTGAGGCCCAGATGGTCGATCAGGAAAAAGTCGAGGCCGCCATTAAGCTGTTGCTTGAGGGCATAGGCGAGGACCCAACTCGTGAGGGCCTGCTGGAGACCCCGGCGCGTGTTGCCCGTATGTATGGTGAGATTGCCGGCGGTATGGACCAGAGCGCTGAGGAGCACCTGTCCAAAACCTTTGCCGTTGCTTCGAACGATTTGGTTATCGAGCGCGACATCACGTTCTATTCGCTGTGCGAGCACCATTTGCTGCCGTTTTATGGCAAGGCAGCGATCGGTTATATCCCCAATGGCCGCGTGGCCGGGCTTTCCAAGCTTGCCCGCACGGTGGAGGTCTATGCCCGCCGTCTGCAGCTGCAGGAGCAGCTGTGTGCGCAGGTTGCCGATGCCCTTATGGACTATCTTGCTCCCCAGGGGGCGATCGTGCTCATGGAGGCCGAGCACATGTGCATGACCATGCGTGGCGTGCAAAAGCCTGGCACCAAGACCGTGACGCTCGCTCGCCGCGGCGTCTTTGAGACCGATCCGTCGCTCGAGGAGCGGTTCTTTAGGATGCTGGGCCGTTAGCATGAGGGTCGTCAACGACTTTACATCGAAGACCGATGAGGGGACGTCGCGTCGCGGCTTTATGGCTTCGGGCCTGACTCCCTTTGGTGCCATGCCTCGCATTGATTACATTTGTGCCAACGGGCTGTTCCGTCGGCACCTGGGCAACATTGCACAGTTGGAATCGGGGCGCATCTTCTGCCGCCACGGTATTGACCACCTGCTGGATGTTGCTCGCATTATGTGGATCAAGAATCTCGAGGAACAGCTCGAATTTGACCGCGAGGTCATCTACGCCACGGCACTTCTTCACGATATCGGCAAAGATGAACAGTATGAATCGGGTATATCCCATGATGTTGCAAGCGAGCGCGTCGCTGATGCAATTCTCGGCGGCATGCCCGATGACGTGGCGTTTGAGCCGGCCGATGCCGCAGCCATTAAGACGGCCATTCTGGGCCATCGAAAGCTGCGCGTGAACAGCCAACCGCTCGAGCGCCTGCTCTATGCAGCCGACAAAGCGTCGCGCGCCTGCTTTGCATGCCCCGCGCGCAATGCTTGCAACTGGAGCGATGATAAAAAGAACCTGTCGATTCGCGTGTAGTTAGTTTACGCGGTCGGGGTTCTAAACGAAGGAGACGATCGCGATGAGCAACAAGAAACTGCCCGAGAATGCAACCAAGACTGAAGGCGCCGAGCTCGCCCGCCGTGGAAGGGGCGAAATATCCACCGCAACGGCGGTTCCCCACGTGAGCTATGACGATCTGCGCCATGCTGACCGCATTACTATCGACGGTCTCGAGGTCTTTGCCAACCACGGCGTGTATCCCGAAGAGAACGCGCTGGGCCAGAAGTTCATCGTGTCCTTGGTGCTCTATGCCGACCTGCGTGCAGCGGGGGAGCACGATAACCTGGACGCTTCGATTGACTACGGCTCGGTGTGCCACGATGTCGATGGCTATCTGCGCGAGCATACGTTTAAGCTCATCGAGGCTGCAGCCGAGGGTGTGGCCCAGATGCTGCTGCGTCGTTACCCCCTGCTGCTTGGCGTGCACGTTAAGCTCGATAAGCCTTGGGCGCCCGTCGGTCTTCCCCTGGCAAGCTGCGGTGTCGAGATCGAGCGTGTGCGCTAACCGACTCTAGAGCTCGTTGGCGGGCGGTTTTTTGAGCCGCTGCGACAGAGCCCTGTTGTTGGGGCAGTACGTGTCGAGCAGCGCGTGAAACCGATGATTGTGGCTCGGTTCGAGCAGGTGGACGAGCTCGTGGGCGACAACCATGTCAAGGCACTCGACGGGGTAGGCGGCAAGTTCTCGTGCGATGCGAATGGCGCCGGTTTTGGGCGTGCATGATCCCCAGCGCGTTTTCATGCTGCGCACGGAAACGCGGGAAACGGCGACACCCATTGCGATTTCGTACGCGCGCACCATATCGCGCAGCGCCGTGGTGACCTCGGATGCATAGAGCTGGTCGATGCGGGTCTGGAGCTCATCGGACGTCAGGCCGTCGAGGGTTGCGCGCCGCTTGGCCTGTGGGCGTTCGTTCGATTTGTCGGCACCCATAAAACTTGCGAAGGTGGCCTGCTTGGGCCGCGGTGCGGGTGATGCAAAGTTGCGATCGAGCGCATCTTGTACCGTGATGGGCTTGCCCCAAAGTGCAATGATGGACGAGGGGCTGAGCGGCTCTCGCGCCGTCGCCTGACGTTGCTCGCGCTGGGCAAGTCGTCTGATAATCCAGGCGCTGTTGCGCTTCACAAACGCTTCGATACGCTCGCGGCTGGCGCCGAGCGGTGCGCTGGCGTGGACCTCACCGCTCGATGTGACGCGCAGGTTGAAGTTTTTGACGCGCTTTTTGGTAACGACGACGGGGATGGGAGTCCCATCCGGTTGGGGTAGGAAAAGCGTAAATTGCTGCGTCAAAAGTGGTCCTTCAGATTGGGGACGGGCCGGCATGTCGACCGTTCGGCATGCCGGCCCGCTCAGGGGATGTGAAATTAATAACGCTCAAAGAAGGCAAGGGCATTATCGCTGCAGAGCTTCTGCATCACGGTCTTGCCAAAGTGCTTGGAGAGCATGTTCTGGAACTCGGGCATCTTGCTGGCATCGGAGAGGAAGGCGGGCACCGTGGCACCGTCCCAGTCGCCGCCGAGCGCGATGACGTCCTCGCCGCCCAGGTCGAGCCAGTGCTCGATATGTGCCGCCAGCTGGTCGAAGGTGACGTCTGCGGCTGTCTTGTCGGTTGCGTCGTTGGAAAGGAACTCGCTGCAGTAGTTGAGGCCGACGATGCCACCCATGTCGCGAATGGTGCGGAACTGGTCGTCGGTAAGGTTGCGCTTAACGCCGCAAACTGCACGAGAGTTGGAGTGGCTGGCGACGAAGGGACGTGTGGCGTGGGCGACAACCTCGTCAAAGCACTCATCGTTGAGGTGGGAGACGTCAAGCACCATGCCGGCGTGCTCCATCTGCGTAAGTGCCTCGATGCCGGCGGCGGTGAGGCCGGCGTGGGTATCGTGTCCGCTCGCGAGCGGTCCCTGCGCATTCCAGCTGAGCGATGACATGAGTACGCCCAAGCTCTTGAGCACCTCGATCAGCGCGGGGTCCTCGGCAAAGAACGTGGCGTTTTCGATGGTGTGGATGCAGGCGACCTTGCCGTCTTTGAGCGCGGGGCGAATGTCTGCCGCGCTGCGTACGTTGACCATGCGGTCGTGGTTGAGCATTGCCTGGCCGCTCATATGCGCCATGATCTGCGCCTGGAAGCGCGCGGCGTGGGCGGTGGGAATCTCATCGGGGACAAACGTGGCGAAGCACTGTGCCCATGGCGTGTTGCCGATCTTTGCGAGCGAGATGGCGCAGGCGTTGCCCTCGATGAGGTCGAAATCTTGCGGATGCGTTTCGTCGCCGGGGAAATAACCGTCGGTGCCGGCGGTAAAGCGCAGGTCGAGATCGAGCGTGGCCCAGCCGATGCGGTCGGCGGTGTCGCAGTGTAGGTCAAATACGGGATATGCCATGGTTCCTCCGGTTGCAGCGTTTCTTTGCAAACTGTCATTGAATTGTATGACTAGGGTATAGTTAGCGCCATATGTTCACGGCGGCCCGCGTTGCGCGCCGCCCTTATCACGGAGGTTACCATGTCCAACCAGGGCAAGAAGGTCAAGACTCATTATCGCGGCACGCTCGACGACGGCACGCAGTTCGATAGCTCCTACGATCGCGGCGAGCCGCTGGAGTTCACCTGCGGCGCCGGTCAGATGATCAAGGGCTTCGACGCCGCTGTTGTCGACATGCAGGTGGGCGAGAAGAAGACCGTGCACATTCCTGCTGCCGATGCCTACGGCGAGCACAATCCCGAGATGGTTATTACCTTCCCGGCCGAGCAGGTTCCCAACATCGAGCAGATCGAGAAGGGCATGAAGCTCTTCCTGTCCACGCCGAGCGGCATGCCTGTCCCCGCCGTCGTCATCGACGTAACGCCCGAGGCTGTGACGCTCGATGCCAACCACGAGCTTGCCGGCAAGGACCTCAACTTTGATATCGAGCTCGTTGAGGTCGAGGACTAGGCTATGCCTGTGAATCTGGTTTCGACAGCGTGTCTCGGAAATCTCAACGACCCGTCCTATGAACTCCTGCTTCGCCGGAAGTTGGGCGGCGTCTTTGAAGTTGACGAGCTGCTGCTCGATTGGGACCAGGCTGATGTATGCGCGCTTGTGGGCGTGACGGAGCTGGGGCGCACGGTCGATGTTCGGCTGGATGCTGCCGACGGCGGTCGTTTTACCGACGGCGACGTGCTCGCCATCGACCGTTCGGGCATGGTGCCCGTGGCGGTTGTCGTGCGCCTGCGCAGTGCCGAGGTTTATTTGGTCGAAGTTGACCGCATGGACCCGATTGCGCTCGCGCATGCGTGCTGGGAGATCGGCAATATGCACGCGCCGCTTTTCCGAGGCGATTCGGACGAGTATACCGTGCGCATGTATACGCCGGTGCAGCCTGTTTTGGGCCGCATGCTCCGGGGCGTCGAGGGCGTTCGGCTCTCGGTGGTTACCCGTGAACTCGATGCGGACCGGCGCTTTGCGTCGAGTGCGGCGGATGCCGTCGTGAGCATGGCTCCAGACTTTACGATCGTAAAGAAGGCGCGCGGTTAACGTGCGTATGAGTAAGACGGACTTTGAGAGGCAACTATTCAAAGCCCGTCTTGCTGTTGATGCGGTGCTTTGGGGGAAAGTATATGGGCCTTGAGGGAATTAAGCTGATTGCATGCGATTTGGACGGCACGTTGCTGCATCCGGGGGAGCACGAGCCGCGTTCCGAGGCCTTTGAGCTCATCGATGAGCTGCATCGTCGCGGTATCGTGTTTATGCCGGCGAGTGGCCGTCAATATACGAGCCTGCGCTACCTGTTTGCCCCGGTGGCCGATGAACTCTCCTATGTATGCGAAAACGGAGCCCTGGTCATGAGCGAGGGGCGTGCCGTGGTCAAGCGTTCTATGGAGCGTGGCCTAGCCATGGATATCGCGAATGCCGTGGTTGCGTACCCCCATGCCGACGTGACCCTTTCGTGTGAGGGGCGCCTCTACACCATGAGCAGCAACGATGCGTTTGTTGACCACCTGCGTTATGAGGTCCATTGTGATGTGGCGGTAGTCGACCGTCCCGAAGACATTGACGAGGATGTCATTAAGATTGCCTTCCAGACGCCCGAGGCGGAGCAGCCGGCGGCGCTGGAGTATTTTGAGTGCCTCTTTAGCGACCGTGTTGACGTGATGACGTCGGGAACCGAATGGACCGACTTTATCGGCTTTGATTCGGGCAAGGGGTCCGCGCTTGCCGATTACGGTCGTGCCCTGGGGATCTCGCCCGATGCGATGATGGCGTTTGGCGACAATGAGAACGATCGCGACATGCTCAACGTCGTGGGCCATCCCTATCTGATGGAGAGCTGCAACCCCACCATGCGCGGCATCAACGACCGTGTCCGCTACGCGCATACGGTCGAAGAGGAGCTGCGTCGTCTACTTGCTGAGTAGGCATGTCCCAAACATCTACCGGCAGTCGGGGCAGAGACCCTCGAAGATGGTGTAGTGCGACGTGACGTGCCAGCCGATTTGCTCGGATGCCTTGGCGTCGAGTTGGGCATCGAAGGGGAGCGGTACGTCGATGACGCGGCTGCACGAGGTGCAGATGATATGCGCATGCGGCTCGATCGTGCGATCGAAGCGGCTGCCGCCCGGCGTCTTGATGGAGAGAATCTCGCCGGCGTCGGCCAAGAGATTGAGGTTGCGGTAGACCGTGCCGCGGCTGATTTTGTCATCCTGCGCGCGCACGACGTTGTAGATTTCGTCGGCGGTGGGATGGTTATAGCTTTGGCGCACGGCGTCAAGAACCAGCTTTCGCTGCCTGGTATTCCTTCTTTGCACCGCCATGCGCCTCGCCTCTTTTCTATCAACGGTCGTAGGTAAATGATACCGTATTTAGCACACAATACTAATAACGAGGCGTGAAACCGTCTTCATTGGCAAGTGGGGCTCGGGCCTGGGCGTCTACGAGGCGAAAACGTGTTCCCATGCGCTCGTAGGAGGCATGAAGCGCCTCGAGATGAGATAGGACGTTTGCCGGAGCCCCCTGTATCTCCATCTCGACTGAGCCGTCTTCCATGTTACGCACCCAGCCGGTGAGCGCGCGTGCCTGCGCGAGGTTGGTGTTGGTAAAGCGAAAGCCAACGCCCTGGACTTGCCCCGCCCAGCGCAGGAAATAGCGCAGGGGAGTGTCTTGAGTGGCCTCGTCGCTTGCGAGCACAGTAAGCCTGCGGCGCAGCTCGAGCTCGACGTTTGATGGTTTTTGAGGCTCTCGACTGCCGCCGGTGACGCTGGAGAAGAACGTATCGAAGAGACCCATAGCTATGCCTGCTTGCCTGCGTCGGCTGGGAAGGTTATGCCGGCCTGCTGGCGCACGGCATCCATGATGCGCAGTGAGACGAGTGTGACATCGCGGTAGTGGCCAAGCTCGTGGCGTCCCGCCGGGGTCTCCCAAATCTCTTCCTTAACGCTATCGATGCCGCCGATGGCGGTGATAAAGTCTGTGAGTTCGTATTCCATAGTGTTGCTCGATTTGGGCAGGTCGAGCACGCGGCCGTTGTCTCCCTGTTCGCGCGGTGCCTCGGTCGCCGAGCCGCGTACGACGTCGCCGCGATAGTCGATGCGGACGTTGCGGGGCGTGGACAGATGGTCGATCTGGATAGTGCCACGCTCGCCTTCGATCTGCGAGGGCAACAGGTCGTTCGTAATTTTGGAGTGCGCGAGCTCGACGGAGATACAGCCACCGCCGTAGCTGGCGAGGATGGAACCGCAGCCATCGATGGGGCCGTGCGTGAGCTGTCGCGTGGTGGGATCGAGCAGAGTGGTCATGCTCGTAAGGCCGGAGGGCATGCCAAAGATCTCGACCATGGGCTCGACGGTATAGACGCCAATGTCCATGAGGGAACCCGATGCCATATTGCAGTCGAAGATATTGGTGGCGCGTCCCGCGAGAATCTCGTTGTAGCGCGAGGAATACTTGCCAAAGCGCAATGAGGCGCGGCGGATGGGGGCGATCTCGCCCAAGGCGTCCTCGATGGCGTGGAAGGCGGGATCGTGGAGGGGACGCATGGCCTCGAGGGCCACGACACCTGCTGCCTCGGCAGCGCGGAAGACTTCCAGCGCCTGCGCTTCGGTGGCGCAGAAGGGTTTCTCGACGATGACGTGCTTGCCACCGGCGATGCAGGCAAGGGCCTGCTCGTAGTGGAGCGCATTGGGGCTGCCGATGTAGACGGCGTCGACGTCGTCGGCGGACGCAAGCTCGTCAAGTGCGGTGAAGTTACGCTCGCCGCCGTGTTCGGCGGTAAAGGCGGCGCCGCGCTCGGCATCGCGCGAGAGCGTGCCCACAAACGCGGCTTGGTCGTTGGCGTTGACGACCTGGATAAAGTCGTCGGTAATCATGGATGTGCCGATGGTCGCTATACGCAGCATGTATCCCCCTCGTGCCGTTCGGTTTACAGGATGAGTGTAGCGCGAGGGGGCAGGAAATAGCGTGCGAAAACGCCGTTACAGGTCGCTCTCGTTAAAGCCGGTATCGATATCGAGGTTGCTGCCGTCGGCCGCCGTGGTGGCGAGCTCATCGCAGCGCTCGTTGAGCTCGTGGCCGGCGTGACCCTTAACCCAGATGAACTCAACCTTGTGCTTGCTTTTGGCGGTGAGTAGGCGCTCCCACAGGTCGCGGTTCTTGACGGGCTGCTTGTTGGCGGTTTTCCATCCGCGCTTTTTCCAGCCGTCGATCCAGTGCTTGTTAAAGGCGTTGACGACGTACTGCGAATCGGAATGGACCTCGACCTCGCAGGGGCGGTTAAGTGCCTCGAGCGCCACGATGACCGCCATGAGCTCCATGCGGTTGTTGGTGGTCTTGGCGTAGCCGCGCGAAAGCTCGGAGGTGAAGGTCTTGCCGGCGGGGTTGGTGTATTTGAGCACGGCGCCGTAGCCGCCGCGTCCCGGATTTGATCGGGCCGAGCCGTCGGTATAGATGATGACCTTCACGGGCTTCCTTTCGTTGGGTACGTTTCGTGTGAGTGACCATTGTAGCGCCATGCCCGCCGGGGGCTAGCAATCTACGATTTCTACCCCGTCTTCCGACAGTTAGTTGGCATGGATGATGCGGTTGAGCTCGTCGAGGTATTGCTGCAAGAGGAGAGAGGGCTTGCGCTCGTCGTGCATGATGTAGCCAACGTGCATCGTTGGGGCGTCTGCTAGCGGGATCGATGCCATGCCCCATTGCATTTCATTGGAGAGGACACCGGTCGACAGGGTGTAACCGTTCGACGTGATAAGTAAGTTAGTAAGTGTTCCGCGGTCCGAGATTCGTATGTTGCGGTCGCAAGGGATATAGCTAAAAGGTTCCTCGGCGTAATAGAAGGAGTTTGAGGTTCCCTGCTCAAAGCTGTAGCGCGTATAGGGCGTGAGGTCGGCAAGGGACAGCTGCGGGCGGCGTGCGAGCGGGTGGCGCTCGCTAACGAAGACGTGGACCGTCGCGTCGAATAGGGGATGGAAGCTTGCGCGGGCATCGGCGAAGGCCTTCTGCAGAACGCGGGCGTTAAAGTCATCCAGATACAGAATGCCGATATCGCTGCGAAACGCACGGACGTCATCGATGATCTGCGATGTGGTGGTCTCGCGCATGATGAACTCGAACTTGCTGTCGCGGCAGCGCTCGACTACGTTGACAAAGGCCTCGACCGAAAAGGCGTAGTGCTGGGCGGAAATGGCGAGGCGGGCTTGCGGGGTGCCACCGTCCTCGTAGCGTGCCTCGAGCATGTCGGCCTGCTCTACGACCTGGCGCGCATAGCCCAAAAGCTCGGTGCCGTCGTTGGTGAGCGTGACGCCGCGGCTGGAGCGCGTAAAGATCTCCAGATGGAGCTCTTGTTCTAGGCTTTTGACGGCGTTTGAGATGTTGGACTGAGCGGTATAGAGGCGCTGAGCTGCGGCGTTGATTGAGCCGGACTCTGCCACGGCGATAAGAAAACGAAGCTGCTGGAGTGTCATCGGTGCCCGTCCTTTCGATAGCTATCTAAAAAACCGATAACAGGTTAGCGCTTTTAAGTGATTGACCGAGTGAAACAATGCTCGTACTATTCAAAACACACAAAGGCGGTAGGTAATTAAGCCGACCACGGAACCGGGATGTCAAAAGGAGGACCGCATATGAACTGCTTACCAAGACGAATGCCGGGCTCCTGTTTGCGCCCGTCGGCGTGATCAGGAGACAGCGACTTACTTCTCTCTTATTTATTTACTTTCGTTCGATCAAGGAGATCATCATGAGCCAGTTCATCAACAACCCCGAGCACACCTTTGGTTTCGATACCCTGCAGCTTCATGTTGGCCAGGAGAGCGCCGACCCCGCATCCGACTCCCGCGCCGTGCCTATCTACCAGACCACGAGCTATGTGTTCCGCAACTCCCAGCACGCCGCCGATCGCTTTGGTCTTGCCGACGCCGGTAACATCTACGGCCGTCTGACCAACTCCACCCAGGGCGTCTTTGAGGACCGTATCGCCGCGCTCGAGGGTGGCGTGGCCGGTCTTGCCGTCGCCTCCGGTGCCGCTGCCATCACCTATACCCTGCAGGCTCTTGCCCAGGCTGGTGACCACGTGGTGGCTCAGAAGACCATCTACGGCGGTTCCTACAACCTGCTCGAGCATACGCTCTCCCAGTTTGGCGTCGAGACCACGTTTGTCGATGCTCATAACCTGGAAGAGGTTGAGGGTGCCATCAAGGACAACACCACGGTCATCTATCTCGAGACGCTCGGCAACCCCAACTCTGACATCCCCAACATCGACGCCATCTCCGAGATCGCCAAGAAGCACGGTCTGCCGGTTGTCGTCGACAACACTTTCGGCACCCCGTATCTGTTCCGTCCGCTGGAGCATGGCGCCAACATCGTTGTCCACTCCGCAACCAAGTTCATCGGCGGCCACGGCACCTCGCTGGGCGGTGTGATCGTCGACGGCGGTAACTTCGATTGGAAGGCGAGCGGAAAGTACGCCCAGATCGCTGAGCCCAACCCCTCCTACCATGGCGTCTCGTTTGCCGAGGCTGCCGGTCCCGCCGCCTTCGCAACCTATGTCCGCGCCATCCTGCTGCGTGACGAGGGTGCCTGCATCAGCCCGTTCAACGCCTGGGTCCTGCTCCAGGGCACCGAGACCCTGTCGCTGCGCGTTGACCGTCATGTCGAGAACACCAAGAAGGTCGTTGAGTTCCTTGCCGGCGACAGCCACGTTGCCAAGGTGAACCACCCGAGCCTGCCTGAGCACCCCGATCACGAGCTCTATCAGAAGTACTTCCCCAACGGCGGCGCTTCGATCTTCACCTTTGAGATTAAGGGTGGCCAGGAGGCTGCCTGGAAGTTCATCGATCATCTGCAGGTGTTCTCGCTGCTCGCCAACGTGGCCGACGTCAAGTCGCTCGTCGTGCACCCGGCTACCACCACGCACTCCCAGCTCTCTGCCGAGGAGCTCGCCGAGCAGAACATCACGCCCTCCACGATCCGTCTTTCCATCGGCACCGAGAACGCCGAGGACATCATTTGGGATCTGAAGCAGGCCTTCGCCGTGCTGGACGAGTAAGGCGACTTGTGCAAGGACCCCTTGCGACTCGATAGGTATAACTGCATAAATGCCTGCTCAAGGCGCCTGCGCAAGCAATGGTTGCGCAGGCGTCTTTTTTGCATAGGAAGGGCGCTATTACAGGGTTTTTGGCATGCTTTATGCATTTGAGTTGTGGAAAACTCCTGTTGAGAGGATGTGAGTTTTACGCAATTGACGTGCGCCTTTTGAGTAAAACCGCAGGTCGCGATTTGCTCGAGGTACTATGCAGCGCGATCGAATCACACGCAGCTCAAACGCAGCAAAAACGCACTACGGAGGTTTCCAGCTACATGAGGATCGATTCACGAAAACCGAAAGCCGCTGCCCTTTCCGCCGCTCTGACCGTGGCACTTTTGGCAGGCGCCGGCGCAACTGATGCCCACGCGGCAACACTGTCCGATACGGTTGGATCTACGCCGTCCGAGGCGACGCTGGTACAGCCCGTTGATTATCGCGGCGATGGTTATGGTTCCATGCAGGAGTGGAACGCCTCGATGGAGGCCAAGCGCGATTCCCTTGAGATGCGCGCTCAGATCATTATGAATATGTATGGCGACTATGCTACCGATGACGAGCGCGCTGTGCTGCAGGGTTGTATCGACGGTGCGGGTAGTCTGTTGACGATGGGGGAGGTCGACACGAAGTCGACCGAGCTCGATGAGCTGCGCACTGCGCTTGAGAATGCCAAGCGCGAAGCGCTCGAGGCCGCCGCAGCCGAGGCCGAGGCCGCCGAGGCCGCCCAGGCTTCGTATTACAACGCCTGCTCCGGCTTGTCTTACACGTCTGCTGCGTATTACGCGAACGGCTCGGGTCTGACGCGCTCGAGCGGCGTCAATAACTATAACGGCCGCCGCGAGACTTATTACAGCAGCAACGTGTTGTATCACCACCGCACGGGCGAATGGACGCAGGATTCCGAGGGCTTTTGGCGCGATTCCGATGGCTACTACGTCGTTGCCGCGGGCGATAAGGCCCAAGGCTCCACGTTTACCGGTTCCAAGGGCGAGTGCAAGGTCTATGACTCCGGCTGTGCTGCCGGAACCACCGACTACTATACCGGTTGGTAATCTGCCATCAGAGCAAAATAGGCACATGATGGGCGGGCGTCTTTGCTGAGCTTTTAGGCAACGTAAAGCCGCCCTTTCTTTATGTGCGTTTGAGTTAACAGAGCCCTTACCGTGGCGGTACGCTGGGCGTATGCATGCGGGGCACACTGGTTCATGAGAAATAAGGTCTTTCTCGTGGAGGAAGTGGTCTCATGAACGCTCGAGATATCGCCGTTGCCGCCGTCGCGTTGATGCTTGGCTGCCTTGGTCCCACGGCCGCGCTCGTCGCGGGCATGCAGGGGTCTTGTGAGGCTGCCTCTATCGTGGTTGGCGTGTTGATCGCGGCCGCGCTGCTGGGAAGTGCGGGCGTAGTCCTTTGTCGCGACGATGAGGACCAGGCGTCGGAGTCGCAGCTCTAACCGTTCTGAAGCTGATTTTTGGCCAAAGATGAAAAAGGAAGCCGCCGCGAGGGGAGTGCTCCTTGCGGCGGCTTTGCCATTGGATCTGTTGGCTGCAGTATGCCGAGCACTACCAGCTGCTTTCTATTTCGCGAATCCTCTGGTAGAGCCAATCGTTTTGCGGCACTTGGATATCGTGTTTGGCGGCCAGGCGGCAAATGGTGCCCGCGAACTCCTCGACTTCGGTTTTTCGTTGTGCGATGCGGTCTTGAGCCATCGAGGGCATACCGGCGGGGTCGATTCCCTCGATGAGGTGCACCATTTGCGTCAGGTCTGCCTCGGTCAGCTCAACGCCCTCGGCGTTGGCAGCCGCAAGCGTCTCGCGCATGGCGGAGACAAAACAGCGGCGCTGCTCGGAGCCCGGCTCCGTGGCGCTTCCGTAGGTCCCGCCGTAGGCCATGCAGGTCTGGTTGATGCCGTCGTTGAGCATGAGTTTGACCCACATGCGGTGCGCAATGTCGCTCTCGACGGTATGGGCGATGCCGCAGCGCGTGTAGAGCTCGTCGATAGCGGCGACGGTCGCGGGGTCGGTGCCGGCGGCTGCACCAAAGCGGATCTCGCCCGCATTGGTAAAGGTGAGCGCGCCGTTGAGGAACACGGCGTCCTGCCCTGGCAGATACCAAGAACGGTATGCTCCCAGCCAAAGCGTTCGGCAATCTTTTGCTCGCTCGTAATGCCGTTGCATAGCGAGGCGATGAGCGTGTTGGGTCCCACGACACGCTCCATAGTCTTGAGTGCTTGGTCGAGACCGGTGGTCTTGACCGTCAGGATGACCAGATCGGCGGGCGCTGCCTCGCTGGCACGGACGGACGTGAGATCGCAGGGCTTGCCGTTGACGGTGGGCGCGTCGTTCGCATGGCGCTCAAAACGGGCATCATCCATGACGTATTCGACGGCGTCGTTGCCGAGCGCCCGGGCGATCATGCTGCCGTAGAGCAGGCCGACGCCGCCCTTGCCGATAAAGGCGACCTTGTTGATCTGCATGTGAATCATCTCCCCATGTAAAAGGCGCCCGCGTAAGGGGCGCCTGATGGATTGTATGCTGCCAGGGTGATTGGTGGGTGCGCGGGGCGGCTGTTATAAAAAAGAAACGTTTGCCTGGACGCTACGCTGCAGGGCAGACCGCAAAGACATGCGCGTGGTCATGCCCGGCTCCTTTCATCGGGCTTTTTGCTGATGTTAAAGCGGTGCCGTGACGGCTCGATTTCTGCTGCGTTACGATACGTTCTCGATTGCGATTCCACGATGTTTCGGCTGCGTGACCATTGTGTTTCGCCTTGCCGGGGCGCTGATGGCGAAAGGAGGGGCCGTGCAATATCGCGTTGACCCCAAAAGTGGTAACCGAATATCCGCTCTGGGTCTGGGCTGCATGAGATTTCCCGGTGCGCCGGGACACCCCGATGCGAAGACAGCCGATGCCATCATTTCCCGTGCGGTGGAGCAGGGGATTAATTATCTGGATACCGCGTATCTCTATCCCGGTAACGAGGTGTGCGTGGGCGCCTCACTTGAGCGCCTGGGTCTGCGCGACCGCGTGTTGCTCGCGACTAAGTTGCCGCACGCTTCGTGCAAGTGCGCGGAGGATTTCGACCGGTTCTTCGACGAGCAACTGCGCCGCCTGCGGACCGACCATATCGACTATTACCTTATGCACAACATCACTTCGCCCGCCCAGTGGGAGCGCGTGGTGGCGTTGGGCATCGAAGACTGGATTGCGCACCAAAAGGCTGCGGGGCGTATTCGCCAGATAGGTTTTTCGTATCACGGCAGTGCGGCGGACTTCCTGACGATGCTCGACGCGTATGACTGGGATTTTTGCCAGATTCAGTACAACTACGCTGGAGAGCGCTACCAAGCGGGAACGGCGGGACTTATAGCAGCCGCCGAGTGCGGGCTCGCGGTGTTTGTGATGGAACCGCTTTTGGGCGGACGCCTGGCGGGCAAGCTGCCTCCGCGGGCCCGCGCCGTGCTCGATGACGTACGCGATCCGTACCTGAAGACGCCGGCTGCTTGGGGCCTTTCGTGGGTGTGGAACCATCCTCAAGTCACGATGCTGCTTTCGGGCATGACCGATACCGCGCAGGTGGACGAGAACGCGGTGCTGGCCGATCGGGCCCTGCCGGATTCGATGACAGCCGCTCAGCTCGATACCATCGCACGCGTGCTGGCGGAGTTTGAAAAATCGAATCGCGTGCCCTGCACGGGATGCGGCTACTGCATGCCATGTCCCAAGGGTATTAACATTCCCGGCTGCTTTGCCGCTTACAACGCGAGTTACGCGCATAGTTGGTTTACGGGGCTGTCTCAATACTTTACGGCGAGCGCGGTGCGGACGAACGAGCCCAAGCTGGTGAGCAATTGCGTCAAGTGCGGCAAATGCGCACGTCACTGCCCGCAGCACATCGATATCCCCGGGCGCTTGGACGACGTACGCCGCCGTTTTCAGCCTGGCCCCGTGACGGCGGTGCTCAAGGCCTTCGGCAAAACGCGCTCCTCATGACCCTTTTATAACTTGCGGTGGAATAGTTCCTGTTTGCGGCAGAATGGGGCTTAAACAGGAACTATTCCACCGCAACTGAAGGGGGCTGTCGTGGGTCATCGGGATTCATGTGATGATTTGCGTGAAGTTCGTTGGGGCGTTTTGGGCGCTGGGCACATTTCGCATCGATTTGCATCGTCGCTCAAGAAGGTCGACGAGGCACGGCTGGTGGCTGCGGCCGGCCGCACTCCTGCACATGTCGAGGAATTTTGTCGAGCGTTTTCGATTGATGCCGCGCACAGTTATGCCACGGCTGACGATAGCGGCGATGCGGCTTATGATGCGTTGATTGCCGATCCCGATGTCGATGCAATCTACTTGGCTATTCCACATGGCATGCATGCGCATTGGGCTTGTCGGGCACTGCGCGCGGGAAAGGCCGTGCTGTGCGAAAAGCCGGCCGTTTTGAATGAAGAAGAGGCCCATGCGATCGCCTCTGTTTCCCGTGAGTGCGGTGTGCCGTTTATGGAGGCGATGAAAAATCGGTTTTGTCCGATGCGTACTCGCGTGAAGGGTTTGCTTGCGTCGGGCGAGCTCGGCTGTATCGTCTCGATCGAAAGCGTGCAAAAACTCGATTATGGTGAGTCCCCTTCGAGTTATCTGCTCGATCCGTTGCAGGGCGGCTGTCTATATGACATGGGCTGCTATGCGGTCGGGTGGTTTGAGGATCTGCTTGCGGGTGCGTGCGATGTTTCGTCTCGTGAAGTTCGCTGGCGTGACGTATCGGGCGGCCGCGTGGATTGGGCCGATGAGATTCATATGAGTGTCGGCGGTATACCCATTCATATGGTGTGCGACGGCAAAGCAGCATATGAAAGCCGCTTAACGATTGCCTGCGAACGGGGTTCGTTGGAAATCGAGCGCCTCCATCGCCCCGAGCTCGCCCATGTGAAGTACTCCGACGGTCGAGTGCTCGAAATCGACGCCCCATTTGAGGTCGATGATTTTTACGGCGAAGCTTCGCATGCGACTCAGCTCATCCGGGCGGGGAAACTCGAGAGTCCCGTCATGCCCCTTGCCGCCACACAGCGCTGCGCGCAGATCATCGATGCGATTCGCTTGACGCTCTAGGCTGCGGTGCTGCTGCTCAAGGGGGCTCGGCGGACCGTGCCCCTGATGCCCCTTTTATATCTTGCGGTGGAATACGGTCTGTTTGCGCCAAAATAAGGCACCAATAGACCGTATTTCACCGCAACTGATGAGGGGGAGCTGGAGATGCTAACGATCGGGTGTCATCTTTCGACGACGAAGGGCTATCGGGCAATGGGGGAGACGGCGTTGTCCATTGGTGCCAATACCTTTGCGTTCTTTACGCGCAACCCGCGCGGTGGCAAGGCAAAAGACCTTGACATGGATGACGTGGCGGCTCTGTGCGAGCTTATGGCGCAAAACGACTTTGGACCGCTGGTGGCGCATGCCCCGTATACCTATAACCCCTGCTCCGCTAAGGAGCGGGCGCGCGAGTTTGCCTTGGAGGCTATGGCGGAAGATTTGCAGCGTCTGGAAGCACTGCCCGGCAACTACTACAACTTCCATCCCGGCGCGCATGTGGGACAGGGGGCAGACGCCGGCATTCAGATGATTGTCGACACGCTGTGCCAGGTGATGTTTGAGGGACAGCAGACGACGGTATTGCTCGAGACCATGGCGGGTAAGGGCACCGAGGTGGGCCGTAGCTTTGAAGAGCTGGCGTGCATTATCGAGGGCGTTGCCGCCAAGTGTCCAGAGCTGTCCGATAAGCTGGGCGTTTGTTTGGACACCTGCCATGTGAACGATGCCGGCTACGACATCATCCATGATCTGGACGGCGTACTCGACGAGTTCGATCGCGTGGTGGGTATCGATCGCTTGCATGCTGTACACATCAACGATTCGAAGAACCCTTGTGGCGCCCATAAAGATCGTCACGAGTGCATCGGCAAGGGATACCTTGGCAGCGAGGAATTTGGTGGCGGTATGCAGGTTATGCAGAATATTGTATCGAATGGCCGTTTGCGTTCACTGCCGTTTATTTTGGAGACTCCGAACGAACTTGCAGGTTATGCAGCTGAAATTAGACTATTAAGGTCATTGCAGCAGTAATGACTGTCATAAAGTAGAGTATTCCATTCACGTTATGGGTTTGTTTCAATCAGTTTTCTCATTGCAGATTCGTAATTCCGGGTGCATAATAGCCAACAGTTTTTGCAGACCTCTGAATCAAACGAGGTCACCGGAAGGAGACTGATTATGAAGCTCAAGAAGCTTGGCGCATTTGCCGCCACGGGTGCCATGGCGCTCGCCCTTGCTCTGACGGGCTGCGGCTCGTCCAACGCCACCTCTGGTTCCGATGCCGGTTCCAGCAGCTCTGACGACGCTAAGGTCGAGAAGGTCGACGGCTCCAAGGAGTACGCACTCGTCAAGGACGGCACGCTGACCGTCGGCACCTCTGCCGAGTACGCCCCGTTTGAGTACAAGGACGACAACGGCGATTATCAGGGCTTTGACCTTGAGCTTATCAAGGCTATCGGCGACAAGCTGGGCCTGGATGTCGAGTACGTCAACAATGACTTTGACACGCTGGTTCCGGGCGTCGCTTCGGGTGCCAAGTATGACGTCTCCATCGCGGCTATCACTGACACGCCCGAGCGTGAGAAGGAAGTCACTTTCTCCGATTCCTACTACATGGACGATCAGGCCATCGTGACCAAGGTCGATAACACCGACATCACGGCCGACAACTACAGCGAGAAGCTCAACAACGCCGACGCTACCATCATCGTCCAGTCTGGCTCGACCGCCGAGGCCTTTGCCCAGGAGAACTTCCCCAAGGCCAAGATTGTTCCCTACAAGGACGCCACCGAGTGCTTCAGCGCCCTGCAGTCCGATAAGGGTGACGCCGTGGTGACCAACCGCTCCGTCGCCAGCCAGCTGACCGCCGAGCAGTTCAACACCTGCCAGACCATCAAGCAGATCAGCACCGGCGAGGAGTACGCCATCGCCATCAACCAGGGCAACACTAAGCTCAAGGACGACATCAACCAGGCCATCAAGGACCTGACCGATGACGGTACCGTTGACGCCCTTATGGCTAAGTACAACATCAAGTAAAATAGCTACTTGATTGCACGCGGGCCCTTTCCGTTTTGACGGAGAGGGCCTTTGCGTTTCTTGAATGGGCGTCATCCCGCCCCGTTATGTCGGCAACTTAAACGTTAGGAGCCACCTTGTCTCGATTGAACCAAGGAGCCATGGGCAAGAGCCATCCACTGCCCTCGATGCTCCAAAAGCTGGCCTGTGCCCTGGCTGTGGTGCTTACCCTGGTATGCGCGGGGGCCTGCGCGCCCTCGACTGCTCAGGCACTTGAGACCGCAAAGATCACCGCCCGACCCAATACCGGTTCGGGTAGCGACGTGGTCGGTGGCACCGAGACTCGTATCACCTGGGAGGTCCAGGCCGATGCCGATGAGGAACTGAGCGGTCTTTCGCTGACGTTTGTCGATGACACGACCTTTGGTGCGGACGACACGCGTCTGACGATGCTCTCGGGCGATGACCTTATGGACCGTACGCCCATGAAGCCTACGTGCAAGGTCGACGGCCAGACGCTCAAGATCGATTTTGGCGAGACGGCGCCCGCCGGCGGTTATTTCCGTGTCGAGGTCTACGGCGTGACCTTCCCCGTCGAGGGCGGCGACGAGGCCTTTAGCGGCACCTACACTTTGGCCGATGGTTCGACCAAGAAGATCTCCAAGATTCCGTCGGTGGAGATCAAGGGCGTGACGGCATTCGATAACTTCCTGGCCGACCTTAAGGAGCAGCCGTGGGTCGAGGCATGGAATTCCAACATGTTCCTGCGCCTGTTCCTGAACCCGGTCATTTTAGTCCAGAGCCTGCCGATCGTTTTCAAAGGCTTCCTCATGTCGCTTTCGATCGTACTTGTGGCGTTTCCGCTGGCAATTCCCTTCGGTTTCGCCCTGTCGCTCATGCGCATCTCCAAGTCGCGCATCCTGCGTTGCCTTGCCGGCATCTATGTGAATATCATCCGTGGTACGCCGGCGTTCCTGCAGATCTACATCGCGTTCTTTGGCCTGCCGCTGGCCGGCGTCAAGGTTGACGACTATGTGTTGGGCGTCATCGTCATGGCCATGAACTCGTCCGCCTACCTGTGCGAGATCTTCCGCGCCGGTATTCAGTCGATCCCCAAGGGCCAAAACGAGGCGGCTCGCTCGCTGGGCATGAACGCGTTCCAGACACTGCTCTACGTTATGATTCCGCAGACGTTCCGTAATGTCCTGCCTACGCTGACCAGTGAATTTATCCTGCTTTACAAGGACACGTCGCTGCTCGCGGCCGTGGGCGTGGTCGAGATCGTCATGAACGCCCGCACCATCGTGGCCACGACGGGCTCCATCACGCCGTATGTGGTTGCCGCCCTGTTCTACCTGGTCATCACCCTGCCGCTCGCTCGCTTGGTGAGCGGTCTTGAGGCAAGGCTTTTGGGCACGGCCGAGACCAAGAAGAAGCGTCCCGCCAAGAGCGCCGGACAGGTTGTCGCGACGCCCGCCGATCACATCGCCGGTCTGTAAGGAGGTCCTATCATGAGCGAAACCAATAACTCGAACGAGGTTGTCGTCAGTATCAAGAACCTCCAGAAAGCCTTTGGCGATAACGTCGTTCTGCGAGATATCGATCTGGATGTGCATAAGGGCGAGGTCGTCGTAGTTCTGGGTCCCTCGGGCTCGGGTAAGTCGACGATGCTTCGCTGCATCAACCGTCTTGAGCATCCCACGAGTGGCTCGATTGTCGTTGAGGGTGTGGACGTGTGCGCCAAGGGCGTCGACCTTAACAAAGTGCGCACGCATCTGGGTATGGTGTTCCAGCAGTTCAATTTGTTCCCGCACCTGTCAGTCAAAAAGAACGTCATGCTTGCGCAGCAGAAGGTGCTCAAGCGCAGCAAGGAAGAGGCCGAGAAGATTGCCGTCGAGGAGCTGACCAAGGTCGGTCTTGCCGAGCGTATCGACTTTATGCCGAGCCAGCTCTCGGGCGGCCAGCAGCAGCGCGTTGCCATCGCCCGCGCCCTGTCGATGAACCCGCACGTCATGCTCTTTGACGAGGCCACCTCGGCGCTCGACCCCGAGCTCGTGCGCGACGTCCTGGGCGTCATGCGCGACTTGGCGCGCGACGGCATGACCATGATCGTCGTGACGCACGAGATGGGCTTTGCCCGCGATGTCGCCGACCGCGTCGTCTTTATGGACGGCGGCGTCATTGTGGAAGAGGGTACGCCGAGCGAGGTCTTCGACCACCCCAAGAGCGAGCGCACCAAGGCGTTCTTGGGCAATATTTCGTAGCCGGTTGATGTAACTGCCGTTACAAAAGAGCGGGGGCTGGACTTGAATCCAGCCCCCGCTCTTTTGTAGGGATGGGGATGCGCTGTGATACAGGCTCTTTTGGAGGCCTGGTTTCGTTACGCGAGCTCGGCTCCGAGGGCCTTGCAGGCCGCTTCGCCCTCATCGTCGGGGGCGTCGTAGCAAATGACGGAATCGACGACGTTGACACCTGCCTCGTCGGCGTCGGCCTTCCAGTTGTCCATCCACTCGCCCTCGGCCCACGAATAGGAGCCAAAGAGGACGACCTTCTTGTCGCCGAGGACTTCCTTGACCTCATCCCACATCGGCTGGAACTCGTCGTACTCGAGCTCCTCGGACCCCATGGCGGGGCAGCCGAAGGCGAAGGCGTCATAGTTGGTGACCTTGTCGGCAGAGAAGTCGGCGCAGGAGATGACCTCAGCCTCGGCACCCGCGGACGTGGCGCCTTCGGAGACGAGGTTTGCCATGGCCTCGGTGTTGCCCGTGCCGCTCCAGTAGACGACGGCGATCTTGCTCATGTTGAATCCTTTCAGTTGTGCGGCAGGTTGCCGCGGCTTCTATGTTCTATCGGGTTGCCTGGGCAAGTTGCGCCAAGCTGCAGCCCTGCTGATAGACAAAGGTGAGGTATTGAGTGCAAGCGCGGTAGGCGTCAAACATCGCAAGCGCTTGCTCGACATTCGTGTAGACCTTCCAGGCCCCAAAGACCTTGTAGTTCTCGCCGCGCTGGACGATAAACTCGTGCACGTCGTCGTAGGGATATCCAAGGAAGTAGCCTATTTCGTGCGGAAACTCGCAGGTGCAGTCGTTGCTGCAGCTAGCTTGCTGGGGTAGTGCGCATCGAGTCTGGCTACAAGCGCATTCCGCGACGTTATTGCTCGCGAGCGTGATGCGTGATGCCAAATGCACAAGGCATGTCGAAAGGTCTCTCGTGTCGTAGCCTTCCGAGGCGAGCGCTGTTTGGGCGCGAGGGTCTGCGAAATAGGTGGCGAGGCTTTTGGCTCGGTACACGTACACGAGTGCTCCGCAGGGCCGCCAGACCAAAACACTCAGGTGGATGTCGAGCGGGTCAAGCTCGCGATTGCACTGGGCGATAACGTTGAGCAGGCGTGCTCGACGTTCTGCGATGGTTTCGGTTGTGGTCGAGCCGTTCCCGTGGGCGTAGGTGCCTGGATAGGTAAAGAGCGATGCCGGCTTGATGCCCGCGAGCGTGGGAGAGCAGTTGCGCACGACCGCTGCCTGAAACGTTGGGATATCTATGGTTCGAGTCAAGGCGCTCCTTACGGATCTAAACTGTTAGCCTAGGAAAACTTATACACGAAAGTAAGCCATGGTCAACAAAAAAGTTTGAAGAGGGAAACTAATTGACCGAACAGACATGATTTTGGGTTAAGATGGGGACACCCCATGGGGGTATCTAGATAGTGCTACTTGAAAGGGGAGCGCATGAGTGACTTGCTCAACCCTGCGAATCTCATCGTGCTGGCCGTCATTGCCATCGGCATGTTTTTTGGACTGCGTCGCATTGCCGCTTCGACACACGGGAAGAGTTGCTGCAGCGATGGTACGAGCGGCAAGAAGGCCAAAAAGGTTGTTGTGGTGGATACCGATGCGTCACACTATCCCTATAGCGATGAGCTGCTCATCGGCGGCATGAGCTGTGACGGCTGCGCTCAGAACGTAGCCAATGCCCTCAATGCGCTGGATGGCGTGTGGGCAACGGTGACGTATGCGGACCACACGGCACGCGTGCGCTCTAAGCAGCCGGTTGATCGTGGTGTCCTCGAGACGGCCGTGAAAGACGCGGGCTACTACGTCATGACGCTGTAAGCGCCGCCCTGGATGCGCTTCCTTGGCTAGGCTCGTCCGCGCAGTTCGATGTCTTGGATGTCGTCGAAGTCGATGGCGATGTCTCGGAGCTTGAGGAGCTTGAAGGCGGGGAGCGCCTCGTCGAGGATGCCGGTGCGGCTGCGATAGCCGTATGTATCGTAATAGGTGACACGAATCAAGTCGCCACGTTTGAGACCCTCGAGCTTTCTAGAAAGCGCGAGGGCTTTTTCTTCCGTGAGCTCACGTTTTGGCTCGACGGTGATTTCCTGCTTGCGCACGAGTTCATAGTATCCCGTGAGGGCGGCAAAGGGCATAAACTGTGCGGCGCGGTTGGCGCGCACGGCACCGTTGGCAGTGAGCTTGGGGTCGGCGGCGCGGCGTCTGCCCTCGGGGTCCGCCAGGCGCTCGAAGGCGGTCGGCGGGCGCACGGGCTGCTGCTTGGGTTTAGGCACGATGTCCTCCAACTTGGCCGTTGCGTTCGCGCGCGGTGGCGCCGGCGGTAAAGCTTAATCCCTTGACGAGCGCGTTCTTGCCGTACTTGCCTTTCACGGCCAGGACGGCGCGCGCCAGGTCGCGCTCGCGCTCATCGGCCTCGATATCGCTGAACAGATCGATGGTGGCAAATTCCTCGGGCATGAGGTTGCCAAATCCCAGGTTGATGCGCTTGACCGGTCGTTTGGGATCGACTGTTTGTGCCCAAAGGTCATCGAAATACCCCATGATCTTCTTAAACGAATTAGTGCGCTCGGGCAGCTTTCGCGAGGCGTTGGAGTGCGCAAAGAGCGCGGCATAGCCACCACGCGGTTTGCCGCCGTGTTCGCCCACAAAGATGCCATCGATTGCCTGCGCTTCGCGCACCAGACGACGCCTTTCGTCATCGCGCTGGACGGGCTTGGGAGCACGGGGCGCGAGCTCGGGGCCGGCAGTTGCGGTGGGTTCGATGCTCGATGTGCTCGAGCGCAGGTGCCCGCAGCCGTCTATATACTGCGCCGTGCCGCTGGCGTTGAGCCGGCGTATGTCGGCGCGCTCGCTTGCATAGCCCACAAAGAGCGAGATGCTGTCGCACACCACGTGCTTGTCGACTAGATCCAACACGGCGTTGTCGACCATTTCGCGCAAGACGGTGTAGGCCTGCTCGTAGGCATAGCCCTTCGAGAGCACCTGTCCTGTGGTGGTCGAGGTCGCTTGCGGGCGATAGGCTTGGATATCGGCGATGGTTGTCGGCTCGCGCCCGAAGGCGTGGTCGATGAGATATTCGGCATTGACGCCGAGTTCGTCGTAGAGCAGGTTCTCGTCGAGTGCGGCGACGCCCATCAGGTCGTAGACGCCGTATTTCTCGAGACGGGCCGCCACGCCGGGGCCGATGCCCCAGATGTCGGTGATGGGGCGATGGGGCCAGATCTCCTTGCGAAAGGTCCCGTCGTCGAGTATGCCGATGCGGCTGGGTACGTGCTTGGCGGTAATGTCGAGCGCTACCTTGGCCTGGAATAGGTTGGGGCCGATACCGACCGTCGCCGTGATGCCGGTGCGCCCCAAGACCTCGTCGCGCAACATGCAGGCGAACCCTTCGGCATCGGTGTGATAAAGGTCCAGATAGGGCGTCACGTCGATAAAGCACTCATCGATGGAGTAGACGTGCACGTCCTGGGGGCTGACGTATTCCAGATAGACGCCGTAGATTTGCGCCGACACCTCCATGTAGTGTTGCATGCGCGGCACTGCTTTGATGTAGTCGATGCCGTCGGGAATCTCGAATAGACGGCAGCGGTTGTGTATCCCGAGGTCCTTCATAGCCTGTGTGATGGCGAGGCAGATGGTCGTGCGCCCGCGCGATTCGTCGGCAACGACCAGGCACGTAGTGAGCGGATCGAGTCCGCGGTCGACGCACTCGACACTGGCGTAAAACGTCTTGAGGTCGATGCAGATGTAGGTGTGCTGCTCGTGCGCCATCCGTGCCTCCCATCAAACACATGTTCTTATCGAATACCTGTTCGATAATACCTGCTCGACCGGACACCGTCAAAACCTGTCCCTATTTGGCAGGTATGGTCGTGCGGTTGCATCGGGTTTTTAACGCAGCTCTAAAGAGCGCGAAACAGCTCGGAAAACCTCGCTTCGTAGCATGAGCCTAACGACTGATGTCACCTACATGCACGGAAGGGTTGTGGAAACGATGGTCAACTATGGGTTTGGCATGCCGACGCGCCTTGTTGCGGATGGAGACGTAGCTCGCTGGTGTGGACGATTGGTCGCTCACTACGGCGGCACCAAGGCGCTGGTGGTGCTGGGCGGTGGCAAGAATACGCGTGATGAGCTCGTCTCGGCGGCGCTCGGCTCGCTTGATCGAGCTCTGCTCGAGCGCGTGCTTTTTCGCTGCGACTCGGTTGAGGGCGACGGGGGAGACGAGCTGATCGACGAAGCCGTGGCCCTGGCGACCGACGAAGGCGTGGACTTTGTCCTGGCGATCGGCGATGCCGATACTGCCGGCTTTGCGCGCGAACTCGCGCGTCGCATGGCGGCGTTCGATGCCGGCGAAGACGGTTTTGTCCCTTATGGATGTATTGTCTCGGAGGGCAAGGTGCCTGCCGTCGTGGGGGCCGGCGAGGTTCCCGTTTTTGCCATCATCGCGCCCGAACTGCTGGAGGGCATCGGGTCTCCTCTGCGTGAGTTGCTCGGTAGCGTCTGCGCTGCGGCCTAATATTTGGCATAAAGGGATAGGTTATTTTTGATTGGTAAAGCGTTTGACCTGCCAAATTAAACCTGTCCCTTTTTGGTCGGTTGCCGTTTGGGGGCCGATTGGCAACGCTCGCTGATTATAGTCTTGACCTGCGCTAGAATAGTGGCATCTGAATGTCCGGGCGCATGGAGGCGTGCGCCCGTATGCTGAGGAGGACTCTATGGCAACTGTTGCCGCACCTATCGATGCTACGTCGACTGCCGCTTGGAAGGCGCTCGAGGCCCATCAGGAGAAGCTCGAGGCCGAGGGTATCGACCTCAAGGCCTGGTTCGCCGCCGATGCCGAGCGCGTGAACAAGCTGAGCTTTGACGCCGGTGACCTGCACTTCGACCTGTCCAAGAACCTGGTGACTGATGAGACCGTCAAGCTGCTGTGCGATCTTGCCCGCGAGGTGAAGCTCGAGGAGCGCCGCGACGCCATGTTCTCCGGCGAGCACATCAACACCACCGAGGACCGCGCCGTCCTGCACACCGCGCTGCGCCGCCCGGCAAGCGAGAAGGGCCAGCTCATCGTCGACGGCCAGGACGTCGTTGCCGACGTGCACGAGGTTCTCGACCGCATGTATGCCTTCGCCGAGCGCGTGCGCTCCGGTGAGTGGAAGGGTGTTACCGGCAAAAAGATCGAGCACCTGGTGTCCATCGGCATCGGCGGCTCCGATCTGGGCCCGGTCATGGCTTACGAGGCCCTGCGTCCCTATGCCGACGCCGGTATCGATTGCCGCTATATCTCCAACATCGATCCCAACGACCAGGCCGAGAAGCTCAAGGGTCTGGATCCCGAGACCACGCTCGTGATCATCGTCTCTAAGACCTTCACCACGCTCGAGACCCTCACCAACGCTCGCGAGGTCAAGACCTGGATGCTCGAGCAGCTCAAGGCTCAGGGCGCCATCGACGGCTCCGATGAGCAGAACGCCGAGGCCGTGGCCAAGCACTTTGTCGCCGTTTCCACCGCACTCGAGAAGGTCGAGGCCTTCGGCATCGACCCCGCTAACGCTTTTGGTTTCTGGAACTGGGTCGGTGGCCGCTACTCTGTCGACTCCGCCGTGGGCCTGTCGCTGATCGTCGTGCTCGGCCCCGAGCGCTTCCAGCAGTTCCTCGAGGGCTTCCACGCCATCGACGAGTACTTCTGCAACACGCCGCTCGAGAACAACGCCGTCGCGCTGATGGGCCTGCTCAACGTCTGGTACGTCAACTTCTTCGGTTCCAAGAGCCACGCCGTGCTGCCGTACTGCCAGTACCTGCACCGTTTCCCGGCCTACCTGCAGCAGCTCACCATGGAGTCCAACGGCAAGCACGTCCGCTGGGACGGCAGCGCTGTGACCTCCGATACCGGTGAGATCTTCTGGGGCGAGCCCGGCACCAACGGTCAGCACGCCTTCTACCAGCTGCTGCACCAGGGCACCGTGGTGGTTCCGGCCGACTTTATCGCTTTCGCCAACACCGCCAACCCCGCAACCGACAGCGGTCAGGACGTGCACGAGCTGTTCCTGGGCAACTTCCTGGCCCAGACCAAGGCGCTCGCCTTTGGTAAGACGGCCGACGAGGTTCGTGCCGAGGGCACGCCCGAACAGATCGTCCCGGCTCGCTGCTTTGAGGGCAACCGTCCGACGACCTCGATCTTCGGCGACACGCTGACCCCGTTCGCACTCGGCGAGCTCATCGCCCTGTACGAGCACATCACGTTTGTCGAGGGCACGGTCTGGGGCATCGACTCCTACGACCAGTGGGGCGTCGAGCTGGGCAAGCAGCTTGCCAAGCAGATCACCCCGGCCTTCCACGACGACGCTGCCAAGGCCGAGCAGGACGCTTCGACCCAGGCGCTCATCGAGTTCTACCGCGCTCATCGCAAGTAGTTTTTACGGCCGAGTTGGCTTATGGCTGAAAGGGGCCCGTATCCGTTGGGATACGGGCCCCTTGCTATTTGGATAGGATGGAATGTATCGGGAGGCGCCTCGACGGGCATCGCAATCGTCGAAGGCGCGCCGTTCATGTTTGGGACAATATGACATTTTCCCGTTGTAAACAGCGCCGCCGTGGGTGTTCTGTATGATGACTTAGGCAAGGTTGTTCAATGACAGGGAGGCATATATGGCAATCAAAGCCATCGCAATGGATATCGACGGTACGCTCACCAACGACCAAAAGGTCATCAGCCCGCGTACGCGCGAGAAGCTGCTCGCGGCGCAGGAGTCGGGCATTAAGCTCATCTTGGCTTCGGGCCGTCCCGCATGGGGGTTGCACGCCTTGGCGCAGGAGCTCGACCTTCAAAACCATGACGGTCTGCTAGTTGCCTTTAATGGCGCGCACGTGGTCGACGCTCAGACCGATGAGGTCCTTTTTGACCAGGCCATGCCGGTCGACGAGCTGCACCGTCTGATTGATCATCTGCGCAATTTCGACGTGATTCCTATGATTTCGCTCGGTCGCGATTTGCACGTCGAGGACTCGTACCATTGCATGATCACGCTGCCTGACGGCTTGCGGAAGAATATCGTCAAGTATGAGCGCGATGCGTGCGATCTTAAGATTCGCGAGGTCGAGAGCCTGCATGAGGTCGTGGACACTTATCCCGTGGACAAGCTGCTGACGGCGGGTGGTCCGACCTACCTGCAGGCGCATTACGAGGAGATGTATGCGCCCTTTACCCAGACGCTTTCGGGCATGTTTACGGCCGACTGGTACTTTGAGTACACGGCGCCCGGTATCGACAAAGCCCGTGCGCTCGAGGGTGCCCTGCCCAAGCTCGGCATCGATGCCAGCGAGGTCGTATCGTTTGGCGACGGCCAGAACGACAAGTCCATGATTGAGTGGGCCGGCACCGGTGTCGCCATGGGCAACGCCGTCGATGAGGTCAAGGCCGTGGCCCAGATGGTGACCGCCGATAACAACGAAGACGGCATCGCGGTGGCACTCGATAGGCTGCTGGGTTAGAATCGCCGATAGTGCATGGTTCGGGCGTCCGCTTGCGGGCGCCTTTTTGTTAGGGAGGGTGCCGTGTCCGCATTTCCGTTCGACGCCGTTATCTTTGACATGGACGGTGTCATCGTCGATACCGAGTATTATTACCTGGGGGAGACCGCTGCGTTTGCCAAAGAGCTTGGGCTGAACCTGACCCAAGAGGAGTTGAACGGGCAGGTTGGTACCTCGCACCAGTTCTTCTTGCATATGCTGGTCGATTGGTTTGAGCGCGCCGGAAAGGGACACTTTACCGGCGAGGAGGCGCTGGCCCGCTGGGATGAGTGGGCGCATAAACGCCCGCGCGATTATCAGACCTTGATCAATCCGGGCGCCGTGGAGACGATTCGCGAGCTCCCGCGTCGCGGCGTTCGCGTGGCGCTGGCCAGTTCGTCTCCCATGGACAGCATCGAGGAAGTGCTCGATGCGTGCGGCCTGTCGGATGCCTTTGAGTACGTGGTGAGCGGCGAGCAGTTTAAGGAGAGCAAGCCCGAACCCGATATTTACCTGCATGCGCTGGATCTGCTGGGATTGCCTGCGGACCGTTGCTGCTGCGTCGAGGACTCCGTCCCTGGCATCACTGCCGGCAAGCGAGCGGGTCTGACGGTGATCGCCAAGCGCGAGGAGCGCTTCGGCTTTAGCCAGGATGCCGCTGACAAGATCATCGACCAGCTGCCGGAGCTGCTGGAGCTTGCGTAGGACTGGCGATGCGTAATCCGCACCGATTATTGATTCCATATTTGCTAGGGGAGGGCAAATGCCATCGACTGAAGGGTTGACCGACGGAAAAGCGGCAATCCCGCTATATCAACAGGTTATCGATATCATCAAAAATGACATCAATTCTGGTACCTATAAGGCGGGCGCTCGGATACCGAATGAATTCGAATTGGCCGAAAGCTACAAAGTTGGTCGCGTTACCGTTCGGCGGGCCATTGAGGAGCTCGTGCAGCAGGGCTACCTAACCAAGCAGCAGGGGAGGGGCACGTTTGTAAACGCCCCCAAGCTCAAGCGTAAAATCCGCCAGAAGGACGACGTTCAGAGTTTTTCGGACGCCTGCCGCGTCAACGAGATGGAGCCCGGGGCGCGTATTGTCTCAAGAAAAGTGTTGCCGGCCGATGCTACCGAAGCGCAGTTTTTTGGCGTTCCCGCTGGGTCGGAGCTGATCTGCATCGAACGCGTGCGCACCGCCGATGGCATCCCCGTGATGCTCGAGAACAACACGTACGTTTATGAAGACAACGCCTTTTTGGCGAAGGCGGACCTTACCGATCAATCAATTTTCGAGGTCGTGCGCGAACAGACGGGTCGCGGGCCTGCTCGCACCGAGCCGTGCACGCTTGAGATCGCGTGTGCGTCACCCGAAGTCGCCCGGCTGCTGTCCGTTCCCACGGGAGAGCCTCTGTTTTATATGGAGGCATATTTCTATGACGAGCAGCAGCGGCCGTTTATCATCGGCCGACAGCGGATTGTAGGATCGCGCTACGTTTTTGATATTTAGGACGTTGATCAAGAGAACGCCCGGCAGGCTAAATTGCCTGCCGGGCGTTTTTGCCGTTCGCCGCCGTTGAACGACCGTTCACCCGAGTCCTCGTAATCTGTCCGAAATATCCTTGAAGTGCTAAAAACACGCTGATAATCTATAGAACGTCATAGGACGTTTGCATTGCGCGAACGTTAAAGCGAGACACGATAAGGTCTCGGGTTCTTTGGAGGTATCTATGTCAGATACGAAGGCGAAGAAGACAAACAGACGTTTCAAATTCAAATTACCGCACGTCTATACGATCATGTTCTTGCTGATCGTGGTTTTTGCAGTTTTAACCTGGGTCGTTCCTTCTGGCCAATACCAGCGCAAGACGATCTCGACTGCGGCAGGCGAGCGCGAAGTCGCCGTTGCCGGAACCTATGAACAGGTCGATAAGAACTATACCGATTCCGAGACCGGCGAGACCGTTAACCTGGGCCAAGATATCTTTGCGGTCCTGCAGGCGCCTACTAAGGGTATTCAAGAGGCCGCCGACGTCGTTGCGTTCGTCTTGCTGATCGGCGGCTCGTTCGCGATCATCACCAAGACCAACGCGCTTAACGCCGGTATGAGCCGAGTAATCAAGAAGCTCAAAAACAAAGATATTCTGATTATTCCCATCACGATGACGCTGTTGTCCATTTGCGGCACCACGTTTGGCATGTCTGAGGAAGCCCTGCCGTTCTATGCCATCTTCATCCCCATCATGATGGGCATCGGATATGACTCCATGACGGCATTTATCATCTGCTTCCTCGGTCCCAACTTGGGCTACTGCGCCTCGACGATTGACCCGTTCAACGTTTTGATCGCGCAGGGCATCATTGGCATCGAGGGCAACCCGCAGCTGTGGTTGCGTGCCGTTGCATGGGTTATTTTCACCGCCGCCGGCATCGCATGGGCCATGCGTTATGCCATGCGCGTCAAGAAGAACCCCAAGTCGTCCGTTACGTTCGAGGACGACAAACTCAAGCGCATTGAGTTCTCCGTGACCGATGCTTCCATCGAGGAAGAGTTCACCACTCGCCAGAAGCTCGTGCTGATTGATTTTGCCGGTGGTATGGCGCTTATCGTGTGGGGTCTTGTTACGCAGGGCTGGTATATGAACGAGATTTCTGCCGTGTTCCTTGGCATGGGGCTGCTCGCCGGTATCCTGGGCGGTCTTGACCAGCAGACCATCGCCGATGAGTTCGTTAAGGGTCTTGCCGACTTTGCCTACGCAGCCGTCGTTATCGGTATCGCTCGCGGCATTCTGGTCATCGCCGAGGGCGGCATGATTATCGACACCATCCTTCAGGCACTTGCCACTCTGCTTGCTGGAGCCCCTGCCGCCGTGTACACCACGTTCATGTACGTTGTCCTTGGCCTCCTGTCCTTCCTGGTTCCTTCGAGCTCCGGCCTGGCCGCGCTTACCATGCCTGTCATGGGTCCTTTGACCGAGCTTATGGGCCTCAACCCCGAAGCCGCCGTAACGGCGCTGCAGTTTGCCAACCAGACCATTAACACCATTAGCCCCGTGGCAGGTATGACGGTGGCGGGCCTTGCCGTGGCAAAGATCTCGTTTGGCCAATGGTGGAAGACCATCTGGAAGTTCTTCATCTTCATGGTCGTGTTTGGCTTGGTCATTACCGCCATCTCCGGCATGCTTCCGGCGTAAGGAGGTCGCGATGTCTGATCGTTTGACGGTGCTGACGTCCAAGAGCGTCTTCACCGGTACGGAAGACCAGCCGTTTGAAGGTTTTGTCGCGGTACGCGGCAATCGGATTGAAGCCGTCGGTAGCGCTGGCGAGGCAGACTCGTTTCTCGCCCAGGCAGATGAGGTGATCGATTGTGGCGACAGAACGGTCATGCCTGGCTTGGTCGATGTGCATACGTTCTATACGGGCTGGGCGTTGCGGAGCTTGGGAGCCGACTTATCCGAAGCCTCTGACGTCGACGAAGTGGTAGCGCTTCTGCGTTTGTGGAAGGATGCCCATCTCGATTGTGCCGCCGCCTTTGGGCACGACCTTCCCGCATCGCTCGCCGAAGGCGCCGAGAATGAAAAAACGGCGGCAGCGCTCGACGACGCCTTCGGAGACGTTCCTGTTGTTTGCTTTACTCCGGGTGCCGAGACGTGCGTTCTCAACGCCGCCGCCAGCGAGCGCTATGGTTTTACGCCCGAGGCCTGCTACGCCGAGAAGACCTGGCGTATGATGCGGGACCTCCTGGCGCTTCCCGAGGTACGCGCCGGGTATTCTGATTACATGGCGATGCTGAACGCTCGCGGTGTCACGGCTATCAAAGAGATGGCCTTCGACGACTATTACGGATTTGCCGATGAGATGGCACGCCGTGAGGAATCTGGCGAGCTGACGGTTCGCGTCTCCATGATGTCGCAGCCGGTGGGCGCCGGGGCGAATCTGCCCTATGCCCGTGCGGCGCGCGATCGCTTCCAGGGACCGTTTGTTCGTTTCTCGGGCTTCAACCGCATGACCGATCGCGGTGTGTGGGCAGGGCTTGCCGAGATGATCGACCCTTATGAGGAGACGGCCGATGCAGGGGCTGCCGGCAAGACGGTTGTCGAGGAGCCCGAGTGGGGTTTGATTGAGGACGAGCTGCGCGCGATTGATGCCGAGGGCTTCCGTTACTCGCTTCATTGTCAGGGTGACGGCGCCGTTCGCCACACCGTTGCGCTGTATGCTTCGCTGCCGCGAGATGAACACGGAGTCATGCTTCGACGCCATGCGATTACCGACCTCGAGAACTCTGATCCGGAAGACCTTGCCCTGTTTGGCAAGCTGGGCGGAATCTGCGAGGTCTACCCCCAGATCCTCACGCTCGATAAACGCGAGGACTGTCTGTCGATGATGCGTCGGCAGATCGGCGAGGCACGACTGCAGCGCAGCTGGAACCGTCGCGGTATGGAAGACGCGGGATGTACGGTGTGCTGCGGCACCGACCTTCCGCTCTTGATTCCGAGCCTGGGCGAATCAGTATTTAGTGCATGCGGCGGTTTCTTTGCCGACGGTTTGTCCGTGAATGAAGGTAATACGCTGACGCTTGCCGAGCTCCTTCGTGCATGGACGGCAGGGGGCGCATATGACCTGATGCGCGAGGATGAGCTGGGGACGCTCGAGGCCGGTAAGCTTGCCGACATCTGTGTGCTCGATCGCGATGTGTTTGGCCTTGACTACCGCGATGCTCGTGACCTTGCTGTTGATATGACCATGTCGGACGGACGTATCGTGTTCGACCGAAATAAGGAGGTTTAGCATGCCTGAAACCAAACCGACGCTGCGTCGCGAGCAGATCGCGGGCATGAACATCCACTACATCATGTGGTCGCTCGACTATTTTTTGGATACGCAACAGCGCCTAGGCTTTGAGTCCATCGAGCTGTGGTGCGCCGAGCCCCATGTGACGCTCGATCACACTGGGTATTTTGAGGCCGAGGTTCTGGCGAAAAAGGCCGCCGACCGTGGTCTGCGTTATCGGACGCTCTGTCCCGAGAACGTGGTCTACCCATGGCAGTATTGCGCTCGTAAGCCGCTCCATGAGCAGCGGAGCCTAGCGTACTTCAAGCATGGCATCGAGCTTGCCGAGGTGCTGGGGTGCGACCGCATGTCCGTAAACTCGGGTTGGGGCGACTGGGACGAGGATCGCGAAGAGGCGTGGAAGCGCAGCCGCGAACACCTATCCATCTTGGCGGAGTATGCCGGCGAGCACGGTCTGGTGCTAACGATGGAGAGCCTGCGTCCCGAGGAGAGCAACCTTGTGACGACCGTCGCCGATGCCAAGCGCATGATTGATGAGGTCGCGAGTCCGTACCTGCAGCCTATGGTCGATACGACCGCAATGGGCGTTGCGGGCGAGTCGCTCGAGGACTGGTTTGCCGCATTTGGCGACGGTGCGATCCACGAGATGCACTTTATCGACGGCGATCCCTATGGCCATCTGGTCTGGGGCGACGGCAAGCACGATATGGATGCCTTCGTCGCCACGCTCAACGCCCATGGTTTCGATGGCATGTTGGGCCAGGAAATCACGGACGGTCGCTACTTCGATGATCCGGCGGCGGCAGATGCCAAGAACATGGCCGCCTTCGAGAAGTATCTGATTGACTAGATAAGATTTTGCTCGGCCATGCAAGACACGTCCTGCATGGCCGGCCAAGCTGGAAAGGAACTAAACATGAACGCACATGATCTGATTAAGGAAGCAATTGCCGAGAAGGGCAAGTTCGACAGCGTCTACTGGATCGCCTGCGGTGGCTCCATGATCGATCTGATCCCGGCCCATGAGCTCTTGCAGCGCGAGGCGACGACGTTCACCTCGTATATCTATACGGCCCGTGAGTTCGACATCATGCGTCCCCGTCGCCTGGGCGAGAAGTCTCTGGTCATTGCCTGCAGTCACAGCGGCAATACCCCCGAGGTCGTCGAGGGCTGCGAGATTGCCCTTGCCGCGGGCGCGACGGTGATCGCGCAGACCGATAACGCCGGTTCCAAGATCGATAATGGCAAGTGGGTCACCTGGGTGTACCCGTGGGGCGAGGGCGTTCCGCAGGCCGAAGTTCCTGCCGGTATCTCGCTGTCGCTCGCGGCCGAGCTGCTCGACCAGCAGGAGGGCTACGCCGATCTCGCCGACATGTATGCCGGTATTGCCGAAATGGATAAGATTCTGCCTCCCGCACGCGAAAAGGTAAATGCCGAGCTGGGCGATCGCTTCGCCAAGCTTTGCCAGGAGCATGAGTTCTTCTATATCCTGGGCAGCGGTCCCAACTTTAGCCAGACGTACGGCTTCGCTATCTGCTCGCTGATGGAGATGCAGTGGCAGCACTGCAGCTATATCCACTCCGCCGAGTACTTCCATGGCCCCTTTGAGGCTACCCAGGATGGCGTCTTCTACTTCTTGCAGATGGGCTCGAGCGAGTGCCGTCCTATGGACGAGCGCGCCCTGGCGTTCCTCGAGACCCATACCGACACGCTGATGGTGCTTGATGCCAAGGAGTACGGTATGGAGGCCGTGCCGGCGAGCGTTCGTGCCTATCTGGATCCGGTGCTGTTCTACGCTATGAACTGCGAGCTGCGTGCAGCGCGCGGCAAGGTGTTCGATCACGACCCCGACTTCCGCCGCTACATGGGCGTTGTTGAGTACTAGGAAGGATAGGTACCATGGCTTTTAACGTTAACGCGCTCGGGTTCGGTGACAACGTCGTCGACCGTTATGAGCATATCCATACCATGTATCCCGGCGGCAATGCGGTGAATTTTGCCGTTTACGCCAAGAAGTGCGGTGCCGCGCGCTCCGCGTACATGGGCATCTTTGGCAACGACGCCGCTGCCGAGCATGTGATTGCAAGTCTCGAGGATGAGGGCATCGAGCTCGCTAAGTGCGAGCAGCTTATTGGCGAGAACGGCGCGGCGCGTGTGACCGTGGTCGATGGCGACCGCGTATTCCTCGGCTCCAACGAGGGCGGCATCCGTGGCGATGCGCGCTATGTGCTCGATCGCTTCGATCTGGCATACATGAAGCAGTTCGACGTAGTCCACTCGGGCAACTACTGCTTTACCGAGCGCGAGCTCCCCAAGCTGAAGGCTGCAGGCATCACCGTATCGTTTGACTTCTCGGACGATTCCACCGATGAATACTATGAGCAGATTGCCCCGTTTGTCGACTTCGCCTTCTTTAGCGCTGCCGATGCTGCAAGTGAGGATGAGATTCGCGAGCGCCTCGCTTGGGTTAAGAATTTGGGCCCGCGCTTTGTGTCCGCAACGGCGGGCGCCGAGGGCTGCATCGCCTATGACGGCGAGCGCTACTATCGCCAGCTGGCAAAGCCCGTAACGGACATGAAGGACACCATGGGAGCCGGTGACTCGTTCCTGACCTCATTCCTGATGTGCTATCTCGATTCCGCCAAGCGCGGCGAGGACGGACCTGAGGTCATTGAGCGTGCGCTCGATTTTGCGGCAGGTTTTGCCTCGACCGTGTGCGGCATGGAGGGCTCTTGGGGCCACGGAGCTCCGATCACCGAGTAGCCTGAGAAAGCGCTGGGAGGCTTGGGGCTGAAGCCTTGGCTGACTGACGCTAGATTACATCGGAATTCGGATAGGGGCTCGCCTTGGGTGGGCCCCTTTTTGATTGCTGGAGAAGACTATGGATATCAAAGCATGTGCAGCTGGCTTTTGCTGTGCGGACGTGTACCAAAACATCGGCGTGTTCTATCCGACTGGCAATGGCATCGACTGGGGTATCCACCTGGCGCGAATGGGCATATCGGTATCTGCAGTGTCGGTCGTCGGAAAGGACGAGTACGGAGACAAAATGCGCGAGGCGCTGGCTGCCGAGGGGTTCGACATCTCGCATCTTCGCGTGGAGGACGGCGATACCTCGGTGATGCTCATGGCGTTGAAGGACGGCGTCGACCGCGTGCATCTCGAAGCGATTGACGGTGTCATGGAAACGTACCGACCAAACGATGATGACCGGGCATTTATCCTGGAGCACGATGTCATCCATACCGACCTGTTTGGAAACTGCTTAGACCTGCTGCCCGAATGGCACGAGGCAGGCAAGACCGTCGTCATGGACTTTTCGGTGTTCAGTCAAGATCCCGAATACGCCTGTGAGAACCATTTTCCTTACGTTGACTATGCCTTTATGTCGTTTGAGGAGGATAGCGCGGAGCTGCGCGACTGGGTGCGCCATGTGCAGGAGCTGGGCCCGCGCGTGGCAGTCGCCACACTTGGCGAGAAGGGAAGCATCGCCTATGACGGTGAGCGCTTCTATGAATGTGGGATCGTGCCGGCCGAGAAGGTTGTCAATACCGTGGGCGCCGGCGACTCGTATATCGCCGGATTCACCAAGGGTGTACTGGATGGGCTTGACGTGCCGGCGTGCATGCATGCCGGTGCCGAGCTTTCGTCCCGAGTCATTGGGTCGTTCGAACCGTACTAGGAACAAAAGCCTGGAAAGGAGTACAAGATGGTAATCGATATGCTGGTCCAGCCCATGCTCTACGGCGAGATCTATACGCCAGGCGACGAGCCAGATGGCTTTGGTTTTTGGGAGCGTGAGTTTGGCATGGGGCACATGGGCCCCATGGACTGGGACGAGCTCGTGGCCGAGATGGATGTCTGCGATGTACGGAAAAGCGTGCTCATGCCGCTCGATGTGACCACGGCGTGCGGCGGGCACTTTGGCACCAACGACCAGGTTGCCGCGCTTGTTGCTGCGCACCCCGATCGTCTATGGGGATTTGCGAGCGTGGACCCGCAGGTGAGTGGCGCCGCCGATGAGCTGGAGCGCGCCTTTACCGAGCTGGGGGCCAAGGGGCTCTGCCTGCATCCGGCAAAGCAAGGTTTTGCGCCCGATGATGCCGTGGCCGAGCCGCTCTACAAGCTCTGTGAGCGCTACAACAAGCCGGTGGTTTTCCATGCCGGTATGTCCTGGGAGCCGGGTGCGGAGCTTTCGCGAAGCCACCCGCTTGCGTTTGAGCACACCATCGCAACGCATCCGGATGTGCGCTTTAACCTGACGCACTTTGGCTGGCCCTGGGTGCGCGAGACCGTGGCGATGCTGCTCAAGTATCCCAATTGCTATACGGATGCCTCTATTACCTATATCGATTCGCCCGAAGAAATGATGCAGCGGCTCTTCACCGTCGATATGGGACCGCTGTGGTATGAGCGTGCCCTGTCTCATCAGGTGATGTTTGCCAGCAATACGCCACGCTTCCGCGCCTTCAAGCTCAAGCGGGCGCTTGATACTGTGCCCATGCGCGATGAGGCGCGGGAGAATCTGTATTCCGGTACGGCGCTGCGTTTTCTGAAAGGTGATGAGTGACATGGTGACACTCGAGACATTGAGCTATCTATCGACGGCGCCCGACCAGTTCATCGATATCACAGAAGATGTGCATGCCGCCATCGAGCGTAGTGCGGTGACCGATGGACTGGCAGCGATTATTTTGTCGCATACGACTTGCGGCATCGTGGTGAACGAGGGGCTTCCGTGCGTGGAGACCGATCTCATGGAGACGCTCGATCGCATTGCCCCGCCCGATGCCCCCTATGCGCATGCTCATTTCTTGCCGAGCTATGGTGCCACGGGCAATAACTCCTGTGGTCATATCAAGAGCATGATTTGCGGCAATAGCTGCTTCTTCCCCGTTCAAGACGGCCACATTGTATGTGGCGGGGCCCAGAACATCTACCTTGCGGAGTTCGATGGACCTCAGAAGCGAAAAGTGTTCGTTGAGGTGCTGGGTGAGTAGCAGTTGATGTCTGTGAGTCGGCGAGCTAAAGGAGATTGACCATGTCGTTTATGGCTTCGATGTTTGGGACCGAGAAACCGGTAATTGGCATGCTGCATCTGCAGCCGCTGCCTGGCGATCCTCTGTATTATCCGGGCGGCAGCGTTTCGCGCGTGATCGATGCCGCCAAGCGCGATCTCGAAGCGCTGCAGTCGGGTGGCGTGGACGGCATTCTGATCACCAATGAGCTATCGATGCCCTACGAGCAGCATGTGTCGGCAGTGACCCTTGCCGCTATGGGGCATGTCATCGGAGCTCTTGCCGCAGATTTCTCGACCCCTTGGGGTGCAGAGGCTATTTATGACGGCGATGCCACGATCGAGCTGTGCGCCGCCGTTGAGGCGCAGTTTACACGCTGCAATTTCTGCGGTGCCTGGGCTGGCGATCTTGGCCTGATCAATCGTGACTTTGCGCACACCATGCGCCGCCGTGCCGCCCTGCGTCTGGATGACCTAAAGATGTTCCATTTCATCACAAGCGAGGGCGAGGTGTACCTTAACGACCGATCGACTCCCGATATTGCCGATTCGCTGGTATTCAACTGCCTACCCGACGCCCTTGTTATTGGCGGGTCTGCTGCCGGGCGCGGCGCTTCGGGCGAGCTTGCCGACGAGGTGCGCGTCCGTGTTGGCGATGTGCCGGTGGTATGTGGAACGGGATGTCGCGAGAATACCGTTGCAGACGTGTTTTCGCATTATGATGGCGCGTTTGTCGGTACCTGCCTCAAGCGAGACGGCAAGCTCGACGCCCCTGTCGAAGCCGAACGGGTCGCGCGGTTCATGGCTGCCGCCCGTGCCGCGAGAGGGGAGTGAGCGGCATGCCGTACTATCTTGGCATCGACATTGGAACGAGTGCGTCCAAGGGCGTGTTAATTGATGCGGAGTGTCGAATTGTGGCGCAGGCATCTTGCCAACATGAAACCGAGAACCCTCAGGATGGTTGGTATCAGCACGATACAGAAGCGATTTGGTGGGGTGATTTTTGCCGGCTGTCTCGCGAGCTTATCGAGTGCGCGGGCATCGAGGCGAGCCAGATCCGCTGCGTAGGGTTGTCGGCTTTGGGCTGTGATTGCGTGCCAGTCGATGAAGATTGCCACGCCTTGGCTCCGGCAATTCTCTACGGGGTCGATGCTCGCTCGAAGCCGCAGATTGACGAGCTTCTTTCCGAATATGGTCCCGATCGCGCTCGCCAGCTCTTTGGACACGATCCGTGTTCGTCGGATATCGCCCCTAAGGTCCTTTGGTTTAAGGAGAATATGCCCGAGGTCCATGAGCGGGCGGCGAAGTTTCTTACGGCTTCGTCCTATCTATGCGCCAAGCTTACCGGCAGGTTTACGATTGACCGTTACCTTGCCGAGGATTTCCTTCCCTTATACGATCGTGAGACGTGGCAGGTTAATGAGCGCGGGTGCGCGCGGTTCTGCCGTCCCGACCAGATGGCCGAAGTCATGGCGGCGACCGATATCGCCGGCGTAATCACGGATCGGGCGGCGGTTGAAACCGGTCTTGCGAGGGATACGCCGGTGCTTGTCGGAACAGGCGATTCGGGCGCCGAGGCGATTTCTACTGGAGTGTTCTGCCCCGGGGACATGATGGTGCAACTCGGGAGCACGGCCTACTTTATCTATTTGGCGGACCATATGGTCGATGACGCTCGTCTATGGCCAGGGACATTCATCATCCCCGGAACCTACGGCATCTGCGCCGGGACCAATACAGCAGATGCGTTGACGGCGTGGTTGCGACGCGAGTTGTACCGCGATGTCATGGATGCCGAACACTCCGGCGGCCCCGATGCCTATGAGGTCATGGCGCACGATGCCGGGCAGGTAGGTCCTGGAGCAGATGGCCTGCTGTGTCTTCCATACTTTGCGGGCGAGCGCACCCCGCTCAACGATCCCGAGGCGCGTGGCGTGTTCTTCGGTCTGACCGAAAGGCATACCCGGGGCCATATGGTCCGCGCGGCTTTGGAAGGGATCGCCTACACTGTTGCGGCTCATGTCGACATCATCGAGCGCGAGCACGGGCTTCCCATCGAGCGCATCATGCTCGTGGGCGGCGGAACTAAGAATCCGGTATGGATGCAGGCGATTGCCGATGTCTGCGGTCGTGAGGTCTCGGTTGCGAAGGTTACGGTGGGCGCATGTTTTGGCGATGCTCTTATGGCGGCACTTGCTGGCGGCGCCTATTCATCATGGGGTGAGCTTGCCCGGGTTCTTGGGGTCGCGCAAACGATCGAGCCTGATATGGACGCTCATGAGCTGCACGCATCGCGCCGCCGTATCTTTGATGAGCTATATGCGCGAAATTGCGACCTTATGCACGAGCTAGTATAGCGCCGCCGAATTGCCCCACGCTCTTATGGGGGCTGCGTTGTGCGATTCGCATGTCCCTTGAGGGTCGTGGGCAAAAAATGCCAAATATGAGTACTGTCACAAATTTAGTAGCAGCAAAATTTGGCTCTTGAGGTCCAAGTTGAGTGTCTGCGGACAACTTAAAGCTGTCTAATATGTCCCTGGGTATGCTAAAACGACCTGATAATGAACAGTTGTACATTATCAGGTCGTTGTTTTGGTGCAAAATAATGTGACCAGTTTTACAACAGTGGTCGCGCGCGCAGACGTGGTGTAAGGGCGTCCTGAGGTCCGTCGCTGCAAATCC